>NZ_JBEZZN010000003.1:0-735686 GCF_040639195.1 Micromonospora sp. NPDC023956
CCGGTCACATTCCGAACCCGGAAGCTAAGCCCTCCAGCGCCGATGGTACTGCACTCGTGAGGGTGTGGGAGAGTAGGACACCGCCGGACTTCTTTCACGAGGGCCACCCCGTTATCGGGGTGGCCCTCGTTGCGTTGCCCGAAAGAAGTGTCGTTTCCTGGGGGAATCACCCTGACCCTCCGGGGTATCTGCTCTCTGTCCCGACCCGTACCGCCGTACCGGCGGAGGTAGGAGAGAGCGCTCATGAGGATCGGCATCATCGGCTCGGGCCACATCGGTGGCACCCTGACCCGGCGGCTGCGCGACCTGGGCCACGACGTGACGGTGGCGAACTCGCGCGGGCCCGACTCGCTGCGTGACCTGGCCGAGGAGACCGGGGCGACCCCGGGCACCGTGGAACAGGCGGCCCGCAGCGGGGACCTCGTGGTGGTGGCGGTGCCACTGAAGGTCGTACCGCAGCTGCCCGCCTCGGCCTTCGAGGGCCGGGTGGTCGTCGATGCCAACAACTACTACCCCCAACGGGACGGGGACGTGCCGGACATCGCGGATCGGAGCCTCACCTCCAGCCGCTGGACGGCCGACTTCCTCAAGGGCGCCCGGGTGGTCAAGGCGTTCAACAACATCCAGGCGCGACACCTGCTGGAGAAGGGCAGTCCGGCCGGTGCCCCGGACCGGATCGCCCTCCCGGTGGCCGGGGACGACCAGGAGGCGAAGCGGCTCGTGATGGAGGTCGTCGACGCGCTCGGGTTCGACCCGGTGGATGCCGGGACCCTGGACGAGAGCTGGCGGCAGCAGCCGGACACCCCGGTCTACGGAACCGACCGGGACGCCGACGGCGTACGGCAGGGACTGGCCGAGGCCCGGCCCTGAGGCGTCCCGGGGAGCGCTGAGGCGTCCGGGCGCGGGCGGGAGCGACGCGCCGCCACGTCACCGGCGTCGGGACGCGACGTCCGAGGCGCCGTCGAGGCGGGCCCGGCGGGAGCAACGCGTCCCGGAAACGGGAGACGCCCCGCCGGTGCAGGGCCGGCGGGGCGTCGTGTGCGGGCGTTCCCGAGGACGTGGCGTTGCTACGGTCCGCAGACGAAGCGCGGCTCGGCCTGGTAGGTCCAGGTGAACTTCTCCCGCTTCACCACCTTGCCGTCCTTACGGATGACCCGGTAGGCGTCCTGGGTGAAGCCGTCGATGCCGTTGGTGGCGATGCAGGACGGTCCTGGCTCCAGGTGGACGACCTTGGGCCTGGTGATGTTCCGCCGTGGGCTGTACTCGGTCCGCACGCTGTCGTACATCTTGGTGCCCCAGATCGCCACGGTCACCGAACCCGACGTGTACGAGGTGTCGATCATGACCCCGTGCGGGGTGTTGTTGCGGAACTTGAAGTCCAGGTCCGGGTAGAAGATCGTCGACTCGATCACCGCGGGGTACCGGCTGAACCAGTACGAGTGCGGCTTGTGTTCGACGTCCTCCAGGCCGGCGTAGTAGATGGCGTTGAACAGGGTGGTGGTGAACTGGGACGTCCCACCGCCGACGCCGGGTACGAGCTTCCCGTTCATGATGACCGGCGCGTCGTGGTAACCCTGCTGGTAGCTGCGCTCACCGGTGTGACCGTTGAGGGAGAACGTCTCGCCCGGCTGGACCACCGTGCCGTCGACGTCCTTGGCGATCTGGACGATGTTCTTGCTGCGGGACGAGGAGAGACCACCGGTGAAGTGGGTGGTGAAGCTGGACACCCGCTCCTTGATGCCGAGCTGGGTGACCTCCTCGGTGGTCAGGTCGGCCTCGACCGGCTTGAGCACCCCGTTGACCGTGCGGCCGTCGGCCTTCGGCAGTACGGCGAGCAGGTCGCGGCTCAGGGCGGCGTCGTCGAGGCGCTGTCCGGCACGGCTCGGGACGGCCTTCGGCCTCCCGCCGGCCAACGTCATCGCGGCGTCCTGGGGTTCCACCTCGATGGCGGCCAGCTTGCCGCCCAGCGCGGCCCGGAGCTTCTTGACGTCGAGTTTGGGAGTGAGCTTGCCGGTCTTGTCGGCGGGAAAGCTGAGGCTCCGCGCGATCGCCTTCGGCGGGATGGTCACCGACCCCTTGTCGGTGGTCAGCGTGACCGGCGCGGCGACCGCGGGCGCGGCCAGCTCGGTCACCAGGCGGTCGACCTCCTCGGCGGTGGTCGCCGGGTGCTTCTCGACCAGCGGAACGGTTACCGGCTCGGCGCTGAGCCAGCCCGCGCGCACCGCCTCGGCGGAGGCCTGCCCGTCGACGGTGAGGGCGGGCTTCGGGTGGACCTTTTTCGGGGTGGTGCCGCTGTAGGTGATCTTCGGCATGGTCATCTTGCGGCCCTGCGGGCCGACCGCCGCCTCCAGCACGGTCTCGAGCCGGGCGGCGTCGACCGTCACCACCGGCTCGACCGTACGGGAGCCGAAGAGGCGGCTGAGCGGGGCGGCCTGGGCCTCGACGGCCGCCGCCACGGTCGCGTCCACGTCCACCGTCAGCCCGACGTCGGCCGGCCTGATCTCGGTGGTCCGGTCGCCGACGCGTACCGGCACGGGAGCGGTGAGTGTGACGGCCCGGCGGTCCAGTTCGGCCCGGAGCGCCCGGGCCGCATCCGCCCGGCTCTTGCCGCCCACCTCGGTGCCGAGGACGGTGGTGCCGCGCGGGACCTCACCGGCGTACGCGTAACCGCTCGCGCCGGCCCCGGCGGCGAGCAGTACGGTCGCCAGCCCGGCGGCGAGCACCACCTGTCGCCGTCGTCGCGGGCGGGAGGGGGGAGCGGCCGGATCCGGTGCCGGACCGGCGGGGGCCGGCCCGGCGGCAGGCGGGGGCGGCCCGGCGTCGGTGGCGGGCCAGGTGACCGCGGTGACCTGGACGGTCGGCCGGTCGTCGGCGGGAGGCAGCTTGTCGCCGTACAGAGTCACAGGCAGAACCTCGATCGGACGTACCACGGGGGGAGCGGGGAACTCCCCGGTGAACGACTACGGTAACCAACGCCGAGGGGCCTTCGGCAGTGCGCATCACCACGCAGGTCGGTACGCGTGTCGCTCCGGATCGCGCCGGTGCCCTCGGTCATGGCACGGTGACGGGATGCGGAGCGACGGCGGCGGATCGACCTACGGTGGCGGCTGGCTGGACCGGGCCGGGGCGCGGCGTGACGACGCGGGGTGGCTGGAGTCGTTGCTGCGCGCGCCGGACACCGGGGTCCTGGTGCTCTGGCGGGACCGCTGCCTGGTGACGGGTGGGGGCACCCGGCCGGTAAGGGTGCCGGCCCCCGACGCCGCCGGGCTGCTCGCCGAGGCCGGCGAGGTGGTCTTCCTCGGTGTCGACGACCGGGTCGAGGTGGTGCCCGACGTCACCCCGGCCGGGGCCGGGAGGCCCGGTGCCGGGTGTCTCGGCAGTGGCGGGGCGGTCTTCGCCGCAGATCTCTCGGAGCTGACCGAGGCACGGGCGTTGACCCTGGCGGGTGCGGACGCGACGGTGGACGTACGGGCGATCGTGGGGGCGCTGAGCGCGGCCGAGGCGGCTCTCCAGGCGTACGCCAGGGGTCTGCTGCACTGGCACCGGCAGCAGCGGTTCTGCGGAGCCTGCGGGGCGGTGACGGCCCCTGTGTCGGGTGGGCACGCCCGGCGGTGTGCCGGTACGGATTGCGGTCGGGTGCTCTTCCCCCGGATCGAGCCGGCGGTCATCGTGCTGGTCGAGGCGCCCGAGCCGCCCGCCCGGTGCCTGCTGGCCCGGCACGCCGGTGCGGGACCGGAGGGCTGGTCGACGCTGGCCGGATTCGTGGAGGTGGGCGAGAGCCTGGAGGACGCGGTGCGCCGGGAGCTGGCCGAGGAGGCCGGGGTGTCGGTGCGGGAGATGTCCTACCAGGGGTCGCAGGCCTGGCCCTTCCCGGCGGGGCTGATGGTGGGGTTCCGCGCGGTCGCGACGTCGGACCGGTTCCGGGTCGACGGGGTGGAGTTGCGGGAGGCGCGCTGGTTCTCCCGGACCGAGCTACGTGGGTGGCTGGCCGACGGGCGGGCGCTGGGCCGGCCGGACGCGATCGACCGGCGGTTGCTGCACGACTGGGTGGCGGCAGGCGAATGATCACTACCGGACGGCCGTGGTCCATCCCCCGGACGGGTGGTCGTCGATCACCCTCAGCGGTTTGTCAGGCAGCCGTTTCCAAAATGTGACCTGTCAATGGAACGACTACCGATGGTGAGGTCGGTGGAGGCGCCCTGTGGCAATCGGAGTGGTTTGCCCGGTGCGGGTGCCGGCACGTTCTCACCGCCGGTAAGGGAATTGCGATCTTCGATGTCACGGCAGAGTTACCGGCGGGTAGCAAGGGCCTTGTGACGTCCGTCGCCACGCGCGACCATCCAATCCGCACGCTGCGCACGGCCAGCAGCACAGTGGGTCCCGTGGCGCCGCGTGGTGCTCCCCCCGCAGTCCCGGCGCCGCCCCGCGTCCGGTGACCCCTCTCGAGGAGGACCCGTGCAGGAATCGACCGACTCCCCGACCCAGGGCGGCGTGCGCTGGCGTCGGTTCGCCGCCATGCTGGTGCCCACCACCGTCGTCGCCGGTGCCATCGTCGTCGGGATGGCGAACGGTGCCATCGCGGCGTCCTTCGCCGTTTCCGGACAGACGTTCAAGGTCAGCGCCTCCAAGCTGGAGGGCGACGGCTTCAAGCAGTACGGCGGCATGGTCGAGGAGAAGGACGGCACCGCCCACCCGGTCGCCGTCTCGGAGATCACCAGGGCCAAGCTCCACAACCTCTGCCAGTCGGTGAAGATCCCGAACATGCCGATCGTGCTCACCATCAACGCCGGTGGTGGCGGCACCCCGGCCACCGCCGATGGGCTGCTGATCGACATGGACTCGCTGGAGGGCGACGCCACCTTCTCGAATATCAAGATCGGACGGGACGCCACCGACCTGAACGGGAAGGCCACGCCGAAGTCGTTCGGGCAGAGCGCGGACAGCGTGGTGATCAACGACCTGAAGCAGGTGGCCCGCTCGACCAGCGCCGGCACCTTCACCCTCACCGGGCTCAAGCTGAAGGTGAACGTCGGCGCCGAGGCCAGGGAGTGCTTCTGAGGTGACGCCGGGGCCCACGCGGACACCGCCGTGGGCCCCACGGCCCGTCCCCTCCGGCCCCCACCACCAGAGCCGCCCAGGAGGCGCACGTGACAAGCGCGGACCCGCAGCATGCCCGTCCGGGCGGGTTCACCCAGGCAAGGGGAAGGTTCCACCGGTGGCGGCGGAGCCGACCGTTCTGGGGCGGACTGCTGACCGCCCTGGCCGGTGTGCAGATCTTCGGCACCACCCAGATGAGCCTCGGCGGCCTGACGTTCCAGATGGGACCGACCGGGTTTCTCTCCTGGGTGATCCCCACCGTCCTGGTGGCCTGCGGGATGTTCATGTGGTTCACCCCGCAGCACCGGATGTTCTACGCCGTCGTCGCGGCGGTCACCGCCCTGTTCTCGCTGATCGGGGTCAACCTCGGCGGCTTCTTCGTCGGCCTGGTGCTGGGCATGGTCGGCAGCGCACTCGGCTTCGCCTGGGTCCCCGCCCGTGCACCCGCCGCCCCGGCCCGGGAGGCGGCGTCCGCCGGGCCGCTGCCCGCCGTCGCGCCGTCCGCTGTCGCGCCGTCCGTCGGTGTGCCGTCGGTCGGGCCGGGACCGGCGAACCCGCCGGAGACCGACGACCGGGACCGGACCCTGGTCGACGAGATCATGCCCGTCGAGCGGGAGGCCGGGCTCTCCCCCCGCGATCCCCGGTTCCTCGCCGGGGCGGTGGCCCTGCTCAGCCTCGGTGTGGCCGGCCTGCTCGGCCTGAACGGCCCGACGGCGGTGCGGGCCGCGCCGGCCGGGTCCGCCTGCCCGACCCCGACCGCGCCGGCCACGTCCGGCCCGACCCCGACCGCGTCGGCTCCGTCCAGCCCGACCCCGACCGCGTCGGCTCCGTCCGGCGCGCCGGACCCGTCCGCCACCTCCGGCGACGACACGCCCGACCCCGACCCCGGTACGGCTCTCCCGACCACGCCCGCCGGATCGGACGACGGCCCGGTCACGCCCGCCGCACCCGACGCCACCCCGGCCACCGACGTCGTCGGGGCGACCGGGAACCTCCGGACCGGAGACGACGCCCGAGCGCGGCCGGCGCCGATCCCGGCACCGGTCGCGGCCACCCCGGGCACCGCCCCCGGCGGAACGCCCACGGCGCGTCCCGCCCCGGCCGGGACGTCCACCACCCCGCCGACCTGCGCGACCCCCACCCCGGACGACCCCGACGACCCGGAGCAGCCCGGTCCGGTCCAGCCGGGCAGGCCGCTGCCCCGGATCGACGCCGAGCCGGGACAGCCCACGGTGGGCACGCCGTCGAAGCTCACCGGCTCGAAGGTGGTGATGACCGGGATCCGCTTCGAGGGGGTCGTCGACCTGCGGACCGTCGACGGCACGCTGCGCGCGTTGAAGTTCAGCATGCGCCGGGCGGTCACCGACGACTTCGCGCTCCAGTCGACCGGAACCGCCGGGCGTCCGTTGCGGTACGCCACCGACCAGCTCACCGTCGACGGCGACGTGGCCTTCTACGCCACCCGGTTCACCGGTCGGCTCACCCTGCTCGGCGGCCCCGGCCTGGTCACCGTCACGCTCACGCCGGACCTGCCGTTCCCGGACGGCATCCCGATCACCGCGCCGCAGCTCGTCTTCCAGGACCCGGTGATGGACCTGGCCTACGTCGACTGTGACGTGCTCACCACCGGCGACGAACCGCTCCGGCTGACCCTGCCGTGAACCGGCCGGCGACCGGGCCGGACGTCTCCGCCGCCCCGGTCGCCGCCGATGCTCAGAGGCGGGCGAGCGCCCGGCGCAGCGGGTCGAGTCCGAGCGCGCCCAGGTCGAGCGCCTGCCGGTGGAACTCCCGCAGGTCGAACTCGGCGCCCTTGCGGGTCTTCGCCTCGTCCCTGGCCTGGAGCCAGATCCGCTCACCGACCTTGTACGACGGGGCCTGCCCCGGCCAGCCCAGGTAGCGGTTCAGCTCGAAGCGCAGGTTCTCGTCGGGCACCCGGCAGTGCGCGCGCATGAACTCCCAGCCCAGCTCCGGCGTCCAGCGCTCACCCGGCCGGAAGCCGAACGGGTTGTCCCGGGGGATCTCCAGTTCCAGGTGCATGCCGATGTCGACGATGACCCGGGCTGCCCGGAACGCCTGCGCGTCGAGCATGCCGAGCCGGTCACCCGGGTCCGCCAGGTAACCCAGCTCGTCCATCAGGCGTTCGGCGTAGAGTGCCCAGCCCTCACCGTGACCGGAAACCCAGCAGAGCAGCCGCTGCCAGCGGTTGAGCAGCTCGGCCCGGACGGCGGTCTGCCCGACCTGGAGGTGGTGGCCCGGCACGCCCTCGTGGTAGACCGTGGTCACCTCGCGCCAGGTGGAGAAGTCGGTGACGCCCTGCGGCACGGCCCACCACATCCGACCGGGCCGGGAGAAGTCCTCGCTGGGGCCGGTGTAGTAGATGCCGCCGTCACTGGTCGGGGCGAGGCGGCACTCGATGCGGCGTACCTGCTCGGGGATGTCGAAGTGGGTGCCGTGCAGCTCGTCGACGGCCCGGTCGGCGAGGGCCTGCATCCAGTCCCGGAACGCCTCCTTGCCCTGGATGGTGCGGGCCGGGTCGGCGTCCAGTGCGGCCACCGCCTCGTCGACGGTCGCCCCGGGACCGACGATCCGGCCGGCCGCCGTCCGCATGTCGGCCTCCAGGCGGGCCAGTTCCTCGAAGCCCCAGGCGTACGTCTCGTCCAGGTCGATCTTCGCGCCGAGGAAGTACTGGGAGGCCAGGGCGTAGCGCTCCCGGCCGGCGGCCTGCTTCTCCCGCCCGCGCGGGGCCAACTCGGTGCGGAGGAACCGGCCGAACTCGGCCGTCGCCGCGGTGGCAGCCGCCGCGCCCCGGCGCAGGTCGGCGCCGAGCCTGCCGTCGGCACCGAGCCGCTCGACCAGGCCGTGGAAGAAGTCGTCGCCGTCCGGATCGGTCCAGATGTCGCACTGCTTGGCGACCTCGACCATCTGGGTACGGGAGGAGACGTGGCCGGCGTCGGCCGCCTCGCGCAACGTGGTCTTGTAGCCCTCCAGTGCCCCGGCGAACTGCTGGAGCCGGGTGGCGACGTTCGCCAACGCCTCCTCGCCCTCGGTCGGCATCAGGTCGAAGACCGAGCGGAGGTCGTGCAGGCCGCTGGCGATCACGTTGATCGCGCTGGTCTCCTCGCCCGCGTCGTACCGGGCCAGGGTCAGGCCCAGTCGCTCCTGCATGGCCTCCTTGGCCGTCCGCTCCGCCAGCGTGTCCGGCTCGATGACGTCCAGTTCGGCCAGGGTGCGCCGGTCCAGCTCGGCGCGGGCGGCGTAGCCGTCCGGCGTCAGGTCGTCGAGGCGGTCGTCATGGCCGGCGATGCCGGCGTAGGTGGCACCGGCCGGATTGAGTGCGGCCCACTCCACCACGTACCGGTTCGCGAGGTCGTCGATTCGTCCCACGGGGGAACCCTACGTGACCGGCTGCCCCGACTGTCGACCTTCTTTCCGGCGTGCCCGCTGGTCACCGCCACCACTGTCGGCAGGTTGCGGTGACGCGCGACACGGTGACCGGGTAGCGGCGGACAATGTCGGGGGGCTGGGGCAGAGTGTCAGGAGTGACACCGGACTCCACCCCTGACCGGGCGCCCCTGCGCAGCTGGCTTCCCGGGTTCGTGCTGCTCGCGGCGATCTGGGGCTCCAGTTTCCTGTTCATCAAGATCGGGATCCGGGAGCTGCACCCGCTCTACGTCACCCTGGGACGGGTCGCCACCGGGGCGCTGACCCTCCTCCTGGTGCTCGCCGTGCTCCGCGACCGGCTTCCCCGGGACCGTCGGCTCTGGCTGCACCTCACGGTGGTGGCCGCGTTCGGCGTGGCGCTCCCGTTCACCCTCTTCGGCTACGGCGAGCAGCGGATCCCGTCGATGCTGGCCGGCATCTGGAACGCCACCACCCCGCTGGTCGTGCTGCCGCTGGCGGTGCTGGTGTTCCGGACCGAGCGGTTGACCACGCGGCGGGCCGTCGGCCTCGGGTTGGGCTTCGCCGGGGTGCTGGTGGTGCTCGGGGTCTGGCAGGGCATCGGTGGCGCCACCTTCACCGGGCAACTGATGTGCTTCGGCGCGGCAGCCTGCTACGGCATGGCCATCCCGTACCAGAAGCGGTTCGTCGCGGGCCGCGCCGAGTCGGGGCTGGCCCTGTCCGCGGCGCAGTTGCTGATCGCCACCGTCCAACTGGCGGTGGTGGCCCCGCTGGTGGCGGGGGCACCGCCCGAGCCCAGCGCGCTCTCCTGGGACGTGCTGGGCAGCGTGCTGGCGCTCGGGGCCCTCGGCACCGGGCTGGCCTTCGTGATCAACATGCACAACATCCGGTTGATCGGCGCGAGTGCGGCATCCACGGTCACCTACCTGATCCCGGTCTTCGCGGTGCTCATCGGCGCGTTGGCCCTCGACGAGACGCCCACCTGGCACCAGCCGGTCGGGGCGCTGGTCGTGCTGCTCGGGGTGGCGGTGTCGCAGGGCGTCGTCCGGTGGCCGTACCGGGCGGTGCCCGTCGCCGAGGCGCCCGCCGCGCCGGCCGCTCCCACCGTGGCCGCCCCGCACTGACGCCCCACCGGGCCGGGGTTCGGTACGCCCGGCGGGTCCTCAGGTGGGGTCGTGGCTCCGTGCCCAGGCCACCAACTCGTCGGCCGACCGGGTGTTCACCACCCGGTCGGCGGGCACCCCGCACCGGGCGGCCCGTTCACAGCCGAACCGTTGCCAGTCGAGCTGTCCCGGGGCGTGCGCGTCGGTGTTCACGGCGAAGACGCAGCCGGCCTCCAGGGCACGTCGGATCAGCCGCTTCGGCGGGTCCTGCCGCTCCGGCCGCGAGTTGATCTCGACGGCCTTGCCGTGCTCGGCGCAGGCGGCGAAGACCGCGTCGGCGTCGAAGTCGCTCTCCGGCCGGGTACGCGCCCGGTGCGCCCGGTCGCCCGGCCCCTTCACCCCGGCCGGTCGGGACGACACCATCCGCCCGGTGCAGTGACCGAGGATGTCCAGGTGCGGGTTGGCGACGGCGGCGAGCATCCGTCGGGTCATCCTCGCCCGGTCGTCGTTCAGGCCACTGTGCACCGAGCCGACCACCACGTCCAGCCGGGCCAGCAGCTCGTCGGACTGGTCGAGCGAGCCGTCGGCGAGGATGTCCACCTCGATCCCGGTGAGGATCCGGAACCCCTCCGGCAGCGCGTCGTTGAGGTGCGCCACGTGGTCGAGCTGGCGGCGCAGCCGGTCGGCGGTCAGCCCCCGGGCGACCGTGAGCCGGGGCGAGTGGTCGGTGAGCACCAGGTACTCGTGGCCCAGTTCCGCTGCGGCGAGGGCCATCTCCTCGATCGGCGACCCGCCGTCGGACCAGTCGGAGTGGGTGTGGCAGTCGCCGCGCAGCGCCGTACGCAGCTCGGTGGCGGTGGCGTCCAGGTCGGTGCCCTCGGTGGCGGCCAGCCGGCGCAGGTAGACCGGCTCCTCGCCGGCCAGCGACTCGACCACGCAGCGGGCGGTGACGTCACCGACCCCGGTCAGCTCGGTGAGCCTGCCGGTGCGGGCCCGTTCGGCCAGTTCCCCGGCGGGCAGGGCGGCGAGGGTCGTGGCCGCGGAGCGGAACGCGCGTACCCGGTAGGTGGCCTCGTTCGCCCGTTCCAGCAGGAACGCGACGCGGCGCAGGTCGGCGACGGGATCCCGGCTCACCCTGCGAACCTACGCCCCCGTTCCGGGTTGCGCCCGTCCTTCCGCCCTGCCTCGCGGGCGGGTCGCGCTCGTCGGGCCGGTCGTCCCCCGGATACGGCGGGGGCGGCCGTCCCCCCGGATGCCGGCGGCGCGGTCGTCCCCCGGAGATCGGCGGGACGGTCCTCTCCCTGACATCGCGGGGACGGTCCTCTTCCTTGCATCGCGGGGACGGTCCTCCCCCTGGTCGGCGGGGCCGACGGAACCGGGGGCCGTCGTGGCCAGCGCCACGACGGCCCCCGGGCCGGTTGGTACGCCGATCAGGCGTGGGGGAGCCGGAGGACCGACTGGTTGCCCACACCGAGGGTGGTCGGGTTTCCGCCGATGGCCGACCAGACCTCCAGCTTCACGGTGCCGTTGCGCAGGTTGCCGTGGCTGCCGGTGGCCGTGAGAAGGCCCTGGTTCTGGGTGTAGTGCTCGTATCCCTGGACCGGGTCGGTGGCGAAGTAGCGGAAGGTCTCCACCCGCTCGAAGGTGCCGTCACCGGTCAGGTCGTACGAGGCGCGCAGCTGCACACCGTTGCCGACCGCCGTGCCGGCGTCGAGGAAGAGGTCGAAGCTGCTGTTGCCCCCCTGGTAGGTGAGGTTGACGCCGGTCGCGGTGAAGACCAGCGCGTTGGTCGGTCGTCCGTCGTGGTTGCCGTTCGCGGCGGCGATCGAGGCGGTGCCCGCCGTGCCGGCGCCCGCGAGACCGCCCCCGGCGAGCAGGTAGCGGGTCGGGGAGCCCGGCGTGCCGGTCGGGGTGGGGGTCGGGGTCGGGCTGGACGTGGGCGTCGCGGTCGGCGTGGGAGTCGGGTTCACTCCGCCGCCGGCGTTGCCGCCGCTCCAGGTGTGCGCCCCGGTGGTGGCCGTCTTGCCCGCCGCCACGTTGAGCGAGGTGCCGTTGGAGAAGCGGACGGTGATCGGGGAGGAACTGATGTTGCTCGCCACGTAGGTGCGGGCGCCGTTGCGGACGAACACCGCCGCGAGCGGGTGGTTCGCGGTGACCGTCCGGTCGACGTTGCCCAGGGCGGCGAGGTTGCGTACCCAGTGGAAGGTGTGCGCCCTGCTCTCGCCCTCCTCGGGGGTGTAACCGGGGTTGGCGCGGAGTTTGGCCAGGGCCGCGTCCGGGTCGCCGAGTGCGAGGAACTGCCAGAGGATGTCCTGCCAGACGGTGGGCTCACCGCCGTTGTTGCGGACCAGTTCGGCGTAGTTCGTCGAGTTGTACGCCGGCCGGTAGCCCATGTACAGGTGACCACCGGTGACCGGGAGCATGTTGATGCCCTGGATCATCTCCGGGTCGGCGCTGAACCAGGTGGCGTACGCGCCGCCGTCGCCCCAGACCATGCCGACCGTGGAGTGGCCGAACGCGGCCGGGAAGTTCTCGTTGTCGACGTCGAACCAGTACTCGTTGATCGCCGCCGCCTGGGTGGTGTACATCCAGATGCCGGCGTCCCGGACGGCGGTGTCGCCGGTGGCCTGACCCCACTGGATCAGGGCGTTGGCGAAGTTCATTCCCTCCGACGAGGACTCCTGGTTGTTGCCGGAGGCGAACGAGCCGTGCCCGGAGGCCCAGTCGTGGCCGGCGTAGATGTCGAAGTCCCGCAGGTACGGGAAGCGGGTGTCGCTGCGGACGTAGTTGTTGGCGTCCCGGATCAGCAGGTCGACCATGCCGCCGTACTGGTCCGCACGGGCCCAGGTCGGGTCGAACTTGGCCAGCGTCGCGGCGGCGGCGATGTAGTACCCGTAGTGGAAGTGGTGGTCGTTGAGTTCCTGGTCGGACCCGTACGACGCCGGGTAACCGATCAGCGTGCCCCAGTTGCGGTCGTAGTAGAACAGCCGCTCGGTCTTGCCCGCCGAGGCGGTGAACCACTCGGTGAGGGTGCTGCGGATGGCGTTCAGCGCGGCGGTGCGGGTGTCGATGTCACCGACCAGGTCGGCGATCTCGGCGATCCGGGCCGCCCGGCCGAGGCCCTTGCCGGTCCAGTAGGTGTCGTTGCCCCGCTGGTCCATCGGGTTGCCCCGGACGGCGGCGAGGTGGTTGCGCAGGGTGGTCAGGTCGCTGCCGCTGCCGGTGGCGACGGCGGGCAGTTCCGGCATCACCCCGTGGAACTTCATCGACGTCTGGAACTGGTTGACGCCGGTGAGCACCTTCATCCGGCCCCGGGCCGACGGGTAGGTCTGGGCGATCGGGGTGGATCCGGCCAGCGACTTCCAGTGGTGCGGGTAGAGGCTGACCACGGTCCGGTTGGCGCTGCCCTCGCGGGCGGTGGTGGTGAACGCGTACGTCGTCTGGACCGTGCTGGTGGCCTGGTCGTAGCTGTAGGAGACCCGGGTGCCGGTGACGTGGGCGTGCGCGTACTGGCCGTAGGTGGCGGCGAGCGAGGCGCGGGCCGTCGTGTCACTGGTCTGCGGCAGCAGGGCGACCGAGAAGTAGCCCCGGCCGGCCAGGTTGGACGAGATCCGGGTGCCGCTGACCGTCCAGGTCGCACCGGTCGGGGCGTACGCGACGTAGTTGTTGCCGCGGACGGTGAAACCGATGGTGCTGCCGCTGTTCGACCAGACGGTGGGGCTGCCGCCGGTCGCGTTGACCACCGCGTCGCCGCCGCCGGTCTGGAGGTAGGTGAACGGCAGGCCGTGGCCGATGGTGGCCCGCAGGGTGCGGGTGCCGTCGCTCCAGTGCGGGCTGACCGTCCAGTCGGTCCAGCCGTCGACCTTGACGTTCGGTGCGGCGAGCCCGGCGACCCCGACCCGGATGTCCTCCTGGTACGGGTACTTGAACTCGCCGACCCCGGTCGCGGTGCCGGTGATGACCGGGGTGGAGGTGGCCGAGAAGCCGAGGCCGTCGGTGAGCGTGGCGAACGAGATCGGGTGCGCGTGCAGCGGCTCGCTGAACGCGCAGTTGGTCTTCTTCCAGAGCAGGGACGACCACCAGTCGTTGGTGGGCACCGGGCCGCTGGGGGCGTTGGCGGTGACGAACTGGCGGGGGTTGGTGGACATCTGCCCACAGCCGGCGGGGAGCGGGCCGACCGGGTCGGTGGTGTAGCTGCCCCGGCCGACGGTGGCGGCCTCGGCGGGGGTGGTGACGCTGACGGCCAGGCCGCCGACGAGGACGGCCAGGGCTGTCGCCGCGGCCAGCGCCAGCGGGCGGTGGGGGACGGGAGGTTTCATCGGGCCTCCATCGCGCGTCCGACGCCGGTTTGGCCGACTCCGGGGCGCTTGTCAGAAATGGGGGGAAAGGGTGCTGTGAGAGCGCTCTCTCGCTCGGACGGTAGCCGACAAGGCAACACTCGTCAATGTGTCCTACCCGTTAAGCGCCTGAGTGGGCGGTCAGTTGGCCGAGGTCGGAGCGGGTGGACAGCCGTGCTTGCGGTGCCACGTGCGCACCTCGGCGGCGGGCTCCCGGTGCACCCCCCGCCGCCAGGCGTCGAGATAGCGCGCCGGCCAGACCACGCCCCGCCGGATCCACCAGCCGTCCTTTCCGGTGCACGGCGGCGAGATGCCGAAGTGCAGGTGGCAGACGTTGTTCGCGTTGCCCGTCCGGCCCACCAGCCCGAGTTGCTGCCCGGTCCGGACCCGGACCCCGGCGGCCACCCCGTCGGCGACCACGCTCAGGTGGGAGCCGTAGTACCGCACGCCGTCGTCGCCGAGCAGCGAGACGGAGAGACCGCCGTTGTACGGCCCCCTCGGCCCCTGCGGGTCGAAGCGGTCCACCCGGCTCACCTCGAGGATCTCGCCGTCGGTCACCGCGACGACCGGCTCGCCGCAGTCGGCGAAGATGTCCGTGCCCGGGTACGCCGAGTGGGTCGGGTGGTAGCCGACCTTGCGGGACCGCACCGGGAAGGCGTACCGCAGGCCGGTACGGGACGGTGCGGGACGGGCCGTCGGGCTCCCGGTGGCCGCCGGCTGCGTCGCCGTGACGGGGCCGGTCGGCGACCACGACCCGACCGGTCCCGGTGGGGCGGACGTCGGCCGGGTGGTCGCGCACCCGGCCAGCAGCACCGGCACGAGCAGCAGCAGCACCATCGGCCGCGTGGGTCCGTACCCGATCAGTCGCGGCAACACCCGACCATCCTGACAGACCACTACGGTGGGAGGGGGCCCGCCGGGCCCGGGGAGGATCGACGGCGATGACCTGGCAACCCGGCCCGCCGCCCGCGCCGGGCGTGGGGCACCCGGTGGGGCGTACCCCGTCGGGTCTCTTCCCCTCCGGACGCCCCGTCCGCCCGACCTACCGTGAGCCGCATCCGGTCACCGGCAGCGGCGTCGCCGCCGGTGGCGCGGTCGGTGCCGCCTGGCTGCTCTTCTTCGGCCTGCTCGGCGGGGATCTGCGCGGCTACGTCTGGTGGACGGCCGGCGCCGGCCTCGTCGCCTGGGTCGTCGCCCTGGTGCTGGTCCGCTTCGGGGACCGGGGGGCGGGCACCGGCGTGGCGATCGTCACCGCCGGGGGCTGGAGCATCGCCGTGGCCGTGGTGGTGGCGAGCTGGGCGGGCAGCGGGAACTGGCCGCTCTGGTGACGGCGGCGGGCAACCGGCCCAGCGGGCTGCTGCGGTCAGCGTTGCGTGGTCGCTCCGCTGCACTCCGAAGCGCGTCTTGACGTACCTGACAGGACTGGGCCACCCTCGCGTTATGGCCTGGACCACCCAGCGGCTCGACCCCGACCGCAGCCGCCGACGCCTGCAGCTCCTCGCGGAACTGGCCGGGGCCAGAGCGGTCCGCCAGCGGGAGCGACCGCAGCGGGTACGCAGTGAGCGGCTGCGCCAGCTCATCGCCACCCGCCGCCGGGTCGCCGGCTGACCGGAGCGGCGCGACTTTCCCGGGGATCGTCCGCCTCATCGGGGCGTTGACCGACCACCCACCGATGCGACCGGCTACCGTGCACGCGTAACGGGTCGGCACGCGGTGCCGGGTAGTCAGGGGGGACAGTGTCGTACTTCGCCGCGGCTGCGGTACGGGACGCGGGCGGCTGGACCGCCGCCGAGGTGAACCTGCGGGGCGTCACCGATCTCGACGAGGTGGCCGAGCGCCTGCGGGACGTCGAGCCCGACGCCGACCTGTCGTTGCTCTTCGTCGAGGCCGACGACGCGTACCTGGTGGTGCTGCGCCTGGACGAGGGAGTGGACCTGCGGGTCTTCGGCTCCGACTCGGCGTACGCCGAGGAGTCCTGGCTCGGGTCGGTGCTGGTCGGCGACCTGAAGGCATCCGACCTCGACGACGTCGGCGAGGCACGGCGGACGACCGGCAGCGGGGAGAGCGACCAGCCGGCGGTCGACCCCGAGGCCGATCCGGTCGGGGACGCCGATCTCCTCGCCGACCTGGGCATCCCCGCGCAGCGGCTGATCGCCCTCTGTGCCCGGGAAGGGATGCTCCCCGCCGACGTCACCGCCGAGGTGTGCCAGGTGCTCGGCTGCGCCGACGAGGTCGAGGAGATGCGCGAGGTGTGAACGAGCCGCCTCCCGACGGTGGGTCGCCCGCCGCCGACCCCGCACGTCTCCCCGCCGGGCTTCCCCGCGTCGCCGAGCCCTCCTCTGCCGCCGGGCTTCCCCGTGCCGCCGGTGGTGAGCCGGCGGATGCCACCGACCCGGCGCTGGAAACCGTCCGGCCGGGCCAACCCACACCCGGGTACGTCGGCCGGGTCGGACCGGGACCGGAGGAGGGGCTGGCCGACCCGGGCGGTGTCGGCCGGCGGCAGCGCCACGAGTTGTGGATGCGCCGTGCGCTGACGGTCGCCGTCACCGGCCCGGACACCCCGACGGTCGTCCCGGTCGACGCGGTGCTCGACGACCTGGACGGCGTCGACGACGCCCCGGTCGGCGTCGACGACGCCCCGGTCGGCCCGGACGACGTGCCGGTCGGTGCGGTGCTCTACGGCCCGGACGGCGTCGAACTGGCCGTCGGCCGCAACGAGCGGGAACTCACCGGCGACCCGACCGCGCACGCCGAGGTGCTGGCCCTGCGCCGGGGAGCGCAGCGGCTCGGCCGCTGGCGGCTGGACGGCTGCACCCTGGTGGTGACCCTGGAACCGTGCACGATGTGCGCGGGCGCGCTGGTGCTGGCCCGGGTGTCGACGGTGGTCTTCGGGGCCTGGGAGCCGAAGACCGGGGCGGCCGGTTCACTCTGGGACGTGCTGCGCGACCGTCGGCTCAACCACCGCCCCGAGGTGTACGGCGGCGTCCTCGAAACCGAGTCCGCCGCCCTGCTGCGCGCCTTCTTCCGCTGAGAGGGGCGTGCTGCGTCAGCGCGGTGGCAGGGGACCCTCGACGCCGGAAGGGCCCCCTGCCACCACCGCGGTGGTCAGGCCACGATGGTGTCGAGGGCGATCTCGGCCATCTGGGAGAAGGTGTTCTCCCGCTCGGCGGAGGCGGTCTTCTCGCCGGTCTTGATGTGGTCGCTGACGGTGAGCACGGTCAGGGCGCGGGCCCGGAACCGCGCGGCGATCGTGTAGAGCGCCGCCGACTCCATCTCGACCGCCAGCACGCCGTAGTCGGCGAGCCGGTCGTAGAGGTCCGGCCGGTCGGTGTAGAAGGCGTCCGCCGCCAGCACCGGCCCCACCCGCATCGGTACGCCGCGCCGCTCGGCGATCTCGACCGAGGTGCGCAGCAGCCCGAAGTCGGCGACCGGGGCGTAGTCGATGAGCCCGTCGAAGCGCACCCGGTTCATGTTCGAGTCGGTGGCCGAGCCGTTCGCGGCGAGCACGTCGCGCAGTTGCAGGTCCGGGCTGATGGCACCGCAGGAACCGACCCGGATCAGCGACCGGACGCCGTACTCGTTGATCAGCTCGTGGGCGTAGATCGAGGCGGACGGCATGCCCATGCCGGAGCCCTGGACGGAGACCTCGACGCCGTTCCACCGGCCGGTGAAGCCCAGCATGCCCCGAACCGTCGAGTAGCACGTGGCGTCCTCGAGGTAGGTTTCCGCGATCCACTTGGCCCGCAGCGGGTCGCCCGGCAGCAGGACCCGTTCGGCGATCTCTCCCGGCTTCGCGCCGATGTGCACACTCATGACAGGGATCCTGCCAGGCCGACCGGCGGCATACCGGTTCGGCGTCCGGGCCGGTGGTCCTGTACCCTTCTCGGCGGTGGCGTGTCCGAGTGGCCTAAGGAGCACGCCTCGAAAGCGTGTGAGGGTTTACGCCCTCCGCGGGTTCAAATCCCGCCGCCACCGCTCGTGACATGTGGGAACGCCCGGTGAGTCCGTCAGGACTCACCGGGCGTTCCGCTTTCGGTCCCAGATCCTCGTCTCGGTCGGGGTTCTGGCCGGTGCGGCTACTGCCCGTTCGTCGTGTCGACGCGGGCGATGAGCTGTTTCAGCCGCGTGATCTCTTCGGCCAGTGCGGCGTCACCGGCGGCGGTGAGCGAGATCCAGGTCCGGCCGCGGCGTCCGGCGTAACCCTTCTCGATCTGGACCAGGCCGGCCGTCTCCAGCACCCCCAGGTGCTTGGAGAGGTTGCCGGCGGTCAGCTCCAACTGGGTACGCAGAAAGCCGAACTCCACCCGGCGGGCCTCGTGCGCGATGGTAAGGATGCCGAGCCGGATCCGCTGGTGCACCACGTCGTCGAGCCCGGTGGCCGGATGCGGGGCTTCGGTCTCGTCGGGTGCCGGGGTGTCGACGGAGCCGGTCACCGGGGCTGCCGCAGCCGTTGCGCCAGCGCGAAACCGGCACTGCCCAGCAGGAGCACGCCGCCGCTGACGACCAGCATCGGCACGTCCTCCCACCGGCCACTCCAGTGGGCTCCCCAGCGGAAGTCGATCGGCACCAACACCACCGCCAGGTATCCGAGGGCGAACAACAGCAGCGCGACGTGCCGCTCCAGCCAGGCCAGCACCAGCAGGGCCAGCCCGATCGCGCCGGTCGGCGTGAGCAACCGGAACAGTACCTGGACGGAGGTGGAGGGATCGAGGAGCGCCTGCGGGTCGCGGACGATCCAGGCCCCGGCGCCGGCGGCGATGGCGGCGAACGGCACGATCGAGAGCACGACCCCGGTGAGCACGTACGGCAGGACCCGGGCGTCCACCCCCCGGGCCCGGGCCACCCGCAGGTACCCGCCGGCGATCACCGCGTACGCCAGGACTGCGGCTGCCAGCCAGTAGAACTGCGCGGCCGGCTCCCACACCTTGCACACCTGCCCGCCGTCCACCGTCTTGCAGTTGCTGACGACGGGGTGGCCGTACTGGTAGGCGGGGATCGCCCCGAACGTCACCAACGCCAGCACCAGCAGCGGCAACCACGTCACCCGTTGGGCGAGACGAACCCGGCGCGCGAGGCCGCGCGCATCAGCCAACAGCCGGTGGGGGTCACCGGCGACACGAACCGCATCGGAAGTCATGCCAATAGGTTTCCATAGCAAACCGATTGGCGCTAGTGGCATCCGTGGTGGCGTGCCGGAAGCGGTGGGACGTGGCGATGGACGCTGCGGGCCGCGGCGGAACCGGCGCCGGGCGGAGCTCGACGGCGGGGAAGGGCCTACGCCGCGCGGCGGGACTCGCGGTTGAACAGCTTCCTCGACCAGAGGTAGCCGCCGAGGGTGATGACGACGCACCAGCCGACGGCGATGGCCGCGCTGTTCCCGAGCGGCGTGCCCATCAGGAGAGCGCGGATGGTCTCGATGAGCGGGGTGAACGGCTGGTACTCGGCGAACCACCGCAGTGCGGTGGGCATCGAGTCGGTCGGGACGAACCCGCTGCCCAGGAAGGGCAACAGGACCAGGGGCAGTCCGACGTTGCTGGACGACTCCACGGTCCTGCTGGCCAGGCCGAGGGCGACCGACAGCCAGATGAAGGCGAAGCTCATCATCACCAGCACGCCGGTGAGGGCGAGCCAGGCACCCGGACCTGCGGACGGCCGGAAGCCGACGAGCAGGGCGACGCCGACGACCACCGCGATACTGAGCATCGTCTGGACGAGACTGCCGAGGACGTGCCCGGTCAGGACGGAGACGCGGGCGATGGCCATGGTGCGGAACCGGTCGACGATGCCCTCGGTCATGTCCATGGCCACCGAGACGGAGGTGCCCTGCACCGCAGCGGTGATCGTCATCAGGATGATCGCGGGGGTGACGTAGTTGACGTACTCCGCCCGTCCGCCGGAGGGCCCGCCGAGCCCGGCGCCGAGTGTGCCGCCGAAGACGTAGACGAACAGCAGCAGGAAGACGACCGGCATGCCGACGAGCGTGACCGTCATGGACGGATAGCGCGCCATCCGCCGGAGGTTGCGGCGCAGCATCGTCGCCGAGTCGGTCAGTGCGTACGACATGGTGCTCATCGCGTGGTCACCTTCTCGTTCGTGGGACTGCCGGTGAGGGCGAGGAAGACGTCGTCGAGGTCGGGGGTGTGCATGCTCAGCGAGTCGACCTCGACGGCGTTCTCGTCCAGCCGGTCGAGCAGGGCCTTCAGCGCACCGAGGCTGCCGTCGTGCGGCACCCGTAGGGCGAGCGCGTCGCTGTCGCGGGCCGCCGGGCCGACCGCCCGTACCGCGGACTCGAGGTCGCCGGGGTCGGCGAACCGCAACAGGATGTGACCACCGGGGATGCGGCGCTTGAGTTCGTCCGCGGTGCCCTCGGCGACGATCCTGCCGCGGTCGAGTACCGCGATCCGGTCGGCGAGTTCGTCGGCCTCCTCCAGGTACTGCGTGGTGAGGAGGATGGTGACGCCGCCGGCGACCAGCTCCCGCACGATCTGCCACATGCCACGGCGGCTGCGCGGGTCCAGGCCGGTGGTCGGCTCGTCGAGGAAGATCACCTGAGGGGTGCCGACCAGGGTCATCGCGAGGTCGAGCCGTCTGCGCATGCCGCCGGAATAGGTCGCGGCCGGTTTCCCGGCCGCGTCCACCAGGTCGAACTGGTCGAGCAACTCGGCGACCCTGCGCCGGCCCTCCGCCCGGCCCAGGTGGTGCAGGTCGGCCATCAGGGTCAGGTTCTCCTGGCCGGTCAGCAGGTTGTCGACCGCGGAGAACTGGCCGGTGACGCCGATCGCGGCGCGCACCGCGTCGGGCTCCGTGACCAGGTCGTGTCCTGCGATCCGCGCGCTGCCCCCGTCGGCGCGGATCAGCGTGGACAGGATCCGGACCGTGGTGGTCTTGCCCGCTCCGTTCGCGCCGAGCAGCGCCAGAACGGTGCCCCGCGGGACGTTCAGGTCGATCCCGTCGAGGACGACGTAATCGCCGAACGACCTGCGCAGTCCGGTCGCCGCGATCGCCGACGAGGTAGGTGTGGTCATGAAAAGGTCCCTCCGAGAGGTCTGGTCAGGAACGGCGGACGGTGATGTCGCCGAAGGAGGTCTGCGCGCGGACCTCGACGGTCCGCTCGGACTGCTCCGGTCGCCCGCCGATGTCGTCCAGCGCGTTGTGCACGCGTCCGTGCCCGGTCTTCAGGTCGAGCCACGCGGCGGTGCCCGCGGCGACGCCGATCTCCAGATCGCCGGCTGCGCTGTGCAGCGTGATCGCATCGCGCGCGACCTCGTGGACGCGAATGGTGCCGTTCGACGTCCTGGCTTCGACTCCGGCACCGGCGCGGTTGACGGAGATGTCGCCGTTGGCCGCCCGTGCACGCAGTTCGCCGGTGACGGAGTCGATCTCGATGCTGCCGTTGGAGCTCTTCACGACCGCGGCTCCGCTGACCTCGCCGAGGCGGACGTGGCCGCTGCCGCTGGTGACCTCGACGTCACCGCCGACCCGGCCGACGGTGAGGTGACCCGCGGAGGTGTCCAGGCGCAGCTGACCCGTCCGGTCGAGCCGGACGTGCCCGACGGAGGTCTTGAACCGGCACCCGCCGAGCACGCCGGTGCTGTGGACCTCCCCGACCGACAGGTCACCGTGCACCGCCGAGCCGGCGGGAAGCTCGACGAGCACGGTGACCGACCTGGACCGCTTGGAGAAGTTGAGCGCACCGGACTTCGGTCCGCGCACCGTCAACGTGCCGTCGGCGTACTCGACGCGGGTCTGCTGCGCGGCCTTGACGTCGGAGTCGTCGGACCCGTCGCTCGGCCGCACCTCGACGACGGTGTCGGTGCGGTCGCTCGCGACGAGCCGCACGTCACCGACGGAGAGTTCGATCGTGACGGAGATCGGTTCCGGGGTGGCGAAAACAGGCATGGCTGTCCCCTCGAGATGAGTCGGAAGAACATCCCCGCTGGTGGGGGACGTGGAAGGAGAGTGGAGCCGGTTCGGCTAACGCGCCCAGCCGGTGTAGCGCTGCGTACCGGGCTTGCCGCGCGGGACGGAGCCGTGGTCCCGCTCGGCGGCCCGCAGTGCGGTCGAGGCGGCCCGTACCAGCCACGCGTTGACCGATCGGCCCTCGCGGCTGGCCGCTTCCTCGACCGCAGCCTTGAGCTGTTCCGGAAGGCGGACGTTGATGCGTGCCGTGGCACCCTCGTCGAAGCCCGTCGTGGCGTCGTCGACCGGTGCCGTACCCCGGTCGGTGGTGTCGTCCTGGCGCTGTTCCACCGGCGGCGGTGCCACGACGAACTCCGGGTCACGGCCGCGCAGGCGTACCTGGACCGAACCGGGAGCCAGCTCCCGGGTGATCTCGTCGGCGGCGGCCGACAGCGCCTCGAGCAGGGCGAGCCGGATCGCCGACTCCATCGACACGGTCAACCGCTCGATCAACGTGCTGCCGTGGTCGTCGCCGGGCGCCGCGGCCGTCAGCAGCTCGCGACCGAGAGAAGCCACATACGGGGTCAGGTCCATGGCATCACTATGGCACACCGTGGCACCATCGGCAATCAGTCTTGGCTCAGCGTGGCTCCGATTGGCTCAGCCTGGCACCACTGAGGCCGGGGTGACGCGCTGCCCCCGCTGGCGCCGGGTCGTTCGCTCGGGGCTCTGGATTCAGGTGGTCATCGATGGGATCGTGGTGTCATGATCACCAGCAGTCACGAGTCGGTCACCCGCCTTCGTCATCCGTTCCACGCCGACGCCGACGGGGTGAACCGGCCTCCCGGCCCGGACAAGCACCCGTACTACGGGCGCTTCGCCGCTGGCGGATCCGGGGTGGTGCCGGTGGTCCGCCAGGTCAACGGTGAATCCGTCCCGGCACTGTTGATCTGCCGATACGCGGACGTCCGGGAGGTGCTGCGGCGGCAGGACGTCTTCTCCCGCGCCGCCGCCGGAGCGGCCGACCCGGTCGACGTGACCGGCACGATGCTGGGCCTGGACGGCGACGAGCACGCCCGGGTCCGGGGCACCGTCAGGGACGTCTTCACCCGGCAGGCGGTCGCCGGACTGCGGGGGCGGATCGAGGCCGAGGCGGTCGCCCAGCTCACCGCCCTGCTCGGCGGGGGTGGCCGGGCCGACCTGCTCCGGGACTTCGCCATCCCGTTCACCCTGCACGTCGTCTGCGACCTGCTCGGTATCCCCGAACAGGACCGGGCGCGGTTCCGTCGGTGGGGCGAGATGTTCCTGGCCGACAGCGAACTCACCCGCGACGAGGCCGCCCGCTCCGCCCAGGCGATGAGTGGCTACCTGTGGGAGCAGATCGAGCGACGGCGGGGCTGTCCGGCCGGCGACCTGCTCACCCGGATCGCCGAGACCGCCGTCGACCAGCCGGTGGACGTACAGATCAAGCTGCCGATCTCCCTGGTGGTCGGGGGCTGGGAGACCGCCGCCAGCTCCATCGCCACCTTCGTCCACGTCCTGTGCAGCCGTCCCTACCGGGGGTACGCCTCCGGCTGGGCGTACCTGCTCGACCATCCGGAGCGGCTGGACCCGGCGATCACCGAGCTGGAGCGGCTGCACTCGACCGCGAACGCCGACGACATGCCGCGCCGGGTTCTGGCCGACGTGGAGCTGCCCAGCGGCGCGCGGCTCACCGCCGGGGACGTGGTGATCCCCTCGCACGACGCGGCCAACCGGGATCCACGGGTCTTCCCCGACCCGGAACGGACGGACTTCGACCGCGACCCCAATCCGCACCTCTCCTTCGGGTACGGCCCGCACTACTGCATCGGGGCACATCTGGGCGCCCTGGAGGTACGGACCGCGATCGGGCTGCTGCTACGCGAACTGCCCGCCCTGCGGCTCGCCGTTCCCGCCGAGGAGGTGCGGTGGAAGGCAGGGCACGCGATCCTCGGGCCGCAGGAGCTGCCGATCGCGTGGTGAGGTGCCCGGGGCGCGCTCGGGTCAGCAGGGACCGTGGCCCTCGTCGAAGAGACGCTGCGCGTAGTCGGCGTAACCGGCGATCGTCTTGCGGACCGTCCGTCCGTCGTGGAGAAACAGGTACGCGCGGTCGCCCCGCCGGGCGAGCAGTCCGTCGAAGCGGTACGTCCCGTCCGGCGCGTCGAGGCGGGCCAGGGACGGGAAACGGGATCGCAGCTCGCGGACCGGTGTGCCGATGGTGACCCCCTCCGGCGTCCGGACGGGAGCGCTGACCCAGAGCAGCACCAGCCGGCCCTGGTGGAAGACCGGGCTGACCGTCTCGTGCCCGACCAGCGTGGGACCGCAGGACTCGGCCACCTCACGGAGCACGCCCCGCTCGGTCAGTTCCCGCCGACTGTCGCCGAACTCGACTCCGGCGAGCCCGTGCAGATCGATCACCTCGTCGACGACCGGTGCGACCGGTTCGGCCGGTTGCGCCGGCTCGACCGGCGGATGTGGACGGCTACCGCTTCCGGCGACCGAGGCCGCTGTCAGCAACGCCGCGATGAACAAGAACTGCCGCAAAGTCATGAAATCCCCCAGTCCCCAACGGCTTCGGGCCGCCAAGGTTGCTGGTTTGTAGGGTTTTGCCGGTATTCCCATTCCTCGGCGAGATCATCCCAGTAATCGGCGGAAAGGCGGCGCCGACCGTGCGCCAGCCACCCCTCGGTACTTCCCTCCAGGTGCAGGCCCAGCTCGGCGAAGGGGTCGATCCAGCTACCGGGCTCCGCGCCGATCCGGACCAGCGCGGTGTTGATCGGCCACTCGCTGCGGTGCCGGTCGAGGGTGGCGTCGAAGCACGGCCCCCAGACCATCGCCCCGTCCAGCCACAGCACCGCTGCCTGGTGTCCGGTCCCGCCGGCGAACTCCGCCTCCAAATACGCCACCGGTCCCTGCCGTGACCAGCGGGCGAACACCTCGGTCAGCGCGGCCGAGAGCACCAGATGGAACGGCCGCTGCGGACCCAGCTCCTCGACGGTGAAGTCGGGCAGCGCCCCGGTCAGCTCCTCCACCAGTTGTGGAGTGACCGGCAGCAGGGCGAAATCCTGTCGCAGCGCGGCGAGGACGGCGTGGTCCAACCCGGCGGTCTGCTCCGCCAGCAGCTCGACGTCGGCGACGACGGCGCTGAGCTGGTAGCTCATGCGGCACGGCGGCGGGCCGGCCCGGAGGCGTCGATGATCACGTCGTCAGTAAACCGCACCCGGGCGCACCCGGTGACCCAGAGTGAGGTCGGCGGGGCGGAAGGGGCACTCCGAAGACACTGTGGAGCTGCCCCGGCTGTGCTGCCGCCGGGCCGGGGAGGTCCGTGGGTGGGAACAGCGCCACCGGGCACAGCAGTGCCGTCGGGCGGGTCGGTGCCAGGGGCGGGGTGTCCGTCCGACGGGTCAGCCGGCGAGGGCCCGGTCGTCGGCGGCGAAGTCGGCCGGGCTGTCCGCCGGCGGGTGGTCCAGATGCCAGCGCACCGAGCGGAGCACGGCCGTGGTCGGGTCCGTCGACCGCCAGTCCAGCAACCGGCTCGCCTTGCCGCTGTCGACGAGCACGTGCTGGGCCAGCCGCCGGGTCATCCACAGATCGTCCGGCACCCGCTCGTCGGACACCCGGACCAGCTCGGCGTCGTGCCCGGCGGCGTCCAGGATCAGCCGTAGCCAGCCCCGCACCGGATGTGTCACCGACTCGCCCAGGTTGAACAGCTCGCCCCGGGCCGCCTCCGGCCGGTCGAGAGCGGCGAGCACCGCCCCGGCCGCGTCGTCGACGTGCAGGCGGGTGATCAGGGCGTCGCCCGCGCCGACCGGGATCCGGGCCCGCCCCGCCCGGACCCGTCGCAACACGAACTCCTCCCGCCGCTGCTGGTCGTGTCGGCCGTAGACCATGCCGAGGCGGAACACGGTGCCGCCCCGACCCAGGTACGCCGGCTCGACGTCGAGCTTGTCGTAGTCGTCCATCCCGGTGCCCTGACCCCGGTACGGGAAGCGCCCCCGGCGCAGTGGGGCGTCCTCGGTCACCGGTGCCGGTAACGGGGTGTCGTCGTCGGCGAGGAGCAGTTCCCACACCCGGTAGACGTCGACGCTGGAGAGCAGCACCAGCGGTACGTCGGGCAGGTGGGGCAGGACCGCGTCGGCGTCCGCCCGGGTGAGCGCGTACGAGTCGACCACGGCGTCCGGCGCGAATTCCCGTACCCGGTCGGCGACCTCGGCGAAGGCGCGTCGGTCGACGTGCAGGTGCCCGCAGGCGGGGAGGTCCGCGGGCTCGGTCCGGCCCCGGTGGACCACCAGGACCTCGTCGTGCCGGCCGACCAGCCGTTCGACCACCCGCCGCCCGATGAACTCCGTACCGCCCAGCACCACGACCCGCATCCGACCAGCGGACCATGCGGACCCGGGCGGCGTCAGCCGCTTGGCGAAGGGCGGGACGCCCGACCCGCTCCCCGATCCGAAGCGGGCGGGACGGCGCGGTCGGAACCCCATTGACCCATCGGACAGGTGGGGATTCGAGAGGTCTGCCACGATTGGCGACGAATGCAATTTGTGGAAATCCCATACTAATGTGCGGGCGGTGATTGATATATTGGCGGCAATGGAATTCGGGGGGCGGGGGACGGGCGATCGTTACGGATCTTCACGGGCAGCGCTAATCGATCTCCTTCGGATCGAGGTCGATGGGATAGTCGCGATTCCGGGCCGGCCTCCCGGTCGAGCAGATTCCACCTGTGACCACGGCAGAAGCCGATCCGGTCGCCGTCGGATCCCGTCCACCCCGGACCCCGGAACCACGAGGAGGCAGCGTTCCGCGCACCCTTCCACCTTCCGGCACCGCAGCACCCGGCATGGCCCGTGTACCACGAACGAAAGGTCAGACACGTGCGGGAGTACTACGACGTCGTCATCATGGGCGGTGGCCCGGCCGGGTCCACCCTCGGCGCGCTACTTGCCCAACGCACCGACCTGCGAATAGCAATTTTCGACAAGGAGATCTTTCCCCGCGAACACATCGGTGAGTCCTTCGCCCACCCTGTCGTTCCCGCGCTCCAGGAGAGCGGTGCGCTGGCCAAGGTCCTCGCCAGTCCGTGTTGGGTGAAGAAGTTCGGCGGCATCTTCGCCTGGGATCCGGAGCGGCCCAGCATCGCCCGTTTCGACGACGTGCTGTTCGAGCGGGACGGCGTGCTGCGGTGGACGATGCACGTCGACCGGGCCGAGTTCGACCACATCCTGCTGGACCACGCGGCGGATGTGGGTGTGGACGTGTTCCAGGGTGTGGCGGTGACGGCGTACGAGCCGGACGGGCGCGGGGGCCTGGTGCGGCTGGCGGACGAGCGGGCGGTGCGCGCCGGCTACTTCGTCGACGCGTCGGGACGGCAGAGCAACGTCTCGGCGGCCCGCAACAAGCGCGGCTGGCTCTCCAACTTCAAGAACATCGCGATCTGGCAGCACTTCACGAACTGCGGGCAGACCCAGAACCTCGTCGCGGACTGGAACATCTTCACCGCGGACAACCTCTCCCCGATCGGTTGCTTCGCCTTCCGGGACGGCTGGTGCTGGTACATCCCGGTGCCGAAGGTCATCAACGGCAGGCGGGTCCTCACCCACTCGATCGGCATCGTGACGAACCCGGCGGTGCTGCGGGAACCGGGTCGTGACTTCACCGACCAGAGGACGTTTCTGGAGACGGTGCGTCAGGTGCCGTACCTGAAGGACCTGATCGCTGACGCGGTGCCGGTCGCCGACCACATGCTGACCGCCACCAACTACTCGCGGGTCAGTGAGGAGTTCGCGGACTACGACGAACGGCACCTGCTCGTCGGCGACGCCGCGTTCTTCGTCGACCCGCTCTTCTCCTCGGGCGTCGCGGTCGCCCTGACCCAGGCGACGACCGCCGCGCTACTGATCCAGAAGACGGCCGACGGCAGCCTCGACGAAACCGACCAACGCCACCTGTGGCAGGACTACAACGACAAGTGGCACGGCACCGCCGAGACGTTCGCGCTGATGATCGACCAGTGGTACCACGCCATCGCGAAGAACAACCCGGGCAGCGTGTACTGGAACACCCGGGGCACGGGCGCCGACCTCGGCATCCGCGAGCAGACCTTCGACACGCTGCTGAACACGGCGTTCCAGCCGGCGTTGCTGGAAGTCATGACGCACGGCAGCCGAAAGGTCGAAGACCTGGACGCAGCCGGCCCGTACCTGGCGGCGACCGCCCTGGCCGAGCCGGCGGACCTCACCGACGACGCGGTCGTCGCACTCGCGCCCGGCACCGCGATCCGCGACAGCGTCTCGTTCCTGGTGCCGGGGTTCAAGGCGACCAACCCGCCGGCGAACGTGCAGCTTCCGCCCGCGATCCTGGACGGGATGACGCACTACTGGCGTAACCCGATCACCAACGCCGCCTCGTCGCCGTCGCCGCTGCGGGACACCGTCCCCTGCCGGCGGATCTACTCCACCGCCGACCCGCACGGCACCACCATCGACGCCGATCCGCAGCGCGACGGCGTGGACGAGCTGTGGACCCTGTTGAGCGGCGGCCCGGTCAAGTACGGCGAGATCGCTCCCCGGCTCACCCCGCCGCAGACGCGTCTGGTCAAGCGGATGTGCGTGAACGGCTTCCTCCAGATCGACCCCGCGGCCTGACCACTGTGCCCCGGGGCGGTGGAGCTGACGCAGGGCCGGTCCCCGTAGGGCCGGCCCTGCCGTTCGTGCTGCTCAGTTCAACTGTTTCCGCGGGTGATGAGTGCCTGGATGCCGTCGAGGAGCAGGTCGAGCCCGAAGGTGAAATCGGCGTTGTCGATCCACTCCGCGGCGACGCCGAACGCGTTCGCGCGTACTGCGGCGGTCAGCTCCGGGTAACCGTCCGGGTCGAGGACCTGGCCGAGGATGTCGCCGTACCCGGCCAGCCCTGCGATCGAGTCGTCGGTGGCGGCGGCCGTGCGATTCAGGGCGTGGGCCAGGGCTGCCTGCCGGGTGGCGTAGCCGGCGAGGGTGGTCGCGATGCTGATCCGCTCGCCGTAGCCGAGTCCGGTGTCGGCGAGCGCGGCGAGTGCGCGGTCGAGCCAGCGCAGCGACCGAGGCCCGGCGGGCGGGGTGTGCTGGCTGAGCGCCAGCAACCAGGGCCGGCCGAGCAGAAAGTCCCGGTTGGCCCGGGTCCAGTCGGTCAGGTAGACGCGCCAGGGCCGCCCGTCGAGCACCGGTGGTTCGGGCGCGGCGGCGTCCGCCATCACGATCAACAGCTCGTCCTTGCTGCCGACGTAGCGGTACAGCGACATTGTCGCCACTCCGACTTCGGTGGCGACGCTGCTCATCTTCACCCCCTCCAGGCCGTCGCGGTCGGCGATCCGGATCGCGGCGTCGACGATCCTGCCGAGGTCGAGGCTGGGCCGGGGGCCGTGCCTCGGGCTGGTCTCGCGGCCCCACATCCGGGCCACCACAGGGGGGAGCCTGTGTTCCGCCACGTTGAACTCCTCGTGTCCACCCGCAGGGTCTTGTGCTCACTGTAGATCTCGGGGACTCTGTATCTCGTACTCTGTATCGGATACATAGATCATCTGGGGGGTGGGTCGTGACCACACAGAATCCAGTCAGGCGTCTTCTCGACGTCGACGCGGTCCGAGGCTTCGCACTGCTCGGGATCTTCGTCGTCAACGTCACGTTCATGGCCTCCGGCTATCCGGGCAACCTGGTGACCGACCCCGACTTCGGCTCGGAACTGGACAACGCCGTCCGCACGTTCTCCTCCGTCTTCGTCGACATGAAGTTCTACGTGCTCTTCTCGTTCCTCTTCGGGTACAGCTTCACCCTCCAGATGGAGGCGGCGGGCCGGGCCGGCGCAGCTTTCCCGGCACGCATGCTCCGCCGGATCGGTGGCCTCTTCCTCCTCGGTGCCCTGCACACCGTCTTCCTCTACGGCGGCGACGTCCTCACCACGTACGCCGTGGCATGTCTCGCGCTGCTCCTGCTGCGCAAGGTGCAGGACCGGACGGCGATCTGGATCGCGGTGGCCCTCTACGCCCTCGTGCTGGTCAGCCTGGTCACAAGTGCGCTCTTCGTGGACCGCTCGGCGTTCCTGCCCGGCGAGGCCGAGGCGCTGGCCAACGGCCAGGAGGCGACGCGGGTGCTGCTCGGCGGCTGGGGGGCGAACATCGAGGGACGCGTCGCCGGTCTGCCGCTGCTGCTCCTCCAGGCGGTGACCCTGCAGGGCCCGACCGCACTGGGCCTGTTCCTGCTCGGCATGGTCGCCGGACGTCGGCAGTGGCTGGCCCGGGTCTCCGGCAGCGAGCCGGTGCTGCGCCGGATCCAGTGGATCGGATTCCCGGTCGGGCTGCTCGGGTCGATCGTCTACGCCGCCAGCGGCGGCAACGGCAACACCCTCGGGGTCGCGGCGAGCGTCGCGACAGCTCCGCTGCTGGCCGCCGCGTACGTGGCGACGCTGCTGCGGGTCATGCGCGATGCGCGTACGGCGGCTGTCCGGGCCGCGCTCGCCCCGGCCGGCCGGATGGCCCTCACCAACTACCTGGGCCAGTCGGTGGTCGGCCTGATCACCTTCACCGGCATCGGGTTCGGGCTCGCCGGCACGTTCTCCCCGCTGGCGCTTCTCGCCTTCGCCCTGGCCGTGTTCGTGGCCCAACTGGTGGTGAGCGCGTTCTGGCTGCGCCGGTTCCGCTACGGCCCGGTCGAGTGGGCGCTGCGCTGGCTCACCAACGCCCGCCGCCCGGCCTTCGTCGCCCCGCCCGCCGCCGATCCGGGAGGGAGGACGGTGCCGCCGGCTGGCCACCCCGGTGCCGGACCCGCCGTGGACCAGTCCGGTGCCACGGCCCGTCAGCCCGAGCTGCGCTGACACCTCCGGCCACGCCTGGTCGTCGCCCGTCGGCGCAAGCAGGGCGGTCCCGCCGGCGCGCGCTTCGGTCGGCGCGGCGCAGCTACCCGAGGGTGCAGGGCTACTGAGACGAGAGCGCCGCAGAGACGACGAAGGGCCGGTCCCCGGTGGGGCCGGCCCTCGCGTTCGTGCTGCTCAGAGCGGAGGATACGAGATTCGAACTCGTGAGGGTGTAAACCCAACACGCTTTCCAAGCGTGCGCCCTAGGCCTCTAGGCGAATCCTCCGTCGAACAGGATACAGGTCTCGTTCGACTCGATCACCCCACCACCCCCTGAAGATCGTCCGGGCGTCGGGTAGGCTGGGTGCACCCCCCGTGCGGCGTGCATCTCGTGAACCTCCCCAGGGCCGGAAGGCAGCAAGGATAAGCGGGCTCTGACGGGTGCACGGGGGGCCTTTCTGTCTCCGGTGCCCGATAACGTCTCCTCCGATCGGCGTCCGGCCGGCGGGGTGGGTGGTCACCCGCGGCAGGCCGGCGCAGAATGGCTCGGTCGAGAGGAGGCGGGACGGGTGGCACTGGCGCTCTACCGCAAGTACCGGCCGCGCACGTTCGCGGAGGTCATCGGGCAGGAGCACGTGACCGAGCCGCTGTCGCAGGCGCTGCGCAGCGGGCGACTGAACCACGCCTACCTCTTCTCCGGTCCCCGGGGCTGCGGCAAGACCTCCAGCGCCCGGATCCTGGCCCGCTCGCTCAACTGCGAGCAGGGTCCCACCCCCGAGCCCTGCGGTCAGTGCGGCTCCTGCCGGTCGCTGAGCGGCGACGGCGCCGGCTCGATCGACGTCATCGAGATCGACGCGGCCAGCCACGGTGGTGTGGACGACGCCCGTGAACTGCGCGAGAAGGCCTTCTTCGCCCCCGCCAACAGCCGCTTCAAGATCTACGTCATCGACGAGGCGCACATGGTCTCGTCGGCCGGCTTCAACGCCCTGCTCAAGCTGGTCGAGGAGCCCCCGGAGTACGTCAAGTTCATCTTCGCCACCACCGAGCCGGAGAAGGTCCTCGGCACGATCAAGTCGCGGACCCACCACTATCCGTTCCGGCTGATCCCGCCGAAGCTGCTCCGGCCGTACCTGGAGCAGCTCTGCGAGGCCGAGGGGGTCACGGTCGACCCGGCGGTCTTTCCGCTGGTGGTCCGGGCCGGCGGCGGCAGCGCCCGGGACAGCCTCTCCGTGCTCGACCAGCTCATCGCCGGGGCGGGACCGGAGGGGGTCAGCTACGCGCGGGCCGCCGCCCTGCTCGGCGTCACCGACTCCGCGCTGATCGACGAGATGTGCGACGCCCTCGCCGCCGGGGACGGCGCGGCGGCGTACGCCACCGTCGACCGGGTGGCCGAGGCCGGGCACGACCCCCGCCGCTTCGCCTCCGACCTGCTCGAACGTCTCCGCGATCTGATCGTGCTCCAGCAGGTGCCGGACGCCGCCGACAAGGGTCTGATCGACGGTCCGGCCGACCAGGTCGAGCGGATGACCGCGCAGGCCCAGCGGCTCGGCCCGGGGACGCTGTCCCGCTGCGCCGACATCGTGCACAACGGCCTGGTCGAGATGCGGGGCGCGACCGCCCCCCGGCTGCTGCTGGAGCTGATCTGCGCCCGGATGCTCCTGCCCGGCGTCGACGACTCCACCGGTGGCCTGCTGCAACGCCTGGAGCGGATGGAACGCCGGCTCACCCTGGGCGTCCCCGCTCCCGCCGCCGACGTCGCGTCGGCCCGCCCGGAGGCTGCTCCGGCCCGCTCCGAGCCCGTTGCGGCCCGCCCGGAGACTGCTCCGGTCCGTCCCGAGGCCGCTGCGGTCCGCCCGGAGCCCGTCCCCTCCCCGGCGGCGCCGGGGACCGGCCGAGGCGCGCCCTCGTGGGACGCCGCTGCGGAGCCCGCCCCGCCGCCCCTGGCGGAACGGACGCCGACCGCTGCTGCCGCTCCCGAACCGACCGGGTCGCGCCGGGCGGTGCCGCCGGAGGCGGTGATGCCGGATCCGGTCACCCCCGCCCCGCCCCGCCCCGACGCGCCGTCCACCGGAACCGTCGACGCGGTCTCGGTCCGCCGGGTCTGGGGTGACGTGGTCGGCAAGGTCAACCGGAGCAACAAGCGGATCGCCGCGTTGATGCGCGACGCGGTCGTCCGGGACCTGGACGGCGACACCCTGGTGCTGACCGTGAAGTCGGCGGTCCTGGCCCGGATGATGACCGACCACGCCCAGGTGCTCACCGACGCGCTCTACGAGGAACTCGGCGGGCGCTGGCAGATCCGGTGCGAGGTGGCCGGCGAGCGGGGCGGCTCCCGGGCATCCGCCGCGCCGTCCCGGCCGGCGGCCGCAGCGTCCCCACCCGCCCGACCCGCCGCACCGCCGGCGGCTCCCGAGCGGTCCGGCCCGGCCGGCGCGGCCTCGCCCGACGGCCCGGCCGGGGGCGGTGGGTCGGCCGCCGTCGAGGAGGACTGGCCCGAACCGGCCCGCCCGGGTGGTGTCGCACCCGAGAGGAGCGACGACTGGCCGGAGCCCGCGCGCCCCGGTGGGACCGTCGCCCCGGACGCTCCGAACGGGCGGCCCGCACCGACCGGCCCCACCGCCACGCCGTCCGCTCTGCCGACGTCCCGGGCGACCGCCCCGCCGTCATCCCGGGCCACCGACAACACGGCGCCAGCGGCCCGGTCCGCCGCGTCCACGCCGCCGCCGGCAGCCGTCGGTGGAGGGGCTGGTGGCACTCCGGTGAGCAGTGCGCTCGCCGCCGCACGGGCCGCCGCAGCCGGGCGGGGCACGCGTACCGAGGCGCCGGCGCGGAAGACGGCGGACGACGAGTTCGCCGGGGAGCCGCCCTACGACCCGGACTACGACGGCCCGCTGCGCGGCGGCGGCCGGTCGACCGCGACGGTCGGCAGGGCGCCGGGGGCAGCTGTTCCGCAGCCGGCGGCCCCGAGCTACGAGGGGTTCGACCCGGGTGACGAGCCGCTCGACGACGTGATCGACGAGAAGACCGCCCGGCAGTCCAGCGAGGAGCAGGCGGTGCAGTTGCTCCGCGAGGTGTTCGGCGCGGAGAAGATCAACGAGGTGGACGCCCGGTAGGGGCGGAACCGCTCAGGGCACCCAGGCGGGCAGGCCGTGCGGGTGCGCGTCGGCGAGCAGTCGTTCCGGACGGTTCCCGATCCGGACGCGTAGCTGGAAGCGGGACTTGTCCGCCACGCCCGGCTCGAACGAGACGTGCGCGACCGGCGCGCCGCTGCCGGCCAGCCGGTCGATCTCGGCGGTGACCCGCCGCCACTCGTCGGCCGGCACGTACTGCCGCATGACCGAGTGCCAGACCACGGTGAGCGTGTCCGGGCGGGGGTCGACGCCGGCCAGGAAGTCGGCCGCCCGGGTGGCGTCCACCCGTACCGGCCGGCGTCGGGCCAGCTCCAGCGCACCGGCCAGCCGCGCCGCGCGGGCGGTGTGCTCCGGCCAGAGGTACGCCCGCAGCGCGAGCGCGTCCGCCGGGTCGCCCGGGTCGAGCGGGTCGGGATCGCAGCCGAGCCGCTCCACCACGGTCATCTCGGGGTACGCCCCGGCGGCGTCCCGCAGCCAGCCGGGCACCGGGCCCCGCCACGCGTCGGGCAGCCGGACCGGGGAGTCGACCGGCCCCCAGGCGAAGCCGTCCGCCTCCACCCGGAACCGGTCGGCGCGCAGGTTCAACCCTCCGCTGGCACCCAGCTCCACCAGGCGTACCGGCAGGTCGCCCAGCTCGCCGAGGGCGTACAGCAGGCCGGTGAGCAGCAGGTGCGCCCGGCCGACCTCGTTGGTCTGCGGCGGGCGGCGCAGCCACGGCCGAAGGGTGTCCGACGCGCCGGTCACGGTGTCCCGGAACGCCGTCCAGCACGCGTCCGCGTCCCGGGGGTGGTACGCGCCACCGGCGCTCGGGTAGTACCGGGCCAGCTCCGGTGCGGCACCGGTGAGCACCAGGGCGTGCACCCCGCCGAGCAGGCGCAGCGACACGGCCCCGTCGACGGGCGCGTCCTCGTACCCCTGGATGACGGTGGCGCACGGCCCGCCGGCGCGGACGTCGGCGGCGGCCCGGACGAGCAGGTCGGCGTAGAGCCCGGCGGCCAACTGCGCGCACGCCCCGGCCTGCTGTTCCATGGCCGCGGCGGCCTGTTCGCGGGACATCGGCGGGTCTCCCTCTTCTCGACCTGGCGTCATGGTCATGGTCCTCCGGAACGCGCCGCCGGCAAAGCACCGCGCGGGGCGAGGCCGCTCACAGCGGTTAGGCTGGCGACGGCCGAGTGGGACGAGTGCGAGAAGGAGTCATCCGTGCGCCCAGGTGGACAGCCGAACATGCAGCAGATGCTGAAGCAGGCGCAGAAGATGCAGCAGCAGATCGCCACGGCCCAGGCCGAGCTGGCCGAGGCCGAGCTGACCGGCACCGCCGGCGGTGGGCTGGTCACCGCGACCGTCTCCGGTTCCGGGGACCTGAAGGCGATCCGGATCGACCCGAAGGCGGTGGACCCGGAGGACGTGGAGACCCTGGAGGACCTCGTCGTCGCGGCCGTGCACAACGCCACCGAGGCGGCCCGGGAGCTGACCGAGCAGAAGATGGGCCCGGTCACCGGCGGCATGGGTGGCCTCGGCCTGCCCGGGTTCTGAGTCGCTGCATGTACGAGGGTGCCATCCAGGACCTGATCGACGAGCTGGGACGGCTGCCGGGCGTCGGCCCGAAGAGTGCCCAGCGGATCGCCTTCCACGTCCTCTCTGCCGACCCGGCCGACGTCAACCGGCTGGCCGGGGCGTTGCGCAAGGTCAAGGAGCTGGTCCGGTTCTGCACGAGCTGCTACAACGTCGCCGAGTCCGAGCGGTGCCGGATCTGCCGCGACCCGCGCCGTACCGACGAGGTGCTCTGCGTGGTCGAGGAGCCCAAGGACGTGGTGGCGATCGAGCGGACCGGTGAGTTCCGGGGCCGCTACCACGTGCTCGGTGGGGCGATCAACCCGCTGGAGGGGATCGGCCCGGACAATCTCCGCATCCGGGAGCTGATGGTCCGGCTCGGCGACGGCACCGTCCGGGAGCTGATCCTGGCCACCGATCCGAACACGGAGGGTGAGGCGACCGCGACGTACCTCGCCCTGATGGTCAAGCCGATGGGCATCTCGGTGACCCGGCTGGCCAGTGGCCTACCGGTCGGTGGCGACCTGGAGTACGCCGACGAGATCACCCTGGGACGCGCGTTCGAGGGGCGGCGGGCCGTCTGAGACCGCCGGTCGTGGACCGGCGCCACCCGTCCGGCGGCGTCGGTCCACTGTGGTGCGGCGGGCCTGCGCAGCTCTGACATGGCCCGGTCAGTCTCGACGTTCGATGTAACAAATTCGTATAGGTGAACCGGGGTGAACTGCCCCAATTCGGGGCGGAAAACAGACCTGTCCGGCGCGGGTCGCAGCGGTAAAGACACGATCCGGTACCAACAGCTTCGTCAATAGTTTCGGGGAGGTCCGAACGGGGGCTAAGGTCACCGCCATCGGTGACCCCTGTCACCAGGTTGTCCGTACCCCCTAGGACGAGGTGAAGCACCCATGCGTGCACCCAGGTCGAAGGCCGCGCTGGCGGCCGTCGCGGCCGCGGCCCTTGCGGTAGCAGGCTGTGCCGAGAGCGACCGCGGCGAAGACTCCGGCGGTAGCAAGAAGGACACTCTCGTCTTCGGCGTCGCCGGAGACCCGAAGGTGCTCGACCCCAGCTTTGCCAGTGACGGTGAGTCGCTGCGCATGGCGCGTCAGGTCTTCGAGACCCTGGTCCGGCCGGAGGAGGGCGGCACCAAGGTGACGCCCGGCCTGGCCGAGACCTGGACGCCGGATGCGGCCGGCACGACCTGGACGTTCAAGCTCCGTTCCGGGGTGAAGTTCCACGACGGCACCGACTTCAACGCCGAGGCGGTCTGCGTCAACTTCAACCGCTGGTACAACGCCAAGGGCCTGATGCAGAGCCCGGACGTGACCCCGTACTGGCAGGACGTCATGGGCGGCTTCGCCAAGAACGAGGACCCGGAACTGCCGCCGAGCCTCTTCAAGTCCTGCACCGCCAAGGACGCCACCACGGTCGACCTGGCCTTCACCCGGGTCTCCAGCAAGATCCCGGCCGCCCTGATGCTGCCGTCGTTCTCCATGCACAGCCCGAAGGCGCTGGAGCAGTACGACGCCAGCAACGTCGGTGGCACCGCGGAGGACATCAAGTACCCCTCGTACGCGACGGAGCACCCGACCGGCACCGGGCCGTTCAAGTTCAAGGCCTGGGACATCGCCAACAAGACGCTCACCCTGGAGCGCAACGAGGACTACGCCGGCAACAAGGCCAAGCTGAAGACCCTGATCTTCAAGACCATCTCCGACGAGAACGCGCGCAAGCAGGCGCTGCGCTCCGGGGACATCCAGGGCTACGACCTGGTCGGCCCGGCCGACGTCGAGCCGCTCAAGGGTGAGGGCTTCAACATGCTCACCCGTCCGGCCTTCAACATCCTCTACCTGGCGATCAACCAGAAGGGGAACCCGAAGCTGGCCGACGTGAAGGTCCGGCAGGCCATCGCGCACGCTCTCAACCGGCAGGCGCTGGTCGACTCGAAGCTGCCCCCGGGCGCGAAGGTCGCGGAGAACTTCCTCCCGGACACCGTCGAGGGCTGGAACGGCAACGTCACCAAGTACGACTACAACCCGGCGAAGGCCAAGCAGCTGCTGGCCGAGGCGGGCGCGTCGAACCTGACGCTGCGCTTCCACTACCCGACCGAGGTCACCCGGCCGTACATGCCGAACCCGAAGGACATCTTCGAGCTGCTCTCGGCGGACCTGAAGGCGGTCGGCATCACCGTCCAGCCGGTTCCGCTCAAGTGGAGCCCGGACTACCTCAACGCCACCACCTCGGGCAGCGCGCACGACATCCACTTCCTCGGGTGGACCGGTGACTACGGCGACGCCTACAACTTCATCGGCACCATGTTCGACCGGCCGAAGGACGAGTGGGGCTTCAACAACAAGCCGCTGTTCGACAAGTTCCAGAAGGCCGACACCACCGCCGACATGGGCGCCCGGGTCGAGCTCTACAAGGAGCTGAACGCCGACATCATGACCTTCCTGCCGGGTGTGCCGATCTCGCACTCGCCGCCGGCGATCGTCTTCGGCAAGGACGTGACGGGCGTCAAGGCGAGCCCGCTGACCGACGAGCGGTACTCCACCGCCGAGTTCAAGTCCTGACCTGACGCAAGGAACGCGGGCGGGCGCTGGTGACCAGCGCCCGCCCGCATCCCTCCGCACCCCTTCGAGGCCGCCGTGTTCCGGTTCATCGTCAGACGCCTGTTGCAGTTGATACCCACCCTGTTCGGGCTCTCCATCCTGCTCTTCATCTGGTTGCGCCGACTGCCGGGCGGTCCGGAGACCGCGATCCTGGGTGAGCGGGGCACTCCCGAGATGCGCGCGGCGATCCGCCGCAACCTCGGCCTCGACGAGCCGATCCTGGTGCAGTACGGCCGGTTCATCCGCCGGATGATCCGGCTCGACCTGGGCACCTCGACCTCCACCAAGCGGGAGGTCACCACCGAGTTCCTCCAGCGTTTCCCCGGTACCGTCGAACTGACCGTGATGGCCATGATCATCGCGATCGGCGTCGGCATCCCGCTGGGCTACCTGGCCGCCCGCCGTCGTGGCCAGCTCCTCGACCACCTGTCGGTCGGCGGCTCGCTGATCGGCATCTGCATCCCGGTCTTCTTCCTGGCCTACGTCCTCAAGGCGATCTTCGCGGAGAACCTGGGCTGGTTCCCCTCCAGCGGCCGGCAGGACCCGACCATCGAGGCCACCCGGATCACCAACTTCTTCGTGCTCGACGGAATACTCACCCGGGAGTGGGACGCCGCCGCCGATGCGCTCTGGCACCTGGTGCTGCCCGGCCTCGCCCTGGCGAGCATCCCGCTGGCGATCATCGTCCGGATCACCCGGGCCAGCGTCCTGGAGGTGCTCGGTGAGGACTTCGTCCGGACCGCCGAGGCCAAGGGGCTGACCGAGAGCGTGGTCCGGCGGCGGCACGTGCTGCGCAACGCCATGCTCCCGGTGGCCACCTCGATCGGTCTGCTCGCCGGTGGTCTGCTCTCCGGCGCGGTGCTCACCGAGACCGTCTTCGCGTTCAGCGGCATCGGAGCGTTCATCGCCGAGTCGATCAGCCAGCGTGACTACCCCGTCCTCATGGGCTTCATCCTGATCATCGCGGTGGTGTACGTGCTGGTGAACCTGATAGTCGACCTCTCCTACAGCCTGATCGACCCGAGGGTGAGGGTGCGATGACCGTCACCAGCGGCAAGAAGCGCGACAAGATCGACCGGCTCGCCGAACTCGCCGCCGTCCGGGACGACGAGCGGGGGGTCAGCCTCTGGCAGGAGGCGTTCCGGCGGCTGCGCCGCAACCCGGCCGCCATCGTCGGCGCGGTGATCCTGGTCCTCTTCGTCCTGGTCGCGGTCGTCGGCCCGTTCCTCGTGCCGTACGGGGCGACCGACTCGATCGGCATCCGGGAGGGCGTGGTCAAGTCCGGGCAGGGCCTCATCCCCGGCCCCTCCGGCGACCACTGGCTCGGCTACGACCACCAGGGCCGGGACGTGTTCAGCCGGATGATCGTCGGAGCCCGGCAGACGCTCCTGGTCGGTGTGGTCTCCACCCTGATCGGGCTCGCCGTCGGCGCGCTGATCGGCGGCGTCGCCGGTGCCTCCGCCGGCCTCGGCGGGCGCTGGGGCCGCTGGGTGGACACCACCCTGATGCGCTTCGTCGACATGTTGCTGGCCCTGCCCAGCCTGCTGCTGGCGGTGAGCGTCGCCGCGCTGCTCGGGGCGAGCCTCACCACCGTGATGATCGCGGTCGGCGTGGTCTCCGTGCCGGTCTTCGCCCGGCTGCTGCGCGGCTCGATGATCTCGCAGTCCAACAGCGACTACGTGCTGGCGGCGACCTCCCTCGGGGTGAAGCGGTCGCGGATCGCGCTCACCCACGTGGTGCCGAACTCGCTCGCCCCGGTGATCGTCCAGGCCACGCTGACCCTGGCCACCGCGATCATCGAGGCCGCCGCACTCTCCTTCCTCGGCCTGGGCAACCCCGACTCGACGATCCCCGAGTGGGGGGTGATGCTCGCCGACGCGCAGCCGTACCTGGGCATCCGTCCGGCGCTGGCGATCTACCCGGCGGTCGCCATCATCGTGACCGCGCTCGGCTTCACCCTCCTCGGTGAGGCGATGCGCGAAGCACTCGACCCGAAGCTCCGGAAGTAGCGCCGATGGTTGACATGTGTGCAGCGCGAGGAGTGCAGCGCAGCGGAGCCCAGCAGTCGCGAACGGGAGATCAATAATGGCACTGCTCGACGTGGAGGACCTCTCCGTCACGTTCTCCCGGCGCGGCCAGCGCACCGTGCACGCCGTCGACGGGGTCTCCTTCTCGGTCGACGCCGGTGAGGTGGTGGGCCTGGTCGGCGAGTCCGGCTGCGGCAAGAGCGTCACCTCGCTGGCGATCATGGGTCTGCTGCCGAAGCACCGGGGCACCCGGATCGGTGGCAGGGCCGTCTTCGACGGCACCGACCTGCTCCGGCTCGACGACCGTGCCCGGCGCGACATCCGCGGCCGGGACGTGGCGATGATCTTCCAGGACCCGCTCTCCTCGCTGAACCCGGTGATTCCGATCGGGCTCCAGGTGACCGAGGTGCTCACCCGGCACCGGGGCATGAAGGGGGACACGGCGGCGAAGGAGGCCGCCGACCTGCTCGACCGGGTCGGTATCCCCGACCCGAAGCGGCGGCTCAAGGAGTATCCGCACCAGCTCTCCGGCGGGATGCGCCAGCGCGCCCTGATCGCCATGGCGGTGGCCTGCAAGCCCCGGCTGCTGATCGCCGACGAGCCCACCACCGCCCTCGACGTGACCATCCAGGCGCAGATCCTCGAGTTGCTCAAGGAACTGGTCCGCGACTCGGACACCGCGCTGGTGATGATCACCCACGATCTCGGCGTGGTCGCCGGCATGTGCGACACGATCAACGTGCTCTACGGCGGTCGGGTCGTGGAGACCGCCCGCCGCCGGCCGCTGTTCGCCCAGCCCCGGCACCCGTACACGGTGGGGTTGCTCGGGTCGGTGCCGCGACTGGACGCCGGCCGGGGCGAGCGGTTGACCCCCATCCCCGGCTCGGTGCGCGACCTGCTGCCCTGGCCGGAGGGTTGCGCGTTCGCGCCCCGCTGCGCCCGCCGGGTGGACGCCTGCGTGGGGGAGCCGCCCGAACTGGTGCTGACCCACGACGGCCGTAGCTACCGCTGCGTCAACCCGGCCCCCGTACCGGGCAGCGAACCGCCCGTCGGCACCCGCCGTGAGGAGGACAAGGCGTGACCGAGAACGAGATCCTCGTCGAGGTACGCGACCTGAAGGTGCACTTCCCGATCACCCGGGGCGTGCTCTTCGACCGGGTGGTCGGCCACGTCAAGGCGGTGGACGGGGTCGACCTGGACATCCCCCGGGGCCGGACGTACGGGCTGGTCGGCGAGTCCGGCTGCGGCAAGTCCACGCTCGGTCGGGCGCTGCTCCAGCTCACCCCGCCCACCGGCGGCAAGGTGACCTTCGACGGCATCGACCTGACCCGGATGTCCCCGAACAAGCTGCGCGGCATGCGTCGCCGGATGCAGATGATCTTCCAGGACCCGATGTCGAGCCTGGACCCCCGGCAGAACGTCGAGTCGATCCTGACCGAGGGGCTCCACGCGCACGGCATCGGTGACGGCCGGGACGAGCGCCGCCGGATCATCGGCGAGACGCTGGACGCGGTGGGGCTGCCCCGCTGGGCGCTCTCCCGCTACCCGCACGAGTTCTCCGGGGGCCAGCGGCAGCGCATCGGTATCGCGCGGGCCCTGGTGCTCGGCCCGGAGCTGATCGTCGCGGACGAGCCGGTCTCCGCCCTGGACGTCTCGATCCAGGCGCAGGTGGTCAACCTCCTCGACGAACTCCAGGAGAACCTCGGCCTCACCTACCTGGTGATCGCGCACGACCTGGCGGTGGTACGGCACATCTCCGACGTGGTGGGCGTGATGTACCTGGGCGCGCTGGTCGAGGAGGCGCCGAGCGACCGGCTCTACACCGAGCCGCTGCACCCGTACACCCGGGCGCTGATGTCGGCGGTGCCGGTGCCCGACCCGGACGTGGAGGACCGGCGGGAGCGGATCCTGCTCTCCGGTGACCTGCCCTCACCGGCCAACCCGCCGTCCGGCTGCCGGTTCCACACCCGCTGCCCGTGGGCGCAGCCGACCCGCTGCGCCGACGAGCGTCCGGTGCTGCGGCAGATCGGCCGGAGCCGGGTCGCCTGCCACTGGGCGGAGCAGATCTCCACCGGCGAGCTGCGCCCGCACCGGGTGGACGCCGAACTGGTCCGTCCGGCCGGCGAGGGTGAGACGCCCGGCGTGGTCTCCGCACCGACCGAGCCCGGCTCGTACGTGTGAGGTGGTAGCCGGGGACCCTGGTCACCGCTTCTTGCGGAGGAAGGGCCCCGGCAACCACCTCGATCCGGCGGTGGGGCGGGCCCGTAGCGGTTAGGCGGGGGGCGCGTGGAGGTGGCGGTCAGCCCTCGGGCCGGTGGAGCAGCCCGACGGCGACAGCGTGTACGGCGTCCAGCCCCGACACGTCCGGCAGCGCCACCCGGCCGCCGGTGACCGTGTACCACTCGTCGGCCTCCCGGTACTGCACCCGGAGGGTGACCTGACCGGCGGCGAACTCGGTACGCAGGGTCAGCTCCCCGGTCACCACGCCCACCTCGTCGGTCATCACCCCGCCGGGGCCGGGCACGACGTCGGCGGTACGACTCTCCGACCCGCCGGTCGGCTCCGGCGTGGCCGTGTTCCCGGCCGGCGCCGGCGGCGTTCCGTCCTCGGCCGCTACCGGTGCGGCTCCGTTCTCCGTCGGGACCGGTACTGCTCCGTTCGCCGCCGTGACCGGTGCGGCTGCGTCCGCCGGGCCGGCCGCTGTCGTCCCGGCCTCGGTACCGGACCGTTCGCTCACGCGCACTCCTCCAACATGTCCGCCAGCGCGGCCTTCTCGGCACTGGTCACCGAGAGCTTCCAGTGGTGCTTGACCGTCACCCAGCTCTCGGCGTACTCGCACCAGTGCGAGCGGTTCGCCGGTTTCCACTGCGACGGATCCTGGTCACCCTTTGCCCGGTTGGAGCTGGCCGAAACGGCGATGAGCTGCGGTCGGGTCAGGTCGTTGGCGAACTCGCCCCGCTGCGTGTCGTCCCACTCGTTCGCGCCCGAACGCCAGGCGTTCGCCAACGGCACCACGTGGTCCACGTCCACGTCGGACGGGTCCGTGAAGGCACGGTTGTCGTACACGCTCTCCCAGCGGCCGGCGACCACGTTGCAGCCGGAGCGTTTGATGTCGCTGCCGTCCCGTTCCAGGACGCTGTCCCGGACGTCGCAGTTCTTGCCGGTGTCCCGCCAGTGCGGGAAGCGTTCCCGGCTGTAGCCCCGCATCGATGCGGCCTTCGCCACGGTCAGGGTCTCGAGCTTCGCGCTGGCGTTGCCGCCGCTGTCCGGGGGCGGGGCGTCCGGCTCCGTCACGCTGACGCAGCCGGCGGCACCGAGGGCGAGTACCGCGACGATCGCGGTCGCCGCGAGGGTGCGAGGTCCTGTTCTGGTATGTGGAGACGACACCCTTCCAGCTTGGGGGGTTCCGGGGAATCCGCACGGCAACGGGGGGTGCGGTTTCGGCGTTTCGTGGCAACTCTCATATCCGAGGAGGCAGATTGGGAACCATGACCGCCGCCTCGGCCACCCTGCGCACCGGCACCGTCGCCGGGCGGGGGACGTTGCTCGCCGCGATTCTCGCCTCCGGCATGGTCTTCCTGGACGCGACCGTCGTGAACGTCGCCCTGCCCCGCCTCGGTGCCGACCTCGGAGCGACCGTCGCCGATCTCCAGTGGACGATCAACGGCTACGCGCTGATGCTGGCCGCGTTCGTCCTGCTCGGCGGGGCCCTCGGTGACCGCTTCGGCCGCCGCCGGGTCTTCCTGTACGGCGTGGTCTGGTTCACCCTGGCCTCGGTGCTCTGCGGCCTGGCGCAGGGGACCGGTTGGCTGATCGGGGCCCGGATCCTCCAGGGCGCGGGTGGGGCGTTGCTCACCCCCGGCTCGCTCGCGGTGCTCCAGGCGAGTTTCCATCCGGACGACCGGGGTCGGGCGATCGGCACCTGGGCCGGCCTCTCCGGTGTCTCCACCGCGTTCGGCCCGTTCGTCGGTGGGTGGCTGATCGACACCCTCTCCTGGCGGTGGATCTTCTTCGTCAACGTGGTGCTCGCCGTGCCGGTGGTGCTGGTCGCGCTGCGGTGGATGCCGGAGAGCCGGGACGAGGACGTCTCGCGTCGCGGGGCACCCGGGCACCGGCGCCGGTTCGACGTGCTCGGGGCGCTGCTCGGCGCGCTCGGCCTGGCCGGCGTCACGTACGCCCTGATCGACGCTCCCGGGCGTGGTGCCACCGCCCCGCCGGTCCTCGGCGGGGCCCTGGTCGGGGTGGTCGCGGCGGCGGGCTTCGTGCTGGTCGAGCGGCGACGCGGGAACGGGGCGATGCTGCCGCCCACCCTGTTCGGCAGCCGACGCTTCACCGTGCTGAACGCGTTCACCGTGGCGGTGTACGCGGCACTCGGCGGCTTCACCTTCTTCTTCGCCGTCTACCTACAGAACGTGGTCGGCTGGTCGGCGCTGCGGACCGGACTGGCCACCCTGCCGTTGACCCTGCTGCTCCTGGTCGGCTCGGCCCGTGCCGGAGCGCTCGCCGGGCGGATCGGCCCCCGACTGCCGCTGGCCGTCGGGCCGGTGCTCGCCGCCGTCGGTCTGCTGCTGCTGCGCGGGGTCGGGCCGGGCGCGTCGTACTGGACGGACGTGCTGCCCGGGGTGACCCTGTTCGGCCTCGGTCTCACCCTGGTGGTGGCGCCGTTGACCGCCTCGGTGCTGGCTGCGGTGGCCGACCGGTTCGCCGGGGTGGCCAGCGGCTTCAACAACGCCGCGTCGCGGGTCGGCGGGCTGCTCGCGGTGGCCGCGCTGCCGCTGCTGGTCGGTCTCTCCGGCACCGGCTACGAGCAGGCCGCCGAGCTGACCCACGCGTACCGGGGGGCGCTGCTGTGGTGCGCGGGGCTCCTGTTGGCCGCCGCCCTGCTGGCCGGACTCCTGTTGACCGGTGCCCCGGCCGCCGACCAGGGAGGCGCCGGGGGGCCGGCACCCGGTCCACCCGACCGGGCTGCTCGGCCCGGACCGGAGGGGCCGGCCCCCGCGCGACGGCGAGGGCCGACCCGGCCGATCAGCGACGGGCGCGGTTGACCGCGCTGGTCACCGCCTTCACCGACGCGGTGACGATGTTCGCGTCCATGCCGACGCCCCAGACGGTACGCCCGTCGACCTCGCACTCGACGTACGCGGCGGCCTGGGCGTCACCACCGGAGGAGAGCGCGTGCTCGTGGTAGTCGAGCACCCGCACCGCCACGCCCAGCGACTGCAACGCGTTGACGTACGCGTCGATCGGGCCGTTGCCGACGGCGGCCAGGGTCCGGCGCTCCCCGGCGAAGTCGACCTGGGCGGTGATCTCGACCTTGCCCTCGGTGGTGCCGATCGTGTAGTCGGCCAGGGCCACCACCGGCGTGCTCTGGTGGTCGACCAGGTACTGACTGGCGAAGATCGTCCACATGGTGGCGGGGTCGACCTCGCCACCGCCGTGGTCGGTGACCTGCTGGATCACCCCGGAGAACTCGATCTGGAGCCGGCGGGGCAGGTCGAGCTGGTGCTCGCTCTTCATGACGTACGCCACGCCGCCCTTGCCGGACTGCGAGTTGACCCGGATGACCGCCTCGTACGTGCGCCCCAGGTCCTTCGGGTCGATCGGCAGGTACGGCACCGCCCAGCGGAACTCGTCGACCGGCACCCCGGCCGCCGCCGCGTCGGTGTGCAGGGCGTCGAAGCCCTTCTTGATGGCGTCCTGGTGGGAGCCGGAGAAGGCGGTGTAGACCAGGTCACCGGCGTACGGGTGACGCTCGTGCACCGGCAGCTGGTTGCAGTACTCGACGGCCCGCTTGACCTCGTCGATCCGGGAGAAGTCGATCTGCGGGTCGATGCCCTGCGAGAAGAGGTTGAGTCCCAGCGTCACCAGGTCGACGTTGCCGGTGCGCTCGCCGTTGCCGAAGAGGCAGCCCTCGACCCGGTCCGCCCCGGCCAGCAGGCCCAGCTCGGCGGCGGCCACGCCGGTGCCCCGGTCGTTGTGCGGGTGCAGGCTGAGCACCAGGCTGTCCCGGCGGGGCAGCCGGCGGTGCATCCACTCGATCGAGTCCGCGTACAGGTTCGGGGTGGCCATCTCCACGGTGGCCGGCAGGTTGATGATCAGCGGCCGGGTCGGCGTCGGGTCGATCACCTCGATCACCGCCGCGCAGACCTCCAGCGCGTAGTCCAACTCGGTGCCGGTGTACGACTCGGGCGAGTACTCGTAGAAGACGTCGGTGTCCGGGGTGTGGATCTCGGCGTACTTCCGGCAGAGTCGGGCACCCTGCGTGGCGATGTCGGTGATGCCGGCCCGGTCCAGCCCGAAGACCACCCGGCGCTGGAGCGTCGAGGTGGAGTTGTAGAAGTGCACGATCGCCCGCTTCGCGCCGCGCAGCGACTCGAAGGTCCGGTCGATCAGGTGTTCCCGGCACTGGGTGAGCACCTGGATGGTTACGTCGTCCGGGATCAGGTCCTGCTCGATGAGCTGTCGGACGAAGTCGTAGTCGGTCTGGCTGGCCGACGGGAAGCCGACCTCGATCTCCTTGTAGCCCATCTGCACCAGGAGCTGGAACATCCGGCGCTTGCGCTCCGGGGACATCGGGTCGATCAGGGCCTGGTTGCCGTCGCGCAGGTCGACCGCGCACCACCGGGGGGCGACCTCGACCTGCCGGCTCGGCCACCGCCGGTCCGGCAGGTCGATCCGGAACTGCTGCTGGTACGGCTGGTACCGCTGGTACGGCATGCGGCTGGGCTGCTGCCGGGCGATCGGGTCGGCGGGGGCGGAACCGGTCGGGTCGTGGGTGACGGAGTCGACCGCTACCCGGGAATCGGGATCGACGTCGTTGGTGCCGGCGGACTGGGCCATGGCGGAATGCTCCCGTTGATCATGTGGCGTCAGCATCGAGATGTCGGCGACGGTGCCGACGAGCGGGGGTCGGAACCGGATCGGTCCGGACGAGTTCGGTGTGCTGGACGGCGCGCGTCAGACCCGCGACGAGGTGCCGGCCGGATGGGCCTCGTCGCGGCACGGAAGGAGGAGGCTCGCCTGCCACATGATATTGGTGACCCTACGTGATCAGGTTGGCTCACGGAAACGACCTTCCGGACTATGGGACGAGATCGACACCTCCCAGTTCAGCCCGTCGGCGGGCCGAGGATCAGATCGGTGACGGGACGTCGACGGCGCAACTCGGTCTCCCGCCGGCGGAGGTCCCCCGGGAGGGAGCGCGGGTCGCCCAGCCGGCCGACCGCCACCACGACGTGCGGGCGGACGTCGTCGGGCAGCGCCAGGTCGATGGCGATACCGGCCCGGTCGAAGCCGGCCATCTGGTGCACGTGCAGGCCCAGGGTGCCGGCCTGCACGGTGAGGTGGGCCACCGCCTGCCCCAGGTCGTAGGCGGCCTGCCCGGGGTCGTCGGCGCCCCGGACGGGGTGGTGGGCGGCCTGAACCTGCCCGGGGTCGTCGGCGCCCCGGACGGGGTGGTGGGCGGCCTGAACCTGCCCGGGGTCGTCGGCGCCCCGGACGGGGTGGTGGTCGGCCGGCGCGGGACCGCCCGGCGTCGGCACCAGGTACGCACCGAGCAGCAGCGCCGAGGCCCGTCCCGCCCAGCGTTGGTTCCCGGCGGCCAGGTGCACGAAGATCCGCTTGTACGCCTCGTCGGCGCGCCGGCCCAGGAGGAACCGCCACGGCTGACGGTTTCCCGCCGACGGCGCCCAGCGGGCCGCCTCCAGCAGGGAGGCGGCCTCGGCTTCGGTCAGCTCCACCGACGGGTCGAACGCGTATGGACTCCAGCGTGCGGCGAGCAACGGGGAGAGTTCGGCCATACCGCCGAGCTTTCCCTACCGCGTCACCCGACGGAATGGAAGGGTGACCCGTTGTGATCAACCGCACCCGTGGCCGTGCGGGTGGTTCAGGGCGTCGGGGTGGGCCCAGTGCTCGGTTCTCCCGGGGCCGGGGCGGTGCCGTCGACCGGCTCGCCCTCGGTCACCGGCCCGGCCAACTGCACCGTCGCCGGGGCGGGTGCGGGCTGGCCGGCCAGCCGGAGCGTCCCGAAGGCCGTCCGGACGGCGGTCGGCGTGCCGTCCGGGTCGTAGCAGTAGATCCCCACGTCCAGCGGGGGATTGAGCGAGGCCGAGGTGGACTCGACCGAGTAGCAGGTCCCGGTGGCGCCGGGCAGCGGCCGGGTCACCGACACCGCGAGCGGGGCCTGGCGGTCGGTGAGCACGTCCAGCCAGTCGGTGAACGGGTGCTGTACCCGGGGGTCCAGCCGGCGGGGGATCGTGTCGTCCGGGTCGCCGAGGCGTACGCAGCCGGCCGGCTCGGGCCGGGTCGCCGAGGGCAGCGCGCACTGGAACAGCCCCTCGGCGGTGCTCACCAGCGCCACGTCCACGGTGCCGCCGAACGCCCAGCCCGGCACGTCGACCCGCCAGCTGCCGTCGTTGGCGTTGATCACGGTGATCGTCCGGGTGGAGCCGTCGTCGGTGGTGAGGGTGTACCGGGCGGTCAGGTGGCGGTCCTGGGCGGCTGCCGCGAGAGCGGCCAGGTCGTCGCGCGCGCCGTCGGGGCGGGCCGGCGTCGGGCTGCCACCGGCGGGCTCGGGTGGTTCGGTCGAGGGCTCCTCGGAGGTGCAGCCGGCCAGGGAGGCGCCGGCGAGCAGAAGGGGGACGGTCAGCGCGAGCAGGACGGTCGGTCGGCGGCGCGCGGCGCGGAGGTGGACACCGGTAGGCACCCGTCCATTGTCCGGTCCGGCACCGCCGTACGGGAGCCCCCGGGGCCGTGCCCGAACGGCGTGTCGCAATCCGGCGGCGAGGCGGCGGGGACCGCTTCCGGCCGGATCGTGGGATCACCTGACCTGCCGGACGGAGCCGCCCGATACCCTGGGTACGTCTGACCCGCGCCGCCGGCGAATCACCCCGGCGGCGTCGGCACGCTCAGGGCTGCTGGGAGGGAGTGCGCCGTCGTGGCACTCGTGGTGCAGAAGTACGGCGGGTCCTCCGTCGCCAACGCGGAGCGGATCAAGCGGGTGGCCGAACGGATCGTCGCCGCCCGCAAGGCCGGCGACGACGTGGTCGTCGTGGTCTCCGCGATGGGGGACACCACCGACGAACTGCTCGACCTGGCCAATCAGGTCAGCCCGCTGCCGCCGGGGCGGGAGCTGGACATGCTGCTCACCGCCGGGGAGCGGATCTCCATGGCGCTGCTCGCCATGGCCATCCACAACCTCGGGTACGAAGCCCGCTCGTTCACCGGTTCGCAGGCCGGGGTGATCACCACCTCGGTGCACGGCCGGGCGCGGATCATCGACGTCACCCCGGGTCGGCTCAAGGGCGCGATCGACGAGGGCGCGGTGGTGATCGTGGCCGGCTTCCAGGGGGTCTCCCAGGACACCAAGGACGTCACCACGCTGGGCCGGGGCGGCTCGGACACCACCGCCGTGGCGCTCGCCGCGGCGCTCGACGCGGACGTCTGCGAGATCTACACCGACGTCGACGGGGTCTTCACCGCCGACCCGCGGATCGTGCCCAACGCCCGGCACATCAAGCAGATCACCTACGAGGAGATGCTGGAACTGGCGGCCTGTGGGGCAAAGGTGCTCCACCTGCGCAGCGTGGAGTACGCCCGTCGCGCGGGGTTGCCGATCCACGTCCGTTCGTCATACTCGACCAACACCGGCACCATGGTCACCGGATCGATGGAGGACCTCTCTGTGGAGCAAGCACTGATCACCGGGGTCGCCCACGACCGCAGCGAGGCGAAGATCACCATCGTCGCGGTGCCGGACGAGCCGGGAGCCGCCGGCCGGATCTTCGAGACCGTGGCCGGTGCCGAGATCAACATCGACATGATCGTGCAGAACGTCTCCACCGAGGGCACCGGCCGGACGGACATCTCGTTCACGCTGCCCAAGACGGACGGCCCGACCGCGATGGCCGCGCTCAACAAGATCCAGGAGTCGGTCAAGTTCAAGGGCCTGCTCTACGACGACCACGTGGGCAAGGTGTCGCTGATCGGCGCCGGCATGCGTTCCCACCCCGGGGTGGCCGCCGGGTTCTTCGCCGCGCTCGGTGCGGCCGGGGTCAACATCGAGATGATCTCCACCTCCGAGATCCGGGTCTCCGTGGTCTGCCGGGACACCGACCTCGACGTGGCCGTACGGGCCATCCATGACACGTTCGAACTCGGCGGTGAGGAAGAAGCCGTGGTCTACGCGGGAACGGGGCGGTAGCGCCGATGGCGCCGCTGCCCACCCTCGCCGTGGTCGGGGCGACCGGTGCGGTCGGCACGGTGATGTGCGATCTGCTCTCCGCCCGTAAGAACGTCTGGGGCGAGATCCGCCTGGTCGCCTCGCCCCGATCGGCCGGACGACGCGTGCGCTGCCGGGGCGAGGAGCTGGTCGTCCAGGCGCTCACCCCCGAGGTCTTCGACGGCGTGGACGTGGCCATGTTCGACGTGCCCGACGAGGTCTCCGCCGAGTGGGCACCGCTCGCGGTCAACCGGGGCGCGATCGCGGTGGACAACTCCGGGGCGTTCCGGATGGACCGCGACGTCCCACTGGTGGTCCCCGAGATCAACCGGGAGCAGGTGCGTAACCGGCCCAAGGGGATCATCGCCAACGCGAACTGCACCACCCTCGCGATGATCGTCGCCGTCGCGCCCCTGCACCGCGAGTACGGCCTGCGCGAGCTGGTGCTCGCCTCGTACCAGGCGGTGTCCGGGGCGGGGCAGGCCGGCGTGGACACCCTGCACACCCAGCTCGGCAAGATCGCCGGGGACCGTGCGCTCGGTTCCCGCCCCGGCAACGTCCGCCAGGCGGTCGGGGACGATCTGGGCCCGTTCCCCGCGCCGCTGGCGTTGAACGTCGTTCCCTGGGCCGGCTCGCTCGCCGACGGCGGCTGGTCCTCCGAGGAGATGAAGCTGCGCAACGAGTCGCGCAAGATCCTCGGACTGCCCGACCTCAAGGTCTCCGCCACCTGCGTACGGGTGCCGGTGGTGACCGGGCACTCGGTGGCCGTCCACGCGGTCTTCGCCGCCGAGGTGGACGCCGAGGGCGCCCGCGAGGCGCTGCGCAACGCCCCCGGGGTGATCCTCGTCGACGACCCGGCCTCGGGCGAGTTCCCGATGCCGATCGACGCGGTCGGCACCGACCCGTCCTGGGTGGGCCGGATCCGTCGAGCCCTCGACGACCCCCGCGCCCTGGATCTCTTCGTCACCGGCGACAACCTCCGCAAGGGGGCCGCTCTGAACACCGCGCAGATCGCCGAGCTGCTCGCCGCCGAGTTCCGCACCCGCTGAGCAGCCCGCCGGGCACGCTCCTCCGTGGCGGTGGTGCGGGGGCGTTCAGGCGGCGGCGAGCTGTACGCCGTCCCGGCCCCGGCGCTTGACCGCGTAGAGGGCCTGGTCGGCGCGGCGCATCGTCGACTCGGGGGTCTCGCCGGGCCGGGGGAGGGCCACCCCGACGCTGATGGTCTGACCGGTGCCCCGGGCGGCCTGGGCGAGCCGTTCGGCGATCCGGACCGCCTCGTCCGGACGGCTCACCTCGAGCACCGCCACGAACTCGTCCCCGCCGATCCGGTACAGCTCGTCCCCCTGGCGCAGCGCCGCCTCCAACGCGCGGGCCAGACCGACCAGCAGCCGGTCGCCCGCCTGGTGGCCGTACGTGTCGTTGACGCTCTTGAAGTCGTCCACGTCGATCGCGAGCAGGGCGGTGCGCCCCGGCGTGGCGGTGGCGATCCGCTCGCCGAACGGCCCGGTGTGGCGCAGCCCGGTGAGCGGGTCGGAGCTGGCCCGCTCGCGCAACCGGGCCAGGGTGCGGAGCCGGTCCAGGGAGATCCAGGCCTGCCCGGCCAGCAACTCGATCAGGTTGACCGTGGTCGGGTCCGGCCGCAGCGACCGTTCGTCGGCCACGAGCAGGACACCCCCGCCGTCGGGGGGCCCGACCGGCACCGTGATCAGCGTGCGGACGCCGGCTCGGGCCAGCGGCTGGAGGTCCTCGATCGGCGGGTGTCCGGCCTCGCCCAGGGTGTAGCCGGCACCGTACCGGTGGGCCCGGCTCATCATCCGCCCGAGCGGTCCCGGACCCGCCTCGACCAGCTCGGCCCGCACCCGGCTCTCCAGGTCGCCGGGCGCTCGGGGCGGGGCGGCGAGTCGCGGGCCGTCCGGGTCGGGCAGGACCAGCACGGCCGCGGAGAGCGTGGAGACGTCCCGGGCCGCGCACATCGCCGCGGTCATCAGGTCCCACTCGGTCGGTGCGGCGGTCAGCGCGGCGGCGTGCCGGAGCATCTTCTCGCCGCGCGTCTCCGCCGGTGGGCCGCCCAACGCCACGATCCGCGCACCGAGGCGGGTGGCGATCCGCTCGGCGGTTTCCCGCCACGGGCCCAGCTCCACCGGCCCGCACCACTGGAGGTCCAGTACGCCGAGCGGCCGGCCCGCCGGGTCGACCACCGGTACGCAGATCTCGGCGGTCACGTCCGGCCGGATCGGCAGGTAGTCCGGGTCGTCGGCGACCTCCGCCACGGTGACCCCGGTGCCCGAGGCGTAGACCCGGCCGACGATTCCCGCCTTCGGCGGCACCGTGGCGTAGACCTGCCAGGAACCGGTCGCCGCGACGCAGCGCAGCCGGTCGTGGACCTGGAGCAGGACGGAGATGGTCGCCGGGGCGTACCGGGAGAGGGTGTTGACGGTCCACTGGCACGCCTCGACCGCGGTGGACGCCATCGGGAGGCGCACCGTGACGTCACGGATGACTCGATCCAGGTCCACGCGGGCGTCGTTCCAGGTCGGGGGGTGGGCGCGCGGCCACCGGCCGCCCGACCAAGGGTACCCAGGTCGAACCGGCCGCCCGGCTGCTCGTACACATGTTCTATCCACAGGCTGTGGACGTGGGCTGTGGATACCCTGGGCCGACCGGGAGGTGTCGATGTCGTCGGACCTGGTGTGGTACGTCGCCTACGGCTCGAACCTGCACGCCGCCCGGCTCGGTTGCTACCTCGGCGGCGGACGGCCGCCCGGTGGACTACGGACGTACCCGGGCTGCCGGGACCGCCGACCGCCCCGACGCAGCGTCCCGGTGTTCCTGCCCGGTGGTGTCTACTTCACCGGCGAGTCGCGGGCCTGGACCGGCGGGATGGCCTTCTACGACCCGCAGTTGCCGGGCACGGTCGCGGCTCGGGCGTACCTGCTCACCGCCGGGCAGTTCGCCGACGTGGCCGCGCAGGAGATGTACCGTCCGCCGGGCGCGGACCTGGCGGCGCTCGCCGCCGCGGTGGAGCGGGGTTCGGTGGCGGTCGGGCCGGGCCGGTACGAGACCCTGGTCTGCGCCGGCCGCCGGGAGGGGTACCCGCTGCTGACGTTCACCGCGCCCTGGCGGGCCGGCGACGTCCCGTGGCACCCGCCGGCCGCCGCCTACCTCGGCCTGCTCGCCGCCGGGCTCGCCGAGTCGCACGGCTGGTCCGCCGACCGGATCGTCGACTACCTGGCGGCCCGACCCGGGGTGGCCGGGCGGTGGGAGCTGACCGACCTGGCGGCGACGGTCCGGCGCGCGACGGCGGGAACGTGGACCGGTCCGACCGACGCGGTGTAACGTCATACTGCGGGTGTCCACAGTCGACACCCCTCGTCAGCGGGGGTGCACATCCCGCGCTTGCCGGGCGGGAACGGTGCGACGCATCGGCGCCCGTGGCGGTGTGTTCCGGGCGGAACAACGACGAGCTGCACCTGCCTGCGCATTTTCCGACAATCGTGTATCCGATCCTGCTCCCGGGGATGTCGGCGTGGTCACATCTTCCGCCGATCGGCTCTTTCTCGTCCGCCGATCGGCGATCGGGCGGGTGCTCACCCGCGCCGACCTGCGCGATCACCCTCAGTGCATAGGCATGCGCCGATCGCCTGAGTCGTGTGGGCCGTTCGGTCGTGGTTGATCAACCGGGCAGTTGTTAGTTGCCCCAGCAGCTTTCTTGCGTACACGACTGGCATCACCATCGATAGCCTCAGGCATTCTCACGGAAACGTGGGATCCCGTGCCGGCAGGACTCTCGCCGGCTCTCGGAATGTGGGGGAATCGTGAAAAGCAGCCTGAACGACGAGAACCTTCCCATCAACCGGCGCATGCCTTCCGCCGGACGTTGGGCGCTGCGCGACCTGGCGGACCGCGACCAGCGGGACGCGGGCCGCTTCGGCTCGTTCGACGGTGGCGGAGACCCCGCCATCGAGAACCCGGCCCGGCCGTACCGCGGCTCGGGCGGCAGTTACGCCTGCCGCTGACCGACCGGAAGCCACCGCCGCGCCGGCTCTGACGGGAGGCCGGCGCGGCGGCCCTCACCGCGCGCTGCCGTCGGTCACCCGAGGAGGAACCGGCGCAGCTCGTCGGCGAGGTCGGCCGGGGGCACCTGGTGGTACCCGCCCGCCATGCTGAGCCGCCGGGCCCCGGGAACGGCCTCCGCCGTGCGCTCGGTCGCCTGCCGTAGCCACTCCGGGCTGGCCGTGCTGTCGACCAGCAGGGTGGGCGCCGTGATCGCGGCCAGCTCGTCGCGGGGGAGGGCACCGTCGGCGGTGATGGTGGTGTCGTAGACCAGGGTGTGCGCCATCCGCTCCAGCGACGGCCAGCTCGGGTCGTGTCGCATGCCGGCGACCGCCTCGCCGGGCAGCCCCACCGCCGAGGTCAGGAAGAGTTCCACCGCCTCCGCGCGGCGGCCCGCCGCGACCAGCTCGGCCAGGGCGGCGGCGATGGCCGGCCGGGAGCCGGCCTGCCCGTCCACCGCGAACGGCGGCTCGAAGAGGGCGAGCCCGGTGACCGCCAAGCCCCGGGCGGCGGCACGGGCGGCGAGGATCGCCCCCGAGGAGAGCCCGTAGACGTACGCCGAGCCGCCGGCCGCCCCGGTCAGCGCCGCGAGGTCGTCGACCTCCCGGTCGACCGAGTACGGCGCGGTGTCGCCGCTGTCGCCCCGGCCCCGGCGGTCGTAGGCGTACGCGGTGAAGTGCGGCGCCAGGGCGGCGGCCAGCGGTCGCGCGGTCGTCCGGTCGTTGAAGGCGCCACCGACCAGGATGATGGGTGGCCCGTCCCCGGCGGACTCGTAGGCGATCGGGGTGCCGTCGGCGGAACGCACCCTCCGTACCGGCTGGTTCGTCGTCACCCACCGTTCCTACCGCGACGGTACGACAACCGTCCGGTCCCGACCCGCCGTCCACCGCCCCGGTGTCCCGGCCGGTGGCGAAGGCGTCGACCGTTCACCCGGCCGTCATGCCGGAACCGGCCGTCCGACCGCCCGAGGTGGCCGAACGTCTTCGTAGCTCCGCTGTACTCGACCGGTCGACCGATCGCGGCGCGGATGAGAGGCTGTCCCGGCAGGGCGACGGGCACCGCGCCGCGTCCCTGCTAGCGATCACTGCAACGGTACGGATCAGGGCAGCCGGACGGTACCGCGACCGGCCCCACGCACCAACCCTCACGAGGAGTTCCATGTCCGTCTCCGGGATGCGTCGCCGGACCGCCCTCGGTCTGGCCGCACTCACCGCGGTAGCGCTGAGCGTGGCCGCCGCGACCCCCACCCAGGCCCACCGACCCGGTCCCAAGCCTGTCGACGTCAAGTTGCTCGCCCTCAACGACTTCCACGGCAACCTGGAGCCGCCGAGCGGCTCCAGCGGCACCATCGCCGGGCAGACCGCGGGCGGTGCCGAATACCTGGCGACCTACCTCAAGCAGCTCCGCCAGGAGAGCAGGAAGCACAAGAACACCATCACCGTCGCCGCCGGTGACCTGATCGGCGCGTCGCCGCTGCTCTCCGCGGCGTTCCACGACGAGCCGACCATCGAGGCGCTGTCGTTGGCCGGGCTCGACTACGCCAGCGTCGGCAACCACGAGTTCGACGAGGGCCCCGCAGAGCTGCTGCGGATCCAGAAGGGCGGCTGCCACCCGGTCGACGGCTGTGCCGACGGCACCCCGTACCGGGGAGCCGGCTTCCAGTACCTGTCGGCCAACGCGTTCAAGACCTCGACCGGTCGCCCGCTGCTGCCCCCGTACGCCATCCACAAGGTGGACGGCGTCAAGATCGGCTTCATCGGCATGACGCTGGAGGGCACCCCGGACATCGTCAGCCGGGAGGGCACCGCTGGCCTGACCTTCGCCGACGAGGCACTGACGGCCAACCGGTACGCCGCCGAGCTGCGCCGCCGGGGCGTGCAGACCATCGTGGTCCTGCTGCACGAGGGCGGCAACCAGGCCGGATCCGGTGGCATCAACGACTGTGTCGACTTCAGTGGGCCGGTCGTGGACATCGCCAAGCGGATGGACCGGTCCATCGACGTCGTCGTCAGCGGCCACACCCACCAGGCGTACAACTGCGAGGTCAACGGCAAGCTGGTCACCAGCGCCAGCTCGTTCGGCCGGCTGGTCACCGACATCGACCTCAAGATCGACCGGCGTAGCGGCGACGTGCTCACCATGAGGGCCGAGAACGTCGTGGTCACCCGGGACGTCGCCAAGGACCGGGCGCAGACTGCGCTGATCAGCCGCTACAAGGAGGTCCTCGGCCCGATCGCCGGCCAGGTCGTCGGCACCACCGGCGGTCCGCTGACCCGCGCCCAGGAGACCCTGTTCGGCACGACCCTGGGCGAGTCCACCATGGGCAACGTGATCGCCGACGCGCAGCTCGCCGCCACCGACACCGAGCAGAACGCGGTCGCCGCGTTCATGAACCCGGGCGGCGTCCGGGCCGACATCGACGCCGGCCAGGTGACGTACGAGGAGGCGTTCACGGTCCAGCCGTTCGCCAACAACCTGACCACCTTGAACCTGACCGGCGCGCAGCTCTACTGCATGCTGGAGCAGCAGTTCACCGTCGGGCGCACGCTCTACCCGTCCGCCTCCGTGCGCTACGTCGTCGACCCGAACGGCACCTCCGCGCCGGCCGGCGACCCGTGCGCCGGCACCCGGGTCGTCCGGGGCAGCCTCACCATCGGCGGGACGGCGGTCGACACCGCCGCCACCTACCGGATCACGGTGAACAGCTTCCTGGCCGGTGGTGGTGACGGCTTCAGCGTCCTGCCGCAGGGCACCGACGCGGTCACCGGCATGATCGACCTGGACGCGCTGATCGCGTACCTGAAGGCCAGCTCGCCGATCGCCGCGCCGGCCCTCGACCGGATCCGTACCACGGCCGAGGTCGGCTGACCCTCGCCACCAGGACGGGCCCCGGAGCACCCGCTCCGGGGCCCGTCCCCGTTCCCCCGGGCGCTGCCCCGGGGCCGGGGGAGAGCGGTGCGGGTCCGTCGTGCACGTCGGCTAGCGGAAGTCCGCCGGAAGCTCGATCCCGAACCGCTCGCACAGCAGCGGTACGTCGTGCCGGTCGACGTCCCGGGGTGGATAGCCGACGTGCCAGCGAACCGCCCACTCCGGTGCCTCACAGCTCACCGGCCTGCCGGCGACGGCGCCGCGACCGTTCAGCGCCTCGGCGGGGAAGGAGACCCCGTCCACCGCCGAGCCGTAGTGGATCACGCCGGTCGGTAGCGGTTCGTAGAGATGCAGGTCCACCCGCCGTCGGATGCCGTCGTGCAGCACGAAGTTCCACGGCCGGTCGCCTGGCCAGGGAAGGATCCGGTCGACGTCCTGCGCGGCGAACGCGACGAACACCTGCTCGAGTTGGTCGGCAGGCACCCAGAGATCGAGGTCCGCGTGCTCCCGGGTCTGCGACCCGAGCAACGCGTCCACGCCCCACCCGCCGCCCACGCAGGCGTCGACCCGGTGTGCGTCGAGGCCGTCGAGCAGGCCCACCACGTCCTCGGCGGTCATCAGGTACCGGCGGGAGTTCACAGTGTCCCGGTGGCCTGCGGAGGTCGCCCGGTGGCAGTCGACGCGAGCTGGCGGAGCAGGGCGAGGTCGGTGCGGTCAACGTCACGGGGTTCGTAGCCGCTGTGCAGCACCATCTGCTGTGCGACGGAGAGGCAGCCGACCGGGCGACCGGCGATGGTGCCGGTGGTGAAGCAGTCACGGGGGTAGCGGAAGGAACCACCGTCCAGACCGGCCTGGTGGGCGTCCCCCGTCGCGTCGAACGTCACCGGGTGCAGGTCGACCCGGCCGCGCCGGGCGGCGACGACCTCGACCCGGACCGGACGCCAGTCGGTCTCGACCGCGTAGCCGAGCAGTCCGAGAGCCCGCAGGGCCGCCGCCTCACGATCGGCGGGAACGAGCAGGTCGAGGTCCCGGTGACTGCGGGTCTGCCGCCCGACGAGGGCGTCGACACCCCAACCACCGCCGATCCACGCCGCGCAGCCGACGCCGGTGAGGGCGTCGAGGACGGCATGTACCTCTTCCGCGTCCACCCGGGCAACAGTGGTCATCCCGAAATCCTGCTCTGCCGGCGCGGTCGCGGGCAACGCGGTTACCGCTTCCGGGCCGACCGGACCGGTTGCGGCGGGCACGCTCTCGGTGGCGGACCTGGAGGGTCTCAGGGGGTGAACGGTGGTAGCGCGGCGAAGCCGGGATGCAGTTCGACCTGCTGGGCGAGCTGGGTCAGTACCTGGCGTACCCGGGTCAGGGGATGCTGGGGGAACCGGGCGTCGTACGCCGGGTCGTCGGCGACGTGCGACGGCAGCCCACCCTCGCCGTCGGGCCCGTACGGGTGGGGCCGGAAGTAGTTCGCCGGGCCGATCTCGGCCATCACCAGCGCCTCCCGCTGGCCGGTCGTCCCGCCCTCGGCGGCCTGCACCCGCAGCACCGCGCTGCACGTGGCCTTCGGCGCGATGTAGCTGCCCAGGAAGGCCTGGCCATGGGGCTGGTTGGGCAGCTTGACCTTGATGACCTGGCGAAGTGCCGGCTGACCGCCGACCGGCACGACGTCGGCCTCGATCAGCGCGCCGCCCTGGGCGGCGGCCATTCTCGCCAGTCCCTGCCGAAGCGCGGCCAGATCCGTCAGCGCGGCGGGCAGGTCGGGAACCAGGTCGAAGAAGACCGGCTGGATCACGATCCGCTCACCGTTGGCCCAGGTGTCCGCAGCCACCTGGTCGAACCCGGCGGGGAGAAAGTGCTGGAAGGGGTGCATGGGCTCCGATCGTGCCAGACGGTTCGGCGCGGAGCGGGCCGCCGGCCCGCCCCGCGCCCGTCCGGCATCCCGCTACCGACCGGCCAGGGCAACCGCCGGATCGAACGCGACGGCCTGCTGCTGCGCAGCGGTCAGGGCGAATCTCCCCTTGCCGTCAGCGCCGAGGGTCACCACCAGCCAGGAACCATCCCTGCGCAGCACGTACACGGTCCGTTCCGCCGAGGCGCCAGCACCGTTGCGGGTGACGGTGCGGTAGCGTTCGCCGTTCGGTCCGGTACCCGCCTCGCAGGCGTCGGTCCGGGACGGCTTTTCGCAGCTCAGGTTTCCGGAAGGACCGGGATCCCCCCGGTGGATCCTCACCGAGAAGAGTCCGGCCACTCTGCTCACCAGGATCCGACCCTGACCCTGGTAGGCGTCCCCGGTGTGCGCACCTCCCCGGCTACTCCAGCCGGCTCCCAGGTCGTTCGGAGTGAAGACGGGCCCCCTGCCCGCTGCTCCTCGGACTCCCGGCGCCTCCCTCTGCAACGCGGCGAGCACCGCGCTGTCGATCGACATTCGCTGGGCGCCGGCGTCGAACCGCAACGGCTCCGCGGCCACCTCGGCTACGGCCGGGTCGAGCGCCAGCGCCGTCAACTGCGCGACGGTGAGCGGCAGGTCCTCATCCTGACCCTCGACGGTCAGGATGAGGACCACCCCGTCGGTCCGCTCCACGAACGCGTTCTTCCGCACCGAGGGCACGGGCGGCCGGCCGCGACTCGCCGCTCCCTGATCCCGGTCACGGATCGACGAGGTCCTGATCTTCTCGCCCCCCGGCCCGGTGGTGGTCGCACAGCCGTCCTTGCTGACCGCATCGGCGGCGCAGGGAGGAATCGTGCCCCAGTCAGAGGTGATCTGTACGGAGAGCTCACCGGTCCGGTCCCCGGACCGGACCCATCCGCTCCCGTAGTAACCGTTCGGGGCGTAGCCACGGGTGGTCGGCCCGGAGTCCCAGACCCGCCCGGCACCCTGCGGCGCACCCCATTCCAGGTCCGGCGCGACCCGCCCGACCGCCGCGAAGATCGCCGTGTCCGTCGGCGTGAACGATTCGCCCGGCGCTGGCGCCGGGATGCGTACCGCCGGGTTCGTCGGGCTCGGACCCGTCGGCAGCTCGGCTGCGGGTCGACCGGTGACGGCCACCGCCCCGAACGACATCGCACCCACCGCGGCTGCCGCTGCCGTCACCACGGCGAGCCGACGCAGCCGAAGCGCCCGGCGCTGTCGGGCGATGACCCCGTCCACGTCGATCGAGGTGGGCGGGATCTCCCCCACCGCCTCCCTGAACATCGTCCGGTAACTCACGCGCTCTCTCCGCTCGTCGACACCTGGTCCGCCACGAGTGCGCGAAGGCTCTCCAAGCCGCGCGCCGCCTGGCTCTTCACCGTTCCCGCGCTGATCCCCAGTGCCCGGCCGGTCTCCTCCACCGAGAGGTCGCAGTAGAAGCGCAGCACCACCACCGCCCGTCGACGGGGAGGAAGCTGTGCCAGCAGGTCGAGGAGCAGTTCCCGGTCCGCCAGTGCTGCCTGCGGAAGGGTCACGTCGACCAGGTCGGGCAGTTCGTCGGTGGCTCTCTCCCGCCGCCACGGCCGGCGCCGCTCGTCCAGCCAGGCGTTCGTCAGCATTCCCCGGACGTACGCATCGACGTGTTCCATCGCGCGCACCCGTGGCCAGTGCCGGTAGAGCTTGCCGATGGTGATGGAAACCAGGTCGTCCGCCGTGTGCCAGTCCCGACAGAGCAGATACGCGGTCACCCGTAGCGGCTCCAGCCGAGCAGTCACGAACTGCCGGTACTCGTCCTCGTCGGCGCGATTCACCGCGCCGGACCTCGCGCTCGTCTCATGTCTGGGGAACGGAGCCACCCGGCGGAATGGTTGCCCCGCCCGGTGGCGACGGTGGCCACCGGTCTGCCGACACCGGCTCCGGCGTGCTGGTCCTCGCTCCCGCGGGTCTTACGCTGACCCTGGTCATCGACGTATCGAGTAGCGTCGGGTCGATCGGAGGAACGATGCGCAACACCGAGATGGCAAAGCTCAGCGGGCTCGTCGGCGAGTGGACGACGACGATATCGGAGGCATGGTTCCTCGAACCGTCCGGCACCGAGGTGCCGGGCACCACCACCGTCACGTGGCTCGGGGAGTCGTTGCTGGTGGTGCGGTCGGAGTTCGGCGGGAACGGGCACGCGCACTCTGAGATGGGTCTCGTCCTCGGGCGCAGCGACGCGAACGACCGGTTCGTCGCGCTCTACCAGGACGACCGCGGGGTCTGCCGCGAGTTCGCGATGACCTTCGACGCTGGGCACTGGACGATGACCCGTGCGGACCCGGACTTCCACCAGCGCTTCGTCGGCGACGTCGAGAAGGACCGCATCCTCGGCCGTTGGGAGGCGTCCGAGGACGAGGGCAGGTCCTGGCGGAAGGACTTCGACCTCACCTTCGAGCGCGTCTGACCCGGAGCGCCTCCGACCGGGGAGCACCGGGCGGCACCTGCTGCGGCTCGTCCGGGCCGGGTGCGGTCGGCTCGCTCGCTGTCCTCCGCTGCCGTACCTCTTCGGCGGGGGGAAGACACGACTTGACCCTCACGCTGCGTAAGGCTGGAGGGTGGGGCACATGAGCGACTACTACGACGCTTTCGAGATGAGTCCCGTGCCCGATCCCGGCCCGGATGCGGTGGCGCCGGAGCCGTTCCGGGGCATCTACGGAATGCCCGCGTTCGTGACGATCCCCACGGGCGACCTGGCGGCGTCGGTGGACTTCTGGATTCGCGGGCTCGGCTTCTTCGAGCTGTTCAGTATCCCCGGCAGGCTCGTGCATCTGCGCCGGTGGGCGTTCCAGGACGTCCTCCTCGCCTCGGCGGCGGACGTTCCGGCACAGGCACCGGCGATGAGCTTCAGTTTCGCGTGCGTGCTCAGTCAGATCGATCCCCTCGTCGAGGCCTGCCGGGCGTTGCGCCCGGATTCGGTCCACGGCCCACGGGACACGCCCTGGAACACCCGCGACGTGGAGGTGATCACCCCCGAGAACGCGCGGATCGTCGTCACTGCGGCGAAGCCCTTCGATCCGGCCAGTCAGGAGGCGCGGAACCTTGAAGCCATCGGGATCACCCCGCCGGGCGTCGGTCGCGGCGACAATGCGGAGCATGCCTGATGCCACTGACGCCGACGGCCTGACCGTCGGTCAGGTCTCGACGCGGGTGGGCGTGACGGTCCGCGCGCTGCACCACTGGGACGACATCGGTCTGGCGCGACCGTCGCTCCGTACGGCTGCCGGCTACCGCCTCTACACCGCTGACGATCTGGAACGGCTGCACCGCATCGTCGTCTACCGGGAGATCGGCCTCGGGCTGGACAGGATCCGGGCCGTCCTGGACGACTCGGCGGCAGACGTGCCCGGCGCACTGCGCGCGCAGCGCGCCCAGGTCGCCCAACGGATCGACCGCCTCCAGCAGCTCAGCGCCGGCCTGGACCGGATGATCGCCGCCCACGAACGCGGCCTGCTGCTGACCGTCGAGCAGCAGTCCGCGATCTTCGGCCCCGAGTGGAACCCGGACTGGCCCGCCCAGGCCCGGCAGCGCTACGGAGACACGACGCAATGGCAGCAGTACGCGGAACGCTCGGCGACTCGCGGTCCGGAGGAATGGCAGGCCATCGCCGACGCCGTCGCCGACCTCGACCGTGCCCTCGGGGATGCGGTGGACGCCGGTGTCCGCCCGGGTAGCCCAGAAGCGAATCATCTCGTCGAGCGGCACCGTGACCTGTTCTCGTCGTACTTTCCCCTCACCCGGCAGATGCAGGTCTGTCTCGGTCGCAGGTACGAGGCGGATCCGGCGTTCGCTGCCCACTACGACGGCATCCGCGCCGGCCTTGCCACCTGGTTCCGGCAGAGCATCGACGCCAGCGCACGGGCCCACGGCATCGACCCCGACACCGCCACCTGGGCGTAGGGCGGCGGCCGGAACGAGGTCGAGTGTCCTTCGGCGACGCGCACCGGCCTCCGCCGGCCCCGTCGGCGCCCGGGTGGTCAGGACAGGACCCCCTCCCGGGGCTCCGGCCGGCGACCGCCCGGGACGAGCAGCGGCAGGACCGACCAGCGCAGGACCGGGAAGAGCAGCCACCGGGGCAGGTGCCGGCCGGACCACGCCTGCGCCTTCGCCACGATCCCGGGGACGACCCACCGCCGGCCGGCGGCCAGGCCGGCCAGACCTGCCGCCGCCACCTGGTCCGGGGTCAGCCAGCGCAGCCAGCGGTGCTTCCGGATGCCCGGCACGCCGGCCACGTCGTACAGCTCGGTACGCACCGGACCGGGCGCGAGCAGGGTGCAGCGCACCCCGGTGCCCCGCAGTTCCTCGTGCAACGCCTGGCTGAACGAGTTGAGGAAGGCCTTGGTCGCACCGTAGGTGGCCGCCATCGGCACCGGCTGCTCGCCGGCGGTCGAGCCGCTGATCAGGATGCCGCCCCGGTCGCGGGCCAGCATGCCCGGCAGGACGGCGGTGGTCAGCTCGTGCACGGCGACGACGTTCACCTCCACCTCGCGGGCCAGCTGCACCGGATCGTGGTCGCGGAGGTGACCGCAGCTGGAGAAGCCGGCGTTGGCGCAGAGCACGGCCACGTCCCGTCCGGCCAGCTCCGTCGCCAGAGCGCCGCGCGCCGCCCGGTCGGCGAGGTCGACCGGGCGGACGTCCACGGCCACCCGGTACGTCTCGCGCAGCTCGGCCGCCAGCGCCGCCAGCCGGTCGGCGCGTCGGGCGACGAGCACCAGGTCGAGTCCCTGCCCCGCCAGCCGGCGCGCCAGCGCGGTGCCGATGCCCGACGAGGCCCCCGTCACCACGGCCGACCCCGCCGGTCGGGTCACGGCTGCGCCCCGGCGAGCCGCGCCGCGATCCGCGCGCCGGCCTCGTGCCCGGACCGGAAACAGCCCTCGATCGACACGCCCCGCAGGTAGTCGCCCGCCAGCGCCAGGCTCGGCACGTCGCCGACCAGCTGGTGCACGCCGGCCAGGAACTCCCCGTGGAACGGCGCGTAGCCGCAGTAGGCGGCCGGCCAGTGCCGGACGACGGACCGGACCCGCCGCCCCGGGGTCAGCCCGAGGTGCCCGCTGACCCGCCGCTCCGCGTCGTCCACCCACGCCGCGACCAGGTCGTCGGTCAGCTCCCGCGCCCGACCCTGCCGCCCGCTGAACGTGTACCGCACGATGTGGCGTTCTTCCATGCCGTAGGAGCCGGCGTTGGTGCACGGGCCGTCGTCCATCGCCAGGGCCCGCACGTCGGTGCGGAAGAACGGCCGGTCGTACTCCACCAGCACCACGGTGGACGGGAAGTACGTCGGCTCGGTGAGCCGCTTGGCCAGCGCCGGGAACTCACCGCGCAGGATCTCCGCCGCGGCATGGGCGGTGGTGGCCAGGACCACGGCGGCGTACTCCCGGGTCTGCACCGGGCCGCCCCGCTCGCTCAGCCGCAGGCCCACCACGTCACCGTCCCGCACCACCGGGGCCACGGCGGTGGTGCCCAGCCGGACGGGTACCCGCTCGGCGAAGGCGGCGAGCACCGGCTCGATGCCGTGTTCGAGCTGGTCGTACGTGTCGAGCAGCATCGCCAGGTTGGTGCCGAACGTCCCCAGGTACACCTCGTCCGGCTCGGCCCCGTTGTTCCGGATGACCATCGGTCGCAGCAGCACCCGGGTCACCCGCTTGCCGAAGTGCCGGCTGAGCGTCTCGTGGTCGTTGGCCTGGGCGATCCCGGTGAACAGCGGCGAGCCGAGGTAGCCGTTGGCCGGGTCGGCGCGGATCGCGCGGGCCAGCCGGGCCAGCCGGAGCATGTCGCGCGGGGAACCCATCCGGGCGACGTGGGCGAGGCTGCGCAGCCGCCGGTCGCTGTCGAGGGTCAGCACCCGCCCGCCCTCGACCCGGGACGCGTTGATCCCGAACGGCACGTACGGATGTTCACCCATCGCCGCGGTGAACGTCCGGAACAGCTCGTACCGGCGGCCGATGTTCTTGCCACCGGTCATCACCGCCCGGTCGCCGAGCCGGTCGATCCCGAACCGGCCACCCGGCACCTCACCGGCCTCGATCACCTCGACCCGGTGGCCGAGCCGGTGCAGGTGGTACGCGGCAGCGAGCCCGCTGGCCCCGCTGCCCACCACCGCGACCGTCGGGCCGTCCTCCGCCGTGGGCGCCATACCGCCACCTGCCTCTCCGTCACCGCTGCCCGGACCGGGCGACCGCCCGGCGGTCACCGGACCACCGGCCAGGACACGAGGGTGATCGTTCCGTCGATGAGCTGCTCGTCGAACTGGTACATGGCGACCGCCACCTCGACCGATCCGTCGGCCGTCACGCCCCTGACCCGCGCCGTGCACTCCAGCGGATGGTCGAGCTGGCCGAACGTGCTGAACGCGACCTCGCACCCGGTCACCACGCTGACCGGGTGGGGCAGCGCACCGGCCCCGGTCGCCGCCAGCACCGCCGCCTGGCGGAGCCCCTCGACCGCCACCGGGCCGGGCAGGTGGTCGTAGGCGTGGTCGAAGAACGACGGGTGCCCCTCGTCGAGGACCAGCCGGCAGCGCACCTCGCCGGACCCGCCGTCGACCGGGACGCCGACCACGACGTTGCGCTCGTCGTAGCGGCCCACCAGTCCCGGCGGCACCGTCGGCACCGGCGCCACCGGCTCGCTGTCCGGCTGGCGGGCCCGCTGGAACGCCCGCATCACCTCGTAGTCGTCGGGTGGCATCCCCACCACCTCGGCGGTGACCTCCATGGCGAGCCGACCGGCCAGGAACAGCTCACCGCGCAGGGTGAGCACACCGACCCCGGTGGACAGCCCGCTCCGGTTGCGGGTGCGGTACCGGAGCAGGCCCTCCTGCGGGGTCCGCCGGTCGTCGGCGAACGCGGTGAGGTCGACCACCCGCAGGGTGAAGCTCCGCAGGGTGAACGGCTGCTCGCGGGGGATGCCCAGGTACTGGTGGACCAGGACGAAGACGGACTGGCGGGCCGCCTCACCCATCGCGAACGGATCGTGCACGTCGATCCGCCGGTCGCCCCACAGGCTGTGCGCCCGGGGGACCTGCACGGCGAGGACGAACTCGTCCCGGTCGACCTGGGTGGAGTCGGCCACGAACACCTCGCCGAGCGCCCTGCGGTGGGCGAGGGCGCAGGGCACCGTCCGGCTGAAGCTCAGGTCGACGTCCGGCACGTCGACGGCGTCGGAGCGGATCATCGGCTTCCTCCGGTCGATGCCCCGGCGACCGCCGTCGGGGCGTTGGCAGCTTCGTGCCGTGGCCGCCGGACCAGGCGGGCCCGGCGGACCTGGTCGCCCACGGCGGCACCGAACTCGGCGAGTACCCGGCGCCGGGGAACCCGGCCACCGGCGAGCAGCCGGCCGACCGCGCCGACGGCCCGACCGGGGCTGAGCACCGTGGACGGTTGGGCGTCGTGGCTGAGTACGGCCAGCAGGTCGGCTCCCCGGCCCCGGTCCGTCATCCGCCGGATGATCTCCGGCAGGAAGGTCGGGATCTCGCCGGAGCGGCCCAGGTCCGAGCCGACCCAGTAGTGGGCGAGGAACTCCCGGTCGCGCCACCGGGCGAAGGCGGCGGTGGCCTTGTCGAGGTCCCGCGCCGGCCCGTCGAGCACCCCGGGCAGGGCGGCGGCGAGGGCGTCGACCTGACGGAACGCGTCCCCGATGCCCCGACCGGCGGCGGGGTCCTTGAAGTGGCCGGCATCGCCGAGCAGCACCCAGCCGGGCCCGGCGCCGTCCCGGAAGTACCCGTCGAACCCGGTCAGGCCGAAGATCCCGGCGGCCCGCTGGGCTCCGGCGAGGGCCTGTGCCACGGGTGGGCAGGCGGTGGCGTCGGCCAGGAAGTCCTCGGCCGTGCAGCGGTGGCCGGCCGCCGCGTCGACGGGCAGGGTGTGCGCGGTACCGACCAGGTAGAGGCCGCTGTCGGTCGGCGCGCCGAGGACGAACTGGTCGCCCCAGCGGTGGAAGACGAACGTCGGCGGTCCGGCGGGCGTCGCGCCGGAGAAGTAACTCCAGTGGTAGGCACGCGTTCCGGGGACCACGTGGTACCGGCGGGCCCCCACCAGTCGGGCGACGGTGGACTGCCGGCCGTCCGCCCCGACCACCAGCTTCGCGGCGATCTCCACCGGCCCGGCCACGGTACGCAGCCGCACCCCGGTCACCCGGCCGTCACCGGTCAGCAGGTCGGTCACCTTGGCGCCGAGCACCGGCTGCACCCCGGCCCGGCGGGCGGCGACCAGCAGCAGCGGGTCGAGCACCTGCCGGCGTACGCAGATCCCACCGCCCGGACCGTGCGTGGCGCCCGGGTACCCGAGCAGCCCGTGGAAGTCCTCCAGCCGGGTGTCGGCCGCGACGAACGGCGGCGCGCCGGTGGCGAGGACGTCCGGCAGGACACCGAGCCGATCCAGGAAGCGGAGGGTGTCGGCCTGCATGATGTGGGACGAGAGGGTGTTGCCGATCCGTTCGGCCCGGTCGACCAGGGCCACCGTGCGCCCGGCCCGAGCCAGCAGGGTGGCCAACGGAGCGCCGGCACACCGCGCCCCCACGATGACGACGTCGACCTGACGCGGCGGATCCGGTGCGGCGTCCGCCGGTCCGAGCGCGGTCGAGGTGGATACGGACATCGACCACCCTCACCTCGCGTCGTCGCCGACGCCACCGACGAATATGGACAGTGAGGTTAGCCCCGGCCCGGCGGTCTGTCACCAACCGATTCCCTCGTGGACACTCCGGCCTTTCGGCCCTCGGGCCAGCCAGATCGGTGGTCCAAAATGGCCGGTCCCGGCTGCTACGCTGCGCGCTGCTGTGAGCGTCCAAGAAGGAGCTTCCGTGGCTGACCGGCATCCTGATCCGACGCCGTTCGTCACCCGGATCGGTGCGCAACCACCGGGTCGGCGCGCCGAACTGGTCCTGGGCATGGTCCGCGAGCGGACCGGAGCCCTTCTGGGCTGGGAGGCGGCGGCGGTCGACCCCGACCGCCCCTACCTGGAGTACGGCTACAACTCGCTGGCCGCGGTCGAGCTGACCCGGATGCTCTCCGGCGAACTGGGCGACACGCTGCCGCTGACCCTGCTGTACGACCATCCGACTCCGCGGGCCGTCGCGGCGCACCTGCTCGACCGGCTCGGCTTCGCCGAGGTCCCGGCCGCACCGGCCGCCGCCGCCGACCATGCCGCCGCCGACCGGACCGACGATCCGGTCGCGGTCGTCGGGATGGCCTGCCGCTACCCGGGCGGGGTGACCGGGCCGGCCGGGCTGTGGCGGTTGGTGGCCGACGGGGTGGACGCGGTGTCGCCGCTGCCCACCGACCGGGGCTGGGACCTGGCCGCGCTCACCGACTCCGACCCCGACCGGCGCGGCACGACGATCGCCCGGGGCGGTGGTTTCCTCGACGACGTGGCCGGCTTCGACGCGGAGTTCTTCGGCGTCTCCGCCCGCGAGGCCACCGCGATGGACCCCCAACAGCGGCTGCTCCTGGAGAGCACCTGGTCGCTGCTGGAGGATGCCGCAATCGACCCGCAGAGCCTGCGCGGCTCCCGGACCGGCGTCTACGTGGGCCTGAGCACCCACGACTACGCCCCGCTGGCCAAGTCCGGTCCCGACGAGTTGCAGGGGCTGTGGGGCATCGGGACGGCCGGCGCGACCGCCAGCGGCCGACTGTCCTACACGTTCGGCCTGGAAGGGCCGACGATGACCGTCGACACGGCGTGCTCGTCGTCGCTGGTGGCCGTCGACCTGGCCCGCCGGTCGCTGCTGCGCGGCGAGACGTCCCTGGCGATCGCCGGCGGGGTCGCGGTGCTGGCCACCCCGGAACTCTTCGTCGAGTTCACGCGCCAGGGCGCCATCAACGCCGACGGGCGGTGCCGGTCGTTCGCCGACACCGCCGACGGGACGGGCTGGGCCGAGGGCGTCGGGCTGGTGCTGCTGGAGCGGCTCTCCGACGCGCGGCGCCACGGCCACCGGGTGCTCGCGCTGCTCCCGGGCAGCGCGGTGAACTCCGACGGCGCGTCCAACGGGCTGACCGCACCGAACGGGCCGGCCCAGCAGCGGGTGATCCGGCAGGCCCTGGCCGACGCCGGGCTGACCGCCGCCGACATCGACGCGGTGGAGGGGCACGGCACCGGCACGGTGCTCGGGGACCCGATCGAGGCGCAGGCGCTGATCACGGTCTTCGGTACCGACCGGCCCGCGGACCGTCCGCTGCGGCTGGGGTCGCTCAAGTCGAACATCGGCCACGCCCAGGCGGCGGCCGGTGTCGGTGGGCTGATCAAGCTGGTGCAGGCGCTGCACCACGGCGTGCTGCCGCGAACGCTGCACGTCGACCACCCCAGCACGAAGATCGACTGGTCCGGCGGGGCGGTGTCGCTGCTCACCGAGCCGGTGCCGTGGCCGCGCGGGGCACGCCCCCGGCGGGCCGGGGTCTCCGCGTTCGGAGTGGGCGGCACCAACGCCCACGTCATCGTCGCCGAACCACCGGTCGAACCGTCCGACGGCCCACCCGTCACGTCGGGGTCCGCCGACCCGGCCGTCGTGCCGCTGGTGCTGGCCGGACGGTCCGCCGGGGCGCTGCGCGACCGGGCCCGCGACATCCGGGACCTGCTCACCGCCACGCCGGAGCACCGACCGGTGGACGTGGCCGCGGCGCTGCGGCGCGCCCCCGGCCGGTTCGCGCACCGCGCGGTGGTGCTCGGCGCCGACCGCCCCGCCCTGCTCGACGGCCTCGACGCCGTCGCCGCCGGCCGGTCGGCCGACAACGCCGTCGTCGGGGTGCCGCGCCGCAGCGGTCGGACCGCCTTCGTCTTCCCCGGCCAGGGCTCCCAGTGGCCCGGTATGGCGCTCGACCTGCTCGCGTCCGCCCCGCCGTTCGCGTCCCGGTTCGCCGAGTGCGTCGACGCCCTGCTGCCCCACGTGGACTGGGCGCCGTACGCCGTCCTGCGCGGTGAGCCGGGCGCCGCCGACCCCGACCGGGTCGACGTGACGCAGCCGCTGCTGTTCGCGGTGGCGGTGTCCCTCGCCGAGCTGTGGCGGTCGTACGGGGTGGTGCCGGACGCCGTCCTCGGCCACTCCCAGGGGGAGATCGCCGCCGCCTGCGCGTCCGGCGCGCTGTCGATCCGCGACGCCGCCCGGGTGGTGGCGGTCCGCAGCCGGAAGATCGCCGAGATCGCCGGCGGTGGCGCCATGCTGTCGGTCGGCGAGTCGGCCGACCGGGTCCGCGAGCTGATCGCCGGGGCCGGAGGCAACCTCGCCGTGGCCGGCCTCAGCGGCCCGAGGTCGACCGTGGTGAGCGGCGACGCGGCCGACGTGGCGGCGTTCGCCGCCCGCTGCGCGGCGCAGGACGTCTGGACCCGCCCGATCCTGGTCGACTACGCGTCGCACTCCGCCGGGATGGAGCCGCTGCGCGGTCCGCTCGCCGGGGCGCTCGGCGGACTGCGGTCGGCGGCCGGCGACGCCGAGTTCTGGTCCACGGTCACCGGCGGGCCGCTGGATCCGACGACCACCCCGCTGAACGGCGAGTACTGGTACCGCAACCTGCGCGAGCCGATCCTCGCCGAGCAGACCGTTCGCCGGATGATCGACGCCGGCTACCGGACGTTCGTGGAGATCAGCCCGCATCCGGTGCTGTCGGTGCCGATGGAACAGATCTTCGACGCGGTCGGTGGCGCGGACGAGGACCGGCCGGTCCTGATCGGCTCGCTGCACCGTGACGACGGCGGGCTGGACCGGTTCGCGCGTTCGCTGGCCGACGCCGACACGGCGCAGGTGCCGGTCGACTGGAGCCCGCTGACCGGTCCCGGGGATCCGTCCCGGGTGCCGCTGCCCGGATATCCCTTCCAGCGTCGCCGGTACTGGGTGGCGGCCCGGCCCGCCGGCTGGGACGCCGGGGCGGCCGGGCTCGGCCCGTCGACGCACCCGATGCTCGGCGCCGCGACCCGGCTCGCCGACGGTGGAGGCTGGGTGTTCACCGGTCGGATCGAGCCGGGACAGCCCGGCTGGTTGGCCGAGCACGCGGTGCACTCCTCGGTGCTGCTGCCCGGAACCGGTTTCGTGGAACTGGCCCTCTACGCGGCCACCGCGATCGGCTGCGACCGGGTGGCGGAGCTGACCATCGAGGCGCCGCTGGTGTGCGCCGACTCCGGCGTCCACCTACAGGTGACCGTCGGCGGCCCGAACGACGCGGGGGAGCACCCGGTCGCGGTGTACTCCCGACCGGCCGACGCGGATCCGCTCGACCCCGAGGGCTGGACGTGCCACGCGACCGGCTCGGTGGACCGGGCCGGGCCACCGGTGCCCGCCGACCTGACGCCGTGGCCCGGTGCCGCGACGCCACTGCCGGTGGCCGGGCTCTACGACACGCTGGCCGACCGGGGGCTGGAGTACGGTCCGGCGTTCCGGGGGCTGCGGGCCGCCTGGACCGACGGGGCCGGGCGGCTGGCGGAGGTCGCCCTCGACCCGCAGACCGCGGACACCGCCGGGCGCTACCTGATCCACCCGGCGCTGCTCGACGCGGCGTTCCACGTCGGGCTGCCCGGCGACGACCGGACGTACCTGCCGTTCCGCTGGTCCGGGGTGCGGGTGCACCGGCCGGGACGGGCGGCGCTGCGGGTGCGGCTGACGGCGGCGGAGCCCACCCGGGCCGGCCTGATCGGCTACGACGACACCGGCCTGCCGGTGGTCAGCGTGGACTCGGTGACCGCCCGCCCGGTGACCGCCGCCGCGCTGGGCCGCCCGACGGATTCGGTGTACCGGCTGGCCTGGGGCCCCGCCGGGACGGGCCCGTCGACGCCACCGGCCTCCGTCGAGCGGCTGCCCGCCTTCCCGGACGCCGATCCCACGGCCCGGGTCCGGGCCGCGACCGGCTGGGCCCTGACCGTGCTCCAGCAGCTGCTGACCGGTGAGTCCTCGGACGCGCGGGTGGCCGTCGTCACCTCCGGCGCGGTGGCCGTGACGCCCGGGGAGGCGCCGGATCCGGCGGCGGCTGCGGTGTGGGGCCTGGTCCGTTCGGCGCAGAGCGAGAACCCCGGCCGGGTCCTGTTGGTCGACGTGGGCGTCGACGAGCCGCTCCCGACGGCGCTGCCCGACGACGAGCCGCAGCTCGCGATCCGCGCCGGGACGGTGCACGTGCCCCGGCTGGTGCCGGTGACCGGTCCGGAACCGGACGGGCCGGTGCTGCGCACCGACGGCACCGTCGTCGTCACCGGCGGGACCGGCGGGTTGGGTGCCGTCGTCGCCGAACACCTCGCCGTCGCGCACGGCGTACGGCACCTGCTGCTGCTGAGCCGGCGCGGCCCGGACAGCCCGGAGTTCGCCGGGCTGGCCGGTCGCCTGGCCGAAGCCGGCGCCACCGTGGACGCGGTCCGCTGCGACGTCGGCGACCGGGCCCAGCTTCGCGCCGCGTTCGCCGGGGTGCCGGCGGACCGCCCGGTACGCGCGGTGGTGCACGCGGCGGGCCTGCTCGACGACGCGCTGGTCACCGCCCTCACCGCCGACCGGCTCGACCGGGTGCTGCGCCCCAAGGCGGACGCCGCGCTGCTGCTGGACGAGCTGACGGCGTCGCTGGACCTCGACGCGTTCGTGCTGCTCTCCTCGGTCGCCGGCACCCTCGGCGGGCCGGGGCAGGGCAACTACGCCGCCGCCAACGCCGTGCTGGACGCGGTGGCGGCCCGGCGGCACGCCGCCGGGCTGCCGGCCGCTTCCCAGGTGTGGGGCCTGTGGGGCGAAACCGGGGTGATGGCCGGGCAGGGGCGCGACGCGGACCGGGCCAGGGTCGCCGCCGCCGGGATCGCACCGCTGTCCACCCTGGACGGCCTACGGCTGTTCGACCGGGCGCTCGGCGGGGCCGAGCCGGTGGTGGTGCTGGCCCGCTTCACCCGCGCGGAGCTGCGGGCCCAGGCGGCGGCAGGGCTGCTCCCGGCCGTGCTGCGCGGGCTGGTACCGGTCGCCGCCCGGCCGGCCGGCACCGGGCCCGGCCTCGCCGAACGGCTGCGCGGCGTGCCCGAGCAGAACCGGGCGGTACTGGTGGAGGAGTTGGTGCTCGACGCGGTGGCCGCGGTGCTGGGCCGCCCGTCGGGTGCCGGACTCCGCCCCGACCTGACCTTCAAGGAGCTGGGGTTCGACTCGTTGCTCGCGGTGCAGTTCCGCAACCGGCTGTCCCGCGTCACCGGGCAGCGGGTCGCCACCACCGTGGTGTTCGACCACCCGACCCCGGCCGCCATCGCCGCGTTCCTGCTGGCCGGGCTCGACCTGGACGCGCCCGACGAGGGGCCGCCGGACGTCGACGCCGAGCTGGACCGGCTGGCCGCCCTGCTCGCCGGAGTGGCCGCACCGGACCGGCCCCGGGTGGCCACCCGGCTGCGCGGCCTGCTCAGGGAGGTCGAGCCCGCCGAACCCGGGACCGACGACGCCCTGGCCGACCGGATCTCCTCGGCCGACCGGGCCGACCTGATCAACCTGATCGACTCCTTGGGGGTGGCGTGACCGGCACCGACGACGACACCCTGCTGGAGTACCTCCGGCGGGTCACCGCCGAGTTGCAGGACTCCCGCCGACGTCTGCGGCAGTTGCGCGACCGGGCCGACGAGCCGATCGCGGTCATCGGCACCGCCTGCCGGTTCCCCGGCGGCATCCACGACGGCGCCGACCTGTGGCGGCTGCTCGACGCCGGCGGCGACGTGGCCGGGGACTTCCCCACCGACCGGGGCTGGGACCTCGACGCGCTGTTCCACCCGGACCCCGACCGGCCGGGCACCTCGCACGCCCACGCCGGGGGGTTCCTCGCCGACGCCGCCGGGTTCGACGCTGAGTTCTTCGGCATCGGGCCCCGCGAGGCGCTCGCGATGGACCCGCAGCACCGGCTGCTGCTGGAGCTGGCGTGGACCGCGATCGAGGACAGCGGCATCGCCCCGCACTCGCTGGCGGGCTCGCGTACCGCCGTGTTCGCCGGGCTGATGTACCAGGACTACGGCTGGTTGACCCAGGGCGCGGATGCGGAACTGGGCGGCTACCGGGGCATCGGGGCGGCGGCGTCGGTGGCGTCCGGGCGGATCGCGTACACCCTCGGCCTGCACGGACCGGCGGTCACCGTGGACACCGCGTGCTCGTCGTCCCTGGTCGCCACGCACCTCGGGGTGGCGGCGCTGCGCCGCGACGAGTGCGACCTTGCCCTGGTGGGCGGCGCGACGCTGCTCGCCACCCCCGGCGTGTTCACCGAGTTCTCCCGGCAGGGCGGGGTGTCCCGGGACGGCCGGTGCCGCTCCTTCGCCGAGGGCGCCGACGGCACCGGCTGGGCCGAGGGTGGGGCGGTGCTGGCGCTAGCCCGGCTGAGCGACGCCCAGCGGCTCGGCCACCGGGTGCTCGCCGTCATCCGGGGCAGCGCGGTGAACGCCGACGGCGCGTCCAACGGGCTGACCGCTCCGAACGGGCCGGCCCAGGAGCGGGTGATCCGGGCCGCGCTGGCCGCGTCCGGCCTGACGCCGGCCGACGTCGACCTCGTCGAGGGCCACGGGACGGGCACCAGCCTCGGCGACCCGATCGAGCTGGGCGCGCTGCTCGCCACCTACGGACGGGACCGGCCGGCCGACGCGCCGGTGTACCTCGGTTCGGTGAAGTCCAACCTCGGTCACACCCAGGCCGCCGCCGGGGTCGCCGGGGTGCTCAAGGCGGTGCTGGCGCTGCGGCACGGCCGGATGCCCCGGTCGCTGCACGCCGAGCGGCCGACCAGCCGGGTGGACTGGTCGACCGGCGGGGTGGCCCTGCTGGGCGCGGCGCGCCCGTGGCCGGCCGGGGCCCGCCCGCGTCGGGCCGCCGTGTCGTCGTTCGGGATCAGCGGTACGAACGCGCACCTGATCCTGGAGGAGGCGCCACCCGCGCCCGAGCCGGCACAGCGGCGCCCGGTCGACGGTCCGGTGCCGGTGCTGCTGTCGGCCCGCTCGGCCGCCGCCCTGCGCGAGCAGGCCGCCCGGCTGCGCGTACGGCTCGCGGAAACGGCCGGGGAGCCGGAACCGGCCCTGGTGGACGTGGCCCACGCGCTAGCGGCCGGGCGTACCCGGATGGAACACCGGGCGGTCCTCGTCGCGGCCGACCGTACCGAGCTGCGGGCCGCATTGGACGAGGTGGCCGCCGGCGGATATCCCGAGGACGGCGCGCTCGGCGTGGCCGGTGCGCCCCGCCGTGGGGTGGTGGCGCTCTTCACCGGGCAGGGCAGCCAGCGGGCCGGGATGGGCCGCGAGCTGGCCCGGCGGTACCCGGTCTACGCCGAGGCGCTGGAGGCGGCGTGCACCGCGCTGGACGCCCATCACCACGACGACGGCGACGACCCGCCGGTCCGGGTGGCGCTGGCCGTCGAGCCCGGGTCGGCGCGGGCGGAGCTGCTGCACCGAACGGGCACCGCCCAGCGGGTGCTGTTCGCGGTCGAGGTGGCGCTGTTCCGGCTGCTGGAGAGCTGGGGCCTGCGGATCGACTTCGCCCTCGGGCACTCGATCGGGGAGTTGGTCGCCGCGCACGTCGCCGGCGTGCTGTCCCTGCCCGACGCGGCCCGGGTGGTCAGCGCGCGGGCGCGGCTGATGCAGGCGCTGCCCGGGGCCGGGACGATGGTCGCGGTGCAGGCGGACGCCGACGAGGCGGAGAAGCTGATCGCCCAGGTCGCGGACCGGGTGGCGCTGGCGGCGGTCAACGGGCCGGAGGCGGTGGTGCTGTCGGGCGACCCCGAGGCCCTCGACCCGATCGTCGACCGGCTGCGGGCCCAGGGCCGCCGGGCGAAACGGCTGGCCGTCAGCCACGCGTTCCACTCGCCGCAGATGGACCCCATGCTCGCCGCGTTCGCGCGCGAGATCGACGGTGTGCCGGCGGCGGCCGGCCGGGTACCGGTGGTGTCCAACCTGACCGGGCTGCCGCTGGCCGCCCCGGACGCCGGCTACTGGGCGCGGCAGGTCCGTGGCACGGTCCGGTTCCTGGACGGGGTCCGCTGGCTGGCCGCGGCGGGCGCGAGTACCTGGGTGGAGTTCGGGCCGCACGGCGTGCTGACCCCCGCGGTACGGGACTGCCTGCCGGCGAGCGGCACCGCCCTGCTGGTCCCGACGTTGAGCGCCCGGCGGCCGGAAGTCCAGTCGCTACTGACCGCTGCCGCCGAACTCGACGTGGCCGGGGTCGAGCTGGACTGGCCGCAGGCGCTGAGCGGTGACCGTCCCTGCCCGGTGTCGGTCCCCACCTACCCGTTCCAGCACCGGCGGTTCTGGCCCGGGGCCCGGCCGGCGGGGGTGTCCCGCGTCGGGCCGTCCTCCGCCGACGTCGGCCCGGTCGAGGACGGGCCCGTGACGGTCACCTCGCTGCCGGACCGGGCGGCGGTGGCGGCGCTGGTCACCGGCCAGGCCGCCACCGTGCTCGGGCACTCCCCGGGGACAGTGGTCCCCGGCGACCGGCCGCTGCTCGAACTCGGCTTCGACTCGATGGGCGCGGTGCACCTGCACCGGCGGCTGGCCCAGGCCACCGGGCTCGACCTGCCGGCCCGCACGCTCGTGGAGCACCCGACGCTGGACGGGCTGACCGACCACCTCTGGTCCCGCCTCGGCCGACCGGCCGGGCCCGTGCCGGGCGGGGACCCCGACAAGTCGGGTGGCGGGCTTGGCAAGCAGGGCGGCGACTCCGACAATCCGGGTGGCGGGCTCGACAAGTCGGGCGGCGGGTCCGTGCCGGGCGGCCGGCGGGAACCGGCGCGTGGGTCCGGGCCGTTCACCGCGATGCTGCGTACCGCCGCCGACACGGACGACCTGCCGCGTGCGGTGCGCTGGCTGAGCGAATCCGCCCGCTACCGCCCGAGCTACGCCACCGCGTCGGAGGCCCCGGCACCGGTGAGCGTGCTGATCTCCGACGGGACGGCGCCCGCCCTGGTGTGTCTACCGTCGTTTCTCGCCGGGTCGGGGCCGCACCAGTTCGCCCGGTTCGCGGCGGCCCTGCCGACCAGGCGGCGGACGACGGCGGTGCAGCTACCCGGTTCCGGTCCCGGGGAGCTGCTGCCCGGGAACTGGGACGCGCTGCTGGACAGCCTCTGTGCCGCCGTGCTGCACGCCGCCGGCCCGGGCGAGTTCCTGCTGGTCGGGTACTCGATCGGCGGAGTGCTGGCGCAGGGCGTGGCCGGCCGGCTCGCCGGCACCCCCCGGGCCCCTCGCGGGCTGGTCATGCTCGACACGTTCGAGCCGGGGCGGGCCGACCGGGCCGACACCTTCGCCTGGGCGATGGGCGCGATCCTGGACCTGGATCACGAGTACCTGTCGATCGACGACGACGCGGTGCTCGCGATGGGCGGCTACCTGCGGACGCTGGACGGCTGGACGGCCGAACCGGCCCCGGTGCCGACGCTGCTGGTGCACGCGGAGCCGACCGACGGCTCGGGCCGGTGGTCCCGCTGGCAGGTCGACGGCACCGTGGTCACCGTCGCCGGTGACCACTTCTCGCTGCTTCAGGAGGACGTGAAGGCGACCGCCGCAGCGGTCGACGCGTGGCTGGCCGGATGGGACGGCGGGTCGGACCGGCGGTGACCCGCCCATCGTGGCTGGCCGGGCGGGAGGGGCGGCCCGGACCGGCGGTGACCCCCGCCCAGCGTGGCTGAGCGGGCAGGACGGGGGGCAGGGCCGGCGGTGGCCGCCCCGGTGGTGGGGGCAGGCTCCGGCGGTGGGGTCAGGCTTTGGCCTGCCAGCGGAACGCGGCGGCGGCGGCGAAGTCCCCGGCGTGGGCGAACCCGGCCATGACCACCAGGTCGCCGGGACGGACCCGGCCCCCGCGCAGCGCATGGTCCAGGGTCACCGGCAGCGCTGCGCCGTAGAGGTTGCCGAGGGTGCCGTAGGTGTCCAGGTGTCGCTCGGGCGGGATGCCGAGGGCGTCGCGCCAGTTGCGGAGGAAGGTCCGGTTGGGCTGGTTGGTGATGAACACGTCGATGTCGGTCACCTTGACGTCGATGTCCTCGCACAGCTCACGGACCACCTCGGGCACCACGCGGTTGCCGAGATCGAGCGTCTGCTGGGTGCGGGTCGGGTCGAACCGGACGTCGACCTGACCGGTCCCCGGCTCCCAGTACTTGCGTCCCTCGACGCCGACGCGCAGGTCGGCCGCTGCCGACGGGGTGTTCCGCACGGCGGTGCCGAGCAGTGGTGACCGGTCGTCGGCGGTGAGCACCGCCACCCCGCACCCGTCGCCCGGCGTACGGGCATGCGGCAGGAGGCGGACCTGAGACTGGCTGAAGACCTGACCGCCGGCGTTCTGCACGTTGGCCAGCAGGGCGGTCCGCGCCTGGCCGGTGGAGATCAGCGCACCGGCCAGCCGCAACATGTACGCGAACGAGGCGCAGCCGGTGTTGTGCAGGTCGATCATCCATTCCGGCGCGCAGCCGAGCAGCGCGGCGGTCTCTGCTCCGCACCCGGTGAACAGCTCGTCGGGTACCAGCACGTTGGTGAGCAGGATGTCGATGTCGGTGGCGGCGATCCCGAGGCGCCCGAGCAGCGGCGTCGCCGCCCGGTGGATCATGTCGCTGGCCCGTTGGTCGGGTGCGACGTGGTGGCGCAACGAGGGTGGCCCGACCAGCGGGCTGTGCAGCATCGGGTCGTCCGGCAGCGGCCCGTCGAAGAAGAAGTCCAGGCCCACCACCTGCTCCGGCAGGTAGGCGCCGACCCCCGCGACGCTGACCGTGCGGCCGGCAGTGGACCCGCCGGTCACTGCGGCGCCCGCCCTCGCCCGTCCGCGTCGTCCGTCCGGCGCAGGAACTCGCGCAGCGCGGCGGCCAGCGCCTCCGGCCGGTCCTCGGGGATGAGCGCGTACGAGTCGTCGATCTCGACCAGCTCCGCGTCGGGGAACTCGCGGGCCAGGCGACGGCCGTGCTCGACCGGCATGACCCTGTCCTCGGTCGCCCACACGATCAGGGTCGGCCGATCGAACGCGACGGCACGCTTGGCGATGTCGGCGAGTTCCGCCTTGTCGGGGACGCTCACCACGTACTTGCGCAGGTCGCGGCGGATCGCGGGATCCGACTGCATCGGCTGCGACCAGCGGCGCATGACGTCGCGGGGCACCGGACGCTTGGCCATCAGGCCGAACGTGGTGGGCAACCGCTGGAGCAGCCGGAAGCGCAGGGCGGTGGCGGCGAGCAGGAGCCCTCCGGGCAGCTTCGACATCTGGAGCAGCGACTTGCCCGGCTGGCCGGGCGGGTAGTTGTCGTACGCCTCGCAGGAGGACAGCACCAGTCGGCCGACCCGGTCGGCGAGCCCGTCGGCGATGAGCACCTGCGGCCCGCCCCAGTCGTTGGCGACCAGCGCGACGTCGCGCAGGTCGAGTGCGTCGAGGAACTCCGCGACCAGCTTCACCATGCCGTGCATGGTGAGGTCGGCGTCGGGGCGCATCGGCCGGCGGTGCCCGCCGAGCGGCAGGGTCGGGGTGATGCAGCGGTAGTCCGCAGCCAGCGCCGGCACCACGTTGCGCCACAGGGAAGCGTCCATCGCCACCCCGTGCAGCAACACGACGACGGGCCCGGTGCCTCCGGTGTCGTCGTAGTCGATGGTGCCTGCGGACAGGGTCACTTCCGGCACGGGGCCTCCTGGGGTCGCGGCCGAACCTCCGGCACCGACAGGTCGATGCCCGGAGTCACTATGTGGACAGCGGCAGAGGGCCGGCGACGTGTCGGGAACGCGGCGACCTGCTGCCGCCGACCGACCCGATGAGGTCTCGCATCCCGCACCCGATCATGCTCGCCGATCATATCCCCGGCCGGGTCGGGCGGGCCACCCGGAACGAAGCACCCACGAGCAGACGTGTCCGCAATGGACTCTGAAAAGCCCGACTGTCCAAACAGGTCGGAGTCGAGCCCAGTTGTACGTCATCGGGGACAGTCGGACCGACGATCCGCGCGAGCACCCCGTCAGCCTGAAGATCCCATCACGATGCCGGGCCACCTTCCGGGGCGGCGCGGCCCTGGTGCTGCGCCCCAGCTCGCGGCACCGGAGTGGTAGGTATCGGCATCCTCTGGAGCTGCCCCGTCCATGCGTCCGCGTGCGCTAACGGAACTGTCGCCCTCATTTGTACGCGACCAGCGATTCTTGCCCGGGGGGTCCGGCCGCGGCCGGACCTCCCGTCGTCGGTCAGGCGCGGGTGCGCTGTCGCAGCCGGGTCGAGACGACCGCGCCGACTGCCATGAGGACCGCGAGGACCAGGGACGGCAGGGCGTCGGGCCGGCGCAGCAGTTCCCCCGTCGACACGGCGTTGCCCAGTTGGTAAAGCGTGCCCAGCAGGAGGGTGGGGACGACTGCGATCAGCAGTCGCTGGTCAGCCGTCGCCACCCACAGGAAGGCGGCTGCCCCGGCGATCACCATGGTGGCGGCCGCGATCCGCGAGCTCGTGTCGACCATGCGGAAGCCTCCCGCAGGGATCAGATGCAGGGCGAGTATGCCGGCGGTGACCAGAACGGCGTTGGCCCGAGGCGCCGGCGGTACGTCCGCCGGACGCCGCAGGAACACCATGATCAAAGGCGTGGCGACAACCGGTGCCCACCACTGCGGCAGGCCGTTGAGGAACAGGTACGGGGAGATTACGGTCGGCACCACCACCGCCGCAGCCACCACCAGGACGGCAGCGGTGCGGGTGCGGCCGGCGACGAGCGCCACCAGCGCCGCGATCACCATGACCTCGTAGATGCCCTGATCCCGCAGGACGGCCAGGGGGTCCGAGAGTCCGCCGAACTGGAACGCCTCGACGAGGTCGTCCAGGCCGATGAGCGCACCCAGCGCCAGCACCGCCATGGCGCCCAGGTGGATGCCCTGCCAGAGCAGCACGGCGGTGGGCCGGGCTGCGGTGCTGCCACCGTGCACCTGTAGGGCGCCCCGGATCAGCGAGGCCGCCTGCCGGACGCTGGGCCAGCGGCGGGTGGTCGGTTCGTCGCCGATCAACGTGTCGATCAGTTCGTCGGTGCGTTCGCGGCGGTAACTAGCCGGATAGGCCCGCAGCAGCATGCGGTAACGCTTCTCCAGAACATCGGAACTCATGCTGGTCTGATCCTCGCGGTAGAAGGTTGACGGGTGCTTCCCTGCGGTGAGATCCGGCGCGGCAGGCGGTCCATGACCACCCGGGCGGCCCGAGCGAGCCGGTCGGCCTCCTCGGTGAGTACGTGGTAGCCCTCGTCCGTGAGCCGGTAGTAGCGACGGGCACGCCCATTGACGATCTCTTCACCGTCGGCCGTGATGAGTTCCTCGCCGAGCAGCCGGTCGATCACCGAGTACAGCGAGCCAGCAGCGAGGGTCACCCGCTCATCGGACAGCTCAGTCACCCGCTTGATCACGGCATAACCGTGGAGCGGTCCACCGAGCAGGGCGGCAAGGACGAAGTACGACGGTTCCCGCAGCGCGGGACGCGAAGTCGATCGCATGGCCTGAATATACAAGCAACATGAGTATATAGCCAAGATGACTGTTCGCAGTGGTCGGCTTGCCTGACCGTCCTCAGTAGGCGTCTCACTCCGGACCACCGCCCGCGCACCGCCCGGCACAGTCTTGAGTGGTCAGCCTTCCGAATGTGCGACCGACGGACAGCGAGCGGTTCCAGCACAACTTTGAACCGGTATACGCACTCGACCCGCGACCGGGATCGTCGGGTGCTCACACCGTTCGCTGCCTTCTCGCTGCCTGCGGACGAGTAGTGATCGCCAGGAACGAATCAGGGCCCATCTTGCGGAGGGGCCTTGACCTGCTCTTACCTCTGGTCGGGGTAGCCGGATTCGAACTGACGACCTCTTCGTCCCGAACTCTCGGCGGGCCGGTCCGATCGGGTGTCATCCGAGGTCATCCGGCCTGCTGCGGGTCGTCCGGGTCGGGTGTGGTCGGTTTGGTTGCTGTACTCCGCTGCTGTACTTCTTCGGCGGTGCGGAGGACGTTGCGGGCGGCGGTCGCCACCGGGCAGCCTGCGGTTCGGCAGATCGGGCAGTGTCCGTCGGGGCCGGGTCGGTGGTCGCGGAGGATCGCGCGGGCGGTGAGGATCAGCCGGTTACGGATCTGGGCCAGGGACAGGAACGGTGCGGTCATCCTCAGCCCACTCCGAGGGTGGTGGCGAGGTGGGTGAGCGTTGTCGGGGCGGTGGGCTCTCTGGCGACCTGGGCGAGGATGTCTCGGCCGCCTGGTCGGTGGCGGATCTCGGCGGGTGCGATCCGGTCGGCCTCCATCAGGACTCGGCTGGCGTTGACCGGGTCGTCGGCTTGGAGGTAGGCGCGGGCGGCGTCGATCAAGTGGGCGGCCCGGTGTTCGGCGGGCAGCCATCGCCAGCCGTCCCGTGTGGTGGCCTTCTCGTGTCGAGTTACCGCCTCGCGGGCTTCGCCCAACTCCACCGCTGTGGCGACCCGGGCCAGTTCCAAGGCCGTCGGCCCGAACGCGGTGCGGTGGTGGTCATGCCCGTCACCTACCCGGACGGCCATGTCGGCGGCTTCGTCGATCAGGTCGGCGGCGGTGCGGTCGTCTCCGATGCGGGCGGCGGCCAGGGCGGCCTGCACCAGCAGGGTGCCGCACAGGGACAGCTCGGCTGGGGTGCCGTACTCGATCACCGGTGGGGCGATGCGGTAGGCGGCGGCGAGCATCACGGACTTCGCCACCCGCGCCTGTCCCGACTCGCGCAACACCTGACCGAGCTGCACGGCAGCAGCAGCTACCGACACCCCGTCACCGGTGGCGGTGATCATGGCCCGGTCGACCGCCAGCCATGCCACGTCAGGGGCCCCGAGCTTCACCAGCAACGACGCCGTCACCCGGTACGCCTCCACCAGCGGCACCCGACCCGCGTCGGGATCGTGGGCGTGGGTGCGCTGTGCGTCGGCCAACAACCCCGGCACCAGGTCGACGACCTGCGGGTAGCGGGCGTGCTGAAAGGTGCTCCACACGTGCCCGACCTCCCGCGCCACCTCATCGGCCGGTTGGACAGGGCGGCGGGATGCCGGTCGCTCCAACGCGATCTCGTACCGGGACAGAGCCACCCGGATCCGCTCCACACCCTCGACGCGCTCGGTCACCCCGGCCGGCTGAGCGTCCCGGCCGAGCAGCACGGCCGTGTCGATCCGCAGAACGGCGGCGATGTTCTGAAGCGTCGACACCTTGTCCAGTGACCGGACACCCCGCTCGACCTTGTCCACCCAGCTCTTCGACTTGCCGAGCCGATCGGCGAGCACCTGCTGCGACAGTTTCCGCCGACCCCGCCAGTACGCGACTCGACGACCGACCGGCAGCAGGTCAGTGCTGTCCACGACGCCACCGCCGGTCCGGCACCGCCCGATCCGTGTCCTCGGCTGGTATTCGATCCGCCTCGGCCTGCGCGAGGATCCGCTGCCGTGCCGCTTCCTGTTCCGCCTGCTGGATCTGCTCGCCCCTCGGTTGGTCCGGAACGTCGTCGTTCATTCCCACCTCCGCAGTAAGAGGAGGGCGCGGCGGCGCTGCTCGTGGAAGGACCGAAGCCGCCGCGCCCGGCTGGCGACGCAACCAAGCCCGGTTCGCACACCGGCTGCGCCGACCGCGTCTGGGCTCTACTCTGTGACCCCACGACTACGCATCGGAAGCGTCTCGATGCTTTCAGGACCTTTCACAGGGGAGCCGATGGATGACCTCGGCGCACATCTGAGGCACGCTCGTACTGAGGCCGGCGTGACACTGGCCTCCATCGCGGCCCGTACCTGCTACTCGGCATCGCACCTCAGCAACGTCGAGGCGGGACGCCGGACCGCGACGCCGGATATCGTGCTCGCCTACGCGCGAGCGTTGGGAGACCCGGACGTGAAGCGCAGACACCTTCTCCAAGCCGTCACCATCGGGCCGATCGCTGCCAACGAGCTGATCCGCTCCGGCTTCACCGCCGCGCTGACCGGCCAGCGGGACAGCGAGGACCGTTGGCGTGACCGGGTCGAGCAGTACGGCCGGGACTACATGGAGATCGGCGCCGACAACCTTCAGACCCGGCTCGCCGGTGATCTCGTCGTCCTGCAACAGCAGCTCGACAGCCCAACGATGTGGGCGACCGCCGCCCGTGCACTCACGACCTACGGCAAGACGACCAAGGACCCGACCGAGGCAATCGGCTGGTACGACACCGCCAGGATCGCCGCCGACCGCTCGGGCGACCTGGCCGTCCGGGTCTGGGTACGCGGCCGGGCTGCCATCGCCCTGGCGTACGAAGGCGCGGCATTGCCCGTCGCAAAGCGGTACGCCGACGAAGCCATCGCTCTGTCCGACCGGCCATCGCTCGGTCGCCTCCAGGCCCTGATGGCCCGCGCCCACGTCGCCGCCGGACGAGGCGACATCGCCCGAGCCATCACGGCCGACGAAGACGCACGACGGGTCTTTGATCAGACCGCCTCATCAGACAGCGAGATCTCCGACGCCGCCGTACCCGCCTGGCGAATGGCCACCTTCCGGTCGATGCTCTACGCCCGACTCGGCATCATCGGCCCAGGCGAACAGGCCCAGGCTGACGCCGACCGGCTCCGACCAGCGTCACTGACCCGGTTCGCCACCCACATCGAGCTACACCGCGCCCTGATGATGACCAAGTCCGGAGACCGATCCGGGGGGCTCGCCTACGCCCGGCGGGCCTGGTCAACGCTGCCAGCAGATCGCCGCTCACAAACCCTCGGACTGGTCCTACAAGAAGTCGAGAGAGCGGCACGCAAGCCAGTCTGACCCCCGCTGGGGGGATGCGGACTGAACCTGTCGGCTGTTGTCGTCCGATGGTGCTCTGCGTCGCTGAGCAGGTGTTGAGCACCGTCGGTTCAAGTTCGGAGTTGACCTGTGTCGACGCTCGCGCTGCCTCCTCGCTGCCCGACGCCTCGCTTGTAAGTTCTGGGCGCTCCGTCCGGGCGCGTCCGCGCACGTCCCTGACGTCGGGCGCTGATCCGTAGCCCTCCTTGCTCGGACCTCCGCGTCCGGCCCTGTTGCTGTCACCGTTGCTGTCGCCAGTGCCCACCGCAACTTGCGGGAATAGGCGATGGGGGCCTCCCTCGGACGAAGGAAGGCCCCCATCGCGGGTAGAGGAACCGCTTGGGTCCTCGACCGAACCTCAGTGCCAGTGACCGGCTATGAGCAGAACCAAGTAGACGATCTTCAGCGAAGTCTCGACAACTCGTCCGATCTCGCTGCTTCTCCGCAGTACCTGGCTGCCACCTGCACGTTCCCGTCGCCGCACTCTCGGTTTGCGCGTGGAGCGCATTTCGGATCCTCTCCGGCCGCCGCCTCCCATCAGGGAGATGACGAACCCAGACCGGCGCTAGCGTTCCGGTCCGCCGCCTGGGGCTACGGCGGGAGGTGGTTCCTACCCCACAGTGGAGGGTAGCGGTTCTACGCAACAGGGCTTCACGGCAGAACCTGCCCGCCGACGACACCTGCGGACCGATGTCCGGATCGATGAAACCCTGCCCTTCCGCCTGGAAGCGCAGGGTGCCGACCAAGCGTGCCCCGCGTGGGCCCTGACGTCGATCGCCGATCCGCCATCGTCTCTCGTCAGCCCTTCATGTACTGCTCCCGCGAAACCAACCCCGCCCCTACCGGGTAAGCAGCAGGACCCGCTGGGATCATCGGCCTCGTTTGCTCAAGCAGTGCATACCGCTAGAGTCAACATGGAGCGTCTAGGGCTGGCTGAGGCACGGGGCTCCGCCACTCAGTTCGAAGAACGAAGAAGAAAGGAAGTCGGTGGAGGTCCTCCCTACAAAATTCGAGTCTGTATTGCGCATGGGGGCCTTAAATTACGCCCCTTTGATCCTCAAGGTAGACAGGGACTTACGTCAGTTTAGCAAGCTACTTCGATTCAATATGGCGCAAGGCGCAGGAACTTTAGCAGTAGTACACAACCCTCCCGGAAAGGGAAAGACTACCGCCGTATACGCAGCCGCAGTCCTCCTGCGAGAATCATTTAAACCCGTAATCTCCGTTCCTCCTCAGTTTTCTCTCCCGCTACGGAATATTCCTGAATGGGTTGTAGCTAACATTTCCGGCCAGATCGACGACCGCGCGACACTCGTTCTAATCGACGGACGCGAGAGCACCGATGACGAACAAGGGCTCCGAGACGTCATGGGGGCACTAAACAACCTAGTTCGCGGACGCCCCGATTTGCTGTTCGTCTGGCCGACCACCGATGAATCTTGGAGAGACCGTTTAGTCGGCACAGCCAGAAGCTTTGGAAGCGAGAGCTTCTGTCCAGACAGGGCAGTCTTTTCGATCGACGGTCCAGCCAAATCGCAATGGGTGGAGGCTGTCGGCCTAATCTTGGACCAGCTCAATCAAAGCTGGGACGAATTCGGAATTAACGAGTCCAGTGCAAGTGAGCTGGTTGACCAGTATTCGACACTGGGCGAATTTTTTACAGGCATTAACCAGATTCGCGTTGACCAAGAAGACTTCTCGGAGAACATTACGGGCCTCCCGGAAGTCATTTTCGTCGTATCATCACACTCGCAAGTCGTGGGACACGTTGCTCGGCTACGCAATCCAAATACTTATCGCCTTCGCACTGATGAGGTCATAAGCTCTGCACGATTCTCGGAGCCCGGGAAATTCTGGAGATCCCGAGGGGCGACACAGAAAAGCAACTTGGCATGGGTTTCATCCCTGCTGCAAGCCAAGCTTGTAGCACTTACCCCATCAACTGTTGCCCATGCATGTGGTATCGAGTCTCAAGCTGGCTCGCCCATCAGAAACGCCTTATCCGGCCTTGACTTCTCCCCAAACCGAAGCACCGGAAGGACAGCTTACAAGACCACCGATCTTGCCCGTTTCCTAGCCGGCGAACCCGTCCCGGAAGTCCTGACAACCAATAAGGGTAAGACATCCGAGTACACGCTCACCGCATACGATGCCATTCAAGCATTATCGAGCAAGCAGCACCGATCCATCAACGAGGCAATACTAAAATTCGTGGGGGATGCAGGTGAAAGATTCGATCCGAGGGACGTCAAATATGAGGTACCCCTCGGGGGAGACGCTATTGTAGATGCCATCGTGCCAGTCGACAATAGGCGACTACACCTAGAATTTCATCATCTCAGCTCCGCCCATTGCACACCCAATAAAATCGCCAGCTATATGATGAAAAAATTGCGAGTTTACGCCACCCAGTACAATCTTATTGAACGCTGATATCTGAGAAATCAAGTTCTTTGTCCATCCCGTCTGCCGTCGACCCGCCCGCTGGGGAGCGGGCCTCCGCCCGGCCCGCCACGTCAAGACGGCCTTGACGCCCGTACGGACGCTGGCGGGTCGGGCGGTGGTCTGCTCGGCTCGCCCGGGTCGAGGGTAGGCGGGATGGCTCCCACCGCCACCACCCACGGACCGCAAGCCGCCGACGGACCCCCGGCCATCCTGGAGCCGGAGCGCCCCCGCCGGAGGCGCAGTAACCGCAACCCCGCCACCGACCCGCCAGCCGCCGACGCGGCCGGCGTCCGCTCCCCCACGCCGCGCGGTGCTCGCCGCGCGGCCCGGCCGGCTGCCGGCCCCGCCACCCCACCGGGAAAACGGCCTGTCGTCATCCGGCGGCCCACCGGGCTACCCGCCCCTCCGCGCCAGCCGCCGGGCGTGTTGCGTGACCGGAGTCGGAGCGACAGCGGAGCGACGGGCACGCGCCCTGGCGGCGGCGCGTGCGGCCCGTTCAGGGCCGCCTTGATAGATGTACAGAAAGTCCTCCCACACCGGCCGGCAGCCGGCCGGATCGCCTCCGGTCGGGGTCACTGCGGGTCGACGTGTCGGTGCTCGGTGCTACCGTGGTCCTCGTCGAGCACGCCAGCGCGGCCTTCCTGCCGGATCGCTGAACTCGACTGTGGAGTTGCCGAGCGGCCTTCCTGCCGCTGATGCGGGTAACGTCCCGCCGGCTCTCGATCGCACCGGCCGCTGTGCCGGTTCCCGAAGTCCGCTGAGCGGCCCAGTATGGCCTTTCCTGCCGTCCACGGTGGCCCGGATTCGTGCACCTCGACGGGTGGGGATTGCCTGCGGTAACCCGCCGGAAGCCGACGACCAGGCACCCACCCGTCCCGGCATCACGCCCACGATCCCGCACCGGAAGGACGTTCCCGATCGGCGGTCAGTGGCTCGGCCACGCTTCCGCCCTCCGGCGTCAGCCGCCCTCCCCGGCGGTGCCAGGAGACACCACGAACACCACCGACGGACACCGCTCCGACAACCGGTGGCAGTTCGTACCCGTCCCCTGCCACCCCTGAGGAGAAACCCGTGTCCACCCTGATCACCCTGCACCGCCCCGGCCTCGTCGCGGGCCGGGACGCCCAAGCCCTGCATCGCGCCGGCACCCCGGACTTATTCGGCTGGTTGGAGCACACCCGCGCCGCCGGAGGCTGCACCCGTCCGATCCGCCTGACCGGCACCCTCACCGCCGTCGAGCCCGGCACCGGCCGGATGCTTGGAGAGCGGCACACCGACGAGTTACCCGACCGAACGTTGTACAAAGCGTGCGGCAACCGCCGTGCCGCCCAGTGCCCCGACTGCGCCTGGGTCTACGTGGGCGACGCCTTCCAGGTCGTCCGCTGCGGCCTCACCGGCGGCAAAACCGTCCCCACCACCGTCGCCCGGCATCCGGTCGCCTTCGCCACCTTCACCGCCCCATCGTTCGGTCCGGTCCATCACCGGCACATCCCCCGGCACACCTGCACCGAGCGGCGGCGCTGCGACTGCCGACCGGCACCCTGCCACGCCCGCCGCACCGCCGGCACCTGCTCGCACGGGCGGTCCGCGGCCTGCTTCGCCCGCCATGACGCCGATGATCCGCAGCTCGGTCGGCCGTTGTGCCTGGACTGCTACGACCACGACCACCAGGTCGTGTGGAATGCCTTCTCCGGGGAGTTGTGGCGGCGCACCAAGCAGGCCATCGAACGCCACCTCACCGCCCTGTGCCGTCGACGCGGCATCGGTCACGTCCAGGTCGTCACCGGCACCGGCAAGGTCCGTCGGGTGCCGCCGGTGCGGGTGTCACACGGCAAGGTCGCCGAGATGCAGCGCCGGGGCGCGGTGCACTTCCACGTCCTGCTCCGCCTCGACGGCGTCGACCCCCACGACCGGCACGCCCTCGTCCCGCCGCCGGCCGGCATCACCGCCGATGACCTTGACGCCGCCGTGCACGCCGCCGCCCGGCAGATCACCGTCACCACTCCCGCGCACCCCGACCGGCCGCAGGGCTGGTCGATCGCCTGGGGCGAGCAGATCGACGTACGCCGTATCGGTACCGGCGACGGGGACGTGACCGATGGGAAGGTCGCCGCCTACCTGGCGAAGTACGCCACCAAGTCCACCGAGGTCACCGGCCACTGCTCCACCCGCCTCACCCCCGACACCATCGACGCCTACGCCGACCCGGAAGGCGACCACCTGGCCCGTCTATCGACGCCTGCTGGCGACTCGGCCGTCCCACCCACCACCAGACCAGCAACACCGCCGCCCCGGCCGGCGAGCGTCAAGGCGACCTTGACAGCAAACCGAACGCCTACGCCGGGCTGCGCCGCTGGGCGCACATGCTCGGCTACGGCGGCCACTTCCTCACCAAGGCCCGCCGCTATTCGGTCACCTTCGGCCTGCTCCGGGAGACCCGCGCCGCCTATCGCCGCACCGAGGACGACACCGCCGACACGATCACCGTCGGCACCCTCACCTTCACCGGCTCCGGATGGCTGACCAACGGGGACGCCCTACTCGCCAACACCGTCGCCGCCCAACACCGCGAGCGCAGCCGCGTCGGCCGGGAAGAACTCGCCCACGAGGCGTGGTCGGGGGTGGCGGCATGACCCGACACCTCACCCCGCGCTGGTACTCACCCGCCGAGGTCGCCGTGCTGCTCGGCTTCGGCCTGTCCAAGGTCAAGATGAAGATCGCCACCGGTGAACTGCGCTCCATCAAGGACGGCAAGTACCGTCGCGTCCTCCCCGAGTGGGTCGACGAGTACGTCCGCGAGCAGGTCGAACGGCAGGAGGCCGCCTGATGCCCGGACGGTCACGCGCCAACGGCGAAGGCTCGATCTTCCCGTACCGCAACGGCTTCGCCGCCTACGTCTGGGTGACCAAGCCGGACGGCAAGCGCACCCGCAAGTACGTCTACGGCCAGACCCGCGAGGTCGTCCACGACAAGTGGATCAAGCTGCACCAGCAGGCCAAGGCCGGGCCGGTCGCCACCCGCGTTCCGTCCCTCGGTGACTACCTGACGTACTGGCACCGGGAGGTCGTGCGCCCCAACCTCGCGCCGCTGACCTGTGCCACGTACGAGACGATCCTTCGGTTGTACGTGATTCCCGGCCTCGGCGGGAAGCGGCTCGACCGGCTTCAGGTGCGCGACGTGCAGACCTGGATCAACGAGGTGGCCCGTACCTGCCAGTGCTGCGCCCAGGGCAAGGACGCCCGCCGCCCGGAACTCAGGCGGCGCTGCTGCGCGCTCGGCCGGTGCTGCGGTGACGCGCCGTCCGCCCGCACGGTCAAGGACATCCGGGGTGTGCTGCGCTCGGCGCTCAACCACGCCGCCACCGAGGAACTGGTCACCCGCAACGCTGCCGCGCTGGTCAAGCTCCCACCCGTCCGCCGTCGTAGGGGCCGGGCGTGGACCAGTGACGAGGCGCGTCGCTTCCTGGAGTCCGCGCGGGCCGACCGGGATCCGCTCTACGCGGCGTACGTGCTGATCCTGGTCCTCGGCCTGCGCAAGGGCGAGGTACTCGGTCTCACCGAGGACGCCGTCGACTTGGGGGCGGGGGAGTTGTCGATCGGCTGGCAGTTGCAACGGGTCGGCGGCCAACTGCTGCACCGCGAGACCAAGACGCAGACCTCGGACGCCACGCTCCCACTGCCGGACATCTGCGCGACGGCACTCGACCTCCGCAAGAGCGCGAAGAAGAACGACCGCGACCAAGCTGGGATTGCCTGGCAGGGCTCGCGGCTGCTGTTCACCACCCGCTACGGAACGCCCGTGGAGCCGCGCAACTTCAACCGGTCCTGGGATGCCCGCTGTGCCCGTGCCGGGGTCCGGAAGATCACCGTGCACGACGCCCGGCGTACCTGCGCGACCCTGCTCGTCGACCTGGACGTGCATCCGCGCGTCATCATGCAGGTGCTCCGGCACGCGGAGGTGTCGGTGACGATGGAGATCTACTCGCAGGCGTCCTCGGACGCCGCCCGCGACGCACTCAAGCGCCTCGGTGAGAGCCTGCGCTAGCCGCTGCTGTACTTCACTGCTGTACCAATGCACTGAGGGCACATCCTTCGATAGGATGTGCCCTCTTACCTGGTCGGGGTGGCCGGATTCGAACCGACGACCTCTTCGTCCCGAACGAAGCGCGCTACCAAGCTGCGCCACACCCCGAGGCGTGCGGACAAATACTAGCCCACCCGCCCCGGGGATCAAACTCGGTATCCCCCGCCCCGGTCCCGGCGTCCTACCCGGGGCGGTCCGGCCCCCTCACGGAGGTGGGATCAGCGGGGAATCAGCGTGAGGATGCTCGCCTCCGGCGGGCAGGCGAACCGGATCGGGGCGGTCGGGTGGGTGCCCAGACCGGCCGAGACGTGCAGCCACGAGTCGGATCCGGGCCAGCGGTGCAGGCCCTTCGCCATGGTCCGGGGCAGCCCGCAGTTGGTCACCAGCGCCCCCACCCCCGGTACGCAGACCTGACCGCCGTGGGTGTGCCCGGCCAGCAGCAGGTCGAAGCCGTCGGCGGCCATCTCGTCCAGCACCCGGGGCTCGGGGGAGTGGGTCAGGCCGAGGGAGACGTCGGCCGTCTCGGAGACCGCCCCGGCCACCAGCGAGTAGTCGTCCCGTTCGATGTGCGGGTCGTCGACTCCGACCAGTTCGACGACGCGCCCGCCGGCCTTGACCGTGGTCCGGGCGTTGTTCAGGTCGGTCCAGCCGGCGCCGGTGAACACCGCGCGCAGTTCCTCGTAGGGGAGGGTGACCCCGTCGACGTACTCGCGGTCGGGCAGGAAGTAGGTGAACGGGTTCTTCCAGACCGGTCCGGTGTAGTCGTTGGAGCCGAAGACGAAGGCGCCGGGGTAGCTGAGCAGGGGCTGGAGGGCGCGCAGTACGCCGGGCACCGCCTCGGGGTGGGCCATGTTGTCCCCGGTCACCACCACCAGGTCCGGGTCCAGGGCGGCCAGCGACGCCACCCAGCGTTGCTTGCGCTCCTGGTCAGGAGTCATGTGCAGGTCGGAGAGGTGCAGGATGCGCAGTGGTTCGGCGTCGGCCGGCAGCACCGGCACGTCGTACCGGCGGAGGGTGAACATGTTGCGTTCGACGAGCGAGGCGTACGCCAGGGTGGCCGCGCCGAGGGCGGCGGTGGCGGTCGCGAGCCGGAATAAGGTGCGCTTTCGCATGGCGTTCAGGGTAGTTTGACCGACCATGAGCACGCTTAAGGACCGCCTGACCGCCGACATGCGGGCCGCCCTGAAGGCCCGGGACGAGCTGACCACCTCCACCCTGCGGATGGCCCTGGCGGCCGTCGGCAATGCCGAGGTCGCGGGTAAGGCCAAGCGGGAGCTCTCCGACGACGAGGTGCTCGCCGTGCTGACCAAGGAGGCGAAGAAGCGCCGCGAGGCGGCGACCGCCTTCGCCGAGGCGGGGCGCACCGAGCAGGCCGGCAAGGAGACCGCCGAGGGCGAGGTGCTGGAGCGCTACCTGCCGAAGCAGCTCTCCGACGAGGAGCTGGCCGAGCTGGTCGCGGGGGCGCTCACCGCGGGCGGGTTCGGTGGCAAGGCCCAGATGGGCCCGGCCATGAAGGCGGCCCAGGCCGCGGTGGCCGGCCGGGCCGAGGGAGGCCGGGTGGCTGCCGAGGTACGCCGCCAGCTGGCCGTCTGAGCGGTCGGTCGACGCCGGTCGGGGTGATCGGCTGACGTACCGGAACTGACGAGGGGCCCCTGTCGTCGCTGGTGTGCGACGGCAGGGGCCCCTCGTGGTGTCCGACGGTTACCCGTTGGGACGGTCCGTGCCACCACCTCGGGGCGGGCCGCCCGGTGGGGTGCCGCCACCGTTGTCGCCGCCCTCGTTGCCGGTGCTGATCTGGATGGTGACCACGCCGCCCTTGATGGTGCGGCCGTCCGGGCTGGTGCCGGCGACGCTCCCTGCCGGGCAGCTCGAGGCGATCCGGACGTCGCTCACCACGACCTCGAAGCCGGCGCCCTTGAGCCGGTTGCGGGCGGTGTCGACGGACTCGCACCGGACGCGGGGGATGGAGCGCTGGTCACCCGTGACGATCTTGCCGCTCGGCGGGGTGAAGTTGACCCGCTCCTTGCCCTTCATCGCGTCCCGCAGCGTCTCGTACACCGGCGGGTTGATGCCGTCCCGCTGGTTGTGCTTCATCTTGACGTTGGTCTGCGGCCAGTCCGGGTCGGCCATGATGCCGGCCACCGCGTACTGCTTGGTCATCGCGACCAGCGAGGCGGTCTTCTCGGAGTCGGTGGTGCCGGACTTGCCGGCCACCGGCGCGTCGACGATGCCACGCACGTTCGGGGCGGTGGCACCGCTACAGCGCGAGGTCGAGGAGCGGTCGCCGAGCGGGCAGCGGGCGGCGTCCACGGCGGCGCGGGCCACCTCGGTGCTGATCCGCTGTTCGCAGCGCGGGTTGGCGATGTCCAGGGTCTTGCCGTCCGGGCCGGTGATCTTCTGCACCGGGATCGGCTCGCAGTACTTGCCGTCCGCGGCGAGGGTGGCGTACGCGTTCGCCAGTTCCAGCGGGGTGGTCTGCGAGACACCCAGGGTGAACGCGCCCCACTGGTTCGCGGCCTGGTCGGTGGCGGCGAAGGTGGCGTCGTTGCTGGCCCGGAAGGTGATGCCGAGCTTCTGTGCCGCCTTCACCACGTTCTTCGCGCCGACCTGCTGCTGGAGCGGGACGAAGAAGGTGTTCACCGAGCGGCCGAAGGCGCTCCACATGTTGTGCGGGCCGGCCATGCTCTCCACCGAGTTGGTGGGGCAGTAGTTGCTCGTTCCCGGGCAGGCGGCCTTCGAACCCCGCTCCACGATGTACTCGGACTTGAACTGCTTCGGCGAGTTGATCGTGTACTGGAGGGGGATGCCCTTCTCCAGCGCGGCCACGATGGTGAAGATCTTGAACGTCGAGCCGGCCTGGTAACCGGTGATGCCGTCGCCACCGCTGAGCAGCGGGTTCACCGTGTTCGGGTAGTTGCCCAGCTTCTTGTTCTTCTTCCGCTGCACCGGGTCGCTGTGCGGCTTGTTCTGCGGCTTGTTCGGGTCGTCCAGCTTGTAGTTCCGGTTCACCGACAGCGCCCGGACCCGGCCGCTGCCCGGCTCGACCACGGCCACCATCGCGGCTTCCTTGCTGGTCACCGGCTTGGCCTTGCGCACCGCCCTGTCCGCGCCCCGCTGGGCCTGGACGTCGAGGGTGGTGACGATGTTGTAGCCGCCGCTCTTGAGCCGCCGCTCCCGGTCGTACGTGGTGGAGCCGAACTCCTCCTGCTGGAGCCACCAGCGGTAGAGGTAGTCGCAGAAGAAGCCCCACTTGGCGTCCCGGGTCTGCACGCAGCCGTTCGGCGCCCGCTTGCCCTTGACGGTGAGCTTGACCGCCTTGGCCTTCTCGCCCTCCTCCTTCGAGACGGCGCCGATCTCGACCATGTTGTTGATCACATAGTTGCGGCGCTCCACCGCGAGCGGGTAGCCGCTCTTGGTGGTCGGGTCGAAGCTGGTCGGCGCCTTCACCATGCCGGCGAGCATGGCGGCCTCGTCGACGGTCAGCTTGGCCGGCGTCTTGTTGAAGTAGACCTGGCTGGCGGCGAAGATGCCGTACGCGCCGTTGCCGAAGGCCGCGATGTTGAGGTAGCGCTCCATGATCTCGTCCTTGGAGAACTTCTTCTCCACCTGGACGGCGTACTGCATCTCGCGGACCTTGCGGGCGGTGGTGTCCTCGGTCGCGGCCACCACGTCGGCCGGGTGGCTCGCCGAGTACGCGATCGCCAGCCGGACGTACTGCATGGTCAGCGTCGAGGCGCCCTGCTGGGAGGCCGCGCCGGAGCTGTTGTTGACGAACGCCCGCGCGACGCCCTTGAAGTCGACGCCGTTGTGCTTGTAGAAGTCGTGGTCCTCAGCGGCGACGATGGCCTGCCGCATGACCGGGGCGACGTCCTTGAGTCTGACGTCGCGGCGGTTCTCGTCGTACATGGTCGCCAGCGGGGTCTTGGCGTCCGAGGCGAGCAGGTAGCTGATCTGCGGGGCGCGCTTGACGGTGAGGTCCGGCGGCAGCTTCCCGAGTGTCTCCGCGCCCGCCTTGGCGGCCAGCCCGGACATCGCCACCGCCGGGAACGCGGCGGCCGCCACCACCACCCCGGCCAGCAGGCCGCATATCAGGAGCGATGCGGCGTTGGTCAGCAGATTGTGGTCACGTTTCCGCATCCAGGTCACCTCGACAGAGTACGCGAGTAGGTATTGGGCGACTTCGGGGCTGGTTTCCCCCATTTCCTGCCTGCGCCGCCCTCGTTGTGTTAAACGCACGACCCCCGGTACGGGGTTGCGCGACACGGCGGACGAGTGTCCCCGGATCGTGGGGACGCCGCCGGGTTTTCAGGCGGTCGGCCGGGGTATGCGGCGGGCCGAAGCCCGAGACGCGCGATGTGTCCGAAATGATGGATTTGGCCGACAACGTTGCGTAATCGGGTGACTACAGAGCATGATGATGGCGGCGACAGAGCCAGATGTCGTCCGTGCCGCCTTGGGGAAGGTCGGGCGCGGGTGACCGGGGGAAATCCGGCTGAACCGCACGGAGTCGGTAGGTACTGCAAGGGGGGACGAGTACAGATGGGCATGATCACTGACTGGCCGTCGTTGGCGGCGTGTCAGAACGGAGACCCGGACGCCCTGTTCGTACAGGGCGCGGAACAGAACGTGGCGAAGCGGATCTGCCGGAGCTGCCCAGTGCGGTACGAGTGCCTGGCCGACGCGCTCGACAACCGGATCGAGTTCGGTGTGTGGGGCGGCATGACCGAGCGGGAACGCCGGGCGCTGCTGCGCCGGCATCCCCAGGTGACGAGCTGGCGCAAGATGTTCGAGGCCGCCATGCGCAAGAACGCCAAGGACAAGGCGGGCAAGGACAAGATCCTGGTCAACGTGGGGTGACCCGCGCCCGGTGCCGGGCCCGCCCGGCACCGGTCACGCTCACCGGAGCGTGTGCCGCAGCACTCAGGTGTGGCTGATGGCCGCGCCGATCGTCCGCAGCCCGTCGACGTCGTGCACGTCGGCGGGCTGCGCCGTCACCGCCACCGTCGGCACCGCCGGGAACGCCTCACCGAAGGACGCCGCCACCTGCTGCTCGCGGGCCGACTGCTGGAGCAGGGCGGCGTGCGCCCGGAGCACGTCCACGGTGGCCTCGTGGCCGCCCAGCTCGGTCAGCCGGTCCGCCGCGGCGAGGCTCTCCGTCGCGTCCGGGGTGGTGACCGCCGGCCGGTGCACCCGGTTGAGGACCAGGCCGGCCAGGGGCATCCGTTCCTCCCGCAGCCGGCCGGCGAAGTAGGCGGCCTCCCGGACCGCGTCCGGCTCCGGCGTCGCGACCAGGAGGAACGCCGTCTCCCGGGCCTGGAGGATCCGGTACGTCTGCTCCGCGCGCTGCCGGAAGCCGCCGAACATCGAGTCCAGCGCCGCGACGAAACCGGAGAGGTCGGTCAGCAGCTGCGCGCCGAGCACCTTCTGCACCACCTTCGAGAACATCCCGAACGAGGCGGTGACCAGGCTGAACATGCTCCGCCCACCGCTGCGCGCCGGGGCGAGCAGCAGCCGCAGCATCCGGCCGTCGAGAAAGCGGGAGAGCCGGGCCGGCGCGTCGAGGAAGTCCAGCGCCGAGCGGGACGGCGGGGTGTCCACCACGATCAGGTCCCACTCGCCCCGGGCGTGGAGCTGCCCGAGCTTCTCCATCGCCATGTACTCCTGCGTGCCGGCGAAGGTCGAACTCATCGCCTGGTAGAAGGGGTTGGCGAAGATCTCCGCCGCCTTCGCCGGGTCGGTGTGCTGGAGCACCACGTCGTCGAAGGTCCGCTTCATGTCCAGCATCATCGCGTGCAGCTCACCGCCGCCGTCGGTGTCGAGCCCCTTGACCTGGCGGGGCGTGTTGTCCAGCTCGGTCAGGCCGAGGGACTGGGCGAGCCGGCGGGCCGGGTCGATGGTGAGCACCACCGTGCGCCGGCCGTGCCGCTCCGCCGCCCGCAGCGCGAGCGCCGCCGCCGTGGTCGTCTTCCCCACTCCGCCCGCACCACAGCAGACGACGATCCGCACGCCGGGGTCGGCGAGGATGTGGTCGACGTCCAGCAGCGGCGCCGCGTCTTCGGAAGGCACCAATCGAGCGTATCGGGCTCGTGCGGCTCTCCGCGCCGTGCCGGCCGCAGGTGTGAGTCAATCCGCCCGGACGAGCGCGGCGGCCAGCGTCTCCAGGCCCTCCCGGTCCACCCCCGCCGGGAGCAGCGGGAGCTCCACCAGCGGTCGGCCCAGGTCGGTCAGCTCCGCGCGGAGTGTCTCCTCCAGATCCCGCCGAACGGCCTGGTCAACCGCCTCGGTGTGGAGTCCGGCCACGGTGCTCCGGTCGGCCGGGAGCCCGGCGGCGAGCAGCCCCCGGCGCAGTTCGGCCTGACTGGTGGCGCGGCCGGCGGGCAGGGGGGGCCGGGTCGCGTTGACGATGATCCGCCCGACCGGGAAACCGAGCGAGGTCAGCTCGGTGACCGCGTCCAGCGTCTCCTGGATCGGCATCTCCTCCAGGAGCGTGACCACGTGCACCGCGGTCATCGGGGAGCGCAGCAGGGCGGCCACCCCCTCGCTCTGGGTCTTGATCGGTCCGACCTTGGCCAGCCGGGCGGTTTCCGCGGTGACGTTCAGGAACCGGCCGATCCGCCCGGTGGGCGGAGCGTCCAGCACCACCGCGTCGTACGCCCGGCGCTGCCCACTTCTCCGGCTGGTCGCCTCCTTGACCTTGCCGGTGAGCAGGACGTCGCGCAGGCCGGGGGCGATGGTGGTGGCGAAGTCGATCGCGCCGAGCTTGCGCAGGGCCCGGCCGGCCGCCCCGAGCTTGTAGAACATGTCGAGGTACTCCAGCAGCGCCTCCTCGGCGTCCACCGCGAGTGCCTTCACCTCCCCGCCGTCCGGCGCGTCGGTCAGGTGCCGCTCCTCGTACGGGAGCGGGTCGGTGCCGAAGAGCTGCGCGATGCCCTGCCGCCCCTCCACCTCCACCAGCAGCGTCCGGCGGCCACCGGCGGCCAGTCCCAGGGCCAGCGCCGCCGCCACGCTGGTCTTGCCCGTGCCGCCCTTGCCGGTCACCACGTGGAGGCGGGCCGGCCACCCGTGGCCGGCCGGGTCGACCGGCTGCTCAGCTGCTCGCACCAGTCGAGCCTAACCACCGGTCGGGATCAGCCGACCTCGCAGACCCACCAACCGGTCTCCTGGACCACGGTGAACCGCAGCTCCTGGTTGGTGATCTTCTCGTCGGCGGTGGTCACGGTCACCGTGGTGGTGACGGTGGCCCGCTCCTCGGTCCGCTCGTCCACCTTCGGGTCGGTCCACCGGAACCGGGGCGTGTCGTGCTCGGCGACGTACTTCTCCACCTCGGCCACCTTGGCCGCGATCTTCTCCCGGTCCCGGGCGGAGGAACAGACCAGTTCGGTCGCCCGGCCGGCGTTGCGGTCCTGGTAGACGGCGGTGAGGAAGTTCTTCACCGCCGTCGTCGGCTCGTCCGCGCCCTCTCCGGAGTCGGCTCCCCGCAGCAGGAAGAAGGCCGCCGTGCCACCACCGGCGCAGAGCAGCAGGGCGACCACCACGATGATCGAGGCGATCAGCAGCCCACGCTTCTTGCGCGGCGCGGCCGGCGGCGGGTAGCCGGGCGGGAACGCCCCGCCGGGCGGGTAGGCGTTGCCGGGCTGGTAGGCGTTTCCGGGCGGGTAGGCGGTGCCGGGCGGATAGGCGTTGCCGGGCGGGTAGCCGCCCTCGCCCTGGGCCGGGTACCCGGGGGGCGGCGGGAAGGAGCCGCCGGGCACGGAGGGGGACACCGGTGCGCCGTACCCGGGTGCGCCGGACACCGGCGGGGGGACGGGTGCGCCGTACCCGGGCGGCGGGGCCGGGGTGCCGGGCGGGGGCGGGTATCCCGGCGCGCCACCGGACTGCGGGGCGGGGCCGTACGGGCCGTCGGGCTGGGGCTGGCCGGTGTCGAACGGCGGACCGCTCGGCGGCGGGTACGGGCCACCCTGCGGCGGTTGGGTCATCGTCTCCCCCGGGAGTGCGCTACGCGGTCACCGGCGGCGGTGACGCTTCTGTCGGTCGGGTCGGGAGCGCCGACCCGACCGTGAGGGTAGCGGTCTGCGGGGTGCGCCGGGGGTCCCGGTGCTGATGTCACCGGTGCCGGCCAACCTGGTCGGCGTCGTCGTCGGTGCCCGGTGCGGGTGGGCGGGGCCGACTACCGGTGGAGTGGCCGGCGGCGATATCCGCAACCGGACGATCGGGCTGTCGCATATATGACTGTCCGTGATGATTCGAGCGCGCCCAGTTGCCGGTGTCGGATTTCGGCCCTACGTTCGGCCCCGGCGCGGGGGAAGAGTGCGGGCGTGACGCCCACCCGCAGACGGCAGATCGGACAGGTATCGACGCCCGGAGGCAGTTGCATGCGCGACGCGGAGAACACTCCCCGTACCCAGTTCCCCGACGGCGACCGGTGGCCCGCACGCCGGGGAGAGGCCGGGGACGCGGCGGTGGCGTCCCCGTGCAACGAGCGGCCGTACCGGCGGTCGTCCGACCAGGTCGAACCCCTGCGCCTGCGGGCCCTGCCGGTCGAACGCGGCCAGGACGACGACGAGCCCGGCTACGTGATCCACCTGCCGGTCCGGGTGCTGGACCTCCCGGCGGCCACCGCACTGGCCGGCCGGGTGGCCGACTCCCTCGGCTTCCTGCCCGAGCTGGACGCCGGGGAGACCACCGTCTCCACCGCCGACGACCAGAACAACCGACGCCGGGTCTTCTGCGACCTGCTCCTGCCCGACCGTTCCCGCTGCCCCCAGCGCTACCGGCACCCGGGCCCCTGCGGGGAGGCGCCACTGGTCCCGGAGCCGCGTCCCGTGCCCCGGCCCTCGACCGGGCCGTAGGCTGTCGGCGGAACATCCACCCCACGACAACGGGAGCCCGGCAACGATGCAGAAGTGGGAGTACGCCACCGTTCCGCTGCTGGTCCACGCGACCAAGCAGATCCTCGACAACTGGGGCGAGGACGGTTGGGAACTCGTCTCGGTGATCCCGGGGCCGAACCCGGAGCAGCTCGTCGCCTACCTGAAGCGGCCCAGGGCATGACCGCCACGCCGTACGCCAAGCTCGCCGAGCTGGGGCTGGAGCTGCCCGACGTGGCTGCTCCCGTGGCCAGCTACGTGCCGGCGGTGCAGTCCGGGCGGACCGTCTACGTCTCCGGGCAGCTGCCGATGGCCGAGGGGAAGCTCCTCGCCACCGGCAAGGTCGGCGCCGGGGTCTCCGCCGAGCAGGCCAAGGACCTCGCCCAGCGCTGCGCCCTGAACGCGCTCGCCGCGATCGAGGCGCTGGTCGGTCTGGAGAACGTGGTCAAGGTGGTGAAGCTGACCGGCTTCGTCGCCTCGGCCCCCGGCTTCACCGGCCAGCCCGGCGTGATCAACGGGGCCTCCGACCTGTTCGGCACGGTCTTCGGGGAGGCCGGGCGGCACGCCCGCAGCGCGGTCGGCGTGGCGGAACTGCCCCTGGACGCCCCGGTCGAGGTGGACGTCATCGTCGAGGTCGCCTGACCGGTCCCGTTCGACGTGACCCTGCCCGGCGGGCTGCGGCCCGGCCGGGCGGGGTACGCGTCCCGCCGGGCGGTACGAATTTCAAGATCGCGACGAGTGGCCCGTCGGGTCGTACGATCGCAGCCATGACGGGGCACATGACGACGCCGGCGGCCGCGCTGGCGGATTCGCTGCCGGACTGGGTGACGCTGCTGCGCGCGCCGAATCCCGGCCCGATGACCCTCGACGGCACCAACACCTGGCTGCTGCGCGCTCCCGGGCACGACGAGGCGGTCGTGGTCGACCCCGGGCCCGCCGACGAGGAGCACCTGGCCCGGATCGCCGCGCACGCGCCGATCGGGTTCGTGCTGGTCACCCACGGGCACCCGGACCACACCGACGGCTCCCGCCGCCTGGCCGAGCTGCTCGGCGGGGTGCCGGTGCTCGCCGTCGACCCGGCGCACACCATCGACGCCGAACCCCTCGGCGAGCCCTGGGAGTCCTTCGGCGGTTCCGGTCTCCTGATCGACCTGGTGCCCACTCCCGGGCACACCGCCGACTCGGTCTGCTTCCTCGTCGACCACCAGGGCGAACAGGTGGTGCTCACCGGTGACACCATCCTCGGCCGGGGTACCACCGTGGTCGCCCACCCCGACGGTGACCTCGGGGACTATCTGACGAGCCTGGGACGGCTGTCGGCGTACCGGGGAATCGTCGCCCTGCCGGGACACGGCCCGGCGCTGGCCGACTGCGGTGCGGCGGCCGACTACTACCTCGCCCACCGGCGTGCCCGGCTCGACCAGGTCCGGGCGGCGGTCGCCGCCGGCGACACCACCGCCGCCGAGGTGGTCGCCCGGGTCTACGTGGACGTGGACCGCTCGCTGTGGTGGGCGGCCGAGTGGTCGGTCCGGGCCCAGCTGGAGTACCTCGGGGTGACGCCCCGGGAATCCGGTGGCGGAGAAGCGCGGTTGGACCAACCGTGACCTGCCCGGTGTGTAAGACCGTCGCCGTGCCCGGCGCCCGGTTCTGTCACAACTGCGGTGCCGCGCTACCGGCCGCCGCGACCCTGCCGGCGGCCGAGCGTCGGGTCGTCACCGTGCTCTTCGGTGACCTGTCCGACTTCACCTCCTGGTCGGAGGACCTCGACCCGGAGCGGGTCGGCGCGGTCACCGACCGGGTGCTCGCCGCGCTCGCCGGGGCGGTCAAGACCTTCGGCGGGCACGTCGACAAGCTCACCGGCGACGGCATCATGGCGGTCTTCGGCGCGCCGGTCGCCCACGAGGACGACGCCGAGCGGGCCGTGCGGGCCGCGCTCTCCATGCAGCGGGCGGTCCGCCGGGTGCTCGACGACGAACGCGGTGGCGGCGCCCCGCTCGGCCTGCGGGTCGGGCTGAACACCGGGGACGTGATCGCCGGCATCCAGGCCGCCATCGAGTACACGGTCATCGGCGACACGGTGAACACCGCCGCCCGGCTGGCCGACGCCGCCGCCGTCGGCGCGGTCTACGCCGGGGCCCGCACCGCCGCCGCCACCCGGCACGTCGCCTCCTGGCGGGCGCTGCGCCCGCTGCGGCTCAAGGGCAAGCGCGAGCCGGTCGAGGCGTACGAGCTGCTCGGTCTCCTGGACGCGCCGGGCACCCGATCCGGCCTCGGCGACGAGGCCCCGTTCGTCGGCCGGGAGGCCGAGGTCGGCCGGGTCGCCGGCCGGCTCGCCGAGGTGATCGACCGCACCGAGCCGAGGGTGCTGCTGATGACCGCCGAGGCGGGGATCGGCAAGTCCCGCTTCGCCGCCGAGGTGGAACGCCTCGCCGCCGGGTACGACGTCGGCGCCGGCCGGTTCGCCGCACACACCGGCGCGCGGGTGCTCTCGGTACGCTGCGCGGCCTTCGGTGAGCGTCGCCGGCTCGCCCCCCTCGCCGACCTGGTCCGGGCCGCGGTGGGTCTGCCCGGCGACGCCGCGACTGCGGTCACCCGACCCGCCGTGGAGGAACGGCTGCGCCGCCTCGAACAGCGGCTCGCCCGGGTGCAACCGGTGCCGCCGCCGCTCGCCACCGAGCAGTTGCTGGCCCTGCTCGGCTACGTCGATCTGCCCGGCGCGCACGGCGGCCCGGCCGACGACGCGGAGTGGAGCGCGAACAGCCCACCGCCGGACGCCGAGGCGGTGCCGACCGCGGTGGCGGGACTGCTCAGCGGGCTCGCCGCCGAGGCCCCCCTGGTGGTGGTCGTCGACGACCTGCACGACGCCACACCCGAGACCACCCAGGCCCTCGGGGTGACCCTGTCCCGGCTGGCCGGGCCGGTGCTGGTGCTGCTGCTGGGCCGCCCCGAGCTGGTCCGGACGGCCGGCGCGCTGACCCGGCTCTCCGAGGCCGAGGTGTACGTGCTGCCCCCGCTGCGCGGCGCGGACGCCTCCCGGCTGCTGACCACCTACCTCAGCGGCGGGAAGCTGCCCCAGGCCGACGCCGACCGGCTGCTCGCCACCGCCCAGGGCAACCCGTTCTACCTGGCCGAACTGGTGACCCTGCTGATGGAGCGGGGTGCGCTGACCGCCGGGGCGGAGCGGGACGGCACCGGCGTCGCGACCTGGCGGCTGGCCCCGGGCTCGCTCGGCAGCCGGCTGCTCTCCCGTGACCTCGCCGCCGTGCTGGCGGCCCGGATCGACGCGCTCCCGACCGAGGCCCGCTCGGTGCTGCGGGACGCCGCCGTGGTCGGTGACACCGTGCCCAGCGGGACGCTGGAGGCGCTGCGGGAACGGCGTACCGGGCGGGACGGCCGACCGGCCGCCGTGGTCGCGGTCGAACACGACCGGGCCGTGGAGGAGCTGCTGCAACGCCGGATGCTGCACCGCACCCGGACCGGCTACTCGTTCGCCACACCGCTGATGCGGGAGGCCGCCTATGCCGGGGTCAGCAAGGCGGACCTGGCCGACCGGCACGCCGCGCTGGCCCGCTGGGCCGCGCCGGCCGACTCCGGCGACGCGCCGGTGCCCGGCGGGTTCACCGACGCCGCCCGGGACGAGTTCGTCGCCGAGCACGCCGAGCGGGCCACCGCGCTCGCCGACGCGGTCCGGCTCCGGCCGGACGCGCCGGCCCGGACGGTGGCCCCGCTGGGCGTGGCCGCGCTCGACCGGGCCGCCCGCCGCTCGCTCGCCGCCGGGGAGCCGGCGCTCGCCGTCGAGTACGCCGAACGCGCCGCCGAGCTGGCCCGGGACGGGCTGCCGGTGGTGGCCCGGGTGGTGCACGCCCGCGCGCTGCTCCAGGTGGGGCGGGCCGCCGACGCGCTGGCCTTCGCCGAGAAGATCGCGGCCAACGCCACCGACGACGGCGCGACCCGGGCCAACGCGCTGCTACTGGCCGGGCAGGCGTACCAGAACCTCGGTGACCTGGGGCGGGCGGTGGCGGTCTGGCAGGAGGCGTTGCAGGTGGCCGCCGCCGCCGAGCTGCCCACGCTGCGCGCCTCGGCGATGCGCCGGCTCGGCATGGCCGACTTCGTCACCGGGCGGCTGGGGCAGGCCAGCAGCCGGCTCGCCGCCGCGTACCAGGTCAGCCTGGCCGCGCAGGACCCGCGTGGGCAGGCGTGGTCGTTGCAGAACCTGGCCTGGGTGACCACCACCCGGGGCGACTTCGCCGGCACCGACGCGGTGCTCGGCCGGGCGGCCCGGCTCTTCGCCGAACTGAAGGACCCGTACGGGCGGGCCTGGCTGCGCGGGACGACCGCGTTCGCCCGGCTGCTCGCCGGCCGGTTGCGCGAGGCGTACCGGCTGGCACGGATCTTCCTGCCGTTCGGCGAGCGGATCGGCGAGGCGTGGGTGGTCGGCACGCTGCGCGCGGTCGAGGCGTACGCCGCCGCCGAGCTGGGCGAACTGGCCGAGGCGGATCGCTCGGCCCGGCGCGCGTACCGGGACTTCGTCGCCGCCTCGGACGACTGGGGCCGTGGCTTCGCCCTGGTGGTACGAGGTGCGATCGCCCGTGGACTGGGCGAGCCGGAGCACGCCGCCGACCTGCTCACCGACGCCCTGGAGGACGCCGGGCGGACCACCCACCCGCTGCTCACCGGCATGGCCGGCACGCTGCGCGGCTTCGTCGCCCTGGACCTCGGCGACGGGGCGGCGGCCGAACGGTACGCCCGCGAGGTGCTGGCCGCCGTGGAGCCGCACAATCCGCAGGCACCGGCGCAGGTGGCCCCCCGGGTGCTGCTGGCGATGGCCCGGCTGGCGGCCGGTGACCCGACCACCGCGGTGGGGCTGCTCGCCCCGGTGGCGACCGCCGGCAACACCCCGGCGCTGCTCATCTCCCGCCGGCAGACCCTGGCCCGGTACGCCTCGGCGCTGCTCGCCCTCGGTCAGCACGAGCAGGCGCTGGACTGGGCCCGCCGGGCGGTCGCCGCCCCGGCCGAGGACGTCCGCAGCCAGGTGATCGCGGCGTCGGTGCTGGCCGAGGCGTCCGCCGCGTGCGGTCGTCCGGTCGAGGCGCTGGCCGCCGCCGAGGAGGCGGTCCGGCTGGCGTACGCGACGGAGCAGCGCAGCGAGCGGGCCGGCACGGAGGCGCTGCGCGCCCGGCTGCTCCGCGCGGGCCCGCCCGATCCGGTCACCCCGCCGGCTCGGGCGGAGGCGTCGACGGCCGTGTCGGGCACGCCCGCGACACCGGACTCGGTCGGTTCGGTGGGATCTGCCGGTTCCGCCGATGCCCGGACGGGCCGTGACGGCTAGCGTTGAGGACCACAGCGGTGGTCCACGGTGACGGCCGTACCCACAGGAGGACCGTCATGAGGCTGCCGCGCTCCGCCGCCGGCTGGACCATCGCGGTCTTCGGCGGGATGGCACTGCTGAGCGGCGTGCTCGGGCTGCTCTGGCCGGCGGCCCTGCTCGGCCTGCTCGGTCTCGCCGTGCCGCCGACCCGGGCATCCGGCGACCACACCGGCGCCTTCCTGGTGGCGTCCTCCATGGCGGCGTTCAACATGGGGGTCTACTACCTCCTCGCGGCGGTCAGCGAGTGGCGCGCGTTCTTCCGGTTCACCGTGGTGTTCCGGCTGGTCACCGTCACCGTGTTCACCCTCGTGGTGGTGGCCGACATCGCCCCGGTCGGCTTCCTCGGAGTGGCCGGGTGGGAGGGCGTGGGAGCGTTGGCGACCGCGGTGGGTCTCCGGTTGGACGCCCGCCGGGACCTCGCCGACCCGCCCGACACCGGGAGGCCATCCACGCTGGTCACCGGTGCGGGGCGCTGAGCCGCCGGACGAGTTGGGTATTTTCGAGCTGTGACCGCCACCCCGCCCGGCGCCCTGCCGAAGCCCATCGTGCCCGGTCTGACGGATTTGCAGGTGTTTGCCCGTGGTGGCTACGCCACCGTCTACCGGGCCGTGCAGATCTCCGTCGGACGTGAGGTCGCGGTCAAGGTGGAGAACCGCACCCTGGACAGTGAGCGGGACCAGGCCCGCTTCCTGCGTGAGGCGCGGGCCGCCGGCCGGATGTCGTCCCACCCGCACGTGGTGGACCTCTTCGACGTCGGCGTCACCATCGACCAGCATCCGTACCTCATCATGGAACTCTGCGACGGGTCGTACGCCGAACGGATGCGCACCTCCCCGCTCGGCCCGGTCGAGGCGCGCGATCTCGGCGTCAAGATCGCCGACGCGCTGGCGCACTCGCACGCGGCCGGGGTGCTGCACCGTGACGTGAAGCCGGCGAACATCCTGCACTCGCAGTTCAACTCGGCGGTGCTGGCGGACTTCGGGCTGGCGGTGCTCGCCGAGGTGCGGGATCCGACGGTCACCATGGAGGTGCTCACCCCGGCGTACGCGCCGCCGGAGATGTTCAACCACAGCCCGCCCTCGCCGGCGGTCGACGTCTATTCCCTCTGCGCCACCCTCTACGCGGTGATGCACGGCCGACCCCCGCGCTGGCAGTCGGAGCGCAACCCGAGCCTGGTCACCGTACTGGAGATGTTCAACCACCCGATCCCTGGACTGCCCGGCGTGCCGGACGGGCTGCTCGAGGTGCTCCGGTGCGGGATGTCGAACGACCCGCGTTCCCGCCCCTCCGCGGTCGAGCTGCGGGGTCTGCTGGCCGGACTGCCGCTCGACCCGGCGGACTCCCCGCACCACGGGGGGACGACCTTCGTCGGGCCCTGGCGGCCCCCCGGCCCGGCCGAGCGCACCGGCGACGAACCGGCACGGGGGCACACCGGTCAACCCGCACCCCGTACCCCGGCGGAGCAGGACCACCCCACCGTGCCGGCGCCGGTGCGCCGCCGGCGGCGCTGGTTCCTGGGCGGAGCGGGCGTGCTCGCCCTGGTCGCGTCGGCGGGTGCCGGGGCCTGGGTGGCCGACAGCTCCCGGACACCGGACCCGATGCCGTCCACCACCACCGTCGCCGGGGTGTTACCGGGCTGTGTGGACGGTGCGACCGAGCTGCCCGCCGGGGGCCGCTGTGCCGACGAGTTGCAGTGCTTCGGCCCGGTCCGGGTCCGGGGCACCCGGGCGCAGGCCGTCCGGGTCCGGTGCGACCGGCGGCACACCTGGGAGAGCTACGCCGAGGGCGACCTCCCCACCGACCTGGTCGGCGCCGCCCACGACGCGGTCAAGGCGGCACCCTCGATCCGGCAGGTCTGCAACCCCACGACGTTCCGGCTGACCAGCGGCCTGACCCACGAGGACGGCTGGAAGCTGGAGGTGTTGCCGCCGGAGGACACCGACCCCGACCGGACGTACCGCTGCCTGGCCGGGCGGGGGGTCGACGGCCTGGCCACACCGACCCTCAGCCTGGGCTGAGCCGGGGGCTCCGCCGCCACCCACGCGGCCAGCCCGGCGGCCCGGGAGCGGCCCGCTGCGGTTCGATGGCCCGGGAACGGCCCGCGCCGGCCCGGCGGTGCGGTCAGCGGTCGCGGAGCCGGGCGCGCAGCGCCGCCACCATCATCGGATCGTCGAGCGTCTCCAGGGTGTCCGCGTCGATGCCGCGCAGGCCGCCGGTGACCTGCTGCGGGGGCGCGGCCACCGGGGTGGCCGGCGGTTGGTGGCGGGCCGCGTCGACGGCGACCCCCGAGGTCATCGCGAGCAGTACGACGAGGATGGCCAGCACCACGCCCAGGAAGTCGTCCCGACGCAGGACGACCATGGTGGCCAGGACGGCGACCGTCGCGAGCACGGCGGTCACCGCCAGGATCCGGGCACGGGATCGGGGTAGACGCGTCACCCGTCCAGCATCGTCCGGTTACCCGCGCTGTCAACCGCGCGGGCCGTTTCCGTCCACGTGCGGCACGTGCTGGAGTCGATCGACTACCCTCGGTGGCCCGTAGGTCCGTTCCTCGGGAGGCCGTCCATGAACAAGCTGTCCCGGCCCCACCTCCGATCGATCGTCACCGCGCTGGCGGTCACCCTGACACTCTCGCTCGCGGCGGTCGCCGGCTGCGACAGCCGGCAGGAACCGCAGGTCCCCTCGGTGCAGGAGAAGCTGCGCGAGACGCAGGTCCACGGCCAGCCGAAGCTGCGGATCGGGGTGGCGACCCTCGACCCGCTGCTCGGCGGGCAGAAGAACGCCTTCGTCAACTTCGAGGTCGAGATCGCCCGGTACATCGCCGCGTCGCTGGGCTACGAGGGTGACCAGCGGATCGACCTGGTGCCGCTGGCCACCGAGGACCGCATCCCCGCCCTCCAGAGCGGTGCGGTCGACCTCGTGGTCAGCAGCTTCTCGATGACCAGGGAGCGGGAGACGCAGGTGCTCTTCGCCGGCCCGTACTTCGTGACCACCCAGGAGGTCCTGGTCCCGCTCCGCCTCAAGGACCGGGTCCGGACCATCGAGGACCTGCGCGACCCCAAGCTGCGGGTCTGCGCCAGCGGCGGATCGACCAGCGAGGCGGAGCTGGAGGAGCACGGCATCCGGCCCCGGGTGGTCAAGGACGTCAGCGACTGCGTCCGGGGCATCCGCGAGGGCCTGTACGACGTGGTCAGCTCCGACGAGGCCATCCTGGCCGGGTTCCGTTCCCAGTTCGCCACCGAGTTCCAGATCGTCGACATGCCCTTCGGCACCAGCGAGCGGATCGGCGTCGGCGTGCCGATCGGGGACCGGGCGCTGCGCGACCTGGTCGCCTACTTCCTGGACAAGAGCTACCAGCAGGGGCGCCGGGACGGCAGTAGTCCCTGGTTGACGGCCTACCACACCACGCTCGGCCCGTGGCTGAAGGCGGACCTGCCGCAGCCGCGGCCGTTGGACGTGCCGGACCTGGTGGACTTCGACGACAAGGCGCCGACGCGATGAGCGCCCCCGTCGACGACCACGCGACCGTCCGGGAGCCCGCCCCGGCCGGCGACGACCACCGGGCGGACCCGGCCGGGCGGCGGGACCGGGACACCGACCAGGCCGAGCGGCGGGCGCGGGCCAGCCAGTCCTTCTGGACGTTCGTCGTCGGCGTGCCGGCGGTCTTCTCGGTGCTCCGGCTCGCGGTGGAGGCCGGGGGAGAGCTCCAGACCACGCTGCTGCTGGTGGCGAACGTCGGCCCGGTGAACCTGATCGCCGGCTTCCTCACCACGGCGGCCCAACTGGTCTCCACCGTCCTGGTCGCCGTCTTCGCCCTCGGCGCGGTCTTCGCCGTCAGCGCCGACCGGGCGGGCCCCGACGCCACCGGCCGCGTCCCGGCGGTCCGTCCGCCGATCTTCGCCCGGTGGGCCGACATCACCCCGGCCTGGCTGGTGCTGACGAGCTTCCTGTTCGCCCTGGTCACCTGGGAGCTGCTCTACCTGCCGCTGCTGCTGCCGGCGATGGCCGCCGCGTTCCAGATCACCCCGGAACGGCTGCACGAGCGGCTGCTGCCCCGACTGCTGCTCCTGCTCGGTCTCCTGACGGGATACGGCTGGCTGGTCTGGCCGACCGTGCTCGACGCCGGGGCGCAGCGGGACGTGGTCGCCCTGCTGCTGCTCGGCGGGCCGCCGCTGCTCGCCTGCGCCGTCGCCGGACCACTGCCCCGGTCGGTGCTCCGTCCACTCGCCCCGATCACCCAGACCGCCGTGCTGGTCGTCCTGGCCTGGGCCGCGCTGCCGGTGATCACCACTCCGGTGCTGCCGCTGACCGTGGTCACGGTCTCCGCCGGCACCGGGGGGAGCGAGGACGTGCGGGGGCACGTGGTGGCCGTCGACGACGTGCACATGACGATCCTGGAGGCGCGGGGCGGGGTGCGGTTCGTCCCGGTGGACCGGGTCGAGGCGCAGGTGCTCTGCCCGAACGAGGACGAGCTGCCCCGGCACCGGCTGCGGATCCACGACTTCCACGTCGAGGACTCGCTGCTGGAGGGGCTGGGCCGGCGGGTGCGACCGGTGCACCGCATCGACGCCGCCTGCCGTACCCCGGCCTGAGCGGCGCGCCGCTCAGTACGAGCGGTCCTGACCGAGCACGTGCTGGGCCACGAAGTTGAGGATCATCTCCCGGCTGACCGGCGCGATCCGGCCGGCACGGACCGCCCCGAGCAGGGTGGCGACGCCGTACTCGGTGGTCATGCCCGCGCCGCCGTGCACCTGGACGGCGGTGTCCACGGCGAGCGCGGCGGCCTCCCCGGCCGCGTACTTGGCCATGTTGGCGGAGATCCCGGCCTCCAGGTCCCGGCCGGCGTCGTAGAGGGCGGCGGCCTTGTAGATCATCAGTCGGGCCAGTTCCACCTGGATCGCCGCGTGCGCGAGCGGGTGGGACACCCCCTGGTGCGCGCCGATGCTCCGCCCGCCCCAGACCGCCCGGCTGGCGGTGTACTCCGAGGCGCGCTCGATCGCGTACCGACCGGTGCCGGCCCCCATCGCGGCGACGGTGATCCGCTCCGGGTTCAGGCCGGCGAAGAGGGCCGGCAGGCCGGCATCGGGCGATCCGCCGAGCAGCGCGTCGGCGGGCACCCGCACGTCGTCGAGGTAGAGCAGGAACTGGTTCTCCGGGGAGACGATCTCCATGTCCAGCTTCGACCAGGTCAGCCCGGCCGCGTCCGTCGGCACGACGAAGAGCGCCGGTTCGAGCTTCCCGGTGCTGGCGTTCTCGGTCCGCGCCACCACCAGCACGTGCTGCGCCTCGTCGACCCCGGAGATGTAGCACTTGCGCCCGGAGAGCAGCCAGTCGTCGCCGTCGGGGCGGGCCACCGTACCGAGCCGGTGGAAGTTCGATCCGGCCTCCGGCTCGGTGATCGCGAAGACCACCTTCAGCGAACCGTCGGCCAACCCGGGCAGGAACTCCTGGCGCTGCCCGTCGGTGCCGTGCCGGGCGATCACCGTGGCGGCGATGGCGGGGGAGACCACCAGCAGCAGCAGCGGACAGCCGGCGGCGGCCAGCTCCTCGCAGACGATCGCCAGCTCGGTGATGCCGCCGCCCCCGCCGCCGTACTCGGTGGGGATGTTGACCCCCAGGTAGCCGAGCCGGCCGGCCTCGTCCCACAGTTCGGTGGTGTGCTCGCCGGCCTTCGCCTTCGTGACGAAGTACCGGTGGCCGTACCGCCGACCCAGGCCCCGGACGGCGTCGCGGAGCTGCTCCTGCTCGTCGGTCAGGTCGAAGTTCATCGCACGTCCTCCTGGATCGGGTCGACCACGGCCAGCACGGTGCCGGTCTCGACCTGCCCGCCGGCCGGCACCGGCAGCTCGGTGACGACACCGTCGGCCGGGGCGAGCACGGGGTGTTCGAGCTTCATCGCCTCCAGCGTCAGCAGCAGGTCCCCGGCGGTGACCCGGCGACCCACGTCGACGTGCCGGCGGGTGACCGTGCCGGGCAGCGGCGCCAGGAGCGAGCCGGCGGTCAGCGCGGCGGTGGGCAGCGGGAGCCGGGGCAGCTCGGTGAGGCTCGTCGCCCCCTCCGGGCCGTCCACGAAGACCTCCGGCCCCACCCGGTGTACGCGGTAGGTCCGCCGCACCCCGTCGACGTCCAGCACCACCCGGTCCGCGGCGGCCCCGACGAGGGTGACGGTCCGCTCGTCGGACGGGTCGGTGGACCACTCGGCGAGCCGGCCGGCGCGGTCCAGCCGGTACCGGACCTCGATCTCGCCATCCGCTCCGGAGAAGCGGGTGACCTGGGGAAACGCCGGAACGTTCCGCCAGCCGGACGGGAGGGAACCGAGCACCGGCGCCTCGGCGCGGCGGGCGGCGGCGCAGGCGAGCGCGCCGGCGAGCGCGGTCAGCGGCAGCTCGTCGGCCGGCAGCAGCGGGGCGAAGACCTCCGGGCACCGGTCGAGGAAGCCGGTGTCGACCTCGGCGGCCAGGAAGTCCGGGGTCCGCAGCACCCGGACCAGCAGGTCCCGGTTCGTGGTCACCCCGTGCAGTTCGGCGCGGGCCAGCGCACCGGCGAGCAGCCGGGCCGCCTGCGCGCGGGTCGGCGCCCAGGCGACGAGCTTCGCCAGCATCGAGTCGTAGTGCACCCCGACCGTCGAGCCGTCGACCACGCCCGAGTCGAGGCGTAACCCGGCCGACCGTAGGGTGCCGAACTCGCGCGTCACGTCGGGGATCGAGAACCGGTGCAGGGTGCCGGTGGCCGGCCGACAGTCACGTGCCGGGTCCTCGGCGCAGAGCCGTACCTCGATCGCGTGGCCGCGCGTCGACGTCGGGTCGGTGGCCTGCTCCGGCAGCGGCTCGCCCTCGGCCACCAGCAGTTGCAGCCGGACCAGGTCCAGGCCGGTGGTGAGCTCGGTGACCGGGTGCTCGACCTGGAGGCGGGTGTTCATCTCCAGGAAGAAGAACTCCCCGGTCGGGGCGAGCAGGAACTCCACCGTGCCCGCGCCGACGTAGCCGACCGCCCGCCCGGCGGCCACCGCCGCCTCGTGCAGCCGTTCCCGCAGGCCGGACGGGAGGACGCCGGGGGCCTCCTCGATCAGCTTCTGGTGCCGGCGCTGGATCGAGCACTCGCGTACCCCCTGTGCGGCGACCGTGCCGTGGCTGTCCCCGAAGATCTGCACCTCGACGTGGCGGCCACGCTCGACGTACCGCTCGACGAAGACCGTGCCGTCGCCGAACGCGCCGGCCGCCTCACGGCTCGCGGAGGCGACCGCCGCGGCGAGGCCTTCGGCGTCCCGGACGACCCGCATGCCCCGCCCGCCGCCGCCAGCGGACGCCTTCACCAGCACCGGGAAGTCGGTGACCGCGTCGGGGTCGGTCCAGGTCGGCAGCATCGGCACGCCGGCCTCCGCGAGCAGCGCCTTGGCGGCCATCTTGTCGCCCATCGCGGCGATCGCGGCGGCCGGCGGACCGACCCAGGTCAGCCCGGCGTCGGTCACCGCCGCCGCGAACACGGCGTTCTCGGCGAGGAAGCCGTACCCCGGGTGCACGGCGTCCGCGCCCGTCCGGCGGGCCGCGTCCAGGAGCAGATCGACCCGGAGGTACGTCTCGGCCGGCGTGTTCCCGGGCAGGCGTACGGCGTGGTCGGCCTCGGCGACGAACGGCGCGTCGGCGTCCGCGTCCGCGTGCACGGCGACGGTCTGCACGCCAAGCGCCCGACAGGTGGCGAAGATCCGGCGCGCGATCTCACCCCGGTTGGCCACCAGCAGTCTTGTGATCACGGTGCCCACCTTTCGTTCGCGGCTGTGGGACTCCGCTGCGCTGCGTTCCTCGCGCTCACGGTGCCCACCTTTCGTTCGCGGCTGCGGGACTCCGCTGCGCTGCGTTCCTCGCGCTCACGGTGCCCACCTTTCGTTCGCGGCTGCGGGACTCCGCTGCGCTGCGTTCCTCGCGCTCACGGGAGTCACATCCGGAAGACGCCGAAGGCGTCGGCGCCCCGCACCGGGGCACCGTGCACCACCGACAGGCAGAGGCCGAGGACGGTACGGGTGTCCCGGGGATCGATCACCCCGTCGTCGTAGAGCCGACCGGAGAGGAACAGCGCCCCGGACTCCGACTCGATCTGCTGCTCGACCATCGCGCGCATCGCCGCGTCGGAGTCCTCGTCGTACTCGCGTCCCCGCGCGGCGGCGGCCTGCCGGGCCACGATCGACAGCACCCCGGCCAGCTGCGCCGGCCCCATCACCGCCGACTTCGCGTTCGGCCAGGTGAACAGGAACCTCGGCTCGTACGCCCGTCCGCACATGCCGTAGTTGCCCGCCCCGTACGACGCGCCGAGGTTGACCGTCAGGTGCGGCACGGTCGAGTTCGACACCGCGTTGATCATCAGCGCGCCGTGCTTGATGATGCCGCGCTGCTCGTACTCGGTGCCGACCATGTAGCCGGTGGTGTTCTGGAGGAAGACCAGCGGGGTGTCGGCGGCGTTGGCGAGCTGGATGAACTGGGCCGCCTTCTGCGCCTCCTCGCTGAACAGCACCCCCCGGGCGTTGGCCAGCACCCCGACCGGGTACCCGTGCAACTCGCCCCAGCCGGTGACCAGCGCGGTGCCGTACGCCGGCTTGAACTCGTCGAACTCGCTGCCGTCGAGCACCCGGGCGAGGACCTCACGGGGGTCGAACGGCACCTTGAGGTCGGCGCTGGCGACGCCGAGCAGCTCCTCCGGGTCGTACCGGGGCGGGGCCGGGTGGGCCGTACGCGGCGGCGGGCCCTGCTTGCGCCGGTTGAGCCGGCGTACGCACCGCCGGGCCAACCGGATGCCGTCGGGTTCGTCCTCGGCGAGGAAGTCGGCCAGCCCGGAGCGGGTGGCGTGCATCGCCGCCCCGCCCAGCGACTCGTCGTCGGCGTCCTCGCCGGTCGCCATCCTCACCAGCGGTGGCCCGGCCAGGTAGACCTGCGACCGGTCCCGGATCATGATGGTCTGGTCGGACATGCCGGGGATGTAGGCACCACCGGCGGTGGCGTTGCCGAAGACCACGCTGACCGTGGGGATGCGTGCCGCGGAGAGCCGGGTCAGGTCCCGGAAGACCCGGCCGCCCGGGATGAAGATCTCCGCCTGGGTGGGCAGGTCGGCTCCGGCCGACTCGACCAGGTTCACCATCGGTAGCCGGTTGGCGAGCGCGATCTCCCCGGCCCGGCGGGTCTTGGCGAGCGACCACGGGTTGACCGCGCCACCGCGGACCGTCGGGTCGTTCGCGAGGATCAGGCACTCCACCCCCTCGACCACCCCGATGCCGGTCACCACGCTCGCCCCGACCGGGAAGTCCGTGCCGTACGCGGCCACCGGCGACAGTTCCAGGAACGGGCTGTCCGGGTCGAGCAGCAGCTCGATCCGTTCCCGGGGGAGCAGTCGCCCGCGCCGGTGGTGCCGGGCGACGTACTTCTCGCCACCGCCGGTCCGGGCGGCGTCCAACGCCTCGTCCAGCTCGGCCAGCCGGGCCAGCAGCGCCTCCCGGTTGGCCCGGTGGGCTGCCGAGGTGGGATCGACCGTGCTGCGCAGGACGGTCACGAGTGGCCCCCCGCCACGCCACGGGCCGCCGGCTCGCCATCCGCCCCGCCAGGGGCCGCTGGTGGCGCCGGTTCGGTCGGCGCGGTGGCCGGCAGCAGCTCCGCCGGCAGGTCCACGATCCGGGCCCGGAGCAGTTCACCGAGCGCCTTGGCCTGCGGGTCGAACCGGGTGGAGGCGGCCACCCCCTGACCCAGCAGGCCCCGGAGCACGAAGTTCACCGCGCGCAGGTTCGGCAGCTCGTACCGCTCGACGGCCAGCCCGGCGGTCTCCGGCAGCAGATCGCCGAGGCGTTCGACGGTCAGCCAACCGCGCAGCCAGGCGTAGGCCGCGTCGGTGCGCGCCCAGACGCCGAGATTCGCGTCGCCGCCCTTGTCGCCCGAGCGTGCCCCCACCAGTTCGCCGAGCGCACCGCGCCCGGTGGGGCGGGAAGCGTCCCCTGCCGGCGGTCGTCGCGCTGCCGGGAATCCCTGCCCACCCGTCGCCGGTGGGGGTGGGATCGGCACGCGTTCGCCGGAGGGGAGCACGGCGACGTGCGCGACCGCGTCCTGCGGCACCGTGTCGGAGGTGAAGACCCCGTACGGCGTCGCGTCGCCGGGCAGGGTGGTCAGGGTGCAACCCGGGTAGGAGGCCAGCGCCAGCTCCACCGCGGCGGCCGAGAAGACCCGTCCGGCCCGCGTCCGGTCACCGTCCTTGACGTGTACGTGCAGCAGCGCGCTCGCCGTCTCGGTGTCGCCCGCGTCGACGTGGTCGGTACGGGCCAGGCGGAACTCCAGCCCCTCGGGACCGACCGCCGCCTCGACCTGCTCGCGGACCAGAGCCGCCTTGGCCGGAACGTCCAGTCCACAGAGGACGAAGGTCATCGAGTTGCGGAACCCGCCGAGGTTGTTGACGCCGACCTTCAGGGTGTCCGGCGGCGGGGCGCCCCGGGTGCCGCTCACCCGTACCCGGTCGGGGCCGTCCTGGTGCAGGGCCACCGTGTCGAGTCGGGTCACCACGTCGGGGCCGAGGTAATCCGGCCCGCCGATCTCGTAGAGGAGCTGCGCGGTGACCGTCTCCACGGTGACCGCCCCGCCGGTGCCCGGATGCTTGGTGATCACCGACGAGCCGTCCGGACGCAGCTCGGCGACGGGGAAGCCGGGACGTCGTCCGCCGTCGGGCAGCTCGGTGAAGAAGCTGAAGTTCCCGCCGGTCACCTGGGCCCCGCACTCGATCAGGTGCCCGGCCACGGTGGCTCCGGCCAGTGCGTCGAGGTCCTCGTGCCGCCAGCCGAACCGGGCGATGCCCGGACCGACCACCAGGGAGGCGTCGGTGACCCGGCCGGTGACCACCACGTCCGCGCCCGCCTCCAGGCAGGCCGCGATGCCGAACGCCCCCAGGTACGCGTTCGCGGTGAGCGCGTCCGGCCGGGGCACGGCGTCACCCTCGACGTACCCGACCCGGACGGTGAGGCCCAGCCGGTCGGCGAGTGCCCCGATCGCGGCGGCCAGTCCGGCCGGGTTGACACCTCCGGCGTTGGTCACGATCCGCACGCCCCGCTCCAGGGCGGTGCCGAGAGTGCCCTCCAGTTGCCTGAGGAAGGTCTTCGCGTAGCCGAGGGAGGGGTCACGGAGCCGGTCCCGGCCGAGGATCAGCATGGTCAGCTCGGCGAGGTAGTCGCCGGTGAGGACGTCCAGCTCACCGCCGTCGAGCATCTCCCGCCAGGCGGTGAACCGGTCGCCGTAGAAGCCCGAGGCGTTGCCGATCCGGATCACGCGGTCACCGTCGCGGGACGTACGGGCAGGTCCGACAGGACGACCATGGGTGCCTCCGGTCACGGGGTGAGCAGGGTGGCGAGCTGGCGTTTCCAGGTGTTCAGCAGGGCGGTGCGGCGGGTCGAGTCGTCGGTGAGCAGGTTGGCCACCCCGAGCCCCCGGAGCAGGTCCAGGGTGGCCTGCACCGCCTCACGGACCCCGGGACGCCGTTCGTCCGCGTCGAGCAGTGTGACGGTGAGCCGGTGCATCTCCCGGCCGACCCGGGCCTCCAGGGGCACCAGGGCCGCGCGTAGTTCCGGGTCGGTACGGGCGGCCACCCAGAGTTCGAGGGCGGCGACGAAGAGCGGGCCGGTGAAGGCGGCGGCGAGCATGTCGATCACCCGGTCGAGCCGCTGGGGACCGACCGGCAGCGCCTCGGCCTCGGTCCGCAGCTCCGCCGCGCGACGCTCGGCCAGGTGGACCACGGCTGCGGTGACCAGCGCCGCCCTGGTGGGGTAGTGGTGCAGTTGGGCACCCCGGGAGACTCCGGCGCGGGCGGCGACCACCGTGGTGGTGGTGCCGGACCAGCCGTACTCGACCAGGCAGTCGACGGTCGCCTCCAGCAGCCGGGTGCGGGTGGCCCGGCTGCGCTCCTGCTGCGGCACGCGGCCCGGCTGTGCGGCGCGGCCCGGCTGTGCGGCGTGGTTCGGCTGTGCGGCGCGGCCCGGCTGGGGGGCGTGGTTCGGCGGGGCGGGCACCTGGCCAGCCTGCCGCCGACAAAACAAACAGTCAAGACTGACTTTTTCTGGTGGTGGCGCGGTGCCTCGCCGCAGCAGATCGACCGGTGGCCGGCAGCCAGGTCAGGCCGGCCGGACGCTGTGGAGCTGCCCGCACGAACGGGGCACGGCTGCCCGTCCGTGACCGGGGTCGCCGCTCGGCTGCCTGCCCGGACGGGTGGGGTCGCCCGGCTGCCGCTTGTCGAGCCGTTCCGGTCGGCGGCGGACCCGGCGATCCGGACGCGGGGCGGCCGGAGGGCGGTGGGCGTCAGCGGCCGTCGCGTGGACCGAAGACGGTGAGCGCCTCGGCGTCGTCGTGTCGGGAGCGCACGTACTCGTCGGCCCAGGCGGCTGCCCCCGGATACGCGGACTCGGCGGCCACGCGGGCGCAGGCGACGTCCAGGTCGAATCCGGTGCGGCGCAGCTGCACACCGGGGCCGAGCAGCGCCCAGTGCGCCCCCGCTCCGCCGTACGGCATGCCGACGCTGCCCGGATTGACCACCAGGCGGCGGTGGGCGAGCCGGACGAAGGGCATGTGGGTGTGCCCGCAGACCACCGTGCCCACCTCCGCCGGCAGGGTGGCGAAGACCTCCGTCCACCGGTCGAGCCGGGAGTCGACCAGGACGACCTCCTCGTCGTCGCGCGGGGTGGCGTGGCAGAACAGCACCTCACCCAGACCGGCGACCGGCAGCGTCACGCTGAGCGGCAGCCCTGCCAGTCGGGCCACCTGGTCGTCGCGGAGCTGGCTGGCGGCCCACGGCGTCACCGCGTCCGGGACGGGGAACGTGCGACCGCCGCGTAGCCAGACCAGCTCGCGGTCGGCGTTGCCGCCCACCCAGGCGGCCCGGTCGCCGAGGGTGTCCAGCAGGTCCAGCACCTCGACCGGCTGGGGCCCGGCGGCGATGTCCCCGGTGAGCACGACCAGGTCGGCCGCGACGACGTCCGGTTCGGCCAGGACGGCCTCCAGCGCGGGCAGGACACCGTGGATGTCGGAGAGGACGGCGACGCGTTCCAGCATCAGGTCAGGGTGCCAGCCGACCACCGGCCCGGTCGATGGGTTCTGCGCCGGGCAGAAAACGGGAGGGCACACCCGAGGGTGGCCCTCCCGTGGGAGACCGGGGTCAGACCCGCGCCCGGCGGGCGAGCCGCTCCGGGTCGAGGATGATGATGCTCTTGCCGTCCAGGCGCAGCCAGCCCCGGGACGCGAAGTCGGCCAGCGCCTTGTTGACCGTCTCCCGGGAGGCGCCGACGAGCTGTGCGATCTCCTCCTGGGTCAGGTCGTGGGTCACCCGCAGCACGCCGCCGTCCCGGGTGCCGAACCGACCGGCCATCTGGAGCAGGTTCTTGGCGACCCGGCCGGGCACGTCGGTGAAGATCAGGTCGGCGAGCGAGTCGTTCGTCCGCCGGAGCCGGCGGGCCAGCACCCGGAGGAGCTGCTCGGCGATCTCGGGCCGGTTGTTCAGCCACGGCCGCAGCGCCTGCTTGCGGAGTCGGACCAGCCGGGTGTCGGTGACCGCGGTGGCCGTCGCCGTGCGCGGGCCCGGGTCGAAGAGCGACAACTCGCCCACCATGTCCGACGGGCCCATCACCGCGATGAGGTTCTGCCGACCGTCCGCGGCCCGCCGCCCCACCTTGATCTTGCCGGAAAGCAGGATGTAAAGACTGTCGCCGGGCTCGCCCTCGTTGAAGACCACCTCGCCCTTGCGGACCTCGATCGTCTCCATCTCCTTGGCGAGCGCTTCGGCCGCCTCCGGGTCGACGCCCTGGAAGATCCCACTACGGGCCAGTACCTCGTCCATCGCGCACCTCCGCCTGCGCGTGCCGTCCGTCGGCTGGGTCCGCCGTCCGCTGATCCCGCGCGCGACGCCCAGTCTAGGCGCACGTGAGCGGTAATCAGAGGTCACCCCTGGAAGGTGATCATCGGACGTAACGAAACCGACCTGATCAGACGCTATGATCCACCGCCACGGCCGGCCGGGGAGCGCTCCGGCGGGCGTCGGTCGTAGGGTCACCGGCGTGTTGAGCGAGCCCTTCCTGACCACCCGGCCCGAGGACGGCCGCGACGTCCCGCTGCTGTGCTGGCGCGCCGACCGGCCGCTGTACGGGATCAGTTCCGCCCCGCTCGGCGGCGGCATCGGGGTCCGGCACTGGGTGGTGAACGCGACCGTGCCGATGTCGTACCGCCGGGACGACCCGGCGGAGCACCTCGCCGGCCTGGCCGGACAGCTCGGCCTCGACGGGCCCGGGGTCGGCCTGCTGACCGGCGTGGACGTCGCCGAGGTGGTCGCCCGCGCCGACGACGGGGTGCGGGTCTGGGCGACGGTCGGGCTGGGCACCCCGGTCCAGGCCGCCGCCCCGGCGAACCCGACCGCCGTGGAACCGGTCGGCACGGTCAACATCGTGGTTCTGGTGCCCGTCCGGCTCGGTGACGCGGCGCTGGTCAACGCGGTGGCGACCGCGACCGAGGCGAAGGCCCAGGCGATCGTCGAGCTGGGCTTGCCGGCCACCGGCACCCCGACCGACGCGGTGACCGTGCTCTGCCCGACGGACGGCCCGGTCGACCCGTACGGCGGACCCCGTTCGCGGTGGGGTGCCCCGCTCGCCCGCGCGGTGCACGCGGCCGTCCTGGCCGGTGGTGCCGACGAGGTGGTGCCGTGGTCGGATCGGCTGCGACTGGCGGAGTCCTCCGGATCGGTACCTTCCACCCGATCGGCCATCCCCGGAGGCCCGGCCGACCGGTAGGGTCGCGGACGATGTACGCCGCCGCCTTCCGAGACGCCCGCCGCCCCCGCCGCCGCGCGGCCGCGCTGGGTGCGCTCCTCACCCTGCTGGTCGCCGCCGGATGTGGTCCGGCCGAGGAGAGTCCCGCCTGGCAGCCGGCGGACGGGACGACCGCCGCGCCCGCCCCGGCGAGCCCGAGCGCGCCACCGACGGCGGAGGAGAAGGTCGTCTCGCTCTCCGCCACCGGCGACATCATCATCGGCAACGCGCCGCACCGGCTGCCCCCCAACGGCGGCAAGGGCTTCTTCGACGGGGTCCGGACCGCGCTCGAGGCCGACCTGGTGATGGGCAACCTGGAAGAGCCGCTCACGGTCGACACCGGCACCGGCAAGTGCGGGGCGAACTCCACCCGCTGCTTCCAGTTCCGGGCCCCGCCGGAGTACGCCGCCCACCTCAAGGACGCCGGATTCCACCTGCTGAACCAGGCCAACAACCACGGGTACGACTACGGCCCGGCCGGCTACGAGAACACCCAGAAGGCGCTGGAGAAGTACGACCTGAAGCACACCGGCGCCCCCGACCAGATCACCGTGGTCGACGTCAAGGGCGTCAAGGTCGCGGTCGCCGGCTTCTCGTCGTACGTCTGGTCGAACAGCCTGGTCGACATCGACGCCGCGGAGAAGGTGGTCGAGAAGGCGGCCACCATGGCCGACCTGGTCGTCGTGCAGGTGCACATGGGCGGCGAGGGCTCGGACAAGACCCGGGTGAAGCCGGGGACCGAGATGTTCCTCGGCGAGAACCGGGGCGATCCGGTCAAGTTCTCCCGCGCGATGATCGACGCCGGGGCGGACCTGATCGTCGGTCACGGCCCGCACGTGCTCCGGGCGATGGAGTTCTACCAGGGCCGGCTGATCGCCTACAGCCTGGGCAACTTCGCCGGGGGCGGCAAGTCGCTGAGCAACAACGGCCGGCTCGGCTGGGGCGGCGTGCTCAAGGTGTCGCTCAAGGCGGACGGCACGTTCGTGGCGGGCTCGCTCGCCTCGACGTACATGAACGATCTCGGCAAGCCGGTCCCGGACCCGGACGACCGGGGCCTCGGCCTGGTCAAGACGCTCAGCGGCCAGGACTTCCCGAAGACCGGTGCCCGGTTCGCCGCCGACGGGACGATCTCCGCCCCGGACGCCGGGTAGGCGGGACCGGACGGTCCGCCCGGCGACGTAGGCTGGCCGGCGTGACCACCAGCTCTCCCAGCGTGGCGGAGACCGACCTGGGCCGTAAGCGGCGGGCCCGGCGGATCGGCCGCGCGCTCACCGACGCCCACCCCGACGCGCACTGCGAACTCGACCACTCGAACGCGCTGGAACTCGCCGTCGCGACGATCCTCTCCGCACAGTGCACGGACAAGCGGGTCAACGAGGTCACCCCGAAGCTCTTCGCCCGGTATCCGAGCGCGGCGGACTACGCCGGCGCCGACCGGACCGAGCTGGAGGAGCTGATCCGGCCGACCGGCTTCTTCCGGAACAAGACCGACTCGCTGACGAAGCTCGGCCAGGCCCTCGTCGAGCGGTACGACGGGCAGATCCCCGGAAAGCTGACCGACCTGGTGACCCTGCCCGGGATCGGCCGCAAGACCGCCAACGTCATCCTCGGCAACGCCTTCGGCGTGCCCGGGATCACCGTCGACACGCACTTCCAGCGGCTGGTGCACCGCTGGCGGCTGACCGACGAAACCGACCCGGTCAAGATCGAGCACGCGGTCGGGGCGCTCTTCGAGAAGCGCGACTGGACCATGCTCTCGCACCGGGTGATCTTCCACGGGCGGCGGGTCTGTCATGCCCGCAAGCCCGCCTGCGGTGCCTGCACGCTGACCAAGCTCTGCCCGTCGTACGGGACCGGGCCGACCGAGCCGGCGGCCGCCGCGAAGCTGCTCAAGGGCCCCCGGGCCCGGGACCTGGCGGTCGCCGCCGGGGTCGACCCCGAGATGGTCCCCACCCAGGCGGTCGGGGCGGAGGCGCCGTGAACCGTCGCGTCGCCGCCGCCCTCCTCGCTCCGCTGCTGCTGGTCGCCGGCTGCACCGCCGGGGAGACCGGTCGGAGCGCCGCGCGACCCACGGCGACGGAGGACTCGCCGTTCGCCGACTGCGCCGCGCTGACCGCACCCCCCTCGACGCCGCCCGCCGCGTCGCCCGGACCGTCGGTTCCGCCGGCCGCCCCGGGCAGCCCACCCGCGAACGCACCCGACCCGACCACCGGGGCGGCCGGGTCGCCGGGGCCGGGCCGGGGCCTGCCCGACCTGAGGTTCGCCTGCTTCACCGGCGGCACCGAGGTCTCCCTACGGGCGGTACGCGGACCAGCGGTGATCAACCTGTGGGCCTCCTGGTGCCCGCCCTGCCGGAAGGAACTCCCCTCGTTCCAGCGCCTGCACGAGCGGATGGCCGGGCAGGTGCACGTGATCGGGGTGAACACCTTCGACGACCGTCCCCGGGCGGTGTCCGTCGGTGCGGACTTCGGCGTGACGTTCCCGACCCTGGTCGACACCGACCAGCGGTTGCAGCGCGCGCTGGCGCCGAACGTCCTGCCGATCACCCTCCTGGTTGACGCGCAGGGGCGGGTCCGGCACCAGGACGTCTCCGGCGCGATCGACGACGCCCGCCTCGCCGACCTGGTCCGCCGCCATCTCGGCCTGGACGTGCCCGCATGATCCGTCCCCTGCCCGGATGGATGGACCCGCTGCTCGCCCGGCTCGGTACCGCCCGCGTGGAGGACTTCACCACCCTGCCCACGCCGGACAGCGGCGGCCGGCAGAGCGCCGTGCTGGTTCTGCTCGGCGAGGAACCGGGCGTCGGGCCGGACGTACTCGTCCTGCAACGGGCCGCCACCCTGCGTAACCACGCCGGTCAGCCGGCCTTTCCCGGCGGAGTCGCCGACCCGGGTGACGCCGATCTGGTCGCGACCGCGCTGCGCGAGGCGAACGAGGAGGTCGGCCTCGATCCGGACAGCGTCACCGTCTTGGCCGAGCTGCCGAAACTCTGGATCCCGGTCAGCGACTTCGTGGTCACTCCGGTCCTCGGCTGGTGGCACCGGCCGCACCCGGTCCATTCCCGGGAGCCGGCCGAGGTCGCGCACGTCGCCCGGCTCCCCGTCGCCGAGCTGGTCGACCCGGAGAACCGGCTGCGGGTACGCCATCCGAGCGGCTGGATCGGGCCGGCCTTCTCGGTACGCGGCATGCTCGTCTGGGGATTCACCGCAGGCGTGCTCGCCGCCGTGCTGGAGATGGGCGGCTGGGCCCGGCCCTGGCCCCGGGACCGGGTGGTCGACCTGCCGCCGACGGCCGCCACCCCGGCACCCTCCGCCGGCACCGACGAGGCGGACGAACTGGCCGGTCGCTGACGGCGTCGGGCGGCTTCCGCGACGAGCGTCGTCGTCGGTGTCCGGTGCCCGTACGCTGGACGGGTGTCGCCCGTTGATCTCTTTTTGCTGCTGCTCATGCTCCTCTTCGCGATCAGCGGATACCGCCAGGGGTTCGTCATCGGGGCGCTCTCCTTCGCCGGCTTCTTCCTCGGGGCCCTGCTCGGCCTCCAGGTCGGTCCCCTGCTGGCGCAGCGACTCACCGACAGCGCCGCCCGGGTGATCGTCGCGCTGGTCGCGGTCTTCGGACTGGCGGTGCTGGGTCAGACCCTCGCCGGTTGGGTCGGCTCGCACCTGCGGCACGCGATCACCAGCCGCGTCGGCCGGCGCGCCGACGACATCGGGGGGGCGCTCGTCTCGCTGTTCGCGGTGATCCTGGTGGCCTGGCTGGTCGCCGTGCCGCTGGGGTCGTCGTCGTTCCCCTGGCTGGCCTCCTCGGTCCGGAACAGCGCCCTGCTCACCGTGGTCGACCGGGTGATGCCGGACCAGGCCCAGCAGTTCTCCACCGCGCTGCGGGACACGGTGGACACCAACGGTTTCCCGGACGTCTTCGGTGACCTGGCACCCACCCGGGCCCGGCAGGTGTCCCCACCCGACCCGGCGCTCGCCGGCTCCCAGGTGGTCGCCAACGGCCAGCGTTCGGTGGTCAAGGTGCGCGGCTACGCGCCGAGTTGCAGCCGCCGGATCGAGGGATCCGGATTCATCTACGCCGAGGACCGGGTGATGACCAACGCGCACGTGGTCGCCGGCACCCGTGACGTCTCGGTGGAGCGCAACGGCGAGCGGTACGACGGTCGCGTGGTGGTCTACGACCCCGACCGGGACCTGGCCGTGCTGCACGTACCGGATCTGCCCGGTCCGGCCATGCGGTTCGCCGCCGACCGGGCGGGGAGCGGGGCGGACGCGATCGTCCTCGGCTTCCCGCTGGACGGGCCGTACGACGCGCAGTCGGCCCGGGTGCGGGACGTCGACCAGATCACCGGTCCGGACATCTACTCCTCGGGGGACGTCACCCGGGAGGTCTACACGATTCGGGCGCTGGTGCGCAGCGGCAACTCCGGCGGTCCGCTGGTCGCGCCGAACGGACTGGTGCTCGGGGTGATCTTCGCGGCGGCGGCGGACGACCCGAACACCGGCTTCGCGGTCACCGCCGAGGAGGCCCGCCCGGTGGCCCTGGCCGGTGCGGAGCGGACCCGGGCGGTCGACACCGGCGACTGCACCTGAGCCGGCGCTCCGTCGTGCCACCCGGGCCGGGGGAGTGGTGGGGTCCACCCCTCCCCCGCGCCGGGGTCGCACGGGGTGGGTCAGCCGAGGAACTTCTCCATGGCGGCCTCGATGGCACCGGTGTCTGGCGAGGCGTAGGCCTTCATCGTGGACTTGTTGTAGGTGACGAAGGACGGGCAGCGGACGGCCGGCGCGTTGATGGTGCCGCCGTCGCCGATCTTCTGCGCGGTCTTGGCCGCGTAGTAGGTGAGGGTGTACCGGGACGACACGTAGTCGATCGTGATGATCTTGTCCGAGCTGTCCTTGAGCTGGCACTTGCGGCCGGCACCCTCGCTGCCGTCCTGGTACTTCAGGCAGCCCACGACGCTGACCTTTTCGAATTCGTCGCTCTTGGCGTAGTACGACTTGCCGTAGCCGGTCGAGCGGAGCGACCAGCTGTCCGGCCGGGTGGGGCTGTTGTAGAAGGTGTACGCCTTGGAGCCGGCCGGTGCGGAGTAGGCGGCGGCGTTGAGGACCGGGTTGCCCGCGCAGACCGCGTCGAAGTCGCTGGAGTACCGGGCGGTCACCGCGTTGTTGTTGTTCGGCGTGTCCTCCTGGGTCTCGCTGGGCGACGGGACGGTGCTCGGTGCGGTGTCCCCGCCGGGGGCCGAGGTGGTGGCCACCGGTGGGGCGGCGGGCTCGTCGTCGTCACCGTTCGCCACGATGACACCGACGCCCACGCCGCAGAGCGCCAGCAGCGCCACCGTCGCCGCGCCGACGCCGAGACCGACCATCAGGCCCTTGTTCTTCTTCGGCGGCTGCACGGGGGTGGCGTACTGCGGCGGTGCATATCCAGGCTGCTGCTGGTAGCCGGGCTGTCCGTACCCGTACGGGTCCGGCTGACCGGAGATCGGCTGACCGGGCGGTGGCCCCCACGGCTGCCCGGAGACCGGCTGGCCCGGAGGCGGTCCCCAGGGCTGCCCGGCGTTCGGATCGGACGGTCCTCCATACGGAGGGTGACTGTCGCTCATCTTTGGCCCTTATCGCTGTAGGCGGTGCGCTGGCACCCGGATCACTGTCACGATAAACAGCGATGCAAATTGCCTGCTCACCGGCATCTCCTGTAATCAGGTAGCCGATAGGGCATGCTTAGTGACCGTTAAGTAGAAATGGGGCCGGGTGCCTCGTCCGGTGGCTGACGGTCATGATCAGATCACCAGGACGCGTACGGCGGGGATCAGTGGTGCTGCGGCCGGCGGAACCGCCGCGCCACCAGGACCGTGCCGGTGACCAGGATGACACCGAGGAGCACGCCACCCCACAGCCGGCCCGGACCCATCGCCTCGGCGTCACCGGCGGCGCGCGCCGTCCACCCGTCCCGCCGGGCGCCGACGAGACCGAGCCGGTCGGCGTCGGTGCCGGAGGTGTCGGCCACCCCCGGGGCCCGGCCGAAGCCCACCTCGCCGGGCGAGGAGTGGTCGTCGAGCGGATTGCGCGGCACCACGGGGACGTCCCGGGTGAGCGCGGCGACCGGGTCGAGCCGGCCGAAACCGAACCGGTCGTCCCGGCCGGCGGGGCCGATGTCCCGTGCGGTGGTGATCAGCCGGTTCACCACGTCACCGGCGGACATCTGCGGCCACCGGGCGCGCAGCAGCGCGGCGGCGGCGGTCACCAGCGGCGCGGCGAAACTCGTCCCCTGCACCCGCCAGTAGCCGCCCGGTCGGGCGCCCACCAGCCCGGTCGCCGGCGCGGACAGCACGGTCTCCGGGCCGGTGACGGAGCCGGACCAGAGGTCGTCGCTGCTGCGTTCCAGGCCGGCCACCGCGACCACCCCGGGCTCCCGGGCCGGGTACCAGACCCGCCTGTCGGCGGAGACCGCCACGTTGCCCGTGCAGGCGATCACCACCACGTCGCGCGCGAACGCGTAGTCCAACGCCGCCGCCAGGGCCGCGCTGTCCCCGCCCCCGCCCAGCGACAGGTTGATCACCCGCGCGCCGTTGTCCACCGCCCACCGGACTCCCTTGGCCACGACCAGCGCGTCGTCGTAGCGGTTCTCCTTGTCGAGCACCCGGACCGGCAGGATCTTCGCGTCCGGCGCGAGGCCGACCACCCCGCGACGGTCGTCCCGCCGCCCGGCGATCAGGCCCGCGACGGTGGTCCCGTGTCCCACCGGGTCGGGTTCGGCCGCTCCGTCGGAGGTGACCAGGTCGAGGCCGGGAAGTACCTGGCCCACGAGGTCCGGGTGGCCGGCGTCCACGCCGGAGTCGATCACCGCGACCGTGACCCCGCGCCCGGTGGACGTCCGCCAGGCGGTTTCCGCGTCGAGCGCGTCGAGCTGCCACTGGTCGTCGCGGACCTGGTCGACGCGGGCGGGGGCACGGACCGGATCGACGACGACCGGCCCGGGTGGCAGCCGCGTGCCGACCGCCAGAGCCGGCGGGACCGGGGCGACGAAGGCGGTCCGGGGGAGCGGGGCGGCGTGCACGGGGGCCGCGGTGAGCGGGACGGCCGTCGCGGCCACGGCGAGCAGGACACGACCGGTGAGCCTCCGGGCCCCGGTAGCGCACCGCCGCCGCACCGCAGTCACACCCTCAGCCCATCCGTCGTGCCGGACACATGATGCTCGGAGGTTACCTGTTCGCCGGTCCACTCCGGCCCCTGTTCGCCGCATTCACTCGCCTCGGGTGGTCACATCGGAGGGAGGTACGCGATCTGCACGAGGCGTACCCCCTCCCGCCGGGTCACCAGCCGGCCCCGACCGGGCGGCAGCGGGCCGGGGCGGACCGGTCCCACCAGCGCGCCCTCCTCCGGGCTGCCGGTCATCACCAGGCCCGCCGTGGAAAGCTCCCGCAGCCGCTGGACGATCGGCTCGTACTGGGCCCGGGCCGCGCCGCCCGAGCGCCGCGCCAGCACCAGGTGCAACCCCACGTCCCGGGCCTGCGGGAGGTACTCCTCCAGCGCGCGCAACGGGTTGGCCGGTCCGGTCGCGACCAGGTCGTAGTCGTCGACCAGGACGAACAGCTCCGGCCCGGACCACCAGGACCGGTCCCGTAGCTGCCCGGCGGTGACCTCGGGGCCGGGCATCCGGCGCTGCATGTAGCCGGCGACCGACTCGATCAGTTCGGCCGTACCGGCCGCCGCGGTGCCGTAGCCGATCAGGTGGTCGGTCTCGATCGCGCCGAGCAGGCTACGCCGGTAGTCGACCAGGATCACCCGGGCCTGCTCCGGGGTGAACCGCCGGGTGATCGAGGTGGCCAGCGCGCGCAGGAACGACGACTTGCCGCACTCCGCGTCCCCGAAGACCACGAAGTGCGGGTCGGCGGCGAAGTCGAGCACCACCGGCCGCAGGTCCGCCTCGGCGATGCCGACCGGCAGCCGCAGTCCGGTCGACCCGGAGAGGTCCAGCTCCGCATAGGACAGCACCGGCGGGAGCAGCCGTACCGCCGGTGCGGCCGGACCGGCCCAGGCCGCCGCGACCGCCTTCACCAGGTCGCCGGTGTCCCCACCGGGGGCGGCCAGCCGCGGTACCGCGCCCAGGAAGTGCAGCCGTTCGGCGGTGATGCCCCGCCCCGGGGAGTTCTCCGGTACGTTCGCCGCCGCCTGCCGGGCGACGCCCGAGTCGGACGGGTCGCCGAGGCGCAACTCCAGGCGCGAGCCGAACAGGTCCCGGATCGCCGGTCGGAAGTCCAGCCAGCGCAGCGCGGTCGCCACCACGTGTACGCCGTACGCCAGGCCCCGGCCGGCCAGGTCGGTGACCGGCCCCTCCAGGTCGTCGTACTCGCCGCGCAGCGTGGTCCAGCCGTCCACCACGAGGAAGACGTCGCCGAACGGGTCGGTCACCGGCTGCCCGGCGGCGGCCAGCGCCGCCCGCCGCTGCCGGTAGGCGGCCATCGACTCCACGCCCAGCTCCGCGAAGCGCTGCTCCCGCTCCGCCAGCAGGGTGGCGACCTCCCCGACGGTACGCCGCACCGACGTCGGGTCGGCGCGTCCGGCCACCCCGCCGACGTGCGGCAGGTCGCGCAGCGCGCCCAGCCCGCCGCCGCCGAAGTCCAGGCAGTACACCTGCACCTCGTACGGGGTGTGGGTGAGCGCCAGCGTGCAGATCAGCGTGCGCAGCAGGCCGGACTTTCCGCTCTGCGGCGCGCCTACCGCGGCGACGTGCCCGGTCGCGCCGTCCAGCGCCAACCAGAGCAGGTCGCGGCGCTGGTCGTACGGTCGGTCCACCAGCGCCACCGGCACCTGGAGCGCGCCGTGCAGCTCCGGATTGCCGAAGGCGAGGCCGCGTGCCGGGTCGACGCCGACCGGGCCGAGCAGGTCGTCCAGGGCCGGCGAGGTGTCCAGCGGGGGCAGCCACACCTGGTGGGCCGGGGGCCCCTGGCCGGCGATCCGCCCGACCAGCACGTCCAGCAGGCTCGCGCCGCTCTCCCGATCGTCCCCGGTCGGTCCGGGCGACGGGCCGGCCGGCTCGGGCACCGGCACGAGGTGGGTGGAGAAGGTGAGCAGCCGGGGCGTGCCGGCGCTGCCACCGCCCCCGCCGCCACCGGGCCGGCGTACCGCGCCGGAGACGTACGCGGCCCGGAACCGGACCAGCGGTTCGGTGCCGGAGCGCAGGTAACCGTGGCCGGGGGAGCGGGGCAGCTCGTGCGCGTCCGGCACGCCGAGCACCGTCCGGGACTCCAGCGCGGAGAAGGTGCGCAACCCGACCCGGTACGACAGGTGGGTGTCCAGCCCGCGCAGCCGACCCTCCTCCAGCCGCTGCGAAGCGAGCAGCAGGTGCACCCCGAGGGACCGGCCCAGCCGGCCGATCTGCACGAACAGGTCGATGAAGTCCGGCTTGTGGAACAGCAGCTCGGAGAACTCGTCGCAGATCACCAACAGCGACGGCAGCGGGGCGAGCGGGGTCCCCGCCGCCCGGGCCCGTTCGTAGTCGCGCAGGCTGGCGAAGTTCCCGGCCCGACGCAGCAGCTCCTGGCGGCGGGTCAGCTCCCCGTTGAGCGCGTCGGCCATCCGGTCCACCAGCGGGAGCGCGTCCTCCAGGTTGGTGATCACGGCGGCGGTGTGCGGTAACCGGTCGAACGAGGCGAAGGTGGCCCCGCCCTTGAAGTCGATCAGGACGAAGTTGAGCACCTCCGAGCTGTGCGTGGCGGCCAGCCCCAGCACCACCGTGCGCAGCAGCTCCGACTTGCCGGACCCGGTGGCCCCGATGAGCAGTCCGTGCGGCCCCATGCCGTCCTGTGCGGACTCCTTCAGGTCCAGCTCGATCGCGCCGCCGTCGGTGCCGACGCCGATCGGCACCCGCAGCCGGTCACGGGGGGCGCGGGGCGTCCAGCCCTGCTCGACCGAGAAGTTCTCCGGGTCGCCTAGGCCGAGCAGCTCGGGCAGGCCCAGTTCGGTCCGGGTCGGCGCGTCGGACCCGGTGACCGTGGTCGCCAGCCGCAGCGGGGCGAGTCGTCGGGCCACCGCCTCGGCGTCGGTGATCGGAAGCTGGTCGGCGGTGCCCACCTCGGCGTGCGTGTCGGCGGCGTGCGAGTGCAGCCGTCCGTCGCGTACCTCCAGCACCAGGGTGGTCCGGTCGAGCAGGCGCGGCGGCGGGGTGTCCAGGTCGACCACGGTGACCGCGTCGACGCCGCCGTCGGAGGTGAGGTGCGCGGCGCCGGTCAGGTCGGCGCCGTCGAGCACCACCACCACGTGCGGCCCGTCGGTGGCCGGCCCGACCGGGCTGAACCGCGAACGGCTGCCCAGCACCTCGCCGAGGAGTCGTTCCAGGTCGGCCGCGGCGCTGGTGACCAGGCGGACCGGGCCGAGCGCGTCGGCGCGCCCCGGGTGGTGGGCGTGCGGCAGCCACTTGACCCACTCCCAGGCCCTCCGTCGCTCCGGGCCGACGCAGACCGCGACGAGCAGCTCGTCCGGGGCGTGGAAGACGGCGAGCTGGGTCAGCATCGCGCGGGCCAGCGCCTGCGCCGACGGCGAGCCGGTCGTCCGGGCCGTCGGGTCGTCGAGGTCGCCGCGCAGATGGACCCGGGCGAAGCTGCGCAGGGAGAGGGCCACCGGCAGGTCCGGCACCACCGAGTAGGCGTCGAGGAAACGGCGCAACGCCCCGGCGGTCATCGGTTCCAGCTCCTCCAGCGGCCGGGTGGTCGGGGGCACCAGCGGGGTGGCCAGGGTCTGCGGCCCGAGCGCGACCCGGACGACCGCGAAGTCCGGGTCGGTGGGGCGACGCTCCCAGACCCGGTGGCTGTCGACGGTGGACCAGAGCCGGGTCGGGTCCGGGTGCCGGTAGAAGAGGCCGGCGCGTTGCCGGTCGGCGTTCCGGCGGACCTGCCGGCGCAGCACCGAGAGGTGCCGCAGGTACTCCCGCCGGGCGGCCATCATCTCGGACCTCTTCGGGGTGCCGGCGGCGCTGCCCCAGGTGGTGACCAGCATGGCCAGTGAGGAGAGCCCGAACATGCCACCGACCACGTACGAGTACGTCCCGCCGCCCCGGCCGAACATCATCGCCATGGCCACCGTCCCGCCGAGCATCGGCAGGAGCATCAGCAGCTGCTGCCACCGGCCGGCGGTGACCTCGGGGATCTCCGGAGGCCCCTCGACCGGGAGGTCGCCGACCGGGATCTCCGGGGCCGGGCGTCTCGGCGGTCGCTTGATGACGACAGTGGACACGCACCCTCCCCCATGCGCTCGGTAACCCGAGCCTGGCTCATGGTAGGTAAAGTGCTGCCGTCCGCGCGCGCCGCATGACAGGGAGTGAGACATCGATGACAGCTGGGCTCGCCCGCGTCACGATCAGCGCGCCGCAGCGGCGGTTGGACGTGGCCCTGCCGGAGCAGCTGCCGCTCGCCGAACTCCTCCCCGAGGTGCTGCGGCACGCCGGTGAGGGGCTCGCCGACGACGGCGAACGGCACGGCGGCTGGGTGTTGCGCCGCACCGACGGTGCCGTGCTGGCGACCGGTCAGGCGCTGCACGCCCAGGGCGTCCGCGACGGCGAGGTGCTGCACCTCGTCCCGGCGCACGCGCACTGGCCCGAACTCGAGTACGACGACGTGGTGGAGGTCATCGCCGACGGCGCGCGTCGCCGGGGTGCCGCCTGGTCACCGGCGGCGACCCGGGCCACCGCGCTGGCCGGGGCCGCCGTGCCGCTCGCCGTCGGGCTGGTCGCGCTCACCGCCGGCGGTCCCGCCCATTCGGCGGACCAGCTGGTCGCGGCGGTGGTGGCCGTCCTGCTCACGGCGGCCGGCGGCGTCGCCTCCCGGGCGTACGGGGACGCCACGGCCGGGGCCACCCTGGGCGGCTACGCCCTGCCGTACGCCTTCGTCGCCGGGGCGCTGCTGGTCAGCTCCGGTGACCCGGTCTCCCCGTTCGCCCCGTTGCCCTGGCTCGGCGCGCCCGAACTGCTGGCCGGCTCCGTCGCGCTGCTCCTCGTCGCGGTGCTCGGCCTGCTCGGCGTCGCCGCCAGGCTGCGGGTCTTCGTCGCCGGGGCGACGGTCGGGCTGGTCGGCGCGGCGACCGCGTTGCTCGGCCTCGCCCTCACCCCTGCCGGTGCCGCCGCCGTCCTGCTCGGCCTCCTGGTCTTCGCGGTCGGCGTGCTGCCGCTGCTCGCCATCCGCCTCGGCAAGGTTCCGCTGCCACCGATCACGCTCCCGGTCGGCGCCGACGCCGGTTCCCGTCCCGGCGTCCGTGACCTGCCCCACACCGGTCGGGTGCACGCGGCGGTGGCCCGCACCGAGGAGACGTTGGCCGGGATGCTGCTCGGGCACGCGGTGCTGGCGGTGGCCGCCGCGTTCGTGCTCACCGCGACCGGCGGGACCGCCGGCCGGATCCTGGTCGCCGTCGCCGCGACGGTGCTGCTGCTGCGGGCGCGTCTCTTCGTGGCGCTGCGGCAGCGGGTGCCGACCCTGGCCGCCGGGCTGGTCGCCCTCGCCGTGCTGGGTGTCGCCCTGGTCGACCGGGCCGGCCCGGGGGCCCTGCTCGGGCTGGTCGCCGCCGGGGTGGTGCTCGCGTTGCTCACCGTGGCGGCCGGCACCACGTACGCGCAGCGCCCGGTCTCGCCGTACCTCGGGCGGGCGGCCGACCTGACCGACACGCTGCTGGTGGTCGCGGTGGTCCCGGTGGCCTGCGCGGTGCTCGACCTGTACGACCGGGCCCGGGGGCTGCTCGGCTGAGCGGCTCCCGGGCCCGGTGCGGTCGGAACTGTCCGACTACCGTCAGTGCGTGGCCTCGCCCCGCGCCACCGCCTCCTGGTGCCGCCGGTACGACGCCCGGATCTCCGCCTCGGCCTCGGTGCGCCCCACCCAGGTCGCGCCCTCGACCGACTTGCCGGGCTCCAGGTCCTTGTACACCTCGAAGAAGTGCTGGATCTCCAGCCGGTCGAACTCGCCGAGGTGGTGGATGTCGCGCAGGTGCTCCTGGCGCGGGTCCTCGTAGGGCACGCAGAGGACCTTGTCGTCGCCGCCCTTCTCGTCGGTCATCCGGAACATGCCGATGGTGCGGCAGCGGATCAGGCAGCCCGGGAAGGTGGGCTCGGGCACCAGCACCAGGGCGTCCAGCGGGTCGCCGTCCTCGCCCAGGGTGCCCTCGATGAAGCCGTAGTCGGCCGGGTACTGCGTGGACGTGAAGAGCGTGCGGTCCAGCCTGATCCGGCCGGTCGCGTGGTCCACCTCGTATTTGTTGCGGTGACCCTTGGGGATCTCAACCGTGACGTCGAAATCCATCTCACGCTCCCTACGTTTGCCGACGCTGGCTAACGAACAGCGACACCCCCGGACGGGGCGATGCGCACCCGCCGGCGTCGGGCGCCGCATAGTCTTCGGACCGAAGTAGTGTCGCCCAAGCCGTTTTTCGTGGGGGAGGAGGGGGCTGTGGGGAGGGAAGACTCACACTACCGCCCGGGAGGTGACCGTGCTCCGGGTCGGCCGGAGCGGGTCACCGGGCGGGTGGTGGTACCCGGGGCGCACGGCCCCGCGCAGGGGTCGTCCGCGCCGGTCGACGACGCTCCCCGGCCGGACACCCCCGGTACCGGACGGCCGCCGCCCCCGATCTACCGGCCGCCGGCCCGTCCCGCGGCCCCCGGCAGCATTCCGCCCGTCGGTGCCGCCTTTCCGGGGTCCGCCGGGACGCCCTCCGGCGCGCCCGCCGTGACCGGAGCCGCCTTCCCGGCGTCCGCGGGGACACCCTCCGGCATCCCGCTGGCGACCGGGGCCGCGCCGCCCGGTCCGCCGCCGGTGGCCGACCCGGCGCCCGACGGCGGCGGGGCGACCCCACGCCGACGGCGCACCCTGCTGGCGGCGCTGGCGACCGTGCTGCTGCTGGTCGTCGCCGGGGTCGGACTGGTCGTGGTCCGGCCCGGCCCGGTGGCCGGCTGGCTCGGCGACGACGCCGAGCCGAGGACAGACGCCCGGGAACCCGAGGCGGCCCCGGTTTCCGTGCTGGCGCTGCCGGCCGCCACCGCCGCCGTCCCGACCGCGGCGGGAATGCGGGCCGCGCTCGACCCGCTGGTCGGCGCGACCGCCCTGGGCGGTCGGGTCAACGTGTCGGTCACCGACGTCGTCACCGGCCAGGAGCTCTACGGCCGGGGCGCGGACGACGGCACCGTGCCCGCCTCCGTCACCAAGCTGGTGACCGGCGTGACGGTGCTGGCCGCACGCGGTCCCGGGTACCGGATCGACACCCGGGCGGTGGCCGGGGCGGCACCCGGCGAGGTGGTGATCGTGGGTGGGGGCGACCCGACGCTCGCCATCGACGCCAACGGCTTCTATCCCGGAGCGGCCCGCCTGGACCTCCTCGCCCAACAGGTGAAACAGGCCCTCGGCGGGACGCCGCCCAGCAAGGTGACGGTGGACTCGACGCTCTTCCCCGGCCCCGTCCACGAGCCGGGCTGGGACGCGGACATCCCCACCGGGGGGTACGGCAGTGCGATCACCGCGCTGATGACCGACGGGGCGCGCCGCGACCCGGACGCCGGCCCGAAGGGGGCGCAGCGTTACCAGGATCCCGACCTCGCCGCCGGACGGGCGTTCGCGAAACTCCTCGGTGTACCGACCGGAACGGCGGTCACGCGGGGGAAGGCCCCGACCGGTGGTGGCGAGGCCGCTCCCGTCGGGTCGCCCGCTCCCGGCACCGAGCTGGGCAAGGTCGAGTCGCCCCCGATGATCCGGCTGGTCGACATCATGATCACCGACAGTGACAACGTGGTCGCCGAGGCGCTGGCCCGTCAGGTCGCCCTCGCCCGTGACCAGCCGGCCTCGTTCGTCGGGGCGTCCGCCGCGATGGACCAGGTGGCGACCGAACTCGGGCTGCCCGCCGACGAACTCGCGCTGGCCGACGGCAGCGGACTGTCGCGTACCAACCGGATCAGCCCGTCCCTGCTCACCGACCTGATCGCGCTGGCCGGCAACGGCACCCGCCCCGAGCTGGCCGGGATCTTCGGTGGACTACCGGTGGGCGGCTGGTCCGGCACCCTCGACAGCCGGTTCGACGCACCGGACACCCGGGTCGGCGCGGGCGTGGTGCGGGCCAAGACCGGGACGTTGACCGGGGTGCACGCGATCGCCGGCCTGGTCACCACCACCGACGGCCGCCTGCTCAGCTTCGCGGTCCTCACCGACCGCACCCCGCCGGGCACCCCGGACGCCACCCGACTGGCCCTCGACCGGATCGGGGCGGCGCTGGCCGGCTGCGGCTGCCGCTGATCCCCTCCGCGCCCAGCGCCGTTGCGCCCCGGCCCCGCCCGGCGGGGCCGGGCCCGGCCGTCCGCGACGCGAGCCGGGGTGGGGGTGTGCCCGGCGCGGGTACGGTGGGGTGCATGGCGCAGTTCGTGGACTGGGATCTGGCCGCCGCCACCGCGGGGGCACTGGGCAAGTCGGGGCCCCGGGTCTCGTACGCAGAGGCGACCGAGGTGGTGGGCGACCTCCGGCGGCTGACCGACGAGGCGGCCGGGCACGTGGCCGAGTACACCGGCCTGCGTGCGCAGGTCGCGCACCCCCCGGTGCGGGTGGTGGACCGCCGGGACTGGGCGGCCACCAACATCGCCGGGCTGCGCGAGGTGATCACCCCGCTGGTCAGCCGGCTCTCCGGTGACAAGCAGCCGGGCGCGCTCACCGAGGCGATCGGCTCGCGGCTGACCGGGGTGCAGGCCGGCACCGTGCTGGCCTACCTCTCCGGCCGGGTGCTCGGCCAGTACGAGGTCTTCTCCGCCGACCCGGGCCAACTGCTCCTGGTCGCGCCCAACATCGTCGAGGTCGAGCGGAAGCTGGCGGCAGACCCCCGCGACTTCCGCCTCTGGGTCTGCCTGCACGAGGTGACCCACCGGACGCAGTTCACCGCCGTCCCGTGGATGCGCGCCTACTTCCTCGGGGAAGTGCAGGCCTTCGTCGACGCCTCACAGGGTGGCGAGCACCTGCTGGAGCGGCTGCGGCGCGGGGTCGCCACCCTCTCCGACGCGATCAAGGACCCGGAGAGCCGGGCCAGCGTGCTGGACATCGTCCAGACGCCGGGCCAGCGTGCGGTGCTCGACCGGTTGACGGCACTGATGACCCTGCTGGAGGGGCACGCCGAGTTCGTGATGGACGGCGTCGGCCCGGAGGTCATCCCGAGCGTGGAGCGGATCCGGGCCGGGTTCAACCGGCGCCGGGAGGCGGGCAACCCGCTGGAGAAGGCGATCCGCCGGCTGCTCGGCGTGGAGGTCAAGATGCGCCAGTACGCCGAGGGGCGCAAGTTCGTGCACGGCGTGGTCGAACGGGTCGGCATGGCCGGCTTCAACCGGATCTTCAGCTCCCCGTTGACCCTCCCCCGGCTCGAGGAGCTGGGCGATCCGGACGCGTGGGTGGCCCGGGTGCACGGTCCGGCCGGGCCGCTGCCGACAGCCTGACCTCGCCGGCCGTGGCCGCGCTCGCTCCGGCGGTGGCCGCGATCCGCGTCGCCGTCCGCCGGGCACTGGTCGGTTTGCCGGATTCCGGTCCGGTCCTGGTGGCCTGCTCCGGTGGCGCCGACTCGCTCGCCCTCGCCGCGGCCACCGCCTTCGTCGCGCCCCGCCTGGGCCGCCCGGCCGGGCTGGTCACCGTCGACCACGACCTTCAGGCCGGCTCCGCCGCGCGGGCCGCCGCCGTGGCGCGGTGGGCGGAGGAGACCGGTTTCGCCCCGGTGGAGGCCGTCCGGGTACGCGTCGCGGGCCGTCCCGGCGGCCCGGAGGGGGCCGCCCGCGAGGCGCGCTACCAGGCGCTGGCCGAGGCCGGCCGACGGTACGGCGCGAGCGCCCTGCTCACCGGGCACACCCGGGACGACCAGGCGGAGACGGTACTGCTCGCCCTGGCCCGGGGTTCCGGGCCACGCGGCCTGGCCGGCATGCCCCCCCGCCGGGACCTGTCCGGGGTGCCGCTGCTGCGGCCGTTGCTGACGGTCAGCCGGGAACAGACCCGGCGGGCGTGTGCGGTGCTCGGGCTCACGCCGTGGGAGGACCCGCACAACGTCGACCCGTCGTACGCCCGCGCCCGCGTCCGCTCCGACGTGCTGCCGGTGCTGGTCGCGGCGCTCGGCCCGGCGGTGCTGGAGAACCTCGCCCGGACGGCCCGACTGGTCGCCGCCGACAACGCCGCCCTCGACGACCTCGCCGCCGCCGCGCTGGCCGCCGCCCGGGTGCCGGCCGGTGGCCGCGTCGGGACCGGGGACGACCCGGCCCCGGGTGGGCTGGTCGTGCCGGCGCTGGCCGGGCTCGTGCCCGCGGTGCGTACCCGGGTGCTGCACGCCTGGGCCCGTGAGCTGGGCGCTCCGGCGACGGCGCTGTCGCACCGGCACGTCGCCGCGCTCGACGCGCTGGTCACCGACTGGCGCGGGCAGGGCGCCGTGCACCTGCCCGGCGCGCTGCGGGTGGTCCGCCGCGACGGTCACCTGGTGCCCGCCTGAGCCGCCGACCCTCAGCGCGTCGCCGATCCCACGGACCCCGGCCGGCCTCCCGGAGGGCTCCCCGTCGATCCGTGGTGCGGTAGACATGGCGGATGGCGTACCCCCGACCGCCCCTCTTCGCCCCGCACGGTGCCGTCGCGACCAGCCAGCCGCTCGCCGCCGCGGCCGGGCTCGCCGTGCTGCGGCGCGGCGGCAACGCCGTCGACGCGGCGCTGGCCACCGCGATCACCCTCACCGTGGTCCAGCCGGGCTCCAACGACATCGGCGGCGACCTCTTCGCGATCGTCTGGGACGGTGAACGGCTGCACGGCCTGAACGCCTCCGGCCGCTCCCCGGCGGCGCTGACCCGGGACGTGGTCCTCGCCGCGACCGGCGGTCGGGGCGCCGACCCGGTGGCCGCCCTCGGCGGGGCCCAGGCGCGCGGCCCGGCGATGCCCGCCCGGGGCTGGCTGCCGGTGACCGTGCCCGGCGCACCCGCCGGTTGGCGGGACCTGCACGACCGGTTCGGCTCGCTACCGTTCGCCGACCTCTTCACCGACGCCGTCGGGTACGCCGAGCACGGGTACCCGGTCTCCACCAGCGTGGCGGCCGGCTGGGCTCGGGCCGCCGCCCTGCACGAGGGGCTGGTCGGGCCGGAGTTCGCCGAGTGGCGCCGGGTGTTCACGGCCGACGGGCGCCCGCCCCGGGCCGGGCAGCGGTGGCGCAACCCGGACGCGGCCCGGACCCTGCGCCGGATCGCCGCCACCGGCGCGGCCGACTTCTACCGGGGCGGGATCGCCGCGGCGCTGGCCGCGTACGCCGCCCGTACCGGTGGCCTGCTCACCGCCGACGACCTGGCCGCACACCGGTCGGAGTGGGTGGACCCGGTGTCCGCCCGGTACCGGGGGCACGAGGTGTGGGAGTTGCCGCCGAACGGGCAGGGGATCGCCGCGCTGCTCGCCCTGAACGTCCTCGACGGGGTGGATCTCGCAGCGCTCCCACCGGCCGATCGGCTGCACTGGCAGATCGAGGCGGTCAAGCTCGGCTTCGCCGACGCGCACGCGTACGTGGCCGACCCGGAGCACGTGACGGTGCCGACGGCAGCCCTGCTCGATCCGGGTTACGCGGCGACCCGGCGGGCCCTGGTCACCGACCGGGCCGGCACGCCCACCGCCGGTGAGCCGGAGCGGGGCGGCACGGTGTACCTCTGCGCAGCCGACTCCGCCGGACGGATGGTGAGCCTGATCCAGTCCACCTACCTGGGCTTCGGCTCGCACGTGGTGCTGCCCGGCCACGGCTTCGGGCTACAGGACCGGGGCACCGGCTTCCGCCTCGACCCGGCCCACCCGAACACGGTCGGGCCGTCCCGGCGGCCGTTCCACACGATCATCCCCGGTTTCCTGACCCGGGACGGCGTACCGGTGGGACCGTTCGGGGTGATGGGCGGGCACATGCAGCCGCAGGGGCACGTCCAGCTGGTCTCGGCCACCCTGGACGCCGGCCTGGATCCGCAGGCCGCCCTCGGCGCGCCCCGGTGGTACTGGCACACCGGTCGCTCGGTGCTGGTCGAACCGGAACTGACCACGACCGCCGAGGGGCGGGCGGCGGTGGAGGCACTGCGCGGGCGCGGCCACGAGATCACGGTCGCCGACGAGCCGGGCGTCTTCGGGTACGGCCAGGCGATCTGGCGACACGCCGACGGCGGGTACGTGGTCGGCTCGGAGCCCCGGGTGGACGGCGCGGCGATGGGATGGTGAGCGCGGGTCACGGGGTGGGGACGCGGTCCCGGAAGGTCACCCGGTAGGCCGCCGGCGTGGTCCCGACCCGGCGGGTGAAGTGGTGCCGCAGGGTGGCCGCGTCGCCGAACCCGACCTGCCCGGCCACCGCCTCCACGCTGAGCCAGGTCTCCTCCAGCAGCCGGCGGGCCAGCAGCACCCGTTGGTTGGTCAGCCAGTCGTGCGGCGTGGTGCCGGTCTCGGCGCGGAACCGCCGGGCGAAGGTACGGGGACTGACCCCGGCGCGACCGGCCAGCTCCTGCACGGTCAGCGGCCGGTCCAGGTGTCCCATCAACCAGGTGAGCACGGGTTCCAGGGTCGGTGCCTCCGGTGCCCGGGGGATCGGCGTCTCGACGTACTGCGCCTGCCCGCCGTCGCGGTGCGGCGGGACGACCATCCGGCGGGCGAGCCGGGTGGCCACCGCCGAACCGTGCTCCTGCCGGACCAGGTGCAGGCAGGCGTCGATCCCGGCGGCGGTGCCCGCGCTGGTCAGCAGGGAACCGTCCTGGACGTAGAGCGTGTTGCACTGGACCCGGGCCAGCGGGTGACGTTCCTGTAGGTCGTCGACGTACCGCCAGTGGGTCGTGCAGTCCCGACCGTCGAGCAGCCCGGCCCGGCCGAGCACGAAGGCCCCGGAGCAGACGCTGAACACGTACGCGCCCCGGTCGGCGGCCCGGCGCAACGCGGCCAGCACCGCCGGGGGGACCTCCGCGTCGCCGGCGTGGGCCGGCACCGCGACCAGGTCGGCCTCGTCGATCGGGGCCAGGTCGGCCGACGGGACCAGGGAGAACCCCGACGAGGTGCGGACCGGCGCGCCGTCGACGCCGCACACCGCGAACCGGTAGCCGGGAAGGCCGTCGGCCGTCCGGTCGGTGCCGAAGACCTCACAGAGCACGCCCAGTTCGAACGGGGCCACCCGGTCCAGCGCGAGCACGGCGACGGTACGGAGCATGTGACCAGGGTAACGGTACGGGTGGCAGGAATTCGAGGTGCAGTGGCAATCCTGCCACTGTTCCCCCTCCCCGAACGGTCGCAGACTGGACCGGTCCGGTGCGCACCGGCGGCGAGAACGACGGACACCCACGGAAAGCGAGCGCCGCCATGGAATTCCTCCTGTTTCTGCTCTTCCTCCTCGCCCTCGTGGCCGGTTCCGCGCTCGGGTTCACCGCCGACAGCCGGGACTCGGCCGACTGGAAGCCGACCGAGGACGGTCGTCGCTGGCGGTCCCGGCCCTGCTGACGGGGTCGGGCCGGGCCGTCCGGACGGGTCCGGGGGCGCGGTGTACGGGACGTCGACGGGGGCCCGCGGAAAGGGGCGGCCCCGCCGACGGCGACCGAGCGGCGTACGGCAGGCTAAGGGGCATGGCTGACGGCTCCTGGTACGACGCCGACATCGACCACGTGATCATTTCCGAGGCGCAGATCCGCGAGAAGACCGCGGAACTGGCCAAGCAGGTCTCGGTGGACTACGCCGACGTCGAGGACGGACTGCTGCTGGTCTGCGTGCTCAAGGGTGCGGTCATGTTCATGGCCGACTTCTCCCGGGCACTCGGCCGGCACGGTCCTCCCGCCGAACTCGACTTCATGGCCATCTCCTCGTACGGCCAGGGCACCACCTCCTCCGGCGTGGTGCGCATCCTCAAGGACCTCGACCGCGACATCGCCGGTCGGCACGTGGTGGTCGTCGAGGACATCGTCGACTCCGGGCTGACCCTCTCCTGGCTGCTGCGCTACCTGGAGTCGCGCTCGGCCGCGAGCGTCGAGGTGGTGGCCCTGTTCCGCAAGCCCGACGCGGTCAAGGTCGAGGTCCCGGTGAAGTACGTCGGCTTCGACATCCCGACCGAGTTCGTCGTCGGTTACGGCCTCGACTTCGGCGAGCGTTACCGCGAGCTGCCCTACGTGGGCGTGCTCAAGCCGCAGGTCTACGCCCGGTCCTGACCCTCCGGCCGCCGGTGGCGTCGCTGCCGGTGTGCTGAGCAGGCGATATCGGCCGACGTCGAGCGGACGTACAGCGCACTCTCAGGTATCCGGACTACGGTGGTGGTTCGGTGGCGTGGGAGCAGTCCCGCGACCGGGCCGTCGACCACCGGTCGGCGGCCGGGAGCGGCGCCGACGTCACGCCGGCTCTCGCCCGGAACCCGGGCGGGTGGTGAGGGGCTGGCGGAGCCAACGGTCACGCGGTGTCATGCCGACGGTGCGCGACTGCGGCCCTCGCGAGCTCGCTCGTCGTCCGCACGGTGTACCGTCGAATGACCGCGACGCGGCGATTTCGCGTCTCGGGGCCGAGGCCAGCCCGAAGAACGGCGGCTCCGGCCGCCGCCTCGGCGGCGAACAGCCATCAGACGGTCAGGACGTCGATCAGGAGGATCCGGGCGCCTCGGCGCTCGACAACAGTATGGAACGTACGCGTTTCTTCCGCCGCCCGGTGGTCTGGATCATCCTGGTGATCGCCGGCGCGATTCTGCTCAGTCAGTTGTTCACAGGTGGACCGAGCTACCACAAGGTCGACACGTCGGTCGCACTCGACCGGCTCAACACCGCGCAGATCGACAAGGTCGTCTTCCAGGACAAGGAGCAGACGCTCCAGATCGACCTGAAGGACAAGGCCAAGTTCGGTGACACCACCACCGACAAGATCGAGGCGCAGTTCCCGTACGAGGTCGGCGACCGGGTCTGGGAGCAGGTCCTCGCGGCCAAGGCGGCCAACCGGATCACCGGCCCGGCCGACACCGAGGTCTCGTCGGACAGCGTCCTCGTCACGCTGCTGGTGAACCTGTTGCCGATCGCCCTGCTCGTGCTCCTGCTGCTCTTCTTCATGTCGCAGATGCAGGGTGGCGGCTCCCGGGTGCTCAACTTCGGCAAGTCCAAGGCGAAGATGATCACCAAGGACACGCCGAAGACCACCTTCGCTGACGTGGCCGGGGCCGAGGAGGCCGTCGAGGAGCTGCACGAGATCAAGGACTTCCTGCAGAACCCGGCGAAGTACCAGGCCCTCGGCGCCAAGATCCCGAAGGGCGTGCTCCTCTTCGGCCCGCCCGGTACGGGCAAGACGCTGCTCGCCCGCGCCGTCGCCGGTGAGGCCGGAGTCCCGTTCTACTCGATCTCCGGCTCGGACTTCGTCGAGATGTTCGTCGGTGTCGGTGCCAGCCGGGTCCGTGACCTCTTCGAGCAGGCCAAGGCGAACGCCCCGGCGATCGTCTTCGTCGACGAGATCGACGCGGTCGGCCGGCACCGGGGCGCCGGCATGGGCGGTGGCCACGACGAGCGCGAGCAGACGCTGAACCAGCTCCTCGTGGAGATGGACGGCTTCGACACCAAGGGCGGGGTCATCCTGATCGCCGCCACCAACCGGCCGGACATCCTCGACCCGGCGCTGCTGCGCCCGGGCCGGTTCGACCGGCAGATCCCGGTGGACGCGCCCGACATGGAGGGGCGCAAGGCGATCCTCCGGGTGCACGCCAAGGGCAAGCCGTTCACGCCCGACGTCGACCTCGACTCGGTCGCCCGCCGGACCCCCGGCTTCAGCGGCGCCGACCTGGCCAACGTCATCAACGAGGCCGCCCTGCTCACCGCGCGCAAGGAGCAGCGGGCGATCACCAACGACTCGCTCGAGGAGTCGATCGACCGGGTCATCGCCGGCCCGCAGCGGCGGACCCGGGTGATGGGTGACCAGGAGAAGAAGATCACCGCGTACCACGAGGGTGGACACGCGCTGGTCGCCTGGGCGCTGCCGCACGCCGCCCCGGTGCACAAGGTGACCATCCTGTCCCGTGGCCGGACGCTGGGGCACACCCTGGTGCTCCCCACCGAGGACAAGTACACCCAGACCCGGGCCGAGATGATCGACACGCTCGCCTACGCGCTCGGTGGCCGGGCCGCCGAGGAGCTGGTCTTCCACGAGCCGACCACCGGTGCCGGCAACGACATCGAGAAGGCCACCCAGCTCGCCCGCGCGATGATCACGCAGTACGGCATGAGTTCGAAGCTCGGCGCCATCAAGTACGGCACCAGCGGCGACGAGCCGTTCCTCGGCCGCAACATGGGCCACGAGCGGGACTACTCGGACTCGGTGGCCGCCGAGATCGACAGCGAGATGCGGGCGCTGATCGAGCTGGCGCACGACGAGGCCTGGGAGATCCTGGTCGAGTACCGGGACGTCCTGGACGCCATGGTCCTCGAGTTGATCGAGAAGGAGACCCTCTCCACCGCCGACATGGCCCGGATCTGTCACCGGGTGGTGAAGCGTCCGCCGATGGCCCCGTACAACGGCTTCGGCAAGCGGCAGCCCTCCACCGATCCGCCGGTGCTCACCCCTGCCGAGCAGGAGGCGCTGAAGGCGCAGGCCGAGGCGGACGGGGTCGGGGCCGGGGTCGGCGGCGGCATCTCCCCGAACAACCTCGGTGGCACCGCGAACAGCTCGGACGGTACCCACTGAACCCGCGCGAACCGGCGGCCAGCCAGGGCGATCCTGTGCTGGCCGCCTCGTCCACCGAGCCCGACGACGACGCCCTGGACTACCTCGCCGCCCGGCTGATCAACGGCAAACTGACCGGACGTCCGGTGGAGAACGCCGTCGACCTCGGCCGGATCGAGCGGGCGGTACGCGAGATCCTGATCGCGGTCGGGGAGGACCCCGACCGCGACGGGCTGCTCCAGACGCCGGCCCGCGTCGCCCGCGCCTACGCGGAACTCTTCGCCGGCCTCCGGGTCGACCCGAAGCAGGTGCTCACCACCACCTTCGAGGCCAACCACGAGGAGTTGGTGCTCGTCCGGAACATCGACGTGATGAGCCTCTGCGAACACCACCTGCTCCCCTTCCGGGGCAGCGCGCACATCGGCTACATTCCCGGCCCCGACGGCCGGATCACCGGACTGTCGAAGCTGGCCCGGCTGGTCGAGGTCTTCGCCCGCCGTCCGCAGGTGCAGGAACGGCTCACCTCGCAGATTGCCGACCTGCTGATGGAACGGCTCGCCCCGCGCGGCGTCATCGTGGTGCTGGAGTGCGAGCACATGTGCATGGCGATGCGGGGCATCCAGAAATCCGGCGCCGAGACGATCACCTCGGCGGTGCGCGGCACCCTCCAGCGCGACGCGAAGTCCCGCGCCGAGGCGATGGCCCTGATCATCCGCTGACCCGAGGGCGGCGGTACGAATCAGCCGGCCAGTACGGCCACCAGGATCCCGGCGGTGCCCAGCGCCGCCGGGATCCCGCACACCAGCACCCCGAAGCGAGGAGTACGGTCCAGCTGGCCGTCCGGGCCCGGCCGGAACAACCGGCCCACGCCGGCCCGGCCCACCACGAACGCCACCGCCGGCAGCAACAGGCCGACCAGCAACGCCAGCACGGTCCGGGCTCCCGACCCGGTCAGCACCAGAGCGACCTGGAGCACCGGCACCAGCAGCGCCACCGGCCCGTAGACCAGGAGGTTCCGCAGCCGGACCGGCCAGCCTTCCGGCCGGGACCCGCGCCACACCCCGGCCACCGCCGTCCACCCGCGGGCGTCCAGCACGCCGTCGGCCGCGTCCGCGCACTCCCGGGCCGTCCGCAGCGCCGCCTGCACCGCCGCCGGACCGGCCGCCATCGACCGGGCCGCCACCGTCACCTCCGGTGGTGACGGCACCAGCGCCATCGCCGGTACGCCCCGCTCACGGAGGCGGGACTGCTGTGCGGCCAGACGGGCCCGTACCGTGGCCAGTTCCTCGCGGGCACCCTGGACCGAGCGGGCCTGCGCGCCGGCTGCGGTGGCCGCGCCCCGGCGTATCCCGTCGAGCTGCCGGGCGGCGGCGCGGTACTCGGTCCACGCGGCGGCGACCGGATCGGACGGTGCCGACTCCTCCGGCGTGACCCGCTGGGTCGGCGCGTGCCTGACCTCCGTCATCCCGCCTCCTCCTCCGCATCGCCGGCGAACGGCACCAGGACCGTGCCCGGTCCGACCCCGTCCCAGAGCAACGCCCGCCCGGGGCGGGGCGACCACTGCACCGTTCGGCCGACGATCGGCGTCAGCTGGTTGGCGGGCACGTCGGTCACCACCAACGACGCGACCGTGTCGATGCCGTCCCCCGGGTCGAGCAGTGCCCCGAGTGCCGACGCCGAACGCCACCAGCCCAGCACGTGACGTCCGGCCGGTGGGCCGTCCCGCAGCAGGGTACGGAGCGCCCCGTCCGGCACGCCGCCCGGGCCGTCCGCGCCGAACAACACCAGGTAGCCGGGGCGGTCGTCGCCCAGGATCGTGAGCAGGCCGGACAGGTCGACCGTCTCGACGGTGTGCCGCCCGGCCAGCTCGGCGGCGAGCGCGGCGGCGACGTCCCCCGCGCTCCTGGTCAGGGTGGCGACGACGAACCGCGCACCGCCCGACGGGTGGTGCGCGGCGACGCTCCGGGCGGCGGTGGACAGCAGCGAGGTGGACTCCGGACCGGTGCCGAGTACCACCAGGTTCCGGCCGGGCGCCCGGACGAGCGGCACCGACGCCGTCGTCCGGGACACGTCCACCGCCCGACCGAGCAGTGCCGCCGGGGTACGGGCCCGGCCGGCCTCGGCAGCCCGGTGGCACGGGTCGTTGCGCAGCACCGGACGGGCGTACCCGGCGAAGACCACCGGCGGGGACGCGCCGGCGGGCCGGGCCCCCCAGAGGTCACGCCGCAGCGCGGCGAGCGCCGCCGGATCGTCGAGCGGATCGGGGAACCGCACCATCCGCTCGTGCCCCCGGGTGGCACCGCGCGGCCCACCGAGCCCGCCCGCGGTGTTGACCACCGCGCTGCCCACCGCCAGACCGGCACCGGCGTCGTTGGTCGGCTCCAGCACCGCACCGCCCCCCGGCAACGCCACCCGCACCGGGAACTGGCCGAGCACCGAGTCGCGGGAGGCGGCCCCGGCGCCGAGACCGAGGTCACCCTCCCCGGCGAGGACCAGGTGGATCCCGTACGCCCGACCGGCGCGGGCCAGGTTCTCCAACCGCCCGGCCAGCTCGGTGCCGAGCCGGTCTCGCTGCCCCGGCCGGTGTCCGGGCTGGCCGTCCCGGAACAGCAGCGGGACGTTGTCGATCACGCAGACGATCCGGGGCAGGGGTTGGTGCTGGCGCAGTTCACCGAAGCGCTGCCCACCGGCGCGGTGCCCCGCCTCCTCGCGCCGGCGCAGTTCCGCTTCCAGATGGCCGAAGAGGGCCTGCACGTACTCCCGGTCGGCCGCGAGCGCGGCCGTCGCGACCTGTGGCACCCACGAGCGGTCCCGCCGCGTCGGGAGGAACTCGGTGAACGAGTCGCCGTCGGCCAGGTCCACCAGGTGCAGGATCAGCTCGTCCGGCCCGTACCGGGCGGCCAGGCCGAACAGCACGTTGGTCAGGAAGTCCGGCCGTCCGCTGCCCAGCCTTCCGCTGATCAACCAGTGCGGGGTCAGCTCGGTGAGGCCGAGGGTCACCGCCCGCCCGTCCGCATCACCCACCACCGTGGCGAGGCCGGTCGCGGAACTCGCCGCCCAGCGGGGCGTGTCGGCGGGCGGCAGGAGGGTGGCGAGTGTGAGCTGGGCACCGGCGGCCACCCGGCGGGCCAGCCGGCGGCAGACCGCCTCGACCAACTCGACCGGCGGGTCCTCCTCGACGAGAATCGGGGCGTTCAACCCCGTTGGCGGCTCCGCGCCGGGGCCGGCGAACGAGGTGCCGGGCGGGTCGCCCAGCAGGGCGTACGCGTTGCGGATCGCGATCTCCGTCGCGTACGGCAGTGCCGGCGGCCCGGTGCGGGGAGCGGCTCCGTCCGGGGAGGGAGCGGTGTGGCGGCGGGGCAGGTCGGTACCGCCCTCGGCGGCCGGACCGCGCGCACGCGGTCGCGTACCGTCCCGGTCGGGGTGGGTGGTGGCACCCGCCGGTGGTGGGTTGCCGGCCGTCGACAACGGCCAGCCGGCGACGACCAGGTGCAGACCGGCCCGGTGACCGCACCTCGCCAGGGCCTCGATCCGCGCCAGGTCGTTCGGCTCGACGCCGGCAGGCAGGGCGGCGATCACCAGCAGCATGGTGCGGTCGTGCCGGCGCTGCCGGGCGGTACCGGAGGCCACCCACTGCTCGGCCTCGCTGAGCACCGCCCGCAGGCCGGTGGGATCCGTCGCGGGCGGAGGCAGCAGACCGGCGTCGGCGAGCGGGGTGAAACCGGCGAAGGTCCCGCCGGTTTCCTCGGGGAGCGTGCCGACCCCGTCGGAGCCGGCCGGGCCCACCCGCCCGCCGGAGGCGGTGGGTGCCGTGGCACCGTCGCCGGCCGGCTCGGCACGGGTGCTGCTGCCGTCGGAGGTTCCCGCCGACGTCGGCGTGCCGCCGCCGGCCCGCTCGGCAGGCACCGGGACGGCGTCGCCGGTGGGCAGGTGGGCCGTTGGCCCGGTCCTCGTGTCGGCGTGTGGACGACCGGCCCGCCGCTCCACCACCGGGCCGGACGACACTCCGGTCGCCCCGCGCACCGGGTTGTCCGGGAGCGCTGCGGTGGATGCCGCGGCGGACCCGTGGGACGCTGTTCCGCTGATGGGGTCGACCGCGGGGTCGGGAACTGTCCCGGCGACGCCGTCGACCGCGCGTACCAGCAGGGAGCCGGCGGGCGAGGCCGCGAGCAGCCGGAGCAGTACGGCACGGAGAAGACCGGCGACCCGCTGGTCCCGAGCGTCGGTGTCGATGACCAGGTGACCGGTGCCCGGCAGGGGCACCAGAGCGGGAAAGCGCGCGTCGTCCAGCGGGGCGGCGGTACCGACCCGGACGAAGGTGGGTACCCCGTCACCGGGCGGCAGGTCCACAGTGAGTGACTCCAGCGCGGCGCCCGCCCAGCCCGGCGCCAACACCTCGGCCGCCCGACGGAGCCGGTCGGCCAACTCGTACTGTCGACGCTGGTCGGCGGGGACCGGCCGCGTGTCGTCCAGAATGGCGGCGGCGGCGGTCGTGGTAGCGGCGGCCCGTCGGTGCAGGGCGGCGGCACGGCTGGTGGGACCCTTGATCTCGACCACCCGTCCACCTCTCTTTCCAAGGGCGGTAGAACCTCCCCGAGCAGAGACGGTATCCCAGGTCGGGGCGGCGGGCCGGGAGGTGCGACGGCGGTGCGGCCGGGGAGAGTGCGAACCGGGTCGATCCGACGAAGCGGGACGACACAGGCGGAGATCGGCGACTTCGGGGGCATTGGGTACGAGGCGTCCAGCCGATAGCCTCAGGGGGTGGAATCAGTGCAGCCCCCCGCCGGTTCCCAGGTGTCCCGCGTACCGGCGCAGCGGACCCCGCAGGAGGACCTGGCACCATCTCCTGCCCCGCCGGTTCCGGTGCCGCCGCGCCGTCGGCTGCGGACGGTCCTGACGGTGGCGGGCGTCGTGCTCACCGTGCTCTGCCTCAGCGCAGCCGTCACCGTCTACATCCTCTACAGCCGCGCCAGCGCTCCCGACCGTAGTGCCCCCGATGTCGTGGTGGACAACTATCTGCGCGCCTTCCTCGTGGATCGCAACGACGCCCGAGCCGATTTGTTCACCTGCGGCGAAGGAGAGAGTCTGAGTGGCCTGCGCGACCTGCGTCATGAAATACAAAGGCGGGAGACCGAGTTCGACGTGGTGGTTCGGGTCACCTGGGGAGCCTTGACCCGAACCGAAGCAGACGGCGGCGAGAGTGTTTCTACAACGTTGACCGTGGCGAGCTTTTCGGATGGCACTCCGCGTAGCAGCCGCCGAGAGAGCTGGCAGTTCGCTGTTATCGATGAGAAGAACGAATGGCGCGTGTGCGGCGCGGCGAAGGTCGGCTGATCTGGCTACTCGATCCAGAGCAGGTGGGCGGGCACCTCGAGAGTGGTCGGGGGCTGACCGCGCCAGGCCCAGCGGTACCAGTCCAGTTCGGCGGTCACCCGGACGCAGATGTCCCCGTCGGGGCCGGAGTAGGGCTCGGTGACGGCGCGCAGGTCACGATGCTCTGTCGGACCGACGACGTGGACGACCCGGCGGCCGGTCACCGTATCGGCCTCGAAGACCGGAGTCGGTGGCCGGGGTGACGGTGCGTCCAGGGAGACCAGACGTGGCGCCGGTTCCTGCCCGGTGCCGACTACGGGTCGGGTCCCCAGGGTCTCCACCCAGACCCGGTCCACCGGGACCAGCGGCGCAAACACCTCCACCTGCTCGGACTCGGCCCGGTACCACTCGTTCTCGGGAAGCACCGGAACGTACGTCCGGCTGTTCTGCACCACGCGCTGATCGCCCCGTAGGTCCCCGCGCCAGCCCGTACCCGGCAGCCCGATCACGACCCGCCGCCCGCGCAGGTCGACCAGGCCGCTCGCGGGCACCAAGCGGACCGGCCGGGGCGGAAGCGGCGCCCAGTCGGGTTGACCGGCGAACGGGTCCGGGAGCGGACTGGTCATCGGTTGAGACGCTTCACGCCGAGCCATCAAGCGGGGCACCGCGTTCCTTCATGAACGGCACTGGATTGATGGCTCCGTTGCTGCTTCGATCCTCGTTGACGTGTACCTCGTAGTGCAGGTGCGGGCCGGAGGAGTTACCACTGCTGCCCACCACTCCGATAACCTCGCCCGCCTTGACCATCTGGCCGGGAACGACAAGGGGCTTGTGGAGCATGTGGCAGTAGCGGGTGACGTAACCACCGGCGTGCAGCATGTCGACGAACCAGCCACAGCCACCCTTGTTCGGCCAGCCGTCCTCGTCGCAGCTGAGCCGCCCTCGGTCGTCGGGGTCGCATTTGGCGATCATGACTCGACCACTGGCGGCGGCACGGATCTTGGTTTCCTTGGGAGCGGCCATGTCCACGCCGTTGTGCCGGGGACGTTCTGCCGTACGGAAGCCCGATCCGACCCTGCCGGGAATGGGGGCGGTCCAACCCGACGCGGCGATCTTCCCGCCGGCCGCTGCGTCGCAGACCTTCCTTCCGGAGATCTGGACCGTGCGGGCGGCCCCGCCAGCCAGCGCGTCCACGATCCTGCTGGCAAGTTCCTCGTGTTTGCCGTACGCGTCCGGGAAGGCGCTGATCTGTACCTTCTGGGCCGCCACCGTCAACGGCAGCTGCTGCCAGTTGCCGACCTTGACCAGCTTCTCGTAGAACTTCCGGGCCGCGTAGGACGGGTCCATCCGCTGCCGGACCGAGCCCCACCCGGGACGTTGCTGGAACAGGCCCACCGAGTCGTGATCCCAACCGATTCCCTCGTGCGGGATGTCCTTGGACGCCGCCACCGTGCTGTTGGCCAGGTTGCGCAGGCCGGACTCCTGCATGGCGGTGGCGACGGCGATCACCCAGGCCCGTGGGGGTAGCTTCATGTCCTGCCCGACCTTGATGATGATGGCCGCGTTACGGAGCTGACGCTCGCCGTACTTGCTGAACCGGGGCATGTCCCCGGTCACGTTGACGGTGTTCTCCGTACCGCAGTCCAACGCCGCCGCATTGATCATCTGATCGGGTTCGCCGCCGAGTTCGGTGAGGAGGAACGCCCCGGCGCCCCCGGTGCAGCAGAGCAGGGCCATCGCCGCGGTCAATGCCGCTGCCAGCGCCCCGACGCGGACCTGCCGTCCGGGTAGGGCCTTCCGGGTCGTGTCGTTCATGCCCGCTCCCAGTCCACCACGTCAACCAGCCAGCGTCCCTCCGGTGCCACGAGTTCCAGCCGCAACTGCCCGGAGTCCAGGGGGACCAGCGCCTCGACGAACGATTCGGTCCGTAGCCGGAGGGTGGTCGGACCCGTGGTTCGCCCCGCCGGTACTCCGGCCGGGTCCGCCCCGGCCATCTTCTCGGCCAGGGCGGGCGTGGCGAGCGGCCGGATCGTCGCCAGCCACTCGTCGCTCGTCTTGCCGCGACCGCCGAGCCAGACTCCGACGAAACGCTCCGCGACCTTCTCCGGCTTCGCAGCGCCGGGGCGGGTGACCGGGGAGGGCGGTGCGGCCGTGGCGATCACCCCGTCGTCCCCCGCCTCCGGGTCCACCGTCGTGATCGGTCTTTCCGGCCGGTTGCTGAGGCCAGCGGACGGGTCAACCGGGCCGGAGACCAACCGCGCCGCTCCGATGACCCCGAGGACCAGCACGCCGATGCCCAGCGCCACGCCGAGCCGGGACTTGAGGACCCGGGTGAGGAGAAACTCGATCGCCCGTCGCACCGTCCTCACCTCGCCTCGGTGCGCACCCGGGGAGCCTGCGGGGTGGGAGCGGAGATGCGCTCCGTCGAGGCGGGCCGGTAGATCACGAAGGACGGATTTTCCTCTGGTGCGTCCGGTTCCGTCCAGGTCGTCGGCTGGCGGCGGGGACGCGGCGGCGTGGGCCGTCCCGTGCGGCGCGGCTCGTCCTGCACCACCGTCTCGTCCGCGCGTTCGCGCCCATCCGGCCGTGGTCGTGGTTCCGTTCCGGCGACCGTCAGGGTCTCGGGGCGCGCCGGGGCGTGTGCCGGGTCCTCCCGACGTGACTCCGGTCGGAGACGGGTCTGCTCCACCACTGCTCCCCGTTTCCGGCCCGATGCCGGCACCCCCCGCTCGCCGGCCTCGGCCTCCTCCATCCGGGCGGCCGTACGCATGTCGCGGAAGAACCGGCGGTGCCAGGAACCACCCGACCCGGCCGCCTCGCTGCTCTCCTTCCCACCGAGCTGGGTGATCCGCCGGTAGGGGCGCAGCAGCAGCCAGCCGACCACACCGCAGAGCCAGACCAGCACCACCTGGAGCCAGCCCGGGAGCGTGGGAGTGCTCATGATCAGGTCGAGTGCGAGGAGGTAGATGGCCGCCCCGGTGCCGAAGATGGCGATGTTGAACACCGCCGCGACGACCGCGTTGCCGAGCCGTCGCAGGCCGGCACTCGCCGGACGCATCAGACCGATGGTGCCGAGGATCGGCGCCGCGATCACCGCCCACCGGAAGAGCAGGAAGCCGAGGAGAACCAGCAGGGAAGCGATCAGGTCGAACATCGCGAAGAGAACGGCGGCGAGCACCGCGATGAAGCCCGCACCCACCCGGTCCATGTCGCGGACCCCCTGGAGGTACTCGTACGCCTCCGGGTCTTCCTTCTTGATTTGCTCGGCTACCCGGGCCCACTGCTGTTGCTTGGCGTCGATGGTGGCTTCCCGCGTCGCGGGATTCTGCCGAAGCTTCTCGGCTTCTTCCCAGGAGAGCGACTTGGCGTCGTAGAGCGCCTGCCCGTATTTCTTGGCGGTCTCACTGTCGGCCGACCCGAGAATGCCGCGCAGCCAGTTGCGGTAGAGGAGCGACTCGGTCGCCGTGTCACTGGCCCGCACCGCAGGCGGACGGTTGTCCTTGCAGGCTTCCGGATTGGGATCATCGCACTTGTCCGGAGGAGTATCCTTCGCCGCAGGGCCCACCGCGTCATGGACCACCCCAAGTGTCGTCACCAGGGTGCCGTCGGCGATATTGGCCGACTTCACCGGCCAGGCGGCCAGTGCGGTCACCGTGACCATGACCAGCAGCGCCCAACCGGCCGTGGTCATCGCGTTGCTCATGTCGGACTGGCGGGACCGCCAGAGCAGGTAGAGCCCGACCACGCAGAGGGTGACGATGCCGAAGACGCTGAACACCTTCTGGTAGACGGCCTTGGTGGCCTGTTCCACCAGCGGATCGGCCCAGCCCCACATCGAGCGGGGTTCCCAAGCCCGCTCACGCAGCGCGTTCGACGCCCCGATGATCGCATTGGCTAGCATGAACTCGCCGTTCGCCACCATGGTGGTGAACCGGTAATCCGGGTGGAGCACGGACGACGCGCAGCCGGTGTCGATGTCGTAGGTGTTGAAGCTGTAACCGGCGTATCCGTAGTCGCTGTAGAGCCCCTGCGGCCCGGGTTGCGTGGAGGACTCCGGCCGGCCGGCGAACCACCCGGCCAGCCCCGAGTCCGGCGTGCCGGGTGTCGGAGCGTTACGGCACTTGACCGTGTCCTCGCTGACGTTCTCCAGTTTCGCCACGCAGGCGCGGAAGTCGGCCTGCCACTCCGGAGTGGTGCAGAGGTCCGCCCGGGCCTGGGTCGCCGGGGGTGGTGCCGCTGTCGCGCCGACGGCAGGCCAGATGATCGTGCCCACCGCGAGTACGCCGACGGCGAGGAGGAGTGCCGCGATCCGTGCCGGGGCCCTCGCCACCATGTCACGCCTCCAGGTCAGAGAGGATGCTCGGTAGGTTCGCGGCGTTCGTGGCGACCGCCGTGGGGGTGGTGTCGAGGTGCTCCAGCAGCCCGTCGACGTACGAGACGTCCACCCGGACCTTCTGCACCCGGCCGTCGACGTCGCGCATGACGAACTCCCGGAACCCGAGCCGGGTGGCCGACGACGCGTCGGCGGCGGACAGGGAGGCCAGGGTCGCCTCGTAGCCGTCGTCGACCGGCACCCGGAGCAGTCGTAGCGCCTCGGACGCGATCTCGGCGTCCTCGGCGATCCGGCCCACGAAGACGGTGGAGACGAGGTTCTGCACGTCCAGCCCGAGGATGTCGCGGGGGTTCTGCGAGGCGACCAGCGCGGCGAGGTTCCACTTCCGGGAGTCCCGGGCGAGCCGGACCAGGAACGACCGGCCGGAGCGCCAGCCTTCCATGAAGTGGGCCTCGTCCAGACCGACCAGCTTCCGTGAGGACATCGAGCCGCCGTAGCAGCGGCGGACCGCGAGCCGGTGCGCGGTGTGCAGCATCGGTAGGGCCAGCGACTCCTCGGCCGACCAGTACTCACGCTCGATCTTGAGGTCGGGGAGGCGCAGTCCGGCCATGGTGATGACGGTGAGGGCGGCGTCGGCACCGAGCAGGCCCTCCGGCGGGCGGCCGAAGAAGAGCAGGGCCAGTGGCATCTCGGCGGTGTCCAGGAGGAGGTTCGCCAGCTCCTTGCCGGCGTCGTCGTCGAGCTGCCCGAGGCAGGCGACCACGTCGTCCAGGGTGGACGTCTCCTCGGCCGGTACCTGCCGGACCGCGTGCCGGAACAGGGTGGCGGTGGACGCCTCCCGGGCCACCTGCGGCGGCACCAGCATCATGCAGATGTCCTGCACCAGCATGCGCCGCTCGGCCCGGGCGTTGGAGACCGCGATCTCGAACTCCCGGTCACCCGCCGGCCCGGTGGCGAACTCCGTCCGCAGCGGGGTGGGGATCAGCGAGTACGGCGCGAGCGTGCCGTGCTCCGACCCGGTCAGGTTGAGCACCCGGGAGTACGGCCGCAGCTCGGGCATGTTGCAGAGCCGGGCCAGCGGGCCGGACGGGTCGAGCAGGGTCACCTGGACGCCCCGTCGGGCGGCGAGGTAGCCGAGGGCGCCCAGCAGGGTCGACTTGCCACCACCCGGCTCGGCGACGAAGACGGCCAGCCCGGAGCGTTCCCGCACCTCCATCGGGAAGTGCATGTCGAGGAAGACCGGTCGGCGGCAGGTGCCGGCGGTCCGTCCGATCAGGTCGCCGCGCCGGTCGCCGACCGTGGAGGCGGCCTGTGGCAGGGCGGCGGCGAGCAGGTTGACCGGCATCCGGCGGACGTACCCGGTGTTGGCGATCGGCTCGCCCGGGATGAACTCGCGGGCCAGCCAGTCCTGGTTCTTCGGGTGCTGGAGCGAGATGCGCAGCTCGCGCGAGTAGAGCTGGATCAGCCGGCGGGCCCGCTCGAGGCACTCCTCCCGGGTCCGGCCGCCGACGGCGATCCGGTGCCAGCCGTGCGCCCGAGCCGAGTCCACCGGCAGGCCGGTGGTCATCTCGTCGCCGATCACCAGGGCGCGCTTGGCGAGTCGTTCCAGCTCGGGTGGGGCGTCGATGCCGTGCTCGGCGTAGTCGAGCTGCTGGGAGCGGATCATCCGCAGCCGGTGTTCGAGGTTACGGAAGGAGTCGCCGGAGCCGAGGATGTCGACCCGGGTGGAGATCTCCATCGGCCAGGGCAGCCGCTCGTGGAAGTGCAGCCACGGCTCGTGCTTCTCGGGGATCTCCAGCGGTTCCATCCGGCCGACCGCGAGCACGGCGACGTGCCGTTCCTCGCCGGTCATCCGGTTGACCAGCTTCACCGTGGAGCCGTACGGGGTGCGGTACCGCTCCACCTGCTCGGTCAGGGCGAGCAGGTCACCGCGTTCCCAGTGTCCGTTGGTGACCGGGGAGAGCGACCCGGGCGGTGCCATGCAGAGCGCCACGGAGCGGTAGAGCAGCCACTCCAGTTCCTGGGCGGTGACACGTCGACCGCGCATGCCGAACGCGGCGAGCACCTCGTCGAACTGCTCCACCGTCCGGCCCAGCTTGCGTCGCTCGCCATCGGCGGTGCCGCGACCGAAGGTGCGCAGCAGGCGTTCGGTCAGCGAGTCGCCGAGCGACCGGCGGGCGAAGGTCACCCCGAGATACGTCTGCCCCTCCGCGTGGTTGACCGAGAGCAGGTGCCGTTGCGCGGCGACCAGGTGGTCGGCCCAGGCCGGGGTGCCGGGCACGTCCGGCAGCGGGGCCGGGGTGTACGAGTCGATGGTGCGGGCCCACTCGTCGGCCGGGAACGGCCGGGTGGTGCGGCGCAGGTGCAGCCGGAATCCGGCGAGACCGGCGTACTGCTCGGAGATCGCCGAGAGCAGGGCCTCCCGTTCGGCGTCGGGCCGGAACGCCCAACGCACCTCGGGGAGCCAGTACCACGCGGTGACCGTGTTCGGAGTGAAGGTCAGGTGCCCGGCGATCTCGGTGATGGCCAGCTCGACGGAGGGATCCCGGTCCCCGAACTTGATCTTCGGAGGCCGGATGCGGGTGGGCTTGATCGGCTTGGCCGACTTCTCCCGCCGCCCCTCGGCGGAACGCTGCCGGGGCGGGACCCGACGGTGACTCGACGCCGTCTCCCCGTCGGCGTCGGCCATCGGCGCGGCGGCCGGGGCCGGCTCCGCCAGCGGCCGGGCGACGGGAAGGCGCTCGGTCGGCTGTTCCGGCACGCGCGGCAGCCCCGCGGGCGACTCGGGTGGGGTCAGCGCCGCCACCGGGGCGGGCGGTTCGGGTTCGGGCGCCGGCGCGACCGGTGGGGCCGGCACGGGCGTCTCGTCGACCGGGACGGCCCGGGTGCGGGGCGGTGCCGGGGCAGGCCGCGGCGGCTCCACCGTCGGTGGGGTGGCCCGGGGCGCGGCCGGCTCGACAGGCGGGGCGGTGGGCTGGTGCGGGATGGGCAACGGGTCGCGCCCGGGACGCCGCAGCGGTGTCAGGGGCTGCCGGGCACCCGGCCGGGTGCCGCCGAAGAGGTCCAGGAAGGGGGAGTCGATGTCCGGGCTCTCCGGGGTGGGGTGCGGCGGGGCGCTCTCCCCGGCGGGCGGCGTCGGTCGGCCCCGAACCGGCCGGGGGGCCTGGAAGACCCCCACGCCGCCGTGTCCGGGGCTGGCGGCCAGGGCGGGGTCGAGACTCACCTCGCCGGACTGCTCCTCCGACGGGTAGTCGAACGAGCGCGCACGGTGACCGTGCGGGCCGCTCTGATGTGCTGCCGGGTGCGGCTGCCCCGGCGTCGACGAGCGGTTCATTCGATCGCCTCACCCGGATCACTCGACCGTCTGATCGGCGTACGCCCGGTCATGCCAGCTCCTCCCGGATCCTGATCCGGCTGCCGACCAGGCGCGGGTCGCGCAGTTCGGCGGCCGGCTCCCGGGTACGCCGCCAGTCGGTCAGCGCGGTGCGGATCACCATGCGCGCCGGCCGGTCCGGGTCGACGTACCGGAAGATGAACGAGGTCGTCACGATGGCGAGCGCGATCTCCCAGGCCGGGAAGAGCTCGACCTTCAGCGTGAACAACCAGTGGATGAACATGTAGAGGGGGACGAGCAGCATGAAGAGGCCGTACTGCGCGTACGGCAGGTGAACGGGAAGGGTGTATCCGGGCGGGCCGAGGTAGACCAGGCGAGCCCGGTAGATGTCGTCGTCGGTGCGCAGCCGCATCTTGTGCCCGCGCCTATTCGAAGATCAGTTCGATCAGGTAGTCACCGACGAAGAAGAGCGTGGCGGCGCCGGCGATGAAGGCGAGCCCGACGATGGCGATGGCCGAGCTGGTCAGCACCTTCGAGATCTCACCCCGGCTGGCCCGGCCGATGAAGATGACGCCCAGCACGGCGAGGAGGATGGGCGCGATCTTGCTGGCGAAGAAGGAGACGACACCGTCGGTGTTGATCCCCTTGGGGGCCGGCTCGGCGAGCGGGGTCGACGCCAGGGCGTGAAACATCGGGGCGACAGCTGTCGACACCGTGTCCACGAGCTCTGTGGCGATCACTGGAAACCTCCCCATGGCGCGGCCGGCGGAGCCGCTGCGGTACTCGGGTGAACCTGATGGGACTGGGTGTTCCGGACGCGTCGTCACTGACGCTGCGTCCGTGCCCCGCCACGCTAGGTGGCAGGATTTGGGCGGATTTCCCCGCTTTGATCCTCCCTCCGGGCTTCGGTCGCCTCAGTGCCGAAGCAATTCCAAAGCGTACGGGCCGCCCCTCTTTGGAACAAGCGGCGAAGAGTGTGCCCGCTTCGGCCCGGACGCCCGATCGTACACCTGTTCCAATGTCCTCGTCAGGGGCGTGCGGAAGCGGGCCCGGCCCGTCCCTGCCTCCCGGCGTGGCGGGTACGGTGCAGCGGTGACCGATCTGGTAGGGGCGGACGGCCCGGTCGTGATGGGCGTCCTGAACGTCACGCCCGACTCCTTCTCCGACGGCGGCCGGTACGCCGACGTCGACGCCGCCGTCCGGCACGGGGTGCTGCTGCACGCGATCGGGGCGCACGTGATCGACGTGGGTGGCGAGTCGACCCGCCCCGGCGCGGACCGGGTGGACGCGGCCACCGAGACGGCCCGGGTGCTGCCGGTGGTCCGGGAGCTCGCCGCCGCCGGAGTGCCGGTCAGCATCGACACCACCCGGGCCCGGGTCGCCGAGGCCGCGCTGGCCGTCGGCGCCGCCGTGGTCAACGACGTCTCCGGGGGCCTGGCCGACCCGGACATGGCCCGCGTGGTGCGGGACGCCGGCTGCCCCTGGGTGCTGATGCACTGGCGCGGTCACTCCCGCGACATGCCCGCCCTGGCCACCTATACCGACGTGGTGGCCGACGTCCGGGCCGAACTGGCCGAACGCGTCGAGGACGCGCTGCGGGCCGGGGTGGCGGCGGACCGGATCATCGTCGACCCCGGCCTCGGCTTCGCCAAGACGGCCGCCCACAACTGGGAACTCACCGCCCGCCTGTCCGAGCTGCTGACCCTCGGGTTCCCGCTGCTCTTCGGCGCGAGCCGGAAGTCCTACCTCGGCCGGCTGCTGGCCGGGCCGGGCGGTGAGCCCCGGCCGACCGGCGGCCGGGAGGCGGCGACCATCGCCACCAGCGTCCTCGCGGTGGCCGCCGGCGCCTGGGGGGTCCGGGTGCACGACGTTCGGGGCACGGTCGACGCGCTCGCCGTCTGGCGGGCGAGCGGCCGGCCCCGACTGGCCCCACCGACGCGCAACGGGCCGGACGGCGCGGTCGACACGGACGTGCGGAAAGAAGGAGCGGCATGAGTGACCGGATCACGCTGACCGGGCTGCGGGCCCGGGGCCGGCACGGCGTCTACGACTTCGAGCGGGAGCAGGGCCAGGAGTTCGTGGTGGACACCGTCCTCGAACTCGACCTCGCCCCGGCGGCCCGCTCCGACGCGGTGACCGACACCGTCCACTACGGCGAGTTGGCCGGTCGGCTGGTCGCCGTGGTCACCGGCGAGCCGGTCAACCTGATCGAGACGCTCGCCGACCGGCTGCTCGACGTCTGCCTGGCCGACCCCCGGGTCACCGCCGCCACGGTGACCGTGCACAAGCCCGAGGCGCCGGTACCGCACACCTTCACCGACGTGGCGGTGACCATGACCCGGGCCCGGTCCCGGTGACCCGGGCCGTGCTCTCCCTGGGCAGCAACCTCGGCGACCGGCCGGCAAACCTGCGGGCCGCCGTGGTCCGCCTCGGCGCGGCGGTCCGGGTGGTCTCCGGGGTGTACGAGACCCCGCCCTGGGGGGACACCGAGCAGCCGGCGTACCTGAACGCGGTGCTGCTGGCCGAGGATCCGGACGCCACCGCGCGGGACTGGCTGGAGCGGGCCCGGGACGCCGAGCGGACGGCCGGGCGCGTCCGTGACCCGCAGCGCCGGTTCGGGCCCCGCACCCTCGACGTCGACGTGGTGGCCGTCTGGGACGACGCCGGCGAGCCGGTGCTCTCCGACGACCCCGACCTGACCCTGCCCCACCCCCGCGCCCACCTGCGGGCGTTCGTGCTGCGCCCGTGGATCGACATCCAGCCGTACGGGCGGCTGCCGGGACACGGCTGGCTCACCGACCTGCTCACCGCCGAGCCGGTCGCCGGGGACGCCCTGGAACTGCGTGCCCGACCGGATCTGACGTTAGAGTCGACGGCATGACCCAGCGGAGCCGGGCAGCATGACCGTGCCACAGTCCCCACCCCCGCGCCGGCCGGCACCCGACCGGGACCGGATGGGCCCGACCCGACCCGCCACCCTCCTGGTGGCCGGACTCGCCGCCGCGGCGCTGGCCTGGCTGCTGGTCAGCTTCCTCTACGGCTCCCTGCCGGAGCTGCCCTGGCTGCCGGTGGTCACCCTGGCCGGGCTCGCCGTGCTGGAGGGGTACGCGGCGGTCAACACCAGGGGCCGGATCGAGCGCAGGCCCGGCCGGGATCCGGTCAACCCGCTCATGGTGGCCCGGTTCGTGGTGCTGGCGAAGGCGTCCGCGCTGGCCGGCGCGATCTTCGCCGGGTTCTGTGCCGGACTTGCCGGTTGGCTCTTCCTGGAGAACACCCGGGCGGCGACCGAGGACCGCCCGGCCGCCCTGGCCGGCCTGACCGCTTCGTTGGCGCTGGTCGCGGCGGCTCTCTGGCTGGAGCGCGCCTGCCGGGTGCCCGAGCGGCCGGACGACGAACGGGAGCCCGACGACCGGGCGAACCGGCACACGCATTGATCGCGGGGTTACGTCTTCGCCCGGGCGCGGGTACGGTGCCAGCGACCGGGTAGTCAAGGCCGACGCCGGTCCACGCGCTCCGTCCTGCGTCGGGCCGGGCCGGTCGGCGACCGTGGGAGGCGTGCGTCAATGGGGTACGACGAGCCGGGCCGGGGCGAGTCCGTCGATCGGGACCAGTCCGGACCGGCCGCCACCGCCGTCATCCCCGAAACGCCGCCGGGCGAGCCCGGTCCCGACCGGGTCGCCGTGCACGTGGCCTGGGAGTCCGCTCTCGCCGGCACGGTGGCCGCCCTCGGCCTGCTGCTCTGGCTCCAGGACCCGCAGGCCCTGCGCGGCGACGGGCTGCGGGAACTTCTGGTGGGCGTGGTCGGGCTCGGCCTGCTCGCCCTCGCGGCCGGGCTGAGCCTGCGGACCGCCGCCCCGAACCTCGCCATCGGTCCGGTCGCGGTGGCCGCCGCCCTGCACTTCGCCGAGCAGGGCGACCGGGGGCTGACCGAGGCCGTCGTGCCGGCCGTGGTGGCGGCCGTCCTCGGCGGGCTGGTCCTGGCGGTGTTCGTGGTGGTGCTGCACGTGCCCGCCTGGGCGGCCAGCCTGTCCGCCGCGGCCGGGCTGGTGGTGTACATCGAGCGCCGGCAGGTGCCGGTACTGGTCCAGGCGCACTACGACCCCCGACACAACGCCTACCACCTCTTCGCCGGCTTCCTGGCGGTCGCCGTCCTCGGTGGCCTGTTCGGCACGATCCGGCCGGTGCGCGGGCTGGTGGGCCGCTTCCGGCCGGTCGAGGATCCGGCGCGTCGCCGGGGTACGGTGGCCGCCCTGGTCACCGCCGGTGCACTGATCGGCTCCACGGTGCTGGCGATGCTGGCCGGTGTGCTGTTCGCCGCGAACGGCTCCGATCGGGTCGTGCCCGAACCCGGCCTGGACTGGACGGCGCTCGGCGTCGGCATGGCCCTGCTCGGCGGGACGAGCGCCTTCGGCCGGCGTGGCGGGGTGAGCGGGACGATGCTGGTGGTCGTCCTGGTCGGCCTCTTCTGTGCGTACGTCGACGCGGCCGGACACGAGATCAGCCGCTGGGCGGTGGCCGGGCTGGCGCTCGCCGTCGGCCTGGTCGTCACCCGCATGGTCGAGACGTACGGCCGACCACGGCCGGCGACCGGTGAACCGCCCGATCCCGGCCTGGGCGGGGACCCGACGACCAGTTCGGGCTGGACCCTGCCGAGCGCCGACGGCGGTCCCTGGCCACCGGTGCTGCCGGCCCCCACCACCGAGGAGCCGGTCGACCCGTGGGGGCGCTGGGACGGCGGGCAGGACCGCTGGCGGGGTGACTCCCGGTGACCGACTCGACGGGCCGATGCTGATCTCGCCGGTTACGCTCGCCGCATGACCGAATCATCGTCGCCGGGGCCGGGTGGCCGTTCCTTCGCCGAGTTGGACGCGCTCTCCACCGAGGAGCTTCGCGAACAGGCGTTCGCCCTGGCCAGGGAGCGTCGGGACGTCGCGTTCTTCTGGTCCGTCCTGCGGCATCTGCCGAACGCCGACGAGGCGGCGGTGCTCGACGGCGCGCCCAACTCGGTCGGGCCGACGATCGAGGAGGCGGCGGCGCTGTGGCGGGAGCTGACCGGCCACGGTTACGAGGAGTCCGCGCCGCTGCTGCGGGCCGCCTTCGTCGACTACCTGATGAAGCACTGAACCGACCCGCGCGCCTGAAGCGACCGGTCCTCAGGTTTGCCCGTCCCGGTCGGCCGGGAACTGGTCGGGGCATGCCGTTGACCAGCCGGGCCGGGGTCGACCGTCGCCGGAGCACGGCGACGGGCACCGGCACCCTCGCCGCACTCGTCCTCGTGGGGGTCTGCGGGAGTCCCGCGTACGTCCGGTGGGCCGGGGACAGCACGGACCCGAACTCCGCCTCCGGGTGGTTCCTGCGCCTGCTCGCCTGGCCGAGCTGGCGGTTCGATTCGGACCGTCCGGTCGAGACGCTCTTCACCGACGGGCTGCGGGCGCTGCTGGTGGTCGTCCTGGCCGCGATCCTGCTCTACCTGCTGCCCGGACCGCAGACCGCCCCGGCGGCGGGGCTGTTCAGTCAGCTCTTCTCCGGTTGGGGCGCGTACGTCTTCGCGGCCGGATTCGCGGCGCTGCTCAGCGCCCTGTTCGGGGCGGACTCCTCGCTGTTCGTGGCGGTGCAGGCCGCCGGCACCGGGGCCGCCTACGGCTTCTTCGCCGGCTGGATCATCGGCGTCGCCAGCCTGGGCGGCCGGGCCTGAGCAGCCGGTGGCCTTGGGCCGCGGTCGGGCGTGAGCGCGCGACGGGTCTGAGCGGCGGGGGCTTGAGCGGCGGGGGCTTGAGCGGCGGGGGCTGGAGCGGCGGAGGGGCCTGCGCAGCGGGCCTGAGTGGCCGGTGGCCCGCTGCGCGGGTGGCCGGTCACCGCTCCGGTCGACCCAGGTCCAGCAGGTGCTGGCGGCTCAGCACGCCGACCGGCCCGTCGTCGTCGACCACCACCGCCCGGTCCGTGGCCGAGGTCAGCAGGACGGCCAGCGCGTCGTACGCCGAGCCGCCCAACCGGATCCGGGGCAGGTCGGCGGTGTCCGTGTCGGTCAGCGGTCGCAGCGTGTCACGGGTGAGCGGGGTGACCGCCAGCCGGCGGATGCCCCGGTCGGCCCCGACGAAGTCGCGGACGAAGTCCGACGCCGGCCCGCCCAACACCGCGGCCGGGGTGTCGTACTGCTCCAACCGGCCGCCCTCGGAGAGCACCGCGATCCGGTCGCCGAGCCGGACCGCCTCGTCCAGGTCGTGAGTGACCAGCACGATGGTCTTGCGCACCTCGGCCTGCAACCGGAGGAACTCCTCCTGCAACCGGGTCCGCACGATCGGGTCCACGGCGGAGAACGGCTCGTCCATCAGCAGCACCACCGGATCGGCGGCGAGCGCCCGGGCCACCCCGACCCGCTGCCGCTGCCCACCGGAGAGCTCGTGCGGGTAGCGACCGCCGAACTGCGCCGGGTCGAGCCCGACCAGCTCCAGCAGTTCGTCGACCCGGCGGCGGCTGCGCTCCTTCGACCAGCCGAGCAGCCGGGGGACCGTGCCGACGTTGGTGCGGACGGTCTGGTGCGGGAAGAGTCCGACGTTCTGGATCACGTAGCCGATCCGGCGGCGTAGCGTCACCGGGTCGACCCGGGTGACGTCGTCGTCGCCGAGGAGGACCCGGCCGGAGGTCGGTTCGACCAGCCGGTTGATCATCCGGAGCACGGTCGACTTTCCGCAGCCCGAGGGACCGATCAGCACGACGAGTTCGCCGGCCCGCACCTCCAGGCTCAGGTCACGTACCGCCTCGGTGCCGCCGGGGTAGCGCTTGCCGATCCCGTCCAGGGTGATCGACGCGGCGCCGCCGGCCGGGCCGGTCGCGCGGTCGACGACGGGAACGGGGTCCGGGGTAACGTCCACGCATGTCCTTCCGCCTGAGCTACCGGGCCGATCCGGGTAACCCGTGGTTCTCCTGGCAGTACGTGCGGGACAACTCCGACACCATTGCCGCCGCGCTGGGGGAGCACGTCTCGCTGACCGCCCGCGCGGTGGTGATCGCCGCGCTGGTGGCCCTGCCACTGGCCGTGGCAGCGTACTGGTTCCGGCCGCTCACCGGCCCGATTCTCGCACTGACCGGAGTGCTCTACACGATCCCGTCCCTGGCGCTGTTCGCCTTCCTCGCGCCGTACCTCGGAATCGGGGCGGTGACCGTCCTCAGCGTGGTGGTGCTCTACGCGTTGCTGGTCATCGTGCGTAACGCGGTGGCCGGGCTCAACCAGGTGCCACCGGAGGTCCGGGAGGCCGCACAGGGCATGGGGTACGGACGGTGGGGGCGACTGTTCCGGGTGGAGCTGCCGCTCGCGCTGCCCGGCATCCTCACCGGACTGCGACTCGCCACCGTCTCCACGGTCGCGCTGGTGACGGTGGGCGTGGTGGTCGGTCGCGGCGGGCTGGGCCAGCTGATCTTCGGCGGCTTCCAGAACAACTTCTACAAGGCGCAGATCATGACCGGCACCCTGCTCTGCGTGCTGCTGGCGCTCGTGCTCGACCTGGTGCTGGCCGGGGTCGGCCGGCTGCTCACCCCCTGGCTGCGGAGGACCACCCGATGAGCGCGATCGACGAGGCGGTGCGCTGGCTGAACGACCCGCTGAACTGGACCAACCCCGGGGGCGTGCTGGACCGGCTCGGGGAGCACCTGACCATGTCGGCGGCGGCCGTCGTCCTCGGTTGCCTGGTGGCCTGGCCGATCGGCTTCTGGCTCGGGCACACCGGTCGGGGCGGCGGTCTGGTGGTGCTCGTCTCCAACGTGACGCTCGCCGTGCCGACGCTCGCCCTGCTGACCATCCTGCCGTTGACCTTCCTCGGCTTCGGGCAGCCGGCGGTGGTGGTCGCGTTGGCCGTCTTCGCCGTGCCGCCGCTGCTGGCGAACGCGTACACCGGCATCCGGCAGGCGGACCCGGAGGCCCGTGACGCGGCCCGGGGCATGGGCTTCTCCGGGTGGCAGGTGCTGCGCGGGGTGGAACTGCCGCTGGCGGTGCCGTACCTCGCGGCCGGGTTCCGGACCGCCGCCGTCCAGGTGGTCGCCACCGCCGCCCTCGCCTCCTTCGTCAACGGGGGCGGGCTCGGCCAGATCATCCGGGCCGGCTTCGGCCTGGACATCGCGGCCGGCGGTGGGCAGATCCTCGCCGGTGGCCTGCTGGTGGCCGGACTGGCGATCCTGGTCGAGTTGCTGCTGGCCCTGGTCGAACGGCTGGTCACCCCGCGCCCCCTGCGGCGCGCCCGACGCGGGGCCGGACGCCGCGCGGCGAGCGCCGTGGCCGGCAGCTGACCCGTCCCGGCACCCGGCAGGGCGTCCGCCCGGTCGACGGGTGACGATCCGGCGACAAAGTCCGCCGCGTGGGTTGTCCCTGCGCCGCCGAAAGTGTTTCGTGGAACTTCTGCGAGTGCGCCTCGCGTGAATCCGCGAGAATGGCTCGTGGAACTCTCGCGCGGGACGGACTCGCGGAGAAGCACGGGCGGCAGGACGATCGCCCGTCGGACACGCGGCCGGCCCGGACGGGTCGCGCCGGGACACAGGAGGCGGGCTGATGATGCGCGCACGTACTCGACTGGCGATCGGCGCGGTTGGCGCACTCGCCGCGGCCGGACTCCTCACCGGTTGCGGTGACGCTGGTTCCTCCGGTACCGAAGCTCCGGAGGCGGGTTCCTCCGGTGCGGGCTGCGCCCCGGTCGCCGGTGAGCAACTGATCGTCCTCGACGACGACAAGAAGCTCCAGAACACCGACAACGTCCTTCCGGCGATCAACGCGAAGGTGGCGAACCCGCAGCTCGTCGCGGCACTCGACAAGGTCTCGGCGGCGCTCGACACGCCGAAGCTGATCGCGCTCAACAAGGCCGTCGACGTGGACCGCAAGACCCCGAAGGCGGCGGCCGAGGAGTTCGCCACGGCGAACAACCTGACCGACGGCATCGCCAAGGGGCCCGGTGGCCCGCTCGTGGTCGGGGCGGCCAACTTCAGCGAGAACCAGACCCTCGGCGAGCTGTACCGGATCGTGCTGACCGCCGCCGGTTACCAGGTGAAGGTGCAGCAGATCGGCAGCCGGGAACTGTACGAGCCGGCCCTGGAGAAGGGCGAGATCCAGGTGGTCCCGGAGTACGCCGCGACGCTGGCCGAGTTCCTCAACACCAAGGCCAACGGCAAGGACGCCCCGCCGGTCTCCTCGCCGGACCTGGAGAAGACCGTCGCCGCGCTCCGGGCCGCCGGGGAGAAGGCCGGCCTCACCTTCGGCACCCCCTCGGCCGCCCAGGACCAGAACGCCTTCGCGGTCACCAAGGCCTTCTCCGACAAGTACGGGGTGACCACCCTCACCCAGCTCGCCGAGAAGTGCTCCGGTGCCGACACGGTGCTCGCCGGTCCGCCGGAGTGCCCGCAGCGGCCGAAGTGCCAGGCCGGCCTGGTCGAGGTCTACAACTTCAAGGCTGGTTCGTTCAGCTCCCTGGACGCCGCCGGCCCGCAGACCAAGAACGCCCTGAAGACCGGCGCCGCCAGCGTCGGCCTGGTCCTCTCCTCGGACGGGGCGCTCGCGGCGGCCTGAGTCGGCCCTCGTCGGGGATGCGGGGATCCGCGCCGTTCGCGCTGGTGGGCGCGCACCCCGACCGTGACGATCGCCGACGGCGCCCGGAATCGGGCGCCGTCGGCCTTTTTCGTCCCGGGAACGCTCGGTAGGCTGCACACCCATGCCCGCTCCGGTCTCCTTGGACGACAATCGCGTCTCGTCGCGGCTGACCCTCCTGTTCCGGGCCGGTCTGGCGGCCGCCGCGCTCGCGGCGTTGCTGCTGCTGGTCGCCGACGGCAACGGCCTGCTGCGGGTCGCCGCCGTGCTGGCGATCACCGCGGTGGCCATGATCGGCCTGTCGATCGCCCTCCGCCCGAACGCCGCCGCCGAGGTGCGGCAGCTCGCCGACGAGGTCGACGAGTTGCGGGCCGAACTCGCCGCCGTCGCCCACTCCGCCCGTCCGGCCGCCGAACCGGCCCGGTGGTCCGCCGAGCCGGCGGGGGGCCGGATCGACGAGGGAGCGCCCGCACCGGTCACCGGCCCCCGGGCCGGGCGGGCGCGGGTGGCGGTGGCCGACGCGGCCGGGGCGGACCCGATCCGGACGGCCGCCGACGAGCCGGAACCGGAGGACACCCGGCGGGACCACGGCCCGCGCCCGGCCGCCCCGACCGACCACCGGTCGACCGGGTCCGCGCCGGGACGGCGCCGTGCCGGGGATCCGGAGGAGGACGACCGCCGGCCGGCGGACCCGGAGGAGGACGACCGCCGCCGGGTCGGGGAGCCGCAGGGCGGCCGGCGCCGCGCCGTCGACCAGGAGGACGGTCGCCGCCGCTCGGCGGAGCCTGCCACCGGGCGCCGACGGGCAGCCGAGCCGGACGGTGAGCCGTACCGCGACCACCGGGCGGACGGGGACTGGTACGCCGACCAGGAGCCGGCCAACCGACCCCGCGCGGCGTCCGGGTATGCCGCCGGCCGCGCGACCGGCGGAGTGTACGGCGGTCCGTCCCGCTCCGACGGACCCGACGTCCGTCCCGGAGCCGCACCCGGTCCGGAGGTGCCCCGTCCGGTCGGCGTGGTCCGGCACACCGAGACCGTCCACGTGACCACCCGGCACACCATCGTCGACGGCACCGCCCCGGATCCGGGGTCGGGCGACGGCTACGGCCGGTGGACGCCCCCGGAGGAGCAGCCCTGGACGGGGCACGCCCCGGAGCGGGCCGACCGGTGGGACGGCTATCCGGCACGCGAGGAACACGGCCGGTCGGGCCGCTCCCGCGGGTCGGCCCGGCCGGGGCCCCCTCCGGAACACCACGACCGCTCCTGGGACGCCCCGCCGACCGGATCCGGCCCCGCCGGAGCGCGGCCCTGGTCCGGGCCGGACGACCGGTCGGGGTCGGCCGGCGCCCGTGACTGGCCCGGTCCCGGCGGCGCCCCGGACCCGGACTGGCGCGCCCCGGCCGGTGGCCGGTACGGCGTTGCCGACGAGCGGTACGGATCCCCGGGCGGGGAGCGGACCGGGCAAGCCGGTGGCGATGGTCGGTCCCGGCGGGGCGCGGCGGAGCGGCCCGGTCCCGCCCGGACGTACCCGGCGGCGGACGCCGGTGCCGACGACTGGTCCGAGGTCCGGGCCGGTGGCCGGTGGGCGACCGTCCGCGACGACGAGCACGGCCGGGAGGTGCGGATGGGTGAGCGGCGGGCGGCCGTGCACGCCGACGACGACGGCACCGAGCTGCGGATGGAGGACCACTGGGCGGCCGTCCGGCGGTCCCGGCGGGGGCACCCGGACGACGGGTACCACCGGGACGAGCCGGGTCGTGGAGGCGGTCGGGAGTACCCCCGGGGCGACCACCGACCCGACCCGGACCGGGCCCTGCCGCCGGGTGGGGTGCCGGTGCCGGAGCAGTGGCGACCGGCGCGGAGCGGTCGTCCGGCGGACCCGGGGCCGACGCCGCACGGGTCGGGGCCGGCACCCGGGTGGTCGGCGCGGCGCGGCGGGCGGCAGACCGACGACTGGCCGGAGCCGTCGCCCCGGGCACGGCGGTCGGAGCCCGACCCGGACCGGTACGGCCGGTCCCCCCGGAGGTACGAGGAACGCGCCGACGACTCCCCGGAGCGCTGGCGCTGACCGGGCTCCCCGGCGGCGGTCTTCCCGGCGCTGACCGGGCTCCCCGGCGGCGGTCTTCCCGGCGCTGACCGGGCTCCCCGGCGGCTGTCTTCCCCTCGGCGAGCGGCCCGCCCCGGCGGCTACTTGTCGATGTCCCCGACCACGAAGAACATCGAGCCGAGGATCGCCACGAGGTCGGGCACCAGGCAACCGGGGATCAGGGTGGCCAGCGCCTGCACGTTGGCGTACGACGCGGTGCGCAGCTTCAACCGCCACGGCGTCTTCTCGCCCCGCGAGACCAGGTAGTAGCCGTTGATGCCGAGCGGGTTCTCGGTCCAGGCGTAGGTGTGCCCCTCGGGGGCCTTCACCACCTTCGGCAGCCGGGTGTTGACCGGTCCGGTGAGCCGGTCCACCCGGTCCAGGCACTGCTGGGCGAGGTCGAGTGAGACGTACACCTGGTCGAGCAGCACCTCGAAGCGGGCGTGGCAGTCCCCGGTGGTGCGGGTGACCACCGGGACGTCCAGTTCCCCGTAGGCGAGGTACGGCTCGTCCCGCCGCAGGTCGAGGTCGAGCCCGGAGGCGCGGGCGACCGGGCCGGAGGCACCGAACGCGGCGGCGTCGGCGGCGGAGAGCACGCCGATCCCGACCGTCCGGGCCAGGAAGATCTCGTTGCGCCGGATCAGGTGGTCCAGGTCGGGCAGGCGGCGGCGCACCTCGTCGATGGCGGTCCGGGCCCGGCTCGTCCAGCCGGCCGGCACCTCCTCCTTGAGCCCACCGACCCGGTTGAACATGTAGTGGATCCGACCGCCGGAGACCTCCTCCAGCACCGTCTGGAGCGTCTCCCGTTCCCGGAAGGCGTAGAACATCGGGGTGATCGCGCCGATCTCCAACGGGTACGACCCGAGGAACATCAGGTGGTTGAGCACCCGGTTCAGCTCGGCGAGGGCGGTACGCAGCCAGACCGCCCGCTCCGGCACCTCCAGCCCCATCAGCCGCTCGACGGCGAGCACCACGCCCAGCTCGTTGGAGAAGGCGGACAGCCAGTCGTGCCGGTTGGCCAGCACGATGATCTGCCGGTAGTCGCGGACCTCGAAGAGCTTCTCGGCCCCCCGGTGCATGTACCCGACGATCGGCTCGCAGGCGACGACCCGCTCGCCGTCGAGCACCAGCTTCAGCCGGAGCACCCCGTGCGTGGAGGGGTGCTGCGGGCCGATGTTGAGCACCATGTCGGCGGTGTCCAGACCGGCACCGGTGCCGACGGTCAACTCACGCAGGCTCCCGGCGTCGGTGGTCATGCCCGACATCGTGCCACGAACGCGGCTCAGGGGGCCGCCGGCAGGGTGGACCCGGACGGTGCCAGCGGCGGCGCGGGGATACCCACCGGTTGCAGCAGCCACCAGTGCCCGCCGAGCCCCGCCGGATCGGTCAGTTCGGCGACCGCCGACGCGGCGGCGAGCGCGCGGACGTAGCCGGCCGGGTCGGTGGAGGCCAGGGTCAGCGGCGGCCGGCCGCCGTCGGCCCCGAGCGCCCGGAGCGCCTCCCGCTGACCGAGCAGCGTGTACGGCGTACCGGTCACCGCCGAGCCGGCGACGCCGACCGCGTCCACGGCGACGTGTGCGGTGAGGTCACGGGAACCGTCCGGTACCGGCGGCACCTGCCGCCCGGCCCGGTACCCGGTGAGCGTCCCGTCGAGCGGCCGGCCCGAGCGCAGGTGCCCGTAGTCGACGGCCAGGGCGAGTCCCCGGTCGACGGCGCGTACGGCCGCCGCCCAGGCCGCGTCCCGGGTCCGCCCGATCTCGGCCCGTCCGCCGGGCGCCGCCGCCGGCCACCAGGTCGCCAGCCACTCGGCGTCGGCGGGGTCGACCGGCCCGCCGACCGACTCGACGCCGGCCGGGTCGACCAGCACGGTGCGCCAGCCGTCGTCGGTGGCCACCGCGACGTCCAGCGGCACGTTGTCCAGCCACTCGGTGGCCAGCAGCAGTCCGGTGATCCCGTCCGGCGGCCGGTCCCGCCAGTCGACGGCGGGTGACAGCCCGGCCGGCCGGGGAGCCACCTCGACCGCGGTGAGCCGGAGCCGGTCCGCCAGCGGCGGTGGTGGCCCGGCACCGTCCGCCGGGCCACCACCGGCCCGGTCCGGGTGGCGACCGGTCTGGTCGGCGTGGTGGTCGGCCTCCCGGGTGCGGCGACCGGCCTGGTCGGTGCGGCTGGCGAGCCCGCCGGTCGCGGGGCCGGCGGCGAGCCGGGCGAGGGTGGTGAGCAGTTCACCCCGGCCCGCGCCCACGTCGACCACGTCCAGCCGGTCGGGATGCCCGAGCGCCGTGTCGACCGCCCCGACCAGCCGCAGCAGCGCCGCGCCGAACACCGGGGACGCGTGCACACTGGTCCGGAAGTGCGTCGCCGGGCCGGTGCCGGCCACGAAGAAGCCGTCAGGACCGTAGAGCGCCGTGGTCATCGCCGCCCGCCAGCCGGTGTCCATCAGCGCGTCCCGGGTTCAGGTGGGGTCACGTGCCGACCCTACGGTCAGCGGGCCGCCCGCTCCGTCCGGGCCGGGGCCCCACCTGGCTGGTGAAGGTTTTCACACCTGTCTGTGCCGCCCGCTGACCACGGCGCATACTTGCGCTGACCGGTACCCACCTCCGAGGACTGGATCACCGCCATGAGCGCATCCCTGCGCCCGCGCCCCGGCGCGCCCACCGGCGTCGTCGTACCGTCGGGCTCCGTTCCCGTCTTTCCCCGCCACCTCACGGTCGGCGTGATCGGTGCCGGCCGGGTCGGTGCCGTGCTGGGCGCGGCGCTCACCGCCGCCGGTCACCGGGTGGTCGCCGCCGCCGGGGTCTCCACCGCCTCCACCGCCCGGATCGCCCGGCTGCTGCCCGCCGTTCCGCGTCGCCCGGTGCTGGCGGTCGCCCGAGCCGCCACCGACCTGCTGTTCGTCGCGGTCCCGGACGACGCGCTCACCGCCGTGGTGGCGGGGCTCGCGGAGAGCGGCGTTCTCCGCCCCGGCCAGGTGGTCGCGCACACCTCCGGCGCGCACGGGCTCGGCGCGCTCGCCCCGGCGGCCGAGGTGGGCGCCCGGCCGCTGGCGCTGCACCCCGCGATGACCTTCACCGGTACGCCCGACGACCTCGACCGCCTGCCCGGCGTCTCGTACGGGGTGACCGCCCCGCCGGAGCTGCGGACGCTGGCCGCCCGGCTGGTCGCCGACCTCGGCGGCGTGCCGGAGTGGATCGCCGAACCCGACCGGCCGCTGTACCACGCCGCCCTGGCACACGGCGCGAACCACCTGGTCACGCTGGTCAACGAGGCAGCCGACCGGCTGCGCGACGCCGGGGTGGACGAGCCGACCCGGGTGCTGGCCCCGCTGCTGCGGGCGGCCCTGGAGAACGCCCTGCGGCTCGGGGACGACGCGTTGACCGGCCCGGTGTCGCGCGGCGACGCCGGCACCGTCGCGCGGCATCTCGAGCGGTTGACGGCGACCGCACCGGACGCGGTCGGGGCGTACCTCGCGCTGGCCCGGCGGACCGCCGACCGGGCGATCGCCGCCGGGCGGCTCCGTCCGGTGGACGCGGAGCCGCTGCTCGGAGTGCTGGCCGGCGTACCCGGGGAGGCGGCGGCGTGACCACGGTGGTGCACACCCGCGCGGAGCTGGCGGCGGCGCGGTCCGCCCTGACCGGCACGGTCGGGGTGGTGATGACCATGGGCGCCCTGCACGCCGGGCACGAGTCGCTGCTGCGGGCGGCCCGGGAGCAGGCCGATCACGTGCTGGTGACGGTCTTCGTCAACCCGTTGCAGTTCGGGCCGAACGAGGACTTCGACCGGTACCCGCGCACCCTCGACGAGGATCTCGACGTGTGCCGGCGGGCCGGGGCGGACCTCGTCTTCGCCCCGTCGGTGGCGGAGATGTACCCGGACGGGGCATCCCGGGTGCGCCTCGACCCGGGCCGGCTCGGCGGCGAACTGGAGGGGGAGAGCCGCCCCGGCTTCTTCCACGGGGTGCTCACCGTGGTCCTGAAGCTCCTCCAGCTCACCCGGGCCGACCTCACCTTCTTCGGCGAGAAGGACTACCAGCAGCTCACCCTGGTCCGGCGGATGGTCCGCGACCTCGACGTGCCGGTCCGGGTGGTCGGTGTGCCGACGGTCCGCGAGCCGGACGGGCTCGCCCTGTCCAGCCGCAACCGCTACCTGTCCCCGACCGAGCGGGCCACCGCGCGGAGCCTGTCGGCGGCGCTGCACGCGGGCTCGCTGGCCGCCTCCGACGGCGCGACCGCCGCCGACGTGCTGGCCGCCGCCAACGCCGCCTTCTACCAGCACGACGGGCCGGACGTGGAACTGGACTACCTGGCCCTCGCCGACCCGGACCTGGAACCCGGTCCGGTCACCGGTCCGGCCCGGCTGCTGATCGCGGCACGGGTCGGCACGACGCGGCTCATCGACAACCTGGCGATCCGGCTCGACCCCCGATGACCATGCCACCCGGGCCCGGCCGGCCCGGTCCGGCACCCGATGCGCGAGAGGCGACTCCGATGTACCGCACGATGCTGAAGTCGAAGATCCACCGGGCCACGGTGACCCAGGCCGACCTGCACTACGTCGGCTCGGTGACCGTGGACCAGGACCTCCTCGACGCCGCCGACCTGCTCCCCGGCGAGCAGGTGGCGATCGTGGACATCACCAACGGCGCGCGGCTGGAGACCTACGTCATCCCCGGCGAGCGGGGCAGCGGCGTGATCGGCATCAACGGGGCCGCCGCGCACCTGGTGCACCCCGGTGACCTGGTCATCCTCATCTCGTACGGCCAGATGGACGACGCCGAGGCGCGGACGTACCAGCCCCGGGTGGTGCACGTGGACGCCGACAACCGGGTCATCGAGCTGGGGGCCGACCCGGCCGGGGTGGCCCCCGGCATGGTCGGCGACCCGGTACGCGGGGACCTGGTCGCCGTCCGCTGACCCGTCGCCGCCGGCCGGTCGCGAGGGCGGTACCGGGCCGAGCGTCCGGTTCCGGCCCGCCCATCCGCTCTGTTACCGGAGGGTCATTTCTGGTTACCCTTACCGCGCGCCGTCGGGCGACGGCCGCTGGCTGGGGGAGGCCGCGATGCGCCGTGCGAGGAGGAGCCTGGCCGCCGGGTTGCTGACGGCCACCCTGCTGACCGGCTGCGCCGACACCGCAGGGCTGGACGGCGACCTGGTCGACGACTGGGCCGCCCTGGCCGCCCCCGGGCCGTTCGTGCCGCCGGTCGGGGTCTGCCAGGTGGCCGACTTCGCCGACGTGGTCCGGCCCACCACCGTCGAGCCGGTGGACTGCGGCCTCCCGCACCGGGTGGAGACCGCGCACGTGGGCACCTTTGCGCCCACGGTCACCGCCCTGCCGGCGGTCGACTCGTCGCCGATGCGGGCCGCCTTCGCCGAGTGTGACACCCGCACCTCGGCGTACGTCGGTGACGAGTGGCGGGCCGGTCGGCTACGACTCGGGGTGGCGCTGCCGTCCACGGTGGGCTGGGCGGGCGGTGCCCGCTGGTACCGGTGCGACGTCACCGAGGTCGACACCGTCGAACGGAGCGGCCGGACGGTCCTGCGCTCCGGCAGCCTGCGCGACGCCCTCAAGGCGGCCTCCCCGCTCCGGCTGGGCTGCCAGAACGCGCGTACCGGCCCCGAGTTGGGCGTGCAGGCGGTCACCCCGGCCGACTGTGCGAAGGCACACAACGCGGAGTTCGTCGGGGTGTGGAAGGCGCCGGACACCCCGTACCCGGCGAAGCCCGCCGACTGGGCCCCGGTCCACACCGGCTGCTGGTCGGTCCTCGCCCGCTACGCCGGCCTGCCGGCCGACAGCTACCTGCGGTTCCGCACCGACCTGGTGGTACGCCCGCCGGGCCAGGGGCGCTGGAAGGCCGGTGACCGGGGCGTGCGCTGCTACCTCTGGCTCAGCGACCGCACGGTGACCCGCTCGCTCAAGGGAGCCGGTCCGAAGACCCTGCCCATCCGTACCCGCTGACCGCCCCGACCACCCCGGGCCGGGGCGGCGGGTCGGCCGCGCCACTCGGTGCGGCCCCGCCGCTGCGCGACCGGGGACGACGCGGTTGACTGTGCCCATGGAGCTGTCGACCGTCGCGCTGCCCGGCGTTCCCCCGCTGCTGGCCGCGCCCGAGCCCGGCTGGGTCGAGACCACCGACGTGATCGTGGTCGGGTCCGGGGTCGCCGGCCTGACCGCCGCGCTGCACCTGCGGGAGGCGGGGCTGCACGTCACCGTGGTCACCAAGGTGAACATCGACGAGGGCTCGACCCGCTGGGCGCAGGGGGGCATCGCCGCCGTGCTCGACCCGGCGGACACGCCGGACGCGCACGCGTACGACACCGAGGTCGCCGGGGTGGGGCTCTGTGACCCGGCGGCGGTGCGGGTGCTGGTGGAGGAGGGGCCCACCCGGCTGCGGGAGCTGATGCGGATCGGGGCGGAGTTCGACCGGCACCCGGACGGATCGCTGATGCTGACCCGGGAGGGCGGGCACCGGGCGGACCGGATCGTGCACGCCGGCGGGGACGCCACCGGCGCGGAGGTGCAGCGGGCGCTGCACGCCGCGGTCCGCCGCGACCCGTGGATCCGCCTGGTCGAGCACGCCCTGGTGCTGGATCTGCTGCGGGCTCCCGGGGACGGCCCCGGCGGGCTCGGCCGGGCCTGCGGGATCACCCTGCACGTGCTCGGCGAGGGCAGCGAGGACGGGGTCGGCGCGCTGCTGGCCCGCGCGGTGGTCCTGGCCACCGGCGGAATGGGGCAGATCTTCGCGGCGACCACCAACCCGGCCGTGTCGACCGGGGACGGTGTCGCGCTGGCCCTGCGGGCCGGCGCGGCCGTCACCGACGTCGAGTTCGTGCAGTTCCATCCGACCGCGCTGATCGTGCCCGAGCGGGCCCGGATTCCCGGGGCCGGGCACGCCCAACAGCCGCTGGTCTCCGAGGCGCTGCGCGGCGAGGGCGCGCACCTGGTCGACGCGGACGGCAAGCGGTTCATGGTGGGGCAGCACGAGCTGGCCGAGCTGGCTCCCCGGGACGTGGTGGCCAAGGGCATCCACCGGGTGCTGCTGGCCAGTGGCGCCGACCACGTCTACCTCGACGCCCGGCACCTGGGCGGCGTGCACCTGGCCCGCCGCTTCCCGACCATCGTGGCCTCCTGCCTGGCCATCGGGGTGGACCCGGCGACCGACCTCATCCCGGTCGCGCCCGCGGCCCACTACGCGTCCGGCGGCGTCCGCACGGACCTGCGCGGCCAGACCTCCATCCCCGGCCTGTACGCCTGCGGCGAGGTGGCCTGCACCGGTGTGCACGGGGCGAACCGGCTGGCCAGCAACTCGCTGCTGGAGGGGTTGGTCTTCTCCCGGCGGATCGCCGAGGACATCGCCCGGAGCCTGCCCGAGCAGGCGCAGCCCGCGCCGACCGGCGCGTGGCGGGGCGGGGGTGGCTGGGTGGTGCCGGCGGAGGTGACCCCGGCGCTGCAACGGGCGATGACCCGGGGCGCGGGGGTGCTCCGCTCGGCGGAGACCCTGGCCGCGACGGCGGGGACGCTGACCGAACTCGGCGCGGGGCGGGGCGAGCCCCGTACGGCGAGCTGGGAGGCGACGAACCTGGTCACGGTGGCGTCGACGCTGGTCGCCGCCGCGTACGCCCGTCGGGAGACCCGGGGTTGCCACTGGCGGGAGGACTTCCCGACGGCCGACGACAGCTGGCGCGGCCACCTGGTCGGCGCGATCGGGGCCGGCGGCCGGCTGACCCAGCGGTGGGAGGAGTCCGCGTGAGCGTGCGGAGTGGACCGGTCCGGCGGGCCGGGCGGTCACGAACCGAGGAGGCCCGATGAGGGAGTGGACGGAGCAGGCGCTGCGGGAGGCCGGGCTCGACCCGTCCGAGGTGCGGCGGATCGTCGAGAACGCCCTGCGGGAGGACCTCGGCCCGGAGTTCCGGGACGTCACCAGCCTCGCCACCATCCCGGCCGAGCAGACCGACACGGCCGACCTGGTGGCCCGCGCCGACGGCGTGGTCGCCGGGCTGGCCGTCGCGGCGGCCGTGTTCGAGCTGGTCGGCCCGGTGACCGGCGACCACCGTACGGTGGAGGTGTCCCTGCTGGCGGCCGACGGCGCGCGGGTGACGCGGGGGGCCGTGCTGGCCACGGTGACCGGCCCGACCCGGTCGCTGCTCACCGCCGAGCGGACGGCGCTCAACCTGCTCTGCCGGCTCTCCGGGGTGGCCACCCACACCCGGGCCTGGGCGGACGTGCTGGCCGGTACGAAGGCGATGGTGCTGGACACCCGGAAGACCACTCCGGGGCTGCGCTCCCTGGAGAAGTACGCGGTGCGGGCCGGCGGCGGTACCAACAAGCGGATGGGCCTGCACGACGTCGCGATGATCAAGGACAACCACAAGTTCGCGGCCGGCGGGATCGCCGCCGCCTACCGGCGGGTGCGCGAGGCGTTCCCCGGGGTGGCGGTGCAGGTGGAGGTGGACACGCTGGCCGAGGCGGTGGAGACGGTCGAGGCCGGCGCGGACTTCCTGCTGCTGGACAACATGACCCCGGCGACGCTGACCGAGGTGGTGGCGGCGGTGGGTGACCGGGCCGAATTGGAGGCGACCGGCGGGCTGACCCTGGACGTCGCCGCCGAGTACGCCGCCACCGGTGTGGACTACCTGTCGGTGGGCGCGTTGACCCACTCCTCGCCGATCCTGGACATCGCGTTGGACCTGCGCACCGGGTGATCGCTGCCGGCGTTGTCTAGGCTGCGTGCGTGCTGCTCTGCATCGACATCGGAAACACCAACACCGTGCTGGCGACCTTCGACGGGGACCGGCTGGTGCACTCCTGGCGGATCAAGACCGACGCCCGTTCGACCGCGGACGAGCTGGGCCTGATGTTCCGGGGCCTGCTCGCGGGGGACGCGGTGGAGATCACCGGAGTCGCCGCCTGCTCCACCGTGCCGGCCGCGCTCCGCTCGCTCCGGACCATGCTGGCCCGCTACTACGGCGACCTGCCCAGCGTGGTCGTCGAGCCGGGGGTGCGGACGGGGGTGCAGCTCGCCATCGACAATCCCAAGGAGGTCGGGTCGGACCGGGTGGTCAACACGCTCGCCGCGTACACCCTCTACGGCGGGCCGTCGATCGTGGTGGACTTCGGCACCACCACCAACTTCGACGTGATCAGCGGTCGGGGCGAGTTCCTGGGCGGGGCGTTCGCGCCGGGCATCGAGATCTCCTTCGACGCCCTCGCCGCCCGCGCGGCCCAGCTGCGCAAGGTCGAGGCCACGAAGCCCCGGTCGGTGATCGGCAAGAACACCGTCGAGTGCCTCCAGTCCGGCCTCTACTTCGGTTTCGCCGGCCAGGTGGACCGGATCGTCGAGCGGATGACCGAGGAGCTGGGCGAGGTCAGGGCGGTGATCGCCACCGGTGGGCTGGCCTCGCTGGTGATCAACGAGTGTCGCACCATCACCCACCACGAACCGATGATCACCCTGATCGGTCTGCGCATGGTCTACGAGCGCAACAACTGAGGGCGTCGGGACCGTTCGGCGGCCCTGCGGCGTCCGGTGGCGGAGCCGGCCGGGCGGGATCGGTGCCGGCGGCCCTGCGGGGCGTCCCGCGGCGGGGCCGGCCGGGGAGGGGTCAGTGCCGGCGGGCGCGGAGCACCAACGTCCGGTACGGCAGGACGAGGGTCTCCCGGCCGGCCAGGTCGGGATGGGAGCGGAGCAGGTCGCGCAGTTCCCGGTCGACCTGTCGCCGGCGCTCCGGCGTCGCGGTCAGGTAGTGCGAGCGGGTGTGCACCATGCCGAGCAGCTCGTCCGGGGTGAGCACGGTGGCGTGCGGGAACTCGGCCCACTCCGGGGCGGCGAACCGGGGGCCGACGTCGGTGACGCTCGCCAGCAGGTTGTCGACGGTGTCGCCGATCTCGGCGATCCGGCTCAGCTCGGTCACCCAGGGCGTCCGGTCGTCGCGCAGGTTCCAGACCAGCGCGAGGGTGCCGCCGGGCCGCAGCACCCGGGCGATCTCCGGGTGTGCGCGCTCGCGGTCGAACCAGTGGTACGCCTGGCCGGCCAGCACCGCGTCGGCGTGCCCGTCGGGCAGCGGCATCGCTTCGGCCGTGCCGGCCAGGGCGGTGCCGTCGGGTGTGGTGGCGGCGAACCGGGCCCGCATCCCGGGGTCGGGTTCCACGGCGTCCACCGGGTGCCCGAGCGCCAGCAGGCTCCGGGTCAGGATGCCGGTGCCGGCGCCCAGGTCGACGATCCGGGCGGACGGGGCGAGGCCGGCGAGCGCCCAGCGCAGGGCCGCCTCCGGATAGCGGGGCCGGAACCGGTCGTACTCGGCGGCGGCCGTGCCGAACGACAGCGCGTGGGTGGAATCGACCATGCCGGCAGGTTATCGAGTGCCGGCCCCCGGAGGGGCTTGAGTAGGCTCGTGCCTTGGACCCACCCGATTTCTCCCGCTGAGGACGCATGCCGTGACCGAGCAGAACCCCGTGCCGATCGATCCCGCCGACGACCTTCCCGAGCAGATGAAGGTCCGCCGGGAGAAGCGTGACCGGATGCTCGCCGACGGTGTGGAGCCCTACCCGATCGGCTATCCCCGCACCAGCACCCTGGCCGCGGTCCGGGAGAAGTACGTCGACCTGCCCACCGACACCGCCACCGGCGACCGGGTCGCGGTCACCGGCCGGGTGATCTTCGTACGGAACACCGGCAAGCTCTGCTTCGCCACGCTGCGGGACGGCGACGGCACCGAGTTGCAGGCGATGCTCTCGCTGGACCGGGTCGGTCCCGAGCGGCTGGAGGACTGGAAGCGCCAGGTCGACCTGGGCGACCTCGTCGGCGTCACCGGCGAGGTGATCACCAGCCGGCGGGGGGAACTGTCCGTGCTGGTCGAGCAGTGGGCGGTCACCGCCAAGGCGCTGCGACCGCTGCCGGTGGCGCACAAGCCGCTCAGCGAGGAGGCCCGGGTCCGGCAACGGTACGTCGACCTGATCGTCCGTCCGCAGGCCCGCCAGATGGTGCGGACGCGGGCGGCGGCGGTGCGCAGCCTGCGCGACTGTCTGCACGGTGAGGGATTCATCGAGGTCGAGACCCCGATGCTCCAGCTCCTGCACGGCGGGGCCGCGGCACGCCCATTCGTGACGCACAGCAATGCGTTGGGTACGGATCTCTATCTACGAATCGCCCCGGAACTGTTTCTCAAGCGGGCCGTGGTCGGCGGCGTCGACCGGGTCTTCGAGATCAACCGTAACTTCCGTAATGAGGGCATCGACTCTTCGCACTCGCCCGAGTTCGCGATGCTCGAGGCGTACGAGGCGTACGGCGACTACGACACGATGGCCGCGCTCACCCGGAATCTGGTGCAGCGGGCGGCGACCGCGGTGGCCGGGTCCACCACGGTGACCCACGCCGACGGCCGGGAGTTCGACCTCGGCGGCGAGTGGCGCTCGGTGACGCTCTTCGGTGCGCTTTCCGAGGCGCTCGGCGAGGAGGTCACCGTCCGCACCGAGCACGCCCGTCTGGTGCAGTACGCGGAGAAGGTCGGTCTTTCCGTCGACCCGAAGTGGGGTTCGGGCAAGCTCGCCGAGGAACTCTTCGAGGAGCTGGTGGTGCCGGGCCTCCAGGAGCCCACCTTCGTGCGGGACTACCCCGAGGAGACCAGCCCGCTGACCCGGGGGCACCGGCACGAGCCCGGCCTGGCCGAGAAGTGGGACCTCTACGTCCTCGGTTTCGAGCTGGCCACCGCGTACTCCGAGCTGGTGGACCCGGTGGTGCAGCGGGAGCGGCTGGTCGCCCAGGCGGCGCTGGGGGCCCGTGGTGACGACGAGGCCATGCGGCTCGACGAGGACTTCCTGCGGGCCATGGAGTACGGAATGCCGCCCGCCGGGGGTATGGGAATGGGAATCGACCGGCTGTTGATGGCCCTGACCGGCCTGGGAATTCGGGAAACGATCCTCTTCCCCTTGGTGCGCCCAGAGTAGCGAGCCTACTCGTCGGGTGAATCCGCCGTCCTATTGACGGGGTCAGCATCGTGCCCGCTATTGTGCTCTTGTTAGCAGGAGAACCTGCTCGAAAGGAATGGCACGTGGCCAAGCAGATCATTCACAAGCTGGTCGATGACCTGGACGGCGGAGACGCCGACGAGACCGTCAAGTTCGCGCTCGACGGCGTTCAGTACGAGATCGACCTCTCCAACAAGAACGCCGAGAAATTGCGGGAGCTATTCGCCCCCTACGTCGCGGCCGGCTCGAAGGTCGGTCGAGGGGGCGTGGTGGTCGGCGGTCGGGCCGCGCGCGGCCGGGGCGGCGCCACCGCGGACCGGGCGCAGAACAAGGCGATCCGGGACTGGGCGAAGCGGGAGGGACGGGAGATCTCCGACCGGGGGCGCATCCCGCAGGAGATCGTCGACGAGTTCCACGCGAAGGCCGGTCACTGACGTCGGCCCTCGACCGAGCGACACCGACGCCGGCCCGGAGCACCCGCTCCGGGCCGGCGTCGCTCCGTCACCGACTCCCATCGTTCGTCACCGGCTCCGCCGTTCGTCACCGTTCGTCACCGGGTCCGCCGTTCGTCACCGGGCGGCCCACCCGGGGTCGTCCCGTCACGGCCGGCGGCGGCTCAGGGGACCGTCGGGTGACGCCGTGCGCGCCGCCGGGAAGGAAACCGGCGGAACGGACGTTGTCCACAACCGGTGGAGGAGTTGTCCACAGCCTGTGGAAGGCCGTTCGGAGGCCCGGAGGCCCGTCGACCCCCGTCCACCGGCCCAGCGAATTTCGCTCTGCGCGTACAGGACAGGCGCCCGGAACACCTCCTGAGCGCGGACGGTTGGGTAAAACGACGCGAACCCGGCGCCGAGCGGGGACACACGACCTCAGCGGAGTCGGTTCGCGGCGATAGAGTAAGGAGGCACGGACGCCCACCCCGGTCGTCCGCGCACCGGCCCCGCCAAGAGTCTTGACCATCAAGATCGAGTGCGCACGGCACGTGAGGAGCACGAGGGCATGTTCGAGCGGTTCACCGACCGAGCGCGACGGGTTGTCGTCCTGGCCCAAGAAGAGGCCCGGATGCTCAACCACAACTACATCGGTACGGAACACATCCTGCTGGGCCTGATCCACGAGGGTGAGGGTGTCGCGGCAAAGGCCCTGGAGAGCCTCGGCATCTCCCTGGAGGGCGTCCGTCAGCAGGTCGAAGAGATCATCGGCCAGGGCCAGCAGGCGCCGAGCGGGCACATCCCGTTCACGCCCCGGGCCAAGAAGGTGCTGGAGCTTTCGCTGCGCGAGGCGCTCCAGCTCGGCCACAACTACATCGGCACCGAGCACATCCTGCTCGGCCTGATCCGCGAGGGTGAGGGTGTCGCCGCTCAGGTGCTGGTCAAGCTGGGCGCCGACCTCAACCGGGTCCGCCAGCAGGTGATCCAGCTCCTCTCCGGCTACCAGGGCAAGGAGCCGGCCGCCGCGGGCACCGCCACCGGCGAGGCCGCGCCGTCGACCAGCCTCGTGCTGGACCAGTTCGGCCGCAACCTGACCCAGGCCGCCCGGGAGGGCAAGCTCGACCCGGTCATCGGGCGCGAGAAGGAAATCGAGCGGGTCATGCAGGTGCTGTCCCGCCGTACCAAGAACAACCCGGTCCTGATCGGTGAGCCCGGCGTCGGCAAGACCGCCGTGGTGGAGGGGCTGTCCCAGAAGATCATCAAGGGCGAGGTGCCCGAGACGCTCAAGGACAAGCAGCTCTACACCCTCGACCTCGGTGCCCTGGTCGCCGGCTCCCGCTACCGCGGTGACTTCGAGGAGCGCCTCAAGAAGGTGCTCAAGGAGATCCGCACCCGCGGCGACATCATCCTCTTCATCGACGAGATCCACACCCTGGTGGGTGCGGGTGCCGCCGAGGGGGCGATCGACGCCGCCAGCATCCTCAAGCCGATGCTGGCCCGGGGCGAACTCCAGACCATCGGCGCGACCACCCTCGACGAGTACCGCAAGCACCTGGAGAAGGACGCCGCGCTCGAGCGGCGGTTCCAGCCGATCCAGGTCGGTGAGCCCTCGCTGGCCCACACCATCGAGATCCTCAAGGGCCTGCGCGACCGGTACGAGGCACACCACCGGGTGAGCATCACCGACGCCGCCCTGGTGGCCGCCGCGACCCTGGCCGACCGGTACATCTCCGACCGCTTCCTGCCGGACAAGGCGATCGACCTGATCGACGAGGCCGGTGCCCGGATGCGGATCCGCCGGATGACCGCGCCGCCGGACCTGCGCGACTTCGACGAGCGGATCGCCCAGGTCCGCCGGGACAAGGAGTCCGCGATCGACGCGCAGGACTTCGAGCGCGCCGCCCAGCTCCGCGACAAGGAGAAGCAGCTCCTCGGCCAGAAGGCCCAGCGCGAGAAGGAGTGGAAGGCGGGCGACCTGGACGTCGTCAGCGAGGTCGACGACGAGCAGATCGCCGAGGTCCTCGGCAACTGGACCGGCATCCCGGTCTACAAGCTGACCGAGGAGGAGACCTCCCGCCTGCTGCGCATGGAGGACGAGCTGCACAAGCGCGTCATCGGCCAGGAGGACGCGGTCAAGGCGGTCTCGAAGGCGATCCGGCGTACCCGGGCCGGCCTGAAGGACCCGAAGCGCCCGTCCGGCTCGTTCATCTTCGCCGGGCCCTCCGGTGTCGGTAAGACCGAGCTCTCCAAGGCGCTCGCCGAGTTCCTCTTCGGCAGCGAGGACGCGCTGATCCAGCTCGACATGTCCGAGTTCCACGACCGGTACACCGTCTCCCGGCTGGTCGGTGCGCCTCCCGGCTACGTCGGCTACGACGAGGGCGGGCAGCTGACCGAGAAGGTCCGGCGTCGGCCGTTCTCGGTGGTCCTCTTCGACGAGATCGAGAAGGCCCACCCGGACGTGTTCAACACGCTGCTCCAGATCCTGGAGGACGGTCGGCTCACCGACGGCCAGGGCCGGATCGTGGACTTCAAGAACACCGTCATCATCCTGACCACCAACCTCGGTACCCGGGACGTGGCCAAGGCGGTGTCCATGGGCTTCCAGGCGTCGGAGGACTCCGAGTCCAACTACGACCGGATGAAGCAGAAGGTCAACGACGAGCTGAAGCAGCACTTCCGGCCCGAGTTCCTCAACCGGATCGACGACACCATCGTCTTCCACCAGCTGCGCCAGCTGGAGATCCTCTCGATCGTGGACATCATGATCGCCCGGATCGAGAACCAGCTGCGCAACAAGGACATGGGTCTGGAGCTGACCGACAGCGCCAAGAAGTACCTGGCCACCAAGGGCTTCGACCCGGTGCTCGGGGCCCGTCCGCTGCGTCGCACGATCCAGCGCGACATCGAGGACAACCTCTCCGAGCGAATCCTCTTCAACGAGCTGATCCCGGGTCAGATCGTGGTGGTGGACTGCGAGGGCGACCCGGAGAACATCGACAAGTCCAAGCTCGTCTTCCGGGGTGCGGAACGGCCGGTCGACGTGCCGGACGCCGTCCCGGCGGATCTCGGCGGCACTGCCGCGACGGGCGCGGACGAGGCGGCGTAACCGGTCGACCCTCCGGCAGGTCTCACCACCTGCGGGGCCGACGAACAACCGAGGCGAGGGCCCGGTGGCGAAAGCCGCCGAGCCCTCGCCCCTTGCTCGCGCCAGGGCAGCCGCAGCAGTGGTGCACCGCGTGCTCGTACGGGTGGCTGCCGGGTGCTCGTACGGGTGGCTGCGTCGCCGGCTGGATGTGGTTGCCGGGTGACCCCGCAACCGCGCTCAGGTGAGGGGCTGGCCGGTTGCTGCGGGGGCGTCGCCGACGAGTCGGTAGGCGGCCGTACCGGCCGGTTCCACCAACCCGTCGGTGACCAGTCCGGCCAGCGCACGGGAACGTTGTACGTCGTCGGACCAGACCTGGTCCAGCCGGGGCCGGGGCACCGGGCCGGTCGCCTCCCGCAACACCGCGAGCAGTAGCCCGCGCACCTGCCGGTCGGTGCCGGCGTACCGCTGTGGGCGGCGGGTCGGACCGGCCGGCGCCTGCTGACCGGAGGCCCGCCAGGCGCAGACCGTCTCCACCGGACAGACCGCACAGCGCGGTGACCGGGCGGTGCAGACCACCGCCCCCAGTTCCATGAACGCCGCGCTCGCCAACGCGGCGGCAGCCGGCTCGACCGGCAGCAGCTCCTCCGTCGCCACCAGGTCGGACGGGCGGGTGGTCGGGCCGGCGTCCGGCTCCCCGGCCACCGCCCGCGCCACCACCCGACGGACGTTGGTGTCCACCACCGGGTGTCGTTGCCCGAACGCGAAGGCCGCCACCGCCCGCGCGGTGTACGTCCCGACGCCGGGCAGGGCGAGCAACTGGTCCAGCTGGTCCGGCACCCCGCCACCGTGCCGGTCCACCAGGGCCACCGCGCACTCGTGCAGGCGTACCGCCCGGCGGGGGTAGCCGAGCCGCCCCCACATCCGGATCGCCTCGGCCGGACTGTCGGCGGCCAGGGCGGCCGGCACCGGCCACCGGGCCAGCCACGCCTGCCACGCCGGCAGCACCCGTACCACCGGGGTCTGCTGCAACATGACCTCGCTGACCAGGATCGCCCAGGGGCTCACGTCGGGACCGCGCCACGGCAGGTCGCGGGCGTTCTGCTCGTACCACCGGCTGACCCGGTCGGCGAAACTCTGTTCTGTCATCGCGCCGCCGATGATGTCATGTCCGGGATGTCCCGCAGCGTGGGCGGTCCCGGCGGTCGACGTCCGGCCGCTGCGCTGGTCGGGGAGAATGCCGGGATGAACGAGCTCGCGATCACCGTCATCGGCCGGGACCGGCCCGGCATCGTGGCCGACGTGGCGGAGGTGCTCGCCGGGCTCGGCGCGAACCTCACCGACTCGACGATGACCCGGTTACGCGGTCACTTCGCGATGACCCTGGTCTGCGTCGGCCCGGCCGCCGCCGAGGTCGAGGCCGCGCTCGCCCCGCTCGCCGCCGACGGCCGTCTCCTGGCGAGCGTCCGGACGGTCACCCCGGACGGTGCCACGGCGTCCCCCGGCGAGCCGTACGTGATGGCGGTGCACGGCGCGGACCGGCTCGGCATCGTCGCCGCGACGACGCGGGCGCTGGCCGACGTCGGCGGCAACGTCACCGACCTCACCACCCGGTTGACCGGGGAGCTCTACGTGGTGGTCGCCGAGGTCGACCTGCCGGAGGGCGCGGCCGACCGGCTCCGGGAGACGCTCGCCCGTACCGCCGCCGACCTGGGTGTCGAGGTGACACTCCGGCCGGCCGATCCGGATCTGCTGTGACCACGCAGATCACCGGCCTGGACGGCTGGACACCGGAGGCGCTCGGAGTGCCGGGCGAGGTGCGGCCGGTGGTCGCCGCGCCGCACACGGTGCTCAGCCGGGCGGGTGGCGAGGTCGACGCCACCTCCGACGAGGTGGTACGCCTCGCCGCCGACCTGGTCGCGACGATGCGGGTCTCCCCGGGCTGCGTCGGACTGGCCGCCCCGCAGATCGGGATCGGGGCCCAGGTCTTCGCGGTCGACGTGACCGGTCACCCGAAGTCGGCGACGGTGCACGGCACGTTCGTGCTCTGCAACGCCCGGGTGGTGGAGGCGAGCCGGTGGAAGGCCGGCCGGGAGGGGTGCATGTCGGTGCCCGACCTCACCGGCGACGTGAAGCGGGCCGGCCGGCTGGTGGTGGAGGGCGTCCTGCCCGGCACCGGCCGGCCGGTGCGGCTCGCCACCGACGGCTTCGAGGCCCGTGCCCTGCAACACGAGATCGACCACTGTGCCGGCCTGCTCTTCCTCGACCGGGTGGCCGGCGCGCACGCGATCTACCAACGCAAGGTCTACCTCTGACCGGTGAGGAGTTGGCACGGTGAGGCGTTCCCGTTCCGGCGCGTCGTGCCCGGTCGGCGACCGTTGCGCCGCTACCGTGGGGGCATCATGCGTCTGACGGTTGGCCCCCTGCCGCCCGCCGTGTACTGGCGGCGTCGTGCCGTCGTACTTGGAGCGGGGATCCTGTTCCTGATTGTCGTGCTCTACTCGTGCAGCGGGTCGGGCGACAACACCGCGAGCCCCGAGCGGTCACCCACCCCGACACCGTCGGCGGGTGACCCGGCTCCGACCGGTTCGGTACTGACGCCTCAGTCAGGCGAGCCGCCGGCGTCCGCCGAGCCCGATGTGCCGGGCGGTGGCGGGCCGGGCGGTGGCGGTCCGGGGACGTCCAGTGGCGCGCCGCCGGCCCCCAGTGGTCCTGTCGTACCGGCCGGCGGTGCCAACGGCTGCACCGACGCCGAGATCTCGGTGACCCCGGTGGTGGCGCCCACCTCGGTCCGCTCCGGCGGCCCGGTCGACCTGCAACTCAGGATCAAGAACACCTCGGACCGGACGTGCACCCGGGACGTCGGCGCCGACCTTCAGGAACTCTTCGTCAAGTCCGGCGCGGAGAAGGTGTGGTCCTCGGACACCTGCGGCACCGCCAAGGGCTCGGACGTGCAGTCCTTCAGTCCGGGCTTCGAGCGGTCGTACCAGGTGACCTGGAACGGGCAGGACACCACGCGGTGCGCCAACGGTCTGGCCAACGGTGACCCGGCACCCGCCGGGACGTACCAGGTCTTCGGCCGGCTCGACACCAAGCTCAGTGCCCCGGTGAAGCTCACCGTCACCAACTGACCCGCCCCGGCCCCCTGCGGCGCGGGTGGCCCCCTGCCGCCACCCGGGGTGGTGGCAGGGGAACCGCCCACGCCACGAGCGAGTGACAGCGGCCCGGCCACCCTGACGGGCAGGGGGCGAGGCTCAGACGTAGCGTTCGAGGATCGACGCCTCGGCCAGCCGGGAGAGCCCCTCCCGGACGCCGCGGGCTCGGGCGTCACCGACCCCCTCGACGGCCTGGAGGTCCTCCACGGTGGCCCCGAGCAGGCGCTGGAGGCTGCCGAAGTGCAGCACCAGCCGGTCGACGATGGCCACCGGCAGCCGGGGCACCTTGGCCAGCAGCCGGAAACCGCGCGGGCTGACCGCCGCCTCCAGTGCGTCCGAGGCGCCCGGGTAGCCGATGGCCTTGGCCACCGCGACCAGGTCGATCAGCTCGGTCGCCCCGAGCAGGTCCAGCTCGACCAGGGCCTCGTCCAGGGTGCGGGACTTACGCCCGATGGGGAGGTAGTCCCGGATGACCAGGGTGCGGTCGGCGTCCACCCCGGCCATCAGCTCGTCGAGCTGGAGGGCGAGCAGCCGGCCGTCGGTACCCAGCTCGACGACGTAGCCGGCGATCTCGTCGGCGATCCTGCGGACCATCTCCAGACGCTGCACCACCGCCACCGCGTCCCGGACGGTGACCAGGTCCTCGATCTCCAGGGCGGAGAGGGTGCCAGAAACCTCGTCCAGCCGTAGCTTGTAGCGCTCCAGGGTGGCCAGCGCCTGGTTGGCGCGCGAGAGGATGGCGGCGGAGTCGTCCAGCACGTGCCGCTGGCCGTTGACGTAGAGGCTGATGATCCGCATCGACTGACTGACCGAGATGACCGGGTAGCCGGTCTGCCGGGCCACCCGCTCGGCGGTGCGGTGCCGGGTGCCCGACTCCTCCGTCGGGATCGACGGGTCGGGCATCAGGTGCACGGCGGCCCGGACGATGCGGGTGCCGTCGCTGGAGAGCACCACCGCGCCGTCCATCTTGCAGAGTTCCCGGATGCGGGTGGCGGAGAACTCCACGTCCAGCGGGAAGCCGCCGGTGCAGAGCGTCTCGACGGTCCGGTCGTACCCCAGGACGATCAACGCGCCCGTCCGGCCCCGCAGGATGCGCTCCAGTCCGTCGCGGAGCGCGGTGCCGGGCGCCATCAGCGCGAGATTCGCCCGGAGCGGGTCGCCTCCGGCACCGACGGTGCTCGCGATGCCGGTCACGCTGACGCTGATCGGTCGTGCCGGCGAGCCCAGGGGGCCGCTACGGGCGTGGGGCGTCGCGCCGGCTGGCTTGCTGGCATCGCGGTCGATCGGCACGCCGACAGTCTACGGACTGGCATGCAATGGGTGCTGCCGTGGTTACTGTGATGTGTCACGGTGTCCACTTCCCCTCTCCACCTGCGGGAGCGTCGTGGCGTACCCCGCCCGACGACCCGCCGCCGCCCCGGCGGGCGGCCTCCCGGCCGGTGGTCACTCGGCCGAGGCGCGGGCCGCGCACTGCAACGCCGCCCGGACGTCGGCGACCTCGATCACCTGCATGTTCTCCGGGGCGCTGACCCCCGAGGCGCCCGGACCGCAGCCATTGGGCACCAGGGCCAGCCGGAACCCGAGCCGGGCCGCCTCGGCCAGCCGGCGGGGGACCGCGCCGACCCGGCGCACCTCGCCGGTCAGCCCCACCTCGCCGATCGCCACCAGATGCGGGGCGATGGCCAGGTTGAGCCCGCCGGAGGCGACCGCGAGCGCCACCGCCAGGTCGGCGGCCGGTTCGACCACCCGGATGCCCCCGACGGTCGCCGCGAACACCTCCCGGTCGTGCAGGGTCAGCCGTTCGGTGCGCCGCTGGAGGACGGCGAGCACCATCGCCAACCGGGCGCCGTCCAACCCGGAGACCGTACGCCTCGGCGAGCCGGCCACCGTCGCCCCGATCAGCGCCTGGACCTCGGTGACCAGCGCGCGCCGCCCCTCCATCGCCACCGTCACGCAGGTGCCCGGCACGGGTTCGGCGTACCGGGTCAGGAACAGCCCGGACGGGTCGGCGAGGCTGCTGATACCCCGCTCGTGCATCTCGAAGCAGCCGACCTCGTCGGCCGCGCCGAAGCGGTTCTTCACGCCCCGGACCAGCCGCAGCGAGGAGTGCTTGTCGCCCTCGAAGTGGAGCACCACGTCGACCAGGTGCTCCAGCACCCGGGGGCCGGCGACCTGGCCGTCCTTGGTGACGTGACCGACCAGGACCGTCGCGATGCCCCGTTCCTTGGCCACCGAGACCAGTGCGGCGGTGACCGCCCGCACCTGGGTCACCCCGCCGGGCACGCCGTCGCTGCCGGGGGTGGAGATGGTCTGCACCGAGTCGAGCACCAGCAGGCCGGGTTTGACCGCGTCGAGGTGCCCCAGCACCGCGCCGAGGTCGCTCTCGGCGGCCAGGTAGAGCTGGTCGTGCAGGGCGTCCATCCGCTCGGCCCGCAGCCGGACCTGGCTGACCGACTCCTCGCCGCTGACGACCAGCGACGGGCTGCCCGCCCCGGCGGCCCACTGCTGGGCCACGTCGAGCAGCAGGGTGGACTTGCCGACCCCGGGCTCCCCGGCGAGCAGCACCACCGCACCGGGCACCAGGCCGCCGCCGAGCACCCGGTCCAGTTCGGCCACCCCGGTCGGGCGGGCCTTGGCGGGGGCGGCGCTGATGGTGGCGATCGGTCGGGCGGGCTCGGCCGGTACCCGGGAGCTGACCACCCGGCCGGAGACCGTCGGCCCGGTGAGCGTGCACTCGACCACCGAGCCCCACTCGCCGCACTCCGGGCAGCGCCCCACCCACTTCGGCGGTTGGTGGCCGCAGGCGTCGCACTCGTACGCCGGGCGGGGCTCACGGGCCGCCCGGGTGCGGGCGGAACCGGTCGCGCCGCGCGGGGTCGCTCGGGAGGTCGTCACACCAGGACGTTAGCCAACCCCTACGACGAGAACACCGCCGGCGTGGTGCGTGCCACGCCGGCGGTGTTCTGGGTGAACGGGGGAGGGGCTCAGTGGCCGCCCTCTTCGTCCTCGCCGCCGCCGTGCCGCTCGATGATGGGCGACGGCGGAGCCTGCGGCGACAGCGGCACGCCGACCGGGGCCGGCGTGCTGACCCGCTTGCCGTTGCCGAAGTCGAAGACCAGGTTGACCTGCTGCCCCGGGCGCAGTTGCTCGTTGAGGCCGATCAGCTGGAGGAACCGGCCGCCCTGCTGGTTGAGCTGGGCGTAGCCGAACGGCGGGATCTCGACGGTGGCCGGCGCACCGGCCGGGGCCGGCTCGCTCGGCGACGGGCTGGCCTGGTCGCTCGGCGCCGGGTTCGCCGAGTCGGACGGTGACGGACTGGCCGGATCGGCGGGGCTGGCCGAGCCGGACGCGGACGGGCTGGCCGGGGCGGACTCGCTCGGGCTGGCCGGGGCGGACGGGCTGGCCGGGGCCGACTCGCTCGGGCTGGCGGACGGGGACGTGCCGGCACCGGACAGCACGATCTGCCGTGCGCTGTCGGTGCTGACGGTGACCGTGACCGGATCCCGCGTGTCGTTGTAGAGCACCACGCTCAGCGGAGCGTCGCCGCCGGCCGGGTAGCCCTCACCGCCCGGGAATTCGACGACCAGGCCACGGACGAGGTAGGCGCCGTCCGGGGTGCCGGTGTTGATGCCCTGGACCGAGGCCTCCTTGACGGCGGTCTCGGAGATCTGCCCGGTACCACAGCCGGACACCAGCAGGCCCGTCGCCGCGGCACCGGCCAGCAGCACGGCCGCCCGTCGGGAGCCCCTGATCGAGCGCGTCACGTCGCGTCCTCCTCGTTGCGATCCCCGCCGGGCGTACGCCCGGTGTGGTGGCCATACCCGCGCAGACCGCGCTCCAGCGTAGTTGGACCTGATCGAGTGGTGCACGGCGACCCGGCAAAGCCGGCCCCCGACCACGCTCAGAGCACCCGGCCGCTCGCCACCAGCAGCGCCACGTCGATCACGGCGACCAGGACCACACCCCGGAACGCGCCGACCGGCCGGGCTCCGACGCGCGCCGCGCGCCGGCCGGCGTACCAGCTCAGGGGCGGGACCACGGCGGCGGCCCCGACCGCCGACAGGCCCGCCCAGGACGGCGGCCCGGCCGGTCCCACGACCAGGGCGACGGTGGCGGCGAGCAGCAGCCCGGCGGCGGCCACCCCGCTGCCGGCGGCACCGAGCCGGTGCGGCAGGCCGTGCACTCCGGTACGGGCGTCGTCGGCCAGGTCGGGCAGGACGTTGGCGAAGTGCGCGCCCGCGCCGAGCAGCGCCCCGGCGGCGACCTGCCAGACCGGCGGGGCCGGCGCGCCCGGCAGGGCCAGTACCACGAACGCGGGCAGCGCACCGAACGAGATCGCGTACGGCAGCACGGAGATCGGGGTGGACTTCAGCGGCCAGTTGTAGAGCAGGGCGGAGGCCAGGCCGACCGTCGCGCACAGCGCCGCCACCGGGTTGGTGGTCGACGCCACCAGCGGGGCGGCCAGCGCGGCCAGCACCGCGCCCGTGCCGAGCGTCCGGCGGCTGACCGTACCGGAGACCACGGGCTTGTCGGCGCGGCCGACCAGTTCGTCCCGGTCGGCGTCGAACCGGTCGTTGGACCAGCCCACCGCGAGTTGACTGGCCAGCACGGTGGCCACCACCGAGGCGATCCCGGCGGGGGTGTGCCCGACGCCCCAGGCGAGTAGCCCGGCCACCACGGTCACGGCGGCGGCCGGTTCCGGGTGACACGCTCTGACCAGCCCTAACACGGTTCGCCACATAAGGGGAAGTCTGGCCGTTACCGGCCGGTCGTGCCACGCTCGTCCCATGCGAGACCGTCTGGCGTCGTCGTCCGTCCCTCCGTCCGCGCTGCCGCCGAACGATCCCCGGCAGTACGACGACCTGGCCGGCGAGTGGTGGCGCCCGGACGGGGCGTTCGCGATGCTGCACTGGCTGGCGGAGGCCCGCGCCGCGCTGGTGCCGCCGGCCCGCCGGCCCGGCGCGGTCCTGGTCGACCTGGGCTGCGGCGCCGGGCTGCTCGCGCCGCACCTGGCCGGCAAGGGCTACCGGCACGTGGGGGTCGACCTGACCCGCTCCGCGCTGGAGCAGGCCGCCGCGCACGGCGTCACGGTGGTCAACGCCGACGTCACGACGGTGCCGCTGGCGGACGGCTGCGCGGACGTGGTGGCCGCCGGTGAGGTGCTGGAGCACGTACCGGACTGGCGTGGGGCGGTGGCCGAGGCGTGCCGGCTGCTGCGTCCCGGCGGGCTGCTCGTGCTGGACACGCTCAACGCCACCGCGCTGAGTCGCCTGGTGGCGGTCCGGATCGGTGAGCGCCTCCCGGCGGTGCCGCGCGGGATCCACGACCCCCGCCTCTTCGTCGACGACCGTGAACTGGTGCGCGAGTGCGCGCGGCACGGCGTGGCGCTGCGGGTGCGCGGGCTCCGTCCGCAGGTCGTCGGGTTGGCCGGCTGGCTGCTCCGGCGGGCCGTGCCGGCGCTGGCCCCGTTCACGTCCCGGGTCGGCCGGCGGCCCCGGGTGGTGCCCACCCGCTCCACCGCCGTGCTCTACCAGGGCAGAGGTGTCCGACAGGGGTAGCCGACGCCGGGCAGGGTAGAAGGGGACGCCGGGGACCGACGGGACGGACCGGACGACCGGCTCCCTCGTTGGTCTTCAGCAGGTGGTGCGCGACGAGAGGTGGGGAAACATGGCCGTGCCGGTGATCGCGGGTCTCGGTACGGCGCAACCGTCGTCCGCCGCTCAGGACGAACTCTGGACGGGCTTCTTCGCCGGCCACTACTCCGGCGTCACCCGCGCGCTGGCCCGGCGGATCTTCGCGAACTCCGGCGTGAGCCGGCGACAGGCGGCGGTCAACCCGCTGCTGGAGGACGTCTCGGAGTGGCCGACCGAGCGACGGATGCGCCGCTACCAGATCGAGGCGCTGCCGCTCGGCAAGGAGGCGGTCGGCCGGGCGCTCACCGCGGCCGGGCTCTCCGCGGGTGACATCGGGCTCTTCGTGGTCTGCTCCTGCACCGGGTACGCCACGCCGGGGCTGGACATCATGCTCGCCCGCGACCTCGGCATGGCACCGGACACCCAGCGCATGTTCGTCGGGCACATGGGCTGCTACGCGGCGCTGCCCGGCCTCGGTGCGGCCGGTGACTTCGTCGCCGCCCGCAGCCGGCCGGCGCTGCTGCTCTGCGCCGAACTGACCAGCCTGCACATCCAGCCCGCCACGTCCCGGCTGGACACCCAGCAGATCGTCTCCCACGCGCTCTTCTCGGACGCCGCGGTCGCCGCCGTGCTCGTGCCCGGCGGCCCGGGTTACGCGCTGCGCGAGGTGGCCGCCGTCACCGACACCTCCACCGCCGACCACATGACCTGGGAGGTCACCGACACCGGGTTCCGGATGGGACTCTCCCCGAAGGTCCCGCAGGTGCTCTCGAGGCACGTCCGGGGGCTGGTGGACGGCCTGCTGGCCCGGCACGGCACCGACCGGTCCGGGGTGGACGGCTGGGCGGTGCACCCGGGCGGCCCGCGCATCCTCGACGTGGTGGAGCGGGAACTGGCGCTGCCGGAGCGGGCCCTGGCCGCCTCCCGGGAGACCCTGGCCGAGCACGGCAACTGCTCCTCCCCGACGGTGCTGCTGATCCTCGACCGGCTGCTCCGCCGACCGGTACCGCCGCAGCGGGTCGTCATGCTCGCCTTCGGCCCCGGCCTGACCCTCTACTCCGCCCTGCTCGAGCGTCGGGACTGAGCCGCCGGCCGGTCGGCGCGGAACCCTGACGGATGCGGTGCGTCCCGGTCGACGGCTAGGCTCCATTGATGGACTCCCAGGCCGAGGGGCGGTCCGGATGGCTGCCCGGACTGACCGTCGCCGCGCTGCTGGTGGGCGCGGGCTGGTGGACCGCCGCCGACCCCGGGACCACGCCCGGCTCCGCCATGGCGCCCCGCGCCGACGCCGTCATGCGTGCCGCAGCCGCCTCCGGTGTCACCGCGATCCCGTCCGCACCGCCCGGTCCCGGCGACGGCCGGACGTTCCTGGTCGAACCGTCGACCGGGCGGAGCGTCGAACTGTTCCCCGGTCGGGTCGGCCCCCTGTCGGGCAGCCGGGTCACCGTCGACCCCCCGTCGGGTGGGGCGCCGGGAGCGAGCCCGGACGGCCCCGGGGACGGCGCGTCCCGGCTGGGCACCGTCCTCTGGCGGGAGAACCGGCTGATGACCGACAACGTCCGGGAGCTGCGCCGGCAGTCCGCCGCGCAGCCGGGCAGCAGGTACCAGTTGCTGGTGCTCTGCGACGGCGACGGCGACCTGCTGGTCCGGATCGGCAGCGGGCGGCTCTGGAACGGCCGGCGGGTCAGCGGGTGCGACGGGACCCTGCACTCGATCGCGGTGACCGCGACCGGTAGCCCGCTGTCGGTGCGGATCACCCACCGGCAGGAGGGCGCGGTGGAACTCAGCGCCATGCTGGTCGCCCTGGACTGACCCACCGTGCCCGCTCCGGCGCCTGCCGGGGGCCGTGCCCTCGCCGGCTCCCCGTGCGGACGACGTCGGCCGGTCGGGTGGGTCAGCCGGTCAGGCGGGTCAGGTCCGTCCGGTAGTCCTCCACCGAGCCGACCGCCGGGACGACCCGGACGACGGTGCCGGTGCGGTTCACCAGGAGGACGTCGACCGTGCCGGGGACGGGGTCGGCGTGCATCAGGGCGCGCAGCCCGTCGGCGGGGTCGGCGAGGCGCCGGACGCCGGGCGCGCTACCGGCTGCGGACGTGGGCACGGTGCGTCCGCCGACCACGGTGACCACCTGCACCCCTGGCGGGGCGGCGCGGACCGCCTCGGTCACCCGCTGCGGGCAGGCGCACGCGTCGACCAGCAGGACCACCGCCGGTAGGAGGCTGCGCAGCGGCACCGGCACCTGGGCCTCGTCGACCAGGTCCAGGGCCGGCAGCGGGCGCCCGACCGGATCGGGCAGCGGCTCCCGCGCCGTGGCCGGGGCGGACGGGGTGGAGGATCCGGCCCGGGGCCAGGTGACCGTGACCAGCCCGGCCAGGGTGGCGAGCACCGCCACCACCAGGATCAGGACCGGCAGGGTCAGGGTGCCCCGCCACGATCGCCGTCGCGCGTCCCGGTGGGCCTCGCGCAGCTCACGACGGACCTGTGCGGCCTCCTGAGCGAGCGCGGAGGCGTCGTCCGGGACGACCACCCGGCCCCACTCGGGCGGCAGGTCGGGCAGGCCGTCGGTGGACCATGGGCCGTGGGGTTCGGGCATGCCCATGAGACCTCCGGATGCCGTGGTGGTGGTGGGAAGGCGGGGTGCCTCCAATGTCCTCCACCCGGGCCGCCCGGCGCTACACCCGGGCGCGTCCTTGTAAGGGCCGGTACCATCGAACGAGTGCATCCCCCTGGACCCGCCCCTCGCGGGACATCCCTGAGGCGGATGGCCCGGACACCCGCACCGGGACGTGTTCCAGTTGTTACGGAGCGTGTTCAAATCATCGGTTTGACTGGATGTCAAGCTGAAGAAATGCCTCTCACATGGCCCCTGAGCTGCGCTTACGGTCAGGACTGCGGTGAGACATCGGTGCCTGAGCGTGTTACCCTAGACACAGCGAAAGGGGTTTCGAACCTATGGTTTTCAGTGTCGGCGAGACCGTTGTTTACCCCCACCACGGGGCCGCACTCATCGAGGCAATCGAGACTCGGGTCATCAAGGGTGAGCCTAAGCAGTACCTCGTTCTGAGGGTTGCGCAGGGTGACCTGACGGTCCGGGTGCCCGCTGAGAACGCCGAGATCGTGGGCGTGCGTGAGGTGGTCGGCGAAGAGGGTCTGGGCAAGGTCTTCGACGTCCTCCGCGCTCCGCACACCGAGGAACCGACCAACTGGTCGCGGCGTTACAAGGCGAACCTGGAGAAGCTGGCCTCCGGTAACCCGTTGAAGGTGGCCGAGGTCGTTCGTGACCTGTGGCGGCGGGAGCGCGAGCGGGGCCTCTCCGCTGGCGAGAAGCGGATGCTGGCCAAGGCCCGGGACATTCTCGTCGGCGAGGTCGCGCTGGCCGAGAAGAGCACCAAGGACGAGGCGGAGACGCTGCTCGACAAGGTCCTGACCGAGGCCTAGTCCCCACAGCATCGTCGTACCCACCCCGTAGCAAAGAAAAACGAGGACCGCGACGTGACCGCGCAGCTCAATCCGTGCGGTGACGTCGCGGTCCTCGTGCCTGCGGCCGGTGCCGGGATCCGACTCGGTCCGGGCGCGCCCAAGGCGCTCCGGCCGTTGGCCGGTGAACCCCTGCTCGTGCACGCGGTACGCCGGATCGCCGCCGCCGGATCGGTGCACACGATCGTGGTGGCCGCCCCGGTCGCGGAGGTCGCCGCCGTGGCGGAACTGCTCGCCCCGGTCGCCCCGGTCACCGTCGTCGCCGGCGGGGCGCAGCGGCAGGACTCGGTCGCCGCCGCGCTGGCCGCCGTGCCGGCCGGGCCCGAGATCGTCCTCGTGCACGACGCGGCCCGTGCCCTCGTCCCCGCCGGTCTCGTCGAGTCGGTCGCCGCGGCGGTCCGCTCCGGGCACGACGCGGTCATCCCGGTGCTGCCGGTGGTGGACACCATCAAGGAGGTCTCCGCCGACGAGGTGGTCCGGGGCACCGTGGACCGCTCCGTGTTGCGGGCCGTGCAGACGCCCCAGGGGTTCCGCCGAGCGGTGCTGGCCGCCGCGCACGCCACCGCCGTCGACCCGCTGACCGACGACGCCGGGCTGGTCGAGAAGCAGGGCGTCCCGGTGGTCTGCGTGCCCGGTTCCGAGTACGCCATGAAGATCACCCGACCGTTCGACCTGGCGCTGGCCGAGCACCTGCTGACCGTACGCGTCTGACGCGTACCCTGACTCCATGATCGTTCCCCGGGTGGCCGTCGGCACCGACATCCACGCCTTCGATCCCGGTCGCCCCTGCTGGTTGGCCGGGCTGCACTGGCCCGGCGAGGTCGGACTGGCCGGTCACTCCGACGCCGACGTGGTCGCCCACGCCGCCTGCAACGCACTCCTCTCCGCCGCCGGCCTCGGCGACCTGGGCGCCAACTACGGCGTCGCCGAACCGGAGTGGGCGGGTGCCCCCGGGATCGCCCTGCTCACCGAGAGCGCCCGTCGGGTGCGCGCGGCCGGCTTCGAGATCGGCAACGTCTCGGTGCAGGTGGTGGGGAACCGCCCGAAGATCGGCCCGCGCCGGGACGAGGCGCAACGGGTGCTCACCGAGGCGGTCGGCGCGCCGGTGTCGTTGGCCGCCGCGACCACCGACGGGCTCGGTTTCACCGGCCGGGGCGAGGGCCTCGCCGGCGTCGCGGTGGCCCTGGTGTACCCGCTCGACCCACCCGTCCCGGCCGGCCACGGCGGCGGCCCGGCATGACCGAGGAGACCGTCTCCCCGGACAGCTACCTCCAACGCGCCCAGCTCCTCGCCGAACTCGGCCGCTACGACGAGGCGGCGGGCGAGCTGGCCCACCTGCTCGCCCGGGATCCGGCGCACGCCCCGGCGTTGGCCATGCTGGCCCGGGTGCACCTGGCGGCCGATCGGGCCGCCGAGGCGCTCGCCGCTGCCGAGTCGGCCGCGGCAGCCGCCCCCGGCTGGGTCGAACCCCTGGTCGCGCGGGGACTGGCCCTGACCGACCTGCAGCGGTACGCCGAGGCAGCCCGTACCGCCGACGAGATCCTGGCGCTCGGCGCGGACGACGCGTACGCCCAGCGCAGCGCGGCGGCGATCCTGGCCGGCGCGCGCAACGGTCAGCCGGCGCTGAACGCGGCCTGGCGCGGGGTGGAACTGGCCCCCGAGGAGCCGCAGGCGCACCTGGTGCTCGGCCTGGTCGCCGCCCGGCTGGAGCTGTTCGACCTGGCCGAGCGGGCGTACTCCGAGGCGTTACGCCTCGACCCGGAACTGGGCGAGGCGCAGCACGACATCGGCGTCATCCGGCTGGAGCAGCGGCGCTACGCCGAAGCGCTGGAGCACCTGGCCGCCGCTGCGGCGATCAGCCCCGGCCGGGTCGACTCGGGCCGGACCATCTCCGACGGGTTGCGCCGGCTGGTGCTCTACGGCGCCGGCTGGTCCCTGGTGGCGACCGTACTGATCGCCTGCCTGGCCGTGGGCAGTGGCGTTCAGTCCCGGTTCCTCGCCGCGTTCGCCGCGCTCGGCGGCGCGCTGGTGGTGTGGCGGTACGCCGCCAAGGTGCCCAACCTGACCAGCGCCATCCTTCCCGGGCTGCTGCGCACCGACCGGACGCTGGCCCTGGCGGTGTACGCGGTGGCCGCCGCGCCCGCCCTGATCCTGCTCTACGCCCTGGTCGGGACTCCCTGGCCGCTGGTGCTGGCGATCGTGGCGACGGCGGTCGCCGAGATCGCCGTGTTCTCCCGGCCGGTGCGCTGAGACGCCGGTTCCCCCGACCGGTGCGCCGAGGCGCCGAAGCCGGCCGGCCGGACGGGCCGTGGTGCCGGGGTCAGGGGCGGCGGGCCCAGGTCCAGGCGTAGCCCGGGTCCTCGCACTCGGCCGCCGCGTCGCAGAGGTCGAGCGGACGGAAGGTGTCGACCATGACGGCGAGTTCGTCGAAGTAGTCGGCGCCGATCGAGCGTTCCGCCGCGCCGGGCTGGGGACCGTGCGTGAAGCCGGACGGGTGCAGCGAGATCGACCCCTGCTCGATGCCGGAGCCGCGCCGGGCCTCGTAGTTGCCGCCGGTGTAGAAGAGCATCTCGTCGGAGTCGACGTTGTGGTGGTTGTACGGCACCGGGATCGCGTCCGGGTGGTAGTCGACCTTACGCGGCACGAACGAGCAGATCACGAAGTTCGGCCCCTGGAAGGTCTGGTGCACCGGCGGGGGCTGGTGGATCCGGCCGGTGATCGGCTCGAAGTCGTGGATGGAGAACGCCCACGGGTAGAGGTGCCCGTCCCAGCCGACCACGTCGAACGGGTGACGGGCGTAGACATGACGCGTCCAGGCCGTGCCGCTGCCGTTCGGGCCTGCGGCCCGGGATCGGTGCCGGACCAGGACCTCCACCTCCTCGCCGTCGACCAGCAGCGGCGTGTCCGGTCCCCGGACGTCGCGTTCGCAGTACGGCGCGTGCTCCAGGAACTGCCCCCGGACCGACAGGTACCGCTTGGGCGGGCCGACGTGTCCGGCCGCCTCGACCGCCAACAGCCGGGCCGGCTCGTCACCGGTGGGCACCAGGCGGTGAATCGTCGAGGTGGGGATGACGACGTAGTCACCGGCCACCGCGTCGAGCACGCCGAACGGCGACTCCACCCGCAGCGAGCCGGACTCGACGTAGAGGCAGTGGTCGCCGGTGGCGTCCCGGAACAGCGGCGACGGCCGGTCGGCGACCACGTACGCGATCCGCACGTCGTCGTTGGCGAGCAGGTACCGCCGGCCCAGCACCGGGTCGGCGGTACCGCCGTCGAGCTTGTGGGTACGCAGGTGGCGGGGCTTGAGCGGCAGGTTCGGCACCCGGCGCACGGTCGCCGGGGTGAACTCCTCGGCGGCGACGATGGCGGTGGGCGCGTACCGGTGGTAGAGCAGGGACGAGTCGGAGGAGAAGCCCTCCTGACCCATCAGCTCCTCGGCGTACAGGCTGCCGTCGGGCTGGCGGAACTGGGTGTGGCGCTTGCGCGGCACCTCTCCGACGCTGCGGTAGTACGGCATCTCGCCTCCTGATCAGTCCCAGGCACCGGCCGAGTGTGTCCGATAATCGGACGCTGTTGTCCGTTCCTCGTAGCGTCCCGTAGATTCTTGTCTCGTGTCAACGCAGGTGCCCCGGTTCCTCGCCGGACTCGTCGACGACGCCGCGGTCTTCCCGCCCGGCAGCGCGTCCCTGCCCGACGCCCTCGCCGCCCACCGGGGGCACCGCGCCTCCTGGTACGCCGACCTGGTCGGTCCGCTGCTCGTGCCGGCCTCGGCCCTGCCCGATCTGGCCCGGCTCCTCGACGCGTCGGAGTGGACACCGACCGGCGACCACGGCCCCCACCCGGCGGCCGGGACCGGCTCCCGGCCGGCGGGAGCGGACGGGACCGGCCCCCACCCGACCGGCGTCGCCGGGACCGGCTCGCGGCCGGCGGGCGCAGTCCGGCTGGACGTCGGCGTGATCGGGGACGTCCCGCTCGACCGGCTCGGCGACGCCCGCGCGACGGCCGACCCCCGGCTGCGGGTGCGGCAGGTGGAGGCGGCGGTGGCCCGGCGCGGCGAGGACCCGCTGCCCGGTCTCGCCGAACTCACCGCCTTCGCCGCCGGCCACCCCGACCTGGACGTGTACGCCGAGCTGCCGCTGAGCTGGGGCCTGATGAACGCCCTCGACTCACTCGCCGAGCAGCGGTCCGCCGGCGTCCGGATCGCCGCCAAGTTCCGCACCGGTGGACTGGCCGCCGAACTCTTCCCCACCCCCGGTGAGCTGGCCACGGTGATCTGTGCCTGCCGCGACCGGACGGTGCCGTTCAAGCTCACCGCCGGGCTGCACCACGCGACCCGCCACCTCGATCCGGAGACCGGGTTCACCCACCACGGCTTCGTCAACGTGCTGGCCGCCGTGGGCGCGGCGGCCGAGGGCGCCGGGGTGAAGGCGGTGGCCGAGGTGTTGACCAGGACCGACCCGCGTCCGCTGCTTCAGCAGGTGGAGCCCGGACGCGACGGGGCACGCCCACTCTGGGTGGGCTTCGGTTCGTGCAGCGTGCAGGAACCCCTGACCGACCTGATCCGGCTGGGGCTGGTGGACGGAGGCTGGACGTAGATGAGCTGGGTGACAGGTGCCGCAGGGTCGCCGTACGGCGTGACGAACCTGCCGTACGGGGCGTTCCGGCACGGCGGGCGGGAGCCCCGGATCGGCGTGCGCATCGCCGACCTCGTGCTCGACCTGGCCGGCGCGGAGGAAGCCGGGCTGGTGCTGGCCGCCGGGGCGTTCGGCCGGGGCACGCTGAACGACTTCATGGCGCTCGGCCGTCCGCAGTGGACGGCCGTCCGGCAGCGCCTGGTCGAGCTGCTCACCGACCCGCAGCACCGGCCGGCGGTGGAGCCGTTGCTGGTGCCGCTGGCCGAGGTGGAGATGGCCCTGCCGTTCGAGGTCGCCGACTACGTCGACTTCTACTCGTCCGAGCAGCACGCGTCGAACGTCGGGCAGATCTTCCGCCCCGGTCAGCCGCCGTTGCTGCCGAACTGGAAGCACCTGCCGGTCGGGTACCACGGCCGGGCCGGCACGGTGGTGGTCTCCGGTACGCCGGTGGTCCGCCCGTGCGGGCAGCGTGCCACCGCCGACGGTCCGGTCTTCGGCCCCTCGGTACGCCTCGACATCGAGGCCGAGGTGGGCTTCGTGGTGGGCGTCGGGTCGCCGCTGGGCCACCGGGTCCCCGTCGCCGACCTCGCCGACCACGTCTTCGGCGTGGTGCTGGTCAACGACTGGTCGGCCCGGGACATCCAGGCGTGGGAGTACCAACCCCTCGGCCCGTTCCTCGGCAAGTCCTTCGCCACCTCGGTCTCCGCCTGGGTCACCCCGCTGGACGCGCTCGCCGACGCCTTCGTGCCGGCCCCGGAGCAGGACCCGGCGGTGCTCGACTACCTGCGGGACGCCCCGCACCGTGGGCTGGACCTGCGGCTGGCCGTGGAGTGGAACGGCGAGCGGGTCAGCGAGCCGCCCTTCGCCGGCATGTACTGGACACCGGCCCAGCAGCTCGCGCACCTGACCGTCAACGGGGCGTCGCTGCGGACCGGTGACCTGTACGCCTCGGGCACGGTCTCCGGTCCCGGGCGCGACCAGGCCGGCTCGTTCCTGGAGCTGACCTGGGGTGGCACCGAGCCGGTACGGGTCGGCGACGTCACCCGTACCTTCCTGGAGGACGGGGACACCGTCACCGTGACGGCCACCGCGCCCGGCCCGGACGGCACCGTCATCGCCCTCGGCGAGGTCACCGGCACGATCCTCCCCGCCCACTGACCTCCGGCCGCCGGTCGCACAACCGGTCCGACCGGCGTCCCCTCCTCCTCCGTTGATCGTCTCGGATCCCGCCGCCCGCCGGGCGGCGGCAGTCGTGGGACGTCCCACCGGACAGGGAGGTAAGCGAGATGAACGATCTCGTCGGCGCCGTCTGGCGCAAGAGCAGCCGCTCCAACGACCAGGGGCTCTGCGTGGAGGTGGCGGACAACCTGGTCGGCGCCCTCGGTGTGGTCGGCGTACGCGACTCCAAGGACGTCGCCGGCCCGACGCTCGCGGTCAGCCCGCCGGGGTGGTCGGCGTTCGTCGCCGCGCTGCGGGAGGACCGGCTGCGGCCCTGAGCGCCGGGGCGTCGACGGTCGAGGGGTTCGGCGTCACCCGTCGACCGGGGCGGGACGCGAACCTCCGACCGTCGGCCCACCTCCGCTCTGCCGGGTGGTCGCGCAGCCGTACCCGAGCGTCGGGCCGGTCGGGCACCACCTGGGCAGGGGTGGGCCCCCCTTCGCTGGGTAGGGTGCCGGGCGGAGGTGGGGCATGGGGATCCCGAAGGGCCGGCGGCGGATCGTCGTCACGGTCGCGGCGTTGCTCGTCGCCGGGTTGGCCGCCGTCACGGTGTACCGGGTGCTCGCCCCGGCCGAGGTGGTCACCGAGGCGCGCGGGGTCCGACCGGGGACCGTCGTGCCGGAGACCGGACCGATCGGCCGGTTCTCCACCGCCCCGCTGGTCGTCGACGGCCGGCTGCGGGTATACGCCACCACCCGCCAGCTCTGGGCGGACGTGCCGGTCGACGACCGGCAGCGCAACACCCCGTACTGGTCGTACCGGCGTTGGCCGGCGCAGCTCAGTGGCGTGGTGGCCGGCGGGACCACGGTGGTGGGCCGCTGGTCGGACGGGCAGTTGGTGGCCCTGGACGCGGAGACCGGCCGGGTCGCCTGGCGGGCCGACGCGCCCCCGGCCCGAGCCGGCTACACCGGCCGGCGGACCGGGGCGGCGACGGTCTGGGCCCCGGAGGGGCTGCACACCGCGACCACCCCGGACGGGCGGACCGTGGTCGTGGTCGTCGGACCGGACCGGATCCAGGGAACCGACCTCACCACCGGGCGGCGACTGTGGCGGGTGGACGTCGCCGCCGACTGCCGTACCGACGTCGGCACCACGGCCGCCGGCCGGCTCGCCACCCTGGACCGGTGTGCGGGCGGCCCGGCGGTCGAGTTCCGGGACGTCACCACCGGGGCGGTGACACAGCGGTGGACTCCTCCGGGTGCCGGGTCGGAGCTGTCCGTCACCCCGACCGGTTGCGCCACCGCCCACTCGTCCTGCACCGCTCTACAGGTCGCCGAGCCGGGTGCCGCCGGTACGGCGAGGGCGGACGGCGGCCGGGGTTGGCTGCTCGGCACCGGCGATCCGGTCGCTGCGCCCGGCCTCGACCGGGCCGGCACGGTGCTGGCGGGGGAGACCGGCGTCGGGGTCTCCGCCGAGGGTGTGGTGACCGGTCGGTCGGCGCTGACCGGCGACGAACTGTGGCGCCGTGCCGACCTCGGCCCGGGGACCCGGGTGGTCGCCGCTCAACCCGGCCGGGTGCACCTGCTGACCGGGGAGAAGGATCTGGTCACCCTGGATCCGGCCAGCGGTGCCGAGCGGTCCCGCTTCCGGTTCACCGTCGGGCGGGACGGCACGGGCTGGACACCGGGGTTGAGCTGGGCCGCCGATGGTTACCTGGCGCTGGAACGCCTCCGTACCCCGGTCGACGGGAGTGCGGGCGACCAGCGCTACTACGCGATGGCCGAGCCGGTGGTGCTTGCCGCGTTCTGACATCCCCCGGGGGGCCGGAACCTGAAGCCGCATCACGATCTGCCCGAAAAGGGTAGCTTTCTAGTGAATCGGCCGAGGGAAGGGGGCCCGGGGATGGTTGGCGCGAAGACCAGATGGCCGGCGGGTGGTGTGCTCGTCGTCGCAGCGGCACTGCTGCTGCCCGCTCCGGCCGACGCGGCAGTCCGGACGTCCGTCGTGTCGGCCGTACGGGCCGAGCCGTCGGCGGGGACCGGAGTCAGCTTCGAGGTGGTGCCGGCCCAACCCACGGCGGCCCCGACCCAGCCCTCCGTCGCCCCGACCCAGCCCGCGCCCGGCCATCCCGGCGGCGAGCTGCCGGTGACCGGATCGGGCCCGGGCCGGGAAGTCGGTCTGCTGACGCTCGGCCTGGCCCTGCTGCTGGTCGGTTGGTGGGCGGTTCGCCACCGACGTCCGGCCTGACCGGGTCGGCTCCGGCCCGGCGACCGGACTCAGCGTCCCCGCCGGATCCGTCGGCGGGGCCGCCGGACTCAGCGTCCGACCAGGATCCGTCGGCGGGACCGCCGGACTCAGCGTCCGACCAGGATCCGGCGGCGGGACCGCCGGGCCAGCGTCGTCAGACCGGCGACGACCAGCACGCCCGCTGCCGCGATCGCCACGGTCCACCAGGTGGCCAGCCGGGAGAGGAACGTCGCCGGTTTCCCGGTCTCGCCGGGGTCGGGGAACTCGATCCGCCCGGTGGCGTCCTTCTTCACCAGGCCACTCTCCAGGTCGACCCGGAGCGTCCACGGCCCGTTCGACAGTTCCGCCGGGAACCGGGCGGTGACCTGCCCCGACTGTCCCGGCGCCAGGGTCGTGCCCTGCACCACGTCGAAGGGGCCGGCCCGGGTACCGGCGGGTCCCTCGGTGAGGGCCACCTTTCCGGTCAGGTCGAGGGCCCGGCCGCCGGTGTTCGTGACCCCGATGGCGACCGAGGGTTCGCCCTGCGGGCTCCGGGCCGGGATCAGGTCACCGATGGTGAAGTCGGAGGCCGGCTCGCCGCCGGGGCCGATGTCGAGGTACATCCGGACACCGACCCGGTGGGTCTGGGTGACCTGGCCCCCCGGCCGGGGCAGGGAGGTGGTGGACGCCCAGATCACCCCGTACCGTTCGCCGGCCGAGGCGGCGGGGGGCACCCGGACGGTCGCCCGGACCCGGGTCTCCGCCTGGGGACCCAGCTCGAACGTGGTGCGGTCCAGGCTGATCCAGGAGGTGAGTTCGTTGGCCGCGCGTCCCTCACCGAAGACGAACCTGCTCTCTTCGAGGGTCGCCGCGGCCGGGTAGACGTCGATCCGTCGCCGCTCGTCGGTGCGGTTGGTCACCAGGAGCTGCCGCTTGATCGTCTCGCCCGGCGGCAGGTGGTCGACGACGTAGCGCCGTGCCCGGGGATCGTCACGGCGGTTGGTGGGAGCCTCCAGCAACCGGATGCCGATGCTGCCCTCGTCCGGGTCCGGCTCGGCCGCGCCGGCCCGGGTCGACAGACCCGGGCCGGCGAGACAGAGCAGTGCCAGCATGGCCGCAGCGGCCGACCGGCCCCGGCGGCTACGCCACCGAATGCGTCACCGTCCCGGTGTAGACCCCCGCGACGCTGTCCAGCGGCACGTTGACGGTCAGGGTGGGGTTCCAGGTGGCGGTGTTGCCGCCGGTGCCTCCGGTGTGGGTGAACGCGATGACCGGGGTGACGCTCGACAGCGGTTCGGCGTCGCCCGCGGTCGGCTGGCCGGGGGTGAACGTGCCGGTTCCGGTGGTCGCCGTGGCCGGGCCGGACCAGTAGTCGATCTCTTCCGGCAGGACCGTCTCGGGCGCGGTGCCGCCGCCGGTCTGGAACACCGACGCGGTCACCGAGGCGACCCAGGAGGCGTCCGTGGCGCCCCGCGAGTCGGTGACGGTGACCGGGCCGAGCTGGCCGGTGATCGTGCCGCCGGGCGCCCCGTCGCCCAGGTCCGCGGTGGCCGGGGCGTCGATGTCGAGGGTGCCCGCGAGGATCTCGAAGGTGACGGTCGTGGAGTCGGTGGGCGCGGCGGCGGCCGGCGTCGCGCCGAGGCCGACCGCCACGACCGCAGCGGCTCCCATGAGGCAGATTCTGGCAGTACGCACTGATGTTTCCCCGTCTACTCGAAGTGCCGATGCCGTCTCGGCGCGGTCACGCCGTCGGCTACCTCGAAAGATAGGGGAGGAAAAGTGCAACTAGCCCTAAAACGGACTTATTACCTGGCCTGCTGGCCGAGTGCCGACTCCACCACCGCCAGGAAGGCGTCGTTCTCCGCCGGAGTGCCGATGGTCATCCGGACCCCCTCGCCGGGGAACGGGCGGACGATCAGACCACGCGCCTCGCACGCCTTGGCGAACGCGATCGCCCCCTCGCCCAACGGCAGCCAGACGAAGTTGCCCTGGCTGGTCGGGATGTCCGGCACGAACGCGCGCAGCGCCTCGGTGACCCGGTCCCGTTCGGCGACGATCAGACCGCACCGGCGCTCGACCTCGTCGGCCTGGGCCAGCGCGGCCCGCGCGGCGGCCTGGGCGAGCAGGTTGATCGAGAACGGGGTGACCACCTTGCGCACGGCGGCGGCCACGGCCGGCTGGGCGACCAGGAAGCCGACCCGCAGCCCGGCCAGCCCCCACGCCTTGGAGAGGGTGCGCAGCACCACCACGTTCGGCCGGTCGACGTAGCCGAGCCCGTCCGGCACCTCCGGGTCGGTGACGAACTCGCGGTACGCCTCGTCGAGCACCACCAGCACGTCGTCCGGCACGGCGTCGAGGAAGCGCTCCAGCTCGGGCCGGCGCAGGGAGGTGCCGGTCGGGTTGTTCGGGTTGCAGACCACCACCATCCGGGTCCGGTCGGTCACCGCCGCCAACAGGGCGGCCAGGTCGTGCCCGTGGTCCGGCAGGTTCGGCACCGGCACGCTGGTCGCCCCGCTGGTCGCCACGACGATCGGGTACGCCTCGAAGGAGCGCCACGGATAGACCACCTCGTCACCGGGCAGGCAGGTGGCCCGCACCAGGTGCTCGGCGAGCGCCACCGAACCGCAGCCGGTGACGATCCGGTCCGGCGTCACGCCGTACCGCTCGGCGAGGGCGGTGTGCAGCGCCACCACGCCCATGTCCGGGTAGCGGTGCGACCCGGCGGCGGCCTCGGCGATCGCCTCCACCACGCCGGGCAGCGGGCCGTACGGCACCTCGTTGCTCGCCAGCTTGATGGCCTCCGGGATGCCCAGTTCCCGGGCCAGGTCGGCCGGGCTGCGGCCGGGTACGTAGTTGGGCAGCGCGTCGAGGTCGGCGCGGGTGAGCCGGATCGGAGGCTCGTGACGGCCGGTGTCGGTCATTCGGCAACTCCCTCTGGGCTGTCGTGCCCTTCGGCACGGGTGGGGGTGGGACGAGGCACCTGGACGACCACGGTCTGCGCGCGCTTGTCGTGCAGCGCCTGGCGCAGCGGATGGTCGAAGAGAGGGGACAGTGCGTCGAGAAGTTGCAGGAGCAGACCCAGACCGCAGCAGTACCAGAGCAGGGTGGGCAGGCCGAGGGTGTTCCAGCGCCGGAACGACCGGCCGAAGCCGAGTGGCTGGTCGTCGGCGAGCGGTACGGCACGGATGCCCATCACCCGCTTGCCGAAGGTCTGCCCCCCGCTGGCCATCGACGGGACCTCGTAGGCGAACCAGAGGGCGGTCGCGAGCAGCAGGATCGCCACCTGGAGGCTGCCGGCCTGCTCGCCCGGCTGGGGCAGCGGGTCGGTGGACGTCGAACCGCTCGACACCCGGGCCCAGAACTCCCGCCAGACCGGCGACATCTCCTGCATGAACCGCCAGACGAACCAGCCGTTCACCACCGCGTTCAGGGCGAAGACGATGCCGAAGTCGATCAGCCGGGCGAGGAAGCGGGCACCGTACCCGGCCAGGGCCAGGCCGTGCGGGCGCGGCTCGGGCGGCCGGACCGGGTACCCGGGGTACGGCCAGCCGGGTGGCGGGGCGTAACCGGGTGGGGCACCGTACGGCGGCGGAGGGTGGTGGCCGGGCGGGGGAGCGTACCCGGTGGGCGGCCACGGCCCCGCCGGATAGGGGCCGGTGGCCGGGGACGTGGGGGGTGTCGGTGGCCCGGTGGGGCCGGCGACCGGACCGGCCGGGGGTGCGACGGAGGTCGGCGCGGTCGGGCCCGGGGCCGGAGTGGTCGGGCCGGCGGTCGGGGTGGCCGGGCTCGGGGCGGGTGCCGGCGGTTCGGCCGGCGGTGGCCCGTCGGGCGGGGTGGCGTCGGCGGGTATGGGCGCGCCGATCCACCCCTCGCCATCCCAGTAGCGCTGGGTCTCGGGGTCGGCAGGGTCGACGTACCAGCCGGGTTGCACACTCACGCAGCTACCTTAACGACGCCTTCGCCAGCGGCCAGCCACCTGTGGCGCGGGTTCGGCCGGTCACCGTCCACCGGAGCGACGGCGACCGGCCCGGTCACCGACCCGGATCAGAGGTTGCCGCGCCTGTCCTGCTCGCGCTCGATCGCCTCGAAGAGGGCCTTGAAGTTGCCCTTGCCGAAGCCGAGCGAGCCGTGCCGCTCGATCAGCTCGAAGAAGACCGTCGGCCGGTCCTGGACGGGCTTGGTGAAGATCTGGAGCAGGTAGCCGTCCTCGTCCCGGTCGACGAGGATCTTGCGGGCCTTCAGCTCCTCGATCGGCACCCGCACGTTGCCGATCCGGGCGCGCAGCTCCGGGTCGTCGTAGTACGAGTCCGGGGTGTCCAGGAACTCGACGCCCGCCGCCCGCATCGCGTCGACGCTGGCCAGGATGTCGTTGGTGGCCACCGCGATGTGCTGGGCCCCCGGACCCTGGTAGAACTCCAGGTACTCGTCGATCTGCGACTTCTTCCGGGCCACGGCCGGCTCGTTGAGCGGGAACTTGACCTTCCGGGTCCCGTTGGCGACCACCTTGCTCATCAGCGCCGAGTAGTCGGTGGCGATGTCGTCGCCGATGAACTCCGCCATGTTGGTGAAGCCCATCACCCGCCGGTAGAACTCCACCCACTCGTCCATCCGGCCCAGCTCGACGTTGCCGACCACGTGGTCGATCGCCTGGAAGAAGCGCTTCGGCTGGACCCCGGCGTCGATCATGGGCTGCCGGTCGACGATCGGGCCCCGGGCGACGAAGCCGGGCAGGAACGGGCCGGTGTAGCGGGACCGGTCGATCAGGGTGTGCCGGGTGTCGCCGTAGGCGGCGATCGCGGCGATCCGGACGGTGCCGTGCTCGTCGGTCACCTCGTGCGGCTCGAGCAGGCCGGTCGCGCCCTGGGCGGTGGCGTGCGCGTACGCCGCGTCGACGTCCGGGACCTCCAGGGCGATGTCGGAGACGCCGTCGCTGTGCCGGGCGACCAGGGCGGCGTCCGGCGCGTCGGGCCGGACCGCGCCGCGCAGGACGAACCGGGCCGAACCGCTGGTGAGCACGTACTCGGCGTAGTCCCGGTAGCCCTGCTCCGGCCCCCGGTACGCCACGCAGGTCATCCCGAAGGCGGTGGAGTAGTAGTGCGCGGCCTGCTTGGCGTTGCCCACCAGGAAGCTGAGGTGGTCGAGCCCGCGTACCGGGAACGGGTCGTGGCTGATGTCGTGGTCGACGGCGCCGACGAGCGCGTCGACGTCGACCTCTTCGGTCGACAGGGGTCGGTCGATCGCCTGGGTCATCGTGGACTCCCTCCGTACGGTGCCGCTCGGGTCGGGCTCCGGCGGGGCGGTGTGACATCGCACCGCGCGGTGCCCCTGTGGCGAGGATCGCGGCCGGCGGACCGGTGGGCAACAGTTAGCCGAACGGCTGGTCAGCTTGCGCATTCGGTATGGTTTCCACCTGTGACCAGTGGTCAGGTTGTCCAGCTCGACCAGCTCGACGCGCGCCTCATCGAGTTGCTCGCCGCCGAGCCCCGGATCGGCGTGCTGGAGTGCTCCCGCCGGCTGGGGGTGGCCCGGGGGACCGTCCAGGCCCGCCTCGACAAGCTGGTCGACCGGGGGGTGGTGGCCGGCTTCGGGCCGGACGTCTCCCCGGCGGCCATCGGCTTCGGGGTGACCTCCTTCGTCACGCTGGAGATCAGCCAGCGGCAGGGGCACGACCCGGTGACCGCCCACCTCGCCCGGATCCCCGAGGTGCTGGAGGCGCACACCATCACCGGCTCCAGTGACCTGCTCTGCCGGATCGTGGCCCGGTCGAACGCCGACCTCCAGCGGGTCATCGACCAGATCGTCTCGAACGAGGGCATCCGCCGGGCGTCGACCATCATCGCGCTGGCCGAGCAGATCCCGTACCGGGTGCTGCCGCTGGTGCGTTCGGCCGCCGTCGACCGGCCCTGACCCGGCCCGGGGCAGCCGCCCGTCGCCCCGGTCGCGTCCCGCCGGTGGTCCGGAGCGCCGCCGGTCCGGCTACCCCACCGGGTCGACGGGGACGTCCCGGGCCAGGGCGTCGCCGAGCGGGGTGCGCGCGTACCGGACCGCCCGCCCGGTGCGGGTGCGGGTGACCAGCCCGGCGTCGCGCAGCACCGCCAGGTGTCCGCCCACCCCGCCCAGGGTCAGGTCGAGCTGTCGGACGAGCTGACTGGTGGTGGCCGGCACGGCCAGCGCCCGCAGCACCGCCGCCCGGGTGCGGCCGAGCAGCCGGTCCAGGGCGTCCGGCGGCCGGTCCGGAGCGGGCGGGCCGAGCAGGTCCGCCACCCCGGAGGCCCGGTAGACCAGCGCGAACGGCCATGGCGGCTCGACATAGTTGATCATCGTGCCGAAGACGGTCGGCACGAAGAGCAGCCCCTGACCACCGAGGGAGTAGGTGGCCGCGTCCCGGTCGGCGACCACGATGCTGCCGGTCGCACCGCCGGGCTCCCAGCTCAGCCGGGGATCCAGGTCGGTCACCGCGGCACCCCAGCCGTACGTGACCAGGCGGCCGGCACGTTGCACGATGTCCCGTTCGAGGATGGTGCGCAGTCGGGGCCAGTCCGGCTCCACGAGCGTGGCCCAGACCAGCCCGATCGCCTCCGCCACCTGCCGCACCACCTCCGGCGAGTCCAGGATCCGCGCGACGTGCGCCGGTGGGGTGCGGTGCCCCGCCAGGTTGCGGGCCAGTTCGGTACGGGCCTGCGCCAACGGGGTGGCCCGGACCACTGACAGCTCGTCGGCGAAGCTGCGGCCGATGCCGGCCGGGGGCGGCTGGATGAAGTCGGCGTTGTAGCCACCCCGTCGCAGCAGGGCCAGCAGCGCGTCGACCGCCGGCACCGCCCGACGGAGCCGTTGGTACGCCGGGCGGTGCCGGGCCGCCCAGGGCGCGAGCCCCGGCACACTGTGCTGACCGGCGCACAACCGCAGCGCCGACATCGCCTCGCCCAGCGGCGAGATGGCGTACCGGCTCGCCGCGATGTCGGCCGGGGTCACCTGGATCCGCACGTCCCGGCCTACCTTTCGTCCTCAGGCGAAAGGATAGAGCGCCCGGCGCAGTGCGGACAGGATCCGCCCTGTGAAGCTCACCCGCACCACCATTGCGCCGCCGGTCGCGGCGGAGCGCCCGGCCACCTTCCGGGACGTCTTCGCCGTCGCCGAGTTCCGGGTGCTCTTCGCCAGCTACGGCGTGTTCCTGATCGGCGAGACGGTCAAGATGCTCGCCCTCTCCGTGCTGGTGTACGAGCGCACCGGGTCCGGCCTGATCGCCGCCCTCGCGTACGTCACCGGTTTCCTGCCGCACGCGTTCGGCGGGGTGTTCCTGCTCGCCCTCGCCGACCGGTGGCCGCCCCGGGCCGTGATCGTCGGCTACGAACTGGTCCGGCTGGCCCTCGTGGTGGTGCTCGCCGCCGGGGTGCTCTCCCCGGCCGGCATGCTCGGGCTGGTCTTCGTCGTCGGCCTGTTCGGCCCGGTCAGCAGCGCCGCCCGGACCGCCCTGCTGCCGGAGATCCTGCACGGTGACGCGTACGTGCTGGGGCGCTCCCTGCTCACCGTGGCGTCCGGCGGCACCCAGGTCGTCGGGTTCGCCGTCGGTGGTTTCCTGCTCGGCCTGGTCGGGCCGTACGGGGCCCTCTGGTTGACCGCCGCCACCTGCGCGATCTCGGCCCTGCTGGCTCGGGCCGGGCTGCGGGCCCGCCCCGGCCGCGACCGGCGTGCGCCGACCGGCCCGGCCGGAACCGACGGGACCGCTCCGCCCGGCCCGGCCCGCCTCGGCGCGGTGCGGGAGACCTGGCGGGGCAACCGGGAACTCCTCGCCGACCGGCGGATCCGGGGCCTGCTGCTGGCCCAGTGGCTGCCCGGGTCGATGCTGGTCGGCGCCGAGGCGGTCGCCGTGCCGTACGCCGCCGAGCTGGGGCCCGGGGCGAGCGCGGGCGTGCTGCTGATGGCCGGCGCGTTCGGCATGCTCGTCGGGGACCTGGTGGTCGGGCGGTTCGTGCCGCCGGCCGCCCGGGAGCGGCTCAGCCCGTGGCTCGCGCTGCTGCTCGGCGTACCGGTGCTGGGGTTCCTGTTCCGGCCCGGTCTGGTCGTCGCGGCCCTGCTCTTCGCGGTGGCCGCCGGTGGCTTCGCCTACCAGCTCGGGCTGGCCCGCCGGTTCCTCGACGCGGTGCCGGCGGCCCGGCGCGGCCAGGCGTTCGGACTGACCGGTACCGGGATGATGACCGCCCAGGGCCTCGCCGCGGCCGGCGGCGGGGCGTTGACCGAGCTGACCGGACCGGCGGTGGCGATGGCCCTCGCCGGGGCCGCCTCGCTCGCCGCCACCGGGGCGCTGTGGCGGGTGCTCACCCCGGAACCGCTCGCCGACCGTCCGGAATAGTTCACCGACACGGCCGTACGGAGGGCACCGGGGCCGCGCCGACCTGGCTACGGTGTCCGTTGTGGCTCAGCAGGGCGGCCGGTGCGTCATTTGCTACGTGATCCTCGCGTTGATCGCGGTCGTGGTGCTGACCGCGACCGGCGTGTGGAACCCGTGGCCGGGAGTGTGGGACGCGGTGAACCGCAGCCGGCCCATCTCCGAGCCGGACGTGACCTGGCAGCGCCGCATCGGTGGCACCCCGAAGAGCGTCACCGTCGCCGGGGACACGGTGGTGGTGGAGCAGCGCACCCGGGTGGAGGGGCTCAGCCTCGCCACCGGCGCGCCGCTGTGGGAGCGCAAGGCGGACTGGGCGGCGGTCGCCGGGGACGGCCGTGACGCGGTCGTCGCGGTCGGCAAGCTGCTGGTCAAGGGGTACGAGCTGCTCGACCCGGCGACCGGCGCGGTGCGCCGCCGGGACAACGAGGCGGTGGCCGTCTGGACGTACCGGAACCTGGTGCTGGACGCCCGCTGCGCCCAGGCCACCGACTGCACGGTCAGCGCCTGGGACGTGCGGGGCAGCCGTCCGCTCTGGACGGCCTTCCTGCCCGGCGTGGAGAGCGGCTTCTTCGCCGACAATCCGGAGCTGCTCGGCACCCGGCGGCTGACCGGGCACCGGATCGAACCCGACGTGGCCGGTCCGGAGGCGGTGCCCGCCCTGCTCGGCTTCCCGGTCGACGGCCGGGTGCACGTGCTGGACACCGCCACCGGCCGGGTGGTGCGCGACGTCGAGCCCGGCCGGGAGGAACGCCTGGTCACCGTCGGCGGGCGACTGCTGCGGATCGAGGCGAAGTCGGAGGACGGCACCTGCTACTTCACCCTCTCCGGGCGGGACGCGACCACCGGGCGGGAGGTGTGGCGGCGGGCCGGGATCAACCTGCGTACCGCCGACAACGCCGGGTGCGTGCAGCGGGAGGACCCCCAGGGCGCGCGGAACGTGGTGGTCGGGGTGGCCCCGGACGCCCGGGAGACGGTCATCGACGCGTACGACGGGCGACTGCTCTGGGTCGGCGCGGCCGGGGAGAAGCTGGTCGCCGTGGACGACCGGCACCTGCTGGCCCGCTCCGCCGACAAGCGCTCGATCGTCGGGCGGGAACTCGGCGTCGACCGTCCGCGCTGGACCCGACGGTCGGCGGAGAAGGCAGCCGGGGCGCTCACCCCGTACGCGGCGGTGCTCAGCGAGGACCGGCCCTCCCGGGTGGTCGCCCTCGACCCGCGTACCGGGCGGGAACTGGTCAACCTGCGGACCTCGGCGAACGTGCTGGCGGTCGGTCCCGCCGGGATGGTGATCGGCGAGGGGCGGGAGATCGGGTACGTCCGGTTCGCCGGTGCCTCCGGCGGCGCACCGCCGGCCGGCGACGACGGGGCCGGCCGGAATCCCGGCGACGGCCCGGGGCGGGGCCCGGACCCGGCCGCGAGCTGCGGGGCGAAGGGTGAGAACTGTCCGGAGCCGGACGGCGGCAAGGACGGTTGACCGGCCGGGCCGACGAGGGAACGGCCGCCGGCCGGGGCGGACGCGCGGCGGCGGGCGGGACGAATGAGAGCGGTGTCGCACGACTCACCCGGCGGGTACGACGACGCGGCCCGACTGCCCTAGGCTTTCCGCTCATGAGCAGTGCCGCCGCGTTCAGCTACGCCCCCTTGCTCCCGGTCGGTGCCGACCAGACCGAGTACCGGCTGGTCACCGACGAGGGCGTCGACGTCGTCCACGGTCCGGGTGGCCGTCGGTTCCTCACCGTGGACCCGGCCGCGCTCACCGCCCTGACCGCCGAGGCGATGCACGACATCGCGCACTACCTGCGCCCGGCCCACCTGGCCCAGCTCCGGTCGATCATCGACGATCCGGCGGCCTCGCCGAACGACCGCTTCGTCGCCCTGGACCTGCTGCGCAACGCCAACATCGCGGCCGGCGGGGTGCTGCCGATGTGTCAGGACACCGGCACCGCCATCGTGATGGGCAAGCGCGGCCGGCACGTGCTCACCGACGGCACCGACGCCGAGGCCATCTCCCGGGGCGTCTACCAGGCGTACACGAGGCTCAACCTGCGCTACTCCCAGCTCGCCCCGCTGACCATGTGGGAGGAGCGGAACACCGGCAGCAACCTCCCGGCCCAGGTGGAGATCTACGCCGAGGACCCGGACGGCCACCCGGACGCGTACAAGTTCCTCTTCATGGCCAAGGGCGGCGGCTCGGCCAACAAGTCGTACCTCTACCAGGAGACCAAGGCGCTGCTGAACCCGACGCGGATGATGCAGTTCCTGGAGGAGAAGCTGCGGTTGATCGGCACCGCCGCCTGCCCGCCGTACCACCTGGCCATCGTGATCGGCGGCACCTCGGCCGAGTACGCGCTGAAGACCGCGAAGTACGCCTCCGCCAAGTACCTCGACGCGCTGCCCACCGCCGGTTCGATGGGCGCGCACGGCTTCCGCGACCTGGAGCTGGAGGCCGAGGTGCTGGAGCTGACCCGTAACTTCGGCATCGGCGCGCAGTTCGGCGGTCGCTACTTCTGCCACGACGTGCGGGTGGTCCGGCTGCCCCGGCACGGCGCGTCCTGCCCGGTGGCGATCGCGGTCTCCTGCTCGGCCGACCGGCAGGCGGTCGCCAAGATCACCCCGTCGGGCGTGTGGCTGGAGCGCCTCGAGACCGACCCGGCGCGCTACCTGCCCGACGTCACCGACGAGACGCTGGAGACCGAGGAGGTCGTCCGGGTCGACCTGAACCGGCCGATGGCCGAGATCCGGGCCGAGCTGTCGAAGTACCCGGTCAAGACCCGGCTCTCGCTGACCGGCCCGCTGGTCGTCGCCCGCGACATCGCGCACGCCAAGATCGCCGAGCGGCTGGACGCGGGCGAGCCGATGCCGCAGTACCTGCGCGACCACGCGGTTTACTACGCCGGCCCGGCGAAGACCCCCGAGGGGTACGCCTCCGGCTCGTTCGGCCCGACCACCGCCGGTCGGATGGACGCCTACGTGGAGAAGTTCCAGGCGGCCGGCGGCTCGATGGTGATGCTCGCCAAGGGCAACCGGTCCGGCCAGGTCACCCGCTCCTGCCACCAGCACGGCGGCTTCTACCTCGGCTCGATCGGCGGTCCGGCCGCCCGGCTCGCCCAGGACTGCATCAAGCACGTCGAGATCCTGGAGTACCAGGAGCTGGGCATGGAGGCGGTCTGGAAGATCGAGGTGGAGGACTTCCCGGCCTTCATCGTGGTCGACGACAAGGGCAACGACTTCTTCGCCGAGGTCACCAAGCCGGTCCTCACCGTCGGCCGCCGCTGACCCTGACGGGCCAGGCCGCCACGCGGACTTCTCAAGGTCGCTGGATGTTCCGACCGACGTACCCGATTCGTACTGCGCGGCTCACCTTGCGTCCGGTCACGCCGGATGATCTCGACGACGTGTGTTCATGGCAGCGCCGACCGGACGTCTTCCGCTGGACGCTCAGCGAGCCGCGTACTCGCGAGGAGTCGCGATCGTCGGTGATCGCCATGGCGGGTGAGGACGCGCTACGCGCTGAGGGCGACTGCTTGACCTTGGCCGTAGCCACCGACGCCGGGGTCATCGGGACGGTGGAGTTGGTCTGGCGCAGCCAGACCAACCGCACGGCTGAACTCGGGTACGTCTTCCATCCGGGTCACGGAGGTCGAGGGCTGGCGACGGAAGCCGCCACGGCGCTGTTGGATTGGGGGTTCACCGAGTTCGGACTGCACCGGATCTACGCCCGGTGTCACGGCCGCAATGCTGCGTCTGCCCGTCTGATGGCCCGGCTCGGCATGCGTCAGGAGGCGCGCCACGTCGAAAGCTATCTGTTCAGGGGAGAGTGGGCCGACCAACTCGTCTTCGCCATCCTGGCCCGCGAATGGGCCACCACGGCAACCGGCCGTCACGCTCGGCCCGACGGCGGCACCCCTCGACCCCAAGCCAACCGACACTGATGGCGAGCCCACACGAGGCTGTTAGTCGGCCTCGCCGCACGTCCGAAGTTCGTATAGCGCCGACCTGCCGCATCCGTCGTCGATACCGACCAGCGTGAGGTCCCGGACGGAAACCGTGATCTGCTGCCCGCTTCCACCACTTCCGGCGTCCGCCCAGATCTCGACCAATCCGTTCCCGGGTAGTTCGCGCGGTCCTACTACCAGGATCCGGAGCGCCGTCTCCGCGCGGTCGTTCATCGGGCTCCTGCCGGTGAACTGAGCGTCAGGAGCCGGGCCGGCGATGGTACGTCCGGTGGAACCGCACCTGGGAAACTGTTCATCGGGTTGGACCTCCCATGTCCGATCAAGGCCCCCGGCGAGCGCTGCCACGCGAGCCGGGGGCCGACCGCAATCTTGCGGCGCTCCAGCGGGTACAGGATGGGCTCGCGGAGGTCGCCTCGGCCCGTACTGATGTTCCGAGGGTGCGCGAGCGGTTGGCCGTCGCCATCGTGACGGCGTACCGCGACGGCACGCGGGTTGGTGAGATCGCCCAGATCACCGGCTACGGCCGCGAACAGGTCCGGCGGATCCTGCGAGCCGGCGGTGTGGAAGCCGGGGACACCGGACCCGCTGACGCTTGAACGTCAGCCCCTGGTTTCAGGAGTTCCCATTCTTCTGAGCCCCGCTGCGAGTGGCTGCCGGGCGCGGCAGGATGGAACGCGTGACGACTCCAGAGGCAGCGGGCTACCGGATCGAACGCGACTCGATGGGCGAGGTGGAGGTGCCCGCCGACGCGCTGTGGCGGGCGCAGACCCAGCGCGCGGTGCAGAACTTCCCCATCTCCGGCCGGGGCATCGAGAGCACCCAGATCCGCGCGCTGGCCCAGATCAAGGGTGCGGCTGCCCAGGTCAACGCCGAACTGGGGGTGCTCGACGCCGAGGTGGCCGCCGCGATCGCCACCGCCGCCGCGCACGTGGCCGACGGCGGGTACGACGACCAGTTCCCGATCGACGTCTTCCAGACCGGCTCGGGGACCTCGTCCAACATGAACACCAACGAGGTGATCGCCACCCTGGCCAGCCGGGAACTCGGCCGGGAGGTGCACCCGAACGACGCCGTCAACGCCTCGCAGTCCAGTAACGACGTCTTCCCGTCCTCGATCCACCTGGCCGCCACCGGAGCGGTCACCCACGACCTGCTCCCCGCGCTGACCCACCTGGCCGAGGCGTTGGAGGCCAAGGCGGCGGAGTTCGAGACGGTGGTCAAGGCCGGGCGGACCCACCTGATGGACGCCACCCCGGTCACCCTCGGGCAGGAGTTCGGCGGCTACGCCGCGCAGATCCGGTACGGGATCGAACGGCTGGAGGCGGCGCTGCCCCGCCTGGCCGAGCTGCCGCTGGGCGGCACGGCGGTGGGCACCGGCATCAACACCCCGCTCGGCTTCGCCGGCCGGGTGATCGAGAAGCTGCGGGAGTCCACCGGGCTGCCGGTGACCGAGGCCCGCAACCACTTCGAGGCGCAGGGCGCCCGGGACGCGCTGGTGGAGACCTCCGGCCAGCTCCGCACCGTCGCGGTCGGCTTCTACAAGATCGCCAACGACATCCGCTGGATGGGCTCCGGCCCCCGCGCCGGCCTGTGCGAGCTGCGTATCCCCGACCTCCAGCCCGGCTCGTCGATCATGCCGGGCAAGGTGAACCCGGTGGTCGCCGAGGCGGTCCGGCAGGTCTGCGCCCAGGTGATCGGCAACGACGCCACGGTCGCGTTCGCCGGCTCCCAGGGCGACTTCGAGCTGAACGTGATGCTCCCGGTGATGGCCCGCAACCTGCTGGAGTCGATCCGGCTGCTGGCCGCGTCGAGCCGCCTCTTCGCCGACCGCTGCGTGACCGGTCTGGGCGCGAACGCCGACGTCTGCCTGGCGTACGCGGAGGGCTCGCCCTCGATCGTCACCCCGCTGAACCGCCACCTCGGGTACGACGAGGCCGCCTCCATCGCCAAGGAGGCGCTGGCGAAGGAGATCTCCATCCGGGAGGTCGTGCTCGCCCGGGGGCACGTGGACAGCGGCAAGCTCAGCGAGGACCAGCTCGACGAGGCCCTGGACGTGCTCCGGATGACCCACCCCTGACCCGCGCGCCCGGCTCTGTCGCCACCACGTCGGCTCGCCGACCCACGGGTGTCGCTGGTCCTGGAGGACGGACGCGCCCGGGTCGTCGCCGAGGGGACGGTGACGGGCGGGCGGCGACCAAATGGGGTGGCCCGGTTGCCCGCCGGCACGGCACCATGCCGGCATGACCGCCACCCCGGAGCGGACCGGCATCCTGTTGGAGACCGCACGCCTGCGGCTGCGCCGGCTGACCCCGGCCGATCTCGGCCACCTCGTCGAGCTGGACAGCGACCCGGAGGTCATGCGCTACCTGACCGGCGGCCGTCCCACGCCGCTGCCGGTGGTGCGCGACGAACTGCTGCCCACCCTGCTCGACCAGTACGACCGCTGGCCGGGTCTCGGCCGCTGGGCGGCGGTCGACCGTGTCCACGGCGCCTTCCTCGGCTGGTTCGCCCTCGACCCGCCGCCGCATCCGGCAGCCGACCGCACGCAGGCCGAACTGGGTTACCGTCTCCGGCGGTCCGCCTGGGGCAGCGGGCTCGCCACGGAGGGATCCCGGGCCCTGGTCCGGTACGCCTTCGGCGGGCTCGGGCTGCGCCGGGTCTGGGCGGAGACCATGGCGGTCAACGTGCGGTCCCGGCGGGTCATGGAGAAGGCGGGTCTGCGCCATCTCCGCACCTTCCATCCCACCTGGGAGGACCCGATTCCGGGATCTGAACACGGGGAGGTGGAATACCACGTTCTCCGCCCCGGGTGCTAGGAAGGAGGCTTTGCCGACAGATCGACAGCGAGGGCCTTTCTTCATGGTGAGTGTGGTCGTGTTCGACGCGGACGAGACGCTGCTGGACCTGAGACCGGCGGTGACCACCAGTCTGACGGCCGTACTCGAGGAGATGCGGCGGCTGAGCCCGGCCGCGGGCATGCTCTCGGTGGCGGACCTGGAAGCGGACTGGGCGGCGTCCTGGGCGGTGGGCAGCGCCGCGCCGGTGCAGGAGGTCCGCCGCGCCGGACTGGCCCTGTCGCTGGCGCGGGCCGGGCTGGACGCCGAAATCGACCGTATGCTCGACCTGTTCTTCGCCCACCGGTTCGCACTGACCAGGCCGTTCCCGGACGTGCTCCCGGCGCTCGCCGAGTTGCGCCGACACTTCGTGCTCGGCTACGCCACCAACGGCAACAGCCGGACCGAACGCTGCGGCCTGGCCGGCGAGTTCGCCTTCGAGTTGTACGCCCACGAGAACGGGCTGCCGAAGAAGCCCGCACCCGAGTTCTACGCGGCGGTGGTGGCGGCGGCCGGCGTACCCCCGTCGGAGGTGCTCTACGTCGGGGACTCCCTCGATCACGACGTGGTCGCGCCGCAGCTCGCGGGCCTGCGGACGGTGTGGCTGAACCGTACCGGAGCGGCCTGCCGGCCCGGCGTGGTGCCGGACGGTGAGGTGTCCACAATGGCTGAACTGCTGGACGTCATCGTCCGGTCGGTGCGACAGCCGCTGTGAACGCCTCTGATCTGCCGCTACCTCTGGCGGAACTGGCGTTGATGCGGTCTGATGTCTGCCACGTCCCTCAACGAGAGGATCTGATGTGGTGAGCAAGCGCTTCACCGCCGGTGCCGTCGCTACCGCAACGGCGCTGGCACTCACGGTGACCGGACCGGTCGGCCCGGCGAATGCCGAACCGACCGTGTCCCGGACGTTCACCGTCGTCGCGGAGGAGGGTGTCTCCGCCGACGCCGCGATCGCCGCCATCCGGACCGCCGGTGGCACGGTGGTTTCCCGTACCGACGAGGTCGGTATCTTCAGCGTCACCAGTGAGCGGGCGGACTTCGCCGCCCGGGCCACTGCCGCCGGGGCCCTGCTCGGCGCGACCCAGCAGAAGGCCATCGGTCGTAAGCCCAAGCTGGACCGGGTCGAGCAGGAGCACCTGCTGGCCGCGACGAAGAAGGCGACGAAGGACGCCGCCAAGAAGCGCGGGACCAAGATGGACCCGCTCGACGACAAGCTCTGGGGCCTGGAGATGCTCCGGGCCGACAAGGCCCGCAAGATCGAGCCCGGTGACCGGCGGGTCAAGGTCGGTGTCCTGGACACCGGCGTGGACGCCAGCAACCCGGACATCGCCCCGAACTTCGACTGGTCGCTGTCGCGCAACTTCGCCCCGGACATCGCCGAGGTCGACGGCCCGTGCGAGGTGGCGAGCTGCCTCGACCCGGTCGGCACCGACGACAACGGGCACGGCACCCACGTCGCCGGCACCATCGGTGCGGCGGCCAACGGCATCGGCATCTCCGGGGTCGCCCCGAACGTGAGCCTGGTGCAGCTCAAGGGCGGCCAGGACTCCGGCTACTTCTTCCTGGAGCCGGTGGTCAACTCGCTGGTGCACGCGGCCAACAACGGTCTCGACGTGGTGAACATGTCGTTCTACGTCGACCCGTGGCTGTACAACTGCACCGCCAACCCGGCCGACTCGCCGGAGGCGCAGGCCGAGCAGCGGGCCATCATCTCGGCGATGAAGCGGACCCTGACCTACGCGCACCGCAAGGGCGTCACCCTGGTCGGCGCGCTCGGTAACAACAACGAGGACCTCGGTGCCCCGCGTACCGACGTCTCGAGCCCGGACTACGGCCCCGTCGCGCCGTACCCGCGGCCGATCGACAACGAGAGCTGCTGGGACCTGCCGGCCGAGGGCCCGCACGTCATCGGTGTCTCCTCGCTCGGCCCGTCGTACAAGAAGTCGGACTTCTCGAACTGGGGCACCGAGCAGATCTCGGTCGCCGCGCCGGGTGGCTGGTTCCGGGACGGCTTCGGCACCGACTCGTACCGTACCGACGCCAACATGATCCTGTCGGCGTACCCGAAGCACGTGCTCCAGGCGGAGGGCTCGGTCGACGCGGACGGCAACATCGTCCCCGGTGCCGAGACCTTCGTCTTCAAGGCGTGCAAGACCAATGGTGAGTGTGGCTACTACACCTACCTCCAGGGCACCTCGATGGCCGCGCCGCACGCCGCCGGCGTCACCGCGCTGATCGTCAGCAGGTTCGGCAAGACGGAGCGTCGGGGCGGCTTCGGCATGGACCCGGCCCTGGTCGAGCAGCACCTGTACCGCACGGCCGCCGAGCGGGCCTGCCCGGAGCCCCGGCTCCAGCAGTACCGCAACGAGGGCCGGGACGAGACCTACGACGCGTACTGCGCCGGTGGCCTCAACTTCAACGGCTTCTACGGCTACGGCATCGTCGACGCCTACGCCGCCGTGAAGACCCCGCTCAAGCCGAACGCCCGCCCGTAGGGCCCGCGCTCGACCGATCGGTGGAACTGCGGCATCCGGCTCGTCCGGGTGCCGCAGTTCCGTCTCCGCGTACTCGTCTGCCGTCGGCCGGCGACGACTGCCCCGGTCCGGTCAGCCACGCCCGGCTGCCGTCGGCCGCTGTCTGGAACCAGGTGAACTCGGCCCTCGGCCCTGGTCGGCGGCCCTCGGCCCTCGACCCCACCGGGGCGGGCGGGACGGGCCGGTGGGTCAGGAGAGGGCGCGGGCGATGGTGGTGGCGGCGGTGAGGACCTGCCCGCCGACCGTCGCGGCGTCCAGCGGGGCCAGTGCCACCACACCGACGCTCGCCTCCAGCCCGGGTACGCCGAGCACCGGCGCGGCCACGCCGTACGCGCCGGGTTGCAGCTCGCCCTCGGTGGTCACCGGGCCGACGGACCCGGCCCGACCGGCGAGGATGGCCCGCCCGGCCGCGCCGCGCTCCAGCGGGTGCCGGGAACCCGTCCGGTACGCCACGTGGAAGGCCGTCCAGCTCGGCTCGACGACGGCCAGGGCGACACCCTCGTCCCCCTCCACCACGGTCAGGTGCGCGGTCGCCCCGGCCTGCTCGGCCAACCGGCGCAGGGCGGGCATCGCTCCCTCGGCGAGCAGCGGCTGGGCCCGCCGGGCCAGGTGCAGCACCCCGGCTCCGAGGCGCAGCCGCCCGGCGCGGTCGCGGCGCAGCATGCCGTGCCCGGTCAGGGCGCTGACCAGCCGGTAGACGGCAGCCCGGCCGATACCCAGGCGGTGCGCGGCCTCGGTGACGGTCAGGCCGCCCTGCGCGTCGGCGATCAGGTGCAGCAGGCGCAGTCCCCGGTCCAGGGTCTGCGCGGTGTCCCCGGGGCGGCCGGAGGTCGCACGACCGTCCGGCTCCGCGAACCCGTCCCCGGGGCGGCCGGAGGTCGCACGACCGTCCGGCGCAGGGAACCCGTCCCCGTCCGGGTCCGTGGACCCGTACCCGGGTCGTCCCGCCGTCTCCACAGCAGGCAGCGTACGACCCTGCTCCGGACAGCCCGAAGATGTGGGGACCGTTACCCTTGTACGGTGACGCTACGCCTGTATGACACCGCCACCCGATCGGTCCGGGACTTCGTCCCGAGGGAAGCCGGCAAGGTGGGGGTCTACCTGTGTGGTCTCACCCTCCAGGCGCCCCCGCACATCGGCCATCTTCGTTCCGGCGTCAACTACGACGTGCTGCGCCGCTGGCTGCTGGCGAAGGACTTCGAGGTCACCTTCATCCGCAACGTGACCGACATCGACGACAAACTGCTGGTCAAGTCGTGCGAGCAGGAGCGGCCCTTCTGGGCCATCGCGTACGCCAACGAGCTGGTCCTGGCCGCCGCGTACCGGTCGTTGAACGTGCTGCCGCCGACGTACGAGCCCCGGGCGACCGGGCACGTGCCGGAGATGCACGAGCTGATCGCCACGCTGATCGAGCGCGGGCACGCCTACCCGGCCACCGACGGCTCCGGCGACGTCTACTTCGACGTGGCGTCCTGGCCGGAGTACGGCGCGCTCTCCGGCCAGTCGCCCGGCGACATGCAGTCCGCCGGGGACGCCCCCGACCGGGGCAAGCGCGACCCACGGGACTTCGCGCTCTGGAAGGGCGCGAAGCCGGACGAGCCGGCTGACGCCTACTGGCCGTCGCCCTGGGGGCGGGGCCGTCCCGGCTGGCACATCGAGTGCTCGGCGATGTGCTGGCGCTACCTCGGCCCCGAGTTCGACATCCACGGCGGCGGGCTGGACCTGACCTTCCCGCACCACGAGAACGAGATCGCCCAGTCCAAGGCCGCCGGCCTGCCGTTCGCCCGGTACTGGGTGCACCACGGCCTGCTCAGCCTGGGTGGGGCGAAGATGGGCAAGTCCGCCGGGAACGCTCTCGACCTGGCCTACGTCGCCTCGCTCGGGGTGCGGCCGGTCGAGCTGCGCTACTACTTCGCGGCGGCGCACTACCGGTCCCGGATCGACTACACCGAGGACGCGCTGCGCGAGTCGGCGACCGCGTACCGGCGGATCGAGGGCTTCGTGCAGCGGGCCGTCGAGCGGGTCGGCGCGGGGGCCCCCGGCGACCTGCCGGCCGCGTTCAGCGCCGCGATGGACGACGACCTGAACACCTCCGCCGCGCTGGCCGTGCTGCACGACGTCCTTCGTGACGGGAACACCGCCCTGGCCGGCGGGGACGATGTGACGGTACGCACCGCGCTCGCCGCCGTCCGCGCGATGCTGGATATCCTCGGTGTCGACCCCCTGGACGTCGCCTGGACCGGCGACGGTCGCGGTGACGACCTGCGCAGCGTGGTGGACTCCCTGGTCGCGTTGGCCCTGGAACAGCGCGCCCAGGCGCGCGGCCGCAAGGACTGGGCCGCCGCCGACGCGGTACGCGACCAGCTCAAGCAGGCCGGCGTGGTGGTCGAGGACACCCCGCAGGGCCCCCGTTGGACTATTGGAGAGCAGGACTGATGGCCGGCAACTCACAGCGCCGAGGCCGGCGACTGGCCCCGAAGGCGGGAGCCCCGAAGGGCTCCGGCGGCAAGAACCGGGACGCCCTCGCCGGGCGGGGGAAGACCCTGCCGGCCGACGAACGTCCCTGGCACAAGGCGTACTCGGGCACCGAGAAGCTGCCCCAGCGCACCGCCTGGAAGCAGGACAAGGAGCGGCGGGCCGCCGCCGAGGAGGGGCGTGCCCCGAAGATCGGCCAGCCCGGCAGCAAGGACACCACCTGGGGCCGGGGTGGCGGCCGGGGCGTCCCGGCAGCGAAGGGCCGCGGCGGTAAGCCGGCCTCCCGCAGTGGCCCCCGGGTGGCCCCCGGTCGCCGGTCCAATCCGGCCAAGGACAGCCCGGAGCTGCTGGTCGGACGGAACCCGGTGCTGGAGTCGCTGCGCACCAGCGTGCCGGCGACCGCGCTCTACACCGCCCAGGGCATCGACAGCGACGACCGGGTCAAGGAGATCATCCGGACCGCCGCCGACCGGGGCATCGCCATCCTGGAGGTCAGCCGGGCCGAACTGGACCGGATGACCGGGGGAGTGCTGCACCAGGGCGTCGGCCTCCAGGTGCCGCCGTTCGCCTACGAGACGTTCGAGGACCTGGTCGTGGCGGCGCTGGAGCAGACCGCCCCGCTGCTGGTGGCGCTGGACGGGGTCACCGACCCCCGTAACCTCGGCGCGGTGATCCGGTCGGCTGCCGCGTTCGGCGCGCAGGGTGTCTTCGTACCGGAACGGCGGGCCGCCGGGATCACCGCGACCGCCTGGCGGACCAGCGCGGGTGCGGCGGCGCGGGTGCCGGTGGCCCAGGTGACGAACCTGACCCGGTCCCTGAAGGCATGCCAGGACGCCGGGTTCACGGTGGTCGGCCTGGACGCCGACGGCGAGACCGACCTCTACGACCTGGAGGCCGCGGTCGGCCCGCTGGTCGTCGTGGTCGGCTCCGAGGGGCGTGGGCTCTCCCGGCTGGTCGGCGAGACCTGCGACCTGACCGTACGCATCCCGATGGTCTCCGACGTCGAGTCGCTGAACGCGAGCGTGGCCGCCGCGGTCACCCTCGCCGAGGTCGCCCGGCGGCGCAGCGAAGCCTGACCCGCCGCGACAGCCAACGCCGAAAGGGGCGGTCCGCCGAAGCGGGCCGCCCCTTTCGCGGTACGTCAGATCCGGTTGCCGCTGGCGGCGTTGAAGGCGTGGATCCGGCCGGTGCGCGGCTTGACGAACACGGTGTCACCCATGTTCGGCATGGCCCGACGGTCGGTCCGGACGACGAACCGCTCGTTCGCGCCCTCCAGTGCGGCGTGGCCGTAGATGTTGGCGTCCGAACCGAGGTCCTCGACCAGCTCGACGACGACCGGCATGCCGCCCTCGGTGGGGCTGACCAGGTCGCAGTCCTCCGGACGGAAGCCCACGGTGACCTTGTTGTTGGCACCCTCGGCGCGGGCCGCCTCGACCTGCTCCCGGGTGAGCGGGATGTTCATGTCGGCGAAGGCGGCGCCGGACTCGCTCAGCGCCACGGTCTTGATGTTCATGGCCGGGGAACCCATGAAGCCGGCGACGAAGACGTTCGCCGGGGTGTCGTAGAGCGCCCGCGGGGTGTCCACCTGCTGGAGGACACCGTCGAGCATGACGGCCACCCGGTGACCCATGGTCATCGCCTCGACCTGGTCGTGGGTGACGTAGACCGTGGTGACGCCGAGCTTGGCCTGGAGCGACGCGATCTGGGTACGGGTCTGCACCCGGAGCTTGGCGTCGAGGTTCGACAGCGGCTCGTCCATGAGGAAGACCTGGGGCTCGCGGACGATGGCCCGGCCCATCGCGACCCGCTGGCGCTGGCCACCGGAGAGCGCCTTCGGCTTCCGGCTGAGGTACTCCTCCAGCTGGAGCAGGGCCGCCGCCTCCTTGACCCGCCGGTCGATCTCCGACTTGGGGGTCTTGCGGAGCTTCAGGGCGAACGCCATGTTCTCGTACACCGACATGTGCGGGTAGAGGGCGTAGTTCTGGAAGACCATCGCGATGTCGCGGGCCTTCGGCGGCAGGTGGGTGACGTCGCGCTGGTCGATGTAGATCGAGCCCCCGTCGACGTCCTCCAGGCCGGCGAGCATGCGCAGGCTGGTGGACTTGCCGCAACCGGAGGGGCCGACCAGGACGAGGAACTCGCCGTCGCCGATCTCCAGGTCGAGCTCGTTGACGGCGGGACGCTCGGTGCCCGCGTAGATGCGGGACGCCTTGGCGTAGGTAACCGTGGCCATGGTGAAGCGCTTCCTTTCACCGGCAGGAACGTGCCGGACGATCCGAGTGAAGGAGCGACCGGTACGTAGCCGCACCGGCCCGTCGGGCGAATTCCGGTCACCGGGGTCACTGGAATGTCGTCCGCGTCACTGCACGGTAAACGTGATTTCCTCGGCTGCCAAGACGGTGGGCACTGGATGGGACCGACGACATTCGCATACCGGTCACTCAGGCACGCACAACCATCAATCGCCGGGACATTGACTGCGTTGCGTGCACCGTAGGATCACAACCCGACCGGAAGGACGGCAGCAGATCACGTTTCCGGTGCTGAGGGGCCTGGTGCGGGAGGAAATCCGGACGCCAGTCGCTATGCTGACCACGGACGCCCGCGCCCCTGTAGCTCAGCTGGCCAGAGCACTCGCCTTGTAAGCGAGATGTCGCCGGTTCGATCCCGGCCGGGGGCTCCAATTCCGTCGGTTCCGGGCCCGTTCCTCGCGGAACGGGCCCGGTCGACGGGCGTCCGGTCCCCCTCGTAGGCTGGTGCGGTGAGCCGCGCGGTCGAGCAGTCCAACCGGGCGATGCTGCGGGCCCGGGACGCGATGGACCGCTCGTACGCCGAGCCGCTGGACGTCCCCACCCTGGCGCGGATCGCGTACGTCTCCGAGGCGCACTTCATCCGGACCTTCCGGGCCACCTTCGGCGAGACCCCGCACCGCTACCTCCAGCGTCGTCGGGTCGAGCGGGCGATGTCGCTGCTGCTCGAGTCGGAGCGGGACGTCACGGAGATCTGCCACGCGGTCGGCTTCACCAGCCTCGGCACCTTCAGCCGCACCTTCCGGGAGATCGTCGGGGAGTCGCCGACCTCCTTCCGACGGCGACGGACCCCGGCCGGTGCCGTGCCGAGTTGCTTCACCAAGGCCTGGACCCGACCCAGCAGTTTTGGATAAGCAGCAGGTCAGAGTGGGGACGTAGCGTGCTCGGCATGACGATGAACACGATCAGCCGCTCCCAGATCTACGTCCTCGACCAGGACGAGGCCCTCGACTTCTACGTCGGCAAGCTGGGCATGGAGGTCCACACCGACGCCGACCTCGGCTTCATGCGCTGGCTCACGGTCAACCTGCCCGGAGACCGCCAGCGGGAGATCCTGCTGGAGAAGCCCGGCCCGCCGGCCCTGGACCCGGCGACCGCCGAGCAGGTGCGGGAACTGCTCACCAAGGGGGCGTTGGGCGGTTACCTCTTCATGACCACCGACGACGCGCACAAGACCTACGAGGACCTGGTGGCCAAGGGCGTGGACGTCACCGACGAGCCGACCGAGCGCCCGTACGGCATCGACTTCGGGATCCGGGACCCGTTCGGCAACCGCATCCGGATCGGCCAGATGTTCTGAGCCCACCAGGGGTCCGTTAGGGTCGGCGGACCGGCCCCGGCCCGGCCGGCGGGACGAGGAGGAACGGTGTCGGACGCACGGCTGACCGTCGAGGTGACCGGTCCGGTGGCGACCGTGGTGATCAGCAATCCGACCCGTCGGAACGCGATGACCCCGGACATGTGGCGGCAGCTGCCGCCGCTGCTCGACCGGCTGGAGGCGGACCCGGCGGTCCGGGTCCTGGTGCTCACCGGGGCGGGGGAGACCTTCTGCGCCGGTGCCGACCTGGGGAACGTGGACGAGCTGCTGGCGGCCGGCGACCACAGCGTGGCGGTGGTCGCCGAGGAACGGCTGGCCGCGTTCGCCAAGCCGACCGTCGCGGCGGTACGCGGTGCCTGCGTGGGCGGCGGCTGCCAGCTCGCCGTCGCCTGTGACCTGCGGATCGCCGCCGCCGACGCCCGGTTCGGTGTCCCGCCGGCCAAGCTCGGGGTGGTCTATCCGACGCCGACCACCCGCCGGCTGGCCGCACTGGTCGGGCCGGCCACCGCGAAGTACCTGATCTTCACGGGCGAGTTGGTGGACGCCGAGCGGGCCGCCCGGGTCGGCCTGGTCGACGAGGTGCTGCCCGTCGACCGGTTGACCGGCCGGATCACCGAGCTGACCGGCACCGTCGCCGTCCGCTCCCAGCTCAGCGTCGTCGCCGCCAAGGAGATCGTGGACGGTCGGGCCGACGCCGGGCGGGCGGCCTGGTGGCACCGGCAGGGCCAGGCCAGCGGCGAGGCGCGGGAGGGGGTGGCGGCGTTCCACGAGCGCCGTCCGGCCCGCTTCACCTGGACGATCCCGCCGACCGGCTGATTTTCTCCGTGCGGTGTCGATTCCGCCCACGCTCGTTCGTGTAGGGGGTGAGCGTCGGCACCGGGCCGGCGACGGTAGGCGAGGAGACACCTCATGAAGCAGTACCTGCTCAGCGTGGTCCAGCCGGACGGCCCCGCGCCGGAGGCCGCGGTGCTGGAGAAGATCATGCAGGACGTGGGCGCGGTCGACGCGGAGATGCGGGCGGCCGGTGTCTGGGTCTTCGCCGGCGGGCTGTACCCGCCGAGCACGGCCACCGTGGTCCGGGTCACCGACGGGGAACTGCTGACGACCGACGGCCCGTACGCCGAGGGCAAGGAACACCTCGGCGGCTTCACCATCATCAGGGCCCCCGACCTGGACACCGCGCTCGACTGGGGCAGCCGGCTGGCCCGCGCCACCACGCTCCCGATCGAGGTGCGGCCCTTCCAGGACGGGCCCGCGTGACCCAGCCCGGCCTGGAGCGGATCTTCCGCGCCGAGTACGGCCGGGCGGTCGCCGTCCTGGCCCGCGTCTTCGGTGACCTCGACGTCGCCGAGGAGGCGGTCCAGGACGCCTTCGTCGAGGCGGCGCGGCGCTGGCCGGACGACGGCCCGCCGCCCAGCCCGGCGGGATGGATCATCACCACCGCCCGGAACCGGGCGATCGACCGGCTGCGGCGGGAGGCGACCCGGGCCGACCGGTACGCGCAGGCCGCCCTGCTCCACGCCGCCGACGAGCCAGCCGAGGAGGGGCCCGTGCACGACGACCGGCTCCGGCTCGTCTTCACCTGCTGCCATCCGGCGCTCGCCCCCGGCGCGCGGGTCGCGCTGACCCTGCGGCTGCTGGGTGGGCTCACCACCGCCGAGATCGCCCGCGCCTTCCTGGTGCCCGAGTCGACCATGGCGCAGCGGCTGGTCCGCACCAAGGCCAAGATCCGGGACGCGGGGATCCCGTACCGGGTGCCGGCGGACGCGGACCTGCCGGAACGGCTCCGGGCCGTGCTGGCCGTGCTGTACCTGATCTTCAACGAGGGATACACGGCCAGTTCCGGGGACCGGCTGGTCCGCGCGGAACTCTGCGCCGAGGCGATCCGGTTGGGGCGGCTGCTCGCCGAGCTGATGCCGGACGAGCCGGAGGTGACCGGCCTGCTCGCCCTGATGCTGCTGGTCGAGGCGCGCCGGCCGGCGCGCACCGGACCGGACGGGGAACTGGTCCGCCTCGCCGAGCAGGACCGCGACCGGTGGGACGCCGACCTGGTCCGCGAGGGACAGGACCTGGTCCGGCGCTGCCTGCGGCGCAACCGGCCCGGTCCGTACCAGATCCAGGCGGCGGTCAACGCCGTGCACAGCGACGCGCGGACGGCGGCCGACACCGACTGGTGGCAGATCCTGGCGCTGTACGACCAGCTGACGGTGGTCGCGCCCAGCCCGGTCGTGGCGCTGCACCGGGCGGTCGTGGTGGCCGAGGTCGACGGGCCGGGACCGGCGCTGGCCCTGGTCGACGCCCTCGACCTCGGCCAGCACCATCTGTTCCACGCTATCCGTGCCGACCTGCTGAGCCGGCTCGGCCGCGACGCCGACGCGGTGCTCGCCTACGGGACGGCGATCGCCCGGACCGAGAACACCGTCGAGCGGGAACTGCTGCGCCGCCGCCGGCAGGAACTCCTCGGCCGGACGGGCGGCTGAGCCGGCTCCGGCGACCGGACCGGGTTCACCGGTCGGTCAGGGGTCACCGCAGGGCCAGCGTCGCCCAGGTCGGCACCACCGGCTCGCGCCGCAGCGGCATGCCCGCCTCCACCGGCGTACGGTCACCCTTGCGCTGGTTGCAGTCGTAGCAGGCGGCTGTGGTGTTCCGCCAGGTGTTCCGGCCCCCGCGCGAGCGGGGCAGGATGTGGTCGACGGTGCTGGCCGGCCCGGCGCAGTACGCGCAGCGCCGGTCGTCCCGCCGCAGCACCGCACCCCTGGACCAGGGCGGTCCGGCACTGAACCGCCAGCGGGTCACCACGTACCGGACGAGGCGCACCACCCGGGGGAGCGGGAAGACGCCGACGAGCTGGTCCGGCTCGGCCTCGTGGATCTCGGCGACCCGGCGGCAGAGCATCCGGATCGCGTGCTGGACGGTGACCCGGTGCAGCGGGCCGAGGTCGGCGTTGACAACGAGTACGGCGTTCACCGGATTCTCCCTCCACTGAACTGATCCACCTGCGCGACGAGAAAGCCGCCCGGTCCGGCGGCGGACGGGCGGCATCTCCGACGTGCGGTGGACGCGCGTCAGTCGGGCTGCCCGCCCCGGGACGTCTCCGGTCGGCGCCCACCGGGACATGCCGGAGCGACGACGCGCAACTGCGGCATCGACATCGTGTACTCCTGGCTTGACCGGTGGGGGCGTGCGTGTCCACGGTAGGACGGCCCGGTGGGGCGGGCAACGAATTTCGATCACGGTGCGCGGCCTCTCCCGGCCGGCGCCGTGCACAGCCGGGTGGCGCCGGCCGGATTCCGGGTCCGGGCCGGACGGTCAACCGGCGCCGACACGGCGGGCGCGGCTGGTCGCGCGGGCCGTGTCGAGCGGCCGTTCCACGCAGCGGGCCATCTGCACGACCAGTTCACCGTGCAGCAACGGCCGGTTGACCTCACCGGCGACCTGGGCCGCCGGGCCGGAGAGCACCCGCCAGAAGGCGGCGAGCCCCGCGCCGAGGCCGAGCAGCGCGACCGCCGCCCGGGTGACCGGGGAGCCGGCGGCGGCGGTGGCGCTCACCCCGACCACCGCCAGCAGGACCACCAGCAGCGGCACGAGCACCGGGTAACCGAGGCCCCGCGCCGCCCGCACCACCAGCCGCCGGTCCCGGATGATCAGGTTGCGGGCGACGATCGCGTAGTGCTCCTCGTCGAGCAGGTCCCGGGGGTGCAGCCCGCCGGTGAGCACGCTCCGCCACAGGTCGCCCTGGTCGCGCAGGCGGTCGGCGAGGTCGGACAGCTCCGCCTCGGCCGGATCACCGGCCGCCGCCGCCCGGACCGCGGTCGTCCAGCTCGCCAGCGAGTGCCGCACCACCGGGGCCGCGTACGGCGGCAGCACCCCGGCCAGCTCCTCCAGCCAGCGGCGCAGCTGGTCCTGCCGGCCGCCGAAGCGCTGGGGCAGCTGTTCGGCGTCGCATCGGCGGACGGTGTCGGCGAGGGAACGCCCGAACCGGTACGCGATCCCGACCCGGTGGTCGCGGGCCATCGCCCAGCGCAGCACGTCCACGTTCAACTCGTCCAGCGCGACCAGCATCGCGTCGACGTCGCCGGGACGGTGCCCACCGGTATCCCGGATCAGGGACCGGGCGGCGGCGGTCGACGGGCCGGCCCCGTCGTGCCGGGCCAGCACGGCGATCTGGCGGAGCGCCACCTCCACGCCGTCGAGGTACATCCGCATCCGCTGCCGCCCCGACATCTCCGTCAGGTTGGACAGCTTCGGCCGGGGCGGTGGCCGGCCGGCGGGCCCGTCGTCCGGTTCGGGGGTGCGGGCGTGGTGGTACGCGTCCGCCATCCACCAGCCGAGCCGCAGCGCGGTCACCACGCACGCCCGTTCGTCGGCGTGCCCCTCCGGGCGGCCGGGCCCCTCGTCGCGGCCGGGCCCGTCGGATGGGTTGCCCGGCTCCGCCGGGAGCTGCTGGTGGCGTGGCTGCACGGTGTCCCCCGCTGGCGTGGTGATCCGCCGACCAGCCTATTCGTACACAGGTGCTATTGTCGGGAAACGCCCGGTTTGCTCAGCCGCGACCGGGTGTCGACGCCCCCCCCCCGCCGCCGCGCCAGCAGACCTCGCGGACGGACCGACCGGACCGGTTCGGCGGCCCCGCCCTCGGCCCGCAGCACGTGGTTCGCGGCGATGATCCCGGTGGCCGCCGCCCGCTCCATCAACGCGCTCGGGAAGTCCGTGCGGATGCCGTCGCCGGCCAGGTGCAGCCCGGTCGCGTCGGTGCGTACCCCGGGGCGGGTCGCATGGCCACCCGGCGCGAACGCCGGAGCCTGCGCCTCCACCCGGGCCCGCAGGTCGCGTACCCGCAGCCCGGCCACCTCCGGCCAGAGCGTCGCCAGCTCGCCGCGCATCCGCTCGGCCAGCACCCCGGCGGCCACCCCCGGTTCGCAGGCGTACGCGTGCAACTCCACCACCGCCCCCGCGGTGCTCGCGGCCCAGCGGCGGGACCCGTGCTCGAGCCGGTGGTAGAGGGTCACCGAGTCCAGGGTGGGCTGCCGGGACACCCCACTGAACACCGCCCGTCCGGCGGCCACGTCCCCGTCCAGCCAGTACCGTGCGACCGCGTACGGCGGGCCGGGCCTGCCGAACGCCGGTGCCCGCGCCACCAGCTCCGGAGCGACCGCCGCGAGGCCGGGTGAGTTCCCGACCAGCGCGGCGAGTGCGGGCGGGTCGACGGCCAGCACCACGTGCCCGCCCCGGTACGCCGTCCCGTCGGCGGTCGCCACCCGCCAGCCGTCCGCGTCGCGATCCAGCGCGGTGGCCGGCACCCCGGTCAGCACCCGACCGCCGTGCCGCCGCACGTACCCGGCCAACGGCTCCCACACCGCCGTCGCGTAGTCCTCGTCCGGGGCGTCGAACGCCAGCCCCTCGCCGTTGCCGAGCAGGTAGAAGTGGAACTGCGCGACCATCTCGGCGGCCGACATCTCCGCCTCGTGGTTGAAGAACGAGTGCGAGAAGACCTCGAAGAGCATCGCCCGTGCCCGGTCCGGCAGCCGCAGCGAGTCGAGCAGGTCCTGTGCGGTCCGACCGTCCAGTTCGGCGTAGGTACGCTCCGGGTCGTACGTGAGCAGCGGCAGGGCCGCCTCGCGGTCCATTCCGCGCAGATCCCGCAGGCGCAGGCTGGGACTGCGCACCAGCAGCGCGAGCAGGTTCGCCGGCGGGGCGGGCGGGAGCCGGCCGAACTCCTCGGTCGGCCAGCTGGCACTGAGGATCGGGTAACCGGGGACCGCCGTGAGGAAGCCGAGTGCCGGGTCGATCCGGCGCAGGATCGACCGCCAGTTGTAGTACTGCCGGAAGAACGCGTGGAAGCCGTGCTCGACGACCTGCCGGCTGCCGTCGACGAGGGTTTCCGGCCACGCGCCGAGCCGTCCGCCGAGGGTGGGCGCGGCCTCCAGCACGGTCACCCGTACACCCCGCTCGGCGAGCACCACCGCCGCCGACATGCCGGCGATGCCGCCGCCGACCACCACCACGTCGACCGGGCGGGGCAACCGGGCCGCGCCGCCACCGCCGGGGTCGACCAGGTGTTCCCGTACGCCGATGAACCGGCCGACCCGCTGAGACAGCGCCATGCGCCCCAGTCTGCACCAGTTGCCGGGTTGCTGCCGGTGGGTGCGCGCCAGGCCGGCCGGGGTGTCCCTGCCCGGCAGAGCGCCCCTGCCGGCACCTCAGGCGGGCGGCAGGCAGCGGCGTGGACGGTCCGAGTCGGGCCAGACGTACTCCAGGTCGGGCGGGACGTCACCGAAGATCGGGCGGTAGTGCTCGGGATCCTTGCGCAGCAGCGAGGACTGGTGGCTGCGGTGCAGGTCCGCCCGGCCCAGCCAGGGCGGGAGTTCACCGACCCGGGCCAGCTCGGCCTGGGCGCGTACGCCGGTGATGCCGCAGGCGTCGGTGAGGTCGGCGGTGAGCGTGGTCGCGCAGGTGTCCGCCCGTCCCGGGGCGCACCACACCGCGCAGACGTCCAGCCCGTAGCGGACCAGCGCCTCCTCGTACCCGGCCCACATCCGCACCGCCGGGTGGTTGCGCCAGCCGTACCCGGGGCGGGTCAGTCCACGCAGCACCTGGATCGCCTCGACCCGCTGCTTGCCGAGGCGCCGCTGGTCCAGCGCCCGCGCGCTCGCCGAGAAGTCCGGGTACGGCAGGAAGGTCTGCACGGTCCCGCTCTACCCGCCCCGGGCCGGCGCATGCCTGACCGCGACCAGGCCGGCCCCGGGGCCTCGCGGTACGGCGACGGCGCGGGCCGCGGTGGCTGGGTGGCACTGGCTACCATGCCGCACATGGCGGAGCCCCTGCTCGATCGTGCCTGGCGGGCCAGCCGGCGGTTACGGGCCAACGCGGGCTCCCGCCCCCACTACGTGGTCTGCGGGCACGACCCGCTCGCCTACTGGGTGGTGCGGGCGCTGCTCGCCGGCGAGGTGTCCACCGGCCGGATCCGGGTCACCCTGATCGTGCCCGAGCGGCGTCGTTCCGACGGGCCGGACGGCCGGGACGTGCACGGCATCGACGTGGTGCTGGCCGACCGGCTCGACGAGGCGGCCTTCCGCCGGGCCGGGCTGGCCGGCGCGGACGGACTCGCCCTGCTGCACCAGGACGACGTGGGCAACATGCACGCCGCGCTCTGCGCCCAGGAGGTCGAGCCGAGGCTGCGGCTGGTGGTCCGGATGTTCAACACCGGGCTGGCCAACGGGGTACGGCAGATCTTTCCCGACTCGGCGGTCCTCTCCGACGCCACCATGGCCGCCCCGGCGTTCGTGGCCGCCGCGCTGGGCGAGGTCGCCCCCACCCACTTCCGGCACGCCGGCCGCACCCTCTACGTGGCCCGCCGCGACGACGTCCGTCCGGAGGACGTGGTCTGCGCGGTGGCGGACACCCGCGACCCGGGCGAGGTGCGGGTGCTCCCCGCCGACGGGTCGGACGCGGACGTGGTGCTCGCCGAGGCGACCGGCCGGATGCCGGGCACCGAACTGGCCGCGCGCCGACTGGCCCGGGCCCGGCGCGACCGGCGCCGCCGTCGGCCGGTGGTGGTGCTGCTCCGCGCGGTGCGCAGCTTCGCCACCCGGAAGATCGGCATCGCCGTGCTGGCGGTGCTCGCGCTGATCGGGGTGCTCGGCTGGCTCAACGGCCGGGCCGCCCACCTCAACGGGATCGACGCGCTCTACCTCACCCTGGTCACCACGCTCAGCGGGCAGGACCCGGACGTCAACAAGCCCTTCGCCGAGCAGGTCATGCAGGTGGTGCTCAGCGTCGCCGGGCTGGCGCTGATCCCGCTGATCACCGCCGTGGTGGTCGACGGCGTCGTCCGGGCCCGGCTGGCCCTGCACTCCGGGCGCATCCAGCCGGACCGTTCCGGCCACGTGGTCGTCGTCGGCCTCGGCAACGTCGGGACGAGGGTGATGGCCCAGTTGCACGACTTCGGCGTCGAGGTCGTGGTCATCGACAAGCATCCCGAGCCGCGCGGCGCGTCCCTGGCGCGGCGGCTCGGCGTACCGCTGATCGTGGGTGACGCGGCGCTGGAGGAGACCCTGCGGGCTGCCTCGGTGGGCACCTGCCAGGCGTTGGTGGTGGTCTCCACCGACGACGGCACCAACCTCCAGGCGGCGCTGAACGGGCGCGCGCTCAACGACGAACTGCGCGTGGTGCTGCGCCTCTTCGACGGCGACTTCGCCGAACGCGTGCAACGGGCCTTCGGCATCGGCATCTCGCGCAGCGTGTCGTACCTGGCCGCGCCGGTGTTCACCGCCGCGCTGCTGGAGCGCGCGATGATCGCCACCATTCCGGTCGGCCGGCACGCGCTGCTGGTCACCGAGGTCTCGGTGGCCGCCGGATCTCCGTTGGACGGTCGCGCTCTCGAGGCGGTCGGTCGCCCCGGCGGGGTACGGCTGCTCGCGCACGCCCGCGCCGGCCAGCCGCGCTTCGAGTGGAACCCGGACCCGCGCCTGGTGATCACGGCAGGGGACCGGATGACCGTGCTGGCCCGGCGCGCCGGGCTGAACGCCCTGCTCCGCGAGGTCGCCGCCCCCGGTGACTCGCCTTCGGATCGCGGTGCTGCTCCGCCGGCCCGGGGCTCCGTCCCGCCCGCTGCCCGTGGTGTCCCGGCCCCTGGCGGCACCGCGACACCGCCCGGTGGGCCGCCCTCGTCCGACGGTCCGTCGACGCCGACCGGCGCGCCACCGGAACCAGCCGGCCGACCCGGGCCACCTGTCCGGCCCGAGCCGTCGTCCCCCGAGCCGGACGAACCCGCCGCGCCCTGAGCCACGATCACCTCCAGATCGGCGACGTGGCGGTGACGGCGCACCTGGACAGCCCCGTTCCGGCGGAACGGATTCGATCAACCGGACCGGCGCCCGACGAGGCGGCGGCGGGCGGCGTACCAGAGCGTGCCCAGGGCGAGCACGCCGAAGCCACCGGCGACGCTGCTCAGCGGCAGGTTGACCGCGAGCAGCAGACAGCCGACCAGCCCCGCCACCGCCAGCGCCCGCACCGGCAACCGTCGGTCCGGCTCCCGCTCCAGCGTCAGCGCCGCGGCGTTGGTGATCGCGTAGTAGACCAGCACCGTGCAGGACGAGAAGCCGATCGCCCCGCGTACGTCGCCGAGCAGCACCACCGCGACCACCACGGCGGCGACGGCCAGCTCGGCGTGGTGCGGCACCCGGTGCCGAGGGTGCACGGCGGCCAGCAGACCCGGCAGGTCACGGCGGCGGGCCATCGCCAGCGTCGTCCGCCCGACCCCGGCGACCAGGGAGAGCAGGACGCCGACCACCGCGACGGTCGCCCCGGCGCGGACCACCCAGGCCAGGCCGGGCAGGCCGGCGGCGGTCACCACGTCGACCAGGGGTGCGGCGGAGGAGGCCAGCGCGTCGGCCCCGAGGACGCCGACCGTGACCACCGCCAGGATCAGGTAGATCGCCAGGACGATGCCGAGCGCCAGCGGCACCGCCCGGGGAATGGTCCGCTCCGGATCACGGACCTCCTCGCCGAGGGTGGCGATCCGGGCGTACCCGGCGAAGGCGAAGAAGAGCAGCCCGGCGGCGGTGAGCACGCCCCGCGCGGAGCCGTCCGAACCGTCCACCCGGTCCGGCGTGACCGCGCCGAGGCCGGTCACCACGACCAGGGCCAGCACTGCCAGCACCACGCCGACCAGGATCTTCGTCGCGGTCGCGGTCTTCCCCACGCCGCGCAGGTTCACCCCGGTCACCGCGACGACCGCGGTGACGGCGACGAGCCGCGCCTGCTCCGGCCAGAGGTACGCCCCGATGGTCAGCGCCATCGCCGCGCAGCTCGCCGTCTTGCCGACCACGAACCCCCAGCCCGCGAGGAAACCCGCGTACGGGCCGAGCCGTTCCCGTCCGTACACGTAGGTGCCGCCGGACTCGGGGTACCGCGCGGCCAGCCGGGCCGAGCTGGTCGCGTTGCAGAACGCGACGAACCCGGCCAGGGCCACCGCGAGCAGCAGGCCCGTGCCGCCGGCCGCCGCCGCAGCGGGCGCGAAGACCACGAAGACGCCCGCGCCGAGCATCGAGCCCAGGCCGATGACCACCGCATCGGGTACGCCCAACCGGCGTGCCAGCCGTTCCACCACATCGAACCTAGTACCGCGACGTCAGCGGGCGCTCGACGGTGGGACGAACGGGCGGTCCCAGGCGCGCAGCCGTCCCGGCAGCGGAAGGTCGTCCCAGGGCACCCGGTGCAGGATCCGGTCCAGCAGCAGCCCGAGCAGCAACCCGGCCACCGAGTCGGTCAGCCAGTGCCAGCCCAGGTAGGTGGTGGTGAACATGACCACGACCGGCGGAACCACCCGGACCACGGTGACCAGCCGGGGTGGGACGTGCCGGCCGTAGCTGCGCAGCAGCGGGGCGAGCAGCAACGCCAGCACGCCGTACCAGAGGATCGCGTTCGCGACGTGCCCCGACGGGTACGACTGCGCGAACTTCAGCGGCAGTTCGTCCTGGAAGAGGGGGAGCGTCTGCTCGGGCGGCAGGTACGGCTCCTTGACGCTGGCGCTCGGCGCGGGCCGGGCGGTCCACACCTTCAGCGGGCCGATGGTGACGTACGTCAGGGCGAAGGCCATCACGCTGGGCAGGAGGGGACGCAGCGAGTGGAGCCGGACCGCCAGCAGCAGCCCCATCCCCGCCGTGAGCAGCGTCAACGGCAGGCCCTGCCCGAGGTAGTTGAAGACCACCGCGATGCCGTACGCCACCGTGGGTCGGTGCGCCTCGGCCCAGTCGGCCACCGCCCGGTCGACGCCGAAGAGGTGACGGTGGGCGAGTGCCACGGTGATCGCCACCAGCCCGGCCAGCAGCAGCGCGTCGAACCACCAGCCGGCGGGGCGGACCGGTCGCAGCCGCGTGTCCCGTCGTACCGTCGTGGGTTTCCGCACGCCGATCACGCTACCGGCCGCCGCCGCCGGGCCGGAGCGGGCCGGGCACGCGTCGCCGCGGGGCGGGTGCCTGTCGGCCGGGCAGGCGTCGGGCGGCAGCCGCTCACCGGCGCGGTGGGCCGTCGACGGCTGTGTGCCCAGCCACGAAGGGAGGCGTGGGGCGGGCGGAGACGGCATGCTTGTCCCGTGCGGATCACCTCGGCTCTCGTCGACCCGGCGCTGCTCGACCTGCCCTGGTCGACCCCGTTGGAGGAGTGGCCTGCCGAGCACCTGGTGGCCCTGCCCCAGGGCATCTCCCGGCACATCGTCCGGTTCGTCCGTCTCGGTGGTTACGTCTACGCGGTCAAGGAGACCGGCGAGCGGGTCGCCGAGCGTGAGTACGACCTGCTCCGGGCGCTGGAGCGGATCGACTTCCCGGCCGTGGAGGCGGTGGCGATCGTCGCCGACCGGCACGCTCCGGACGGGCAGCCGCTGGACCCGGTGCTGATCACCCGGCACCTCCAGTTCTCCCTGCCGTACCGGGCGCTCTTCTCGCACACCCTGCGCCCGGAAACCCTGGAACGGCTTCTCGACGCGCTCGCCGCCCTGATCGTCCGGATGCACCTGACCGGCTTCTTCTGGGGCGACTGCTCACTGTCGAACACCCTGTTCCGCCGGGACGCGGGCGCGTTCGCCGCGTACCTGGTGGACGCCGAGACCGGAGCCCTGCACCACTCCCTCTCCAACGGTCAGCGGGGCGAGGACCTGGAGATCGCCCGGGTGAACATCTTCGGTGAGGCGCTGGACCTCCAGGCCGCCGGGCTGCTGCACGAGGCGATCGACCCGGAGACGGTCTGCGAGGAGGTCGTGCAGCGGTACGAGCGGCTGTGGCACGAGATCACCTACGAGCAGCAGGTCGAGCGGGACGCCCGGCACGACATCGAGCGGCGGATCCGGCGCCTCAACGAGATGGGCTTCGACGTCGCCGAGGTGGCGCTCTCCACGATCGACAACGGGCGTTACCTGGTCCGCCCGAAGGTCGTCGACGCCGGCTACCACACCCGACGGCTGCTCCGGCTGACCGGCCTGGACGCCGAGGAGAACCAGGCCCGCAAGCTCCTCAACGACCTGGACGCCTACCGGGCGGAGAGCGACCTGACCGACGAGCAGCAGGCCGCGCACCGGTGGCTGACCGAGGTGTTCGAGCCGGTGGTCCGGGCGGTTCCCGGCCACCTGCGGCGCAAGCTTGAGCCGCAGGAGCTGTTCACCCAGATCGTCGAGCACAAGTGGCTGCTCTCCGAGCGGGCCGGTCGGGACGTCGGCATGGGGCCGGCGGTCCAGTCGTTCCTGAACGACGTGCTGGTGCACCGGCCCGACGAGCAGGCCGTGCTCGGCGTCGACGTCACCACCGGCTGACCGGCTCACCGGCGGGCGGGGTGCTCAGTCCCACCACTGGCCGCCGCGCAGCACCCGCAGCACGGTCAGGTCGTCGTCGAGGACGACGAGATCGGCCTGGAGACCGACCTGCAACGCGCCGAGGCGGTCGCCCAGGCCGAGCGCACGGGCCGGGGTGGTGGCCACCATCCGGCAGGCGTCGGCAATGTCGATCCCGGCGGCCACCGCGTGCCGCAGCGCGGCGTCCATGGTGAGGGTGCTCCCGGCGATCGCGCCGTCCCGGGTCAGCCGGGCCACCCCGTCGGCCACGGTGACCGACTGGCCGCCCAGTTCGTACTCGCCGTCGGCCATTCCCGCGGCGGCCATCGCGTCGGTGATCAGGGCGGTCCGCTCGGGGCCGGCGACCGAGGTGGCGAAGGTGAGCATCCCGGCGTGCAGGTGCACGCCGTCGGCGACCAGCTCACAGACCACGTTCGGCGCGGAGAGCAGGGCCACCGCCGGTCCGGGCTCGCGGTGGTGCACCGGACGCATCCCGTTGAACAGGTGGGTGCCGACGCTGGCTCCGGCGGCGACCGCCGCCCGGGTCTGGTCGTAGCTGGCGTCGGTGTGCCCGATCGCCGCGACCACCCGTGCGCCGGTGAGCAGCTTGATCGCGTCCAGCGCCCCGGCGCGTTCCGGAGCCAGGGTGACCATCCGGACCGCACCCTCGCCGAGGCGGATCAGCTCGGTCAGTTCGTCTCCGGAGGGGTCGCGCAGGAACTCCGGGTTCTGCGCCCCGCACCGGACCGTCGACAGGTACGGCCCCTCGAAGTGGATGCCGGCGAGCACCCCCTCCCGCACCAGCGGGGCGAACGCCGTGGTGGCCTCCCGCATCAGCGCGAACGGGGAGCTGACCAGGCTGGCCAGCAGGGTGGTGGTGCCGTGCCGGAGGTGGAACGCGGCAGCCTGCCGGGCGGCCTCCGGGTCACCGGTGGTGAAGGTGTGCCCCCCACCGCCGTGGGTGTGCATGTCCACGAAGCCGGGGACGATCCAGTGGCCGTCGCGCACCGTCGGGTACTCCGCGACGGCGCGGATCCGGCCGTCACCGACCTCCACGCACCCCTGGCGGATCACGCCGGTCGGGGTCACCACCCGGCCGGTCACCCGTTCGGTCATCAGGCCTCCAGAGAATCGAGGGCGAGCAGGGCCGCACCGAGACAGCCGGCCTCGTCGCCGAGTGTGGCGGCGACCAGCTGCGGCTCCCGGTGGAAGGTCATCCGTTCCCGCAGGGCGGTACGGAGCGGGTCGAGCAGGTGCCGCCCGGCCCGGACCAGGCCGCCGCCGAGCACGATGGTCTGCACGTCGAAGAGCGCCTGGCCGGTGGCGAGCCCGTCGGCGAGCGCCTCGACGGCGCTGCTCCACACCTCGCGGGCCAGTTCCTCGCCGGCCACGGCCCGCTCGGCCACGTCGGCGGCGGTACTCCCCGGCACGCCGGACAGTTCGGCGTACCGACGGCCGATCGCGGCGGCCGAGGCCACCGCCTCCAGGCAGCCGACGCGCCCGCAGCCGCAGCGGGGGCCGTGCGGGCGTACCAGGATGTGGCCGATCTCCCCGGCGGCGCCGTGCGCGCCGACGGTGGCCGACCCGTCGACCACGTGCGCGGCGGCGATACCGGTGCCGACCGCGACGAAGAGGACGTGCCGGGTGTCGTGACCGGCCCCGAGCCGGGCCTCGGCCAGCCCGCCGGCACGCACGTCGTGGCCGAGCGCCGTGGGCAGGCCGAGCCGTTCGGTCGCCAGTTTCCGCAGGGGTACGTCCCGGAAGCCCAGGTTCGCCGACCAGACCGCCACCCCGGCGGGCTCGTCGATGACACCGGGTACGGCGACGCCGAGCGCCCGGGGGGTGAGCCCGTCGGCGCGGGCCCGGTCGGTGAGCCCGGCGGCGACGTCCAGGATGGTGTCCACCACCGCGTCGGGACCGCGTTGGGCGCCGGTCGGGTGCCGTTCCGCGTGGACGACGGTGCCGTCCGGACGGACCAGGGCGCACTTCATCCCGGTCCCGCCGACGTCCAGTGCGACGACCACCTGGTCACCGGGTTGGCCGGTGACGGGCGAGCCTGCCGTCACGCGAGCACCACGGAGCGGGACAGGTGCCGGGGCGCGTCGGGGTCGAGACCCCGGCAGGTGGCGAGCGCGACCGCGAAGCGTTGCGCCAGGATCAGGTCGGCCATCGGGTCCACCGGGTTGCGCCCGGCGGCCCACCGCCCGAGCACGGTGCGGCAGCCGTTGGTGCGGCTGTGCACGAAGGCCGCGCCGGTGGCGGCGACGTCCTCGGCGAGCCCGTCCGGGATCTCGCCGAAGGCCCAGACCAGCCGGCCGGGCGCGGCGATCGAGATCGGCCCGTGCCGGTAGTCCATCGCCGGGTACGCCTCGGCCCAGAAGGTGGCCGCCTCCCGGCACTTGAGCGCGGCCTCCTGGGCCAGGCCGACGGTCCAGCCCCGGCCGAGGAAGGTGGCCTGTTCCACCCGGGCCGGGTCGAGCGGCAGCGGCGCCCGCACGGCCACCTCGGCGTCGGCGGCCAGCGCGGGGACGTTGTCGCCGAGGTGGGCGCGGAGCAGGGCCAGGGCGGTGGTGGCGAAGCGGGTCTGCACCACCGACCGTTCGTCGGCGAAGGGCAGGGTGACCGCGGCCTCGGCGAGGCGGGTCGCGGGGGAGTCCGGGTCGCCGACGATCACCGTGGTCGGCAGGTGGCCACGCAGCGCGGCGAGCAGGTCGGTGACCTCGGTGGTGGTGCCGGAGCGGGTGATCGCGATGAGCCGGTCGTAGCGGCGGCCGACCGGGAACTCGGAGGCCTGGAAGGCGTCCGTCTCGCCCAGTCCGAGGGCCTCGCGGCGGGCCGCGTACGCGCTGCTCATGAACCAGGAGGTGCCACAGCCGACGACGGCCACCCGCTCGCCGGGGCCGGGGAGCCGGTCGGTGACGGTGGGGGCCAGCTGGGCCGCCTCCCGCCAGCAGTCCGGCTGGCTGGCGATCTCCGCGTCCACGTACGCCATGAGAACTCCTCGCAGGGGAGACTGTGCGCAATACGGCTCGTTAGGGGCATGTTTCGAGCGCCATTCTGCGTGAACCCGAGGGCTCGTGGCAACCACTTGCGCGATCGCGCATGGCATTGCTTTGCGCGCCCGCGTTTCGCGCACTACTGTGCACGCAATCAATCACGCTCGGTGCAGTCAGTGGAGGCTCCCCCGGTGGACCGGTACGCCCGATGGAACGCCCTGCTGGAGATGCTGACCGATGACGGTCGAGTCAGCGTCGAGGAGGCCGCCGGGCGGCTGGACGTCTCCCAGGCCACCATCCGCCGTGACTTCGACCAGCTCGCCCAGCAGCAGATGATCACGCGTACCCGGGGTGGGGCGGTCGCCAACGGAGTCTCGTACGACCTGCCGCTGCGCTACAAGACCGCCAAGCACTCGGCCGAGAAGCAGCGGATCGGGGCCGCCGCCGCCGCGCTCGTCTCGCCCGGCACCGTGGTCGGCCTCAACGGCGGTACCACCAGCACCGAGGTCGCGCGGGCGCTCGCCGTCCGGCCCGACCTGAACACCAGCGCCGAGGGCGCCCAGCTCACCGTGGTCACCAACGCCCTGAACATCGCCAACGAACTGCTCGTCCGGTCCCGGATGAAGATCGTGGTGGCCGGCGGGGTGGTGCGGCCGAAGTCGTTCGAGCTGGTCGGCCCGCTGGGCGGGGCGCTGCTGCGCGAGGTCACCCTGGACGTCGCCCTGCTCGGGGTGGACGCGATCGACCCGCAGCTCGGCGCCGCCGCGCACCACGAGGGGGAGGCGGCGATGAACAACCTGATGGTGGCGCGGGCCCGGCGGGTCGTGATCATCGCGGACTCGTCCAAGCTCGGCGGTCACGCCTTCGCCCGGATCTGCCCGGTCGACCGGGTGGAGACGCTGGTCACCGACTCCGGGGCCGATCCCGCCGTGGTCGCGGCCTTCCGGGCCGCCGGGGTCACCGTCATCTGCGCCTGAGGGCGCCCGCGACGCCGGGGTCACCGTCATCTGCGCCTGAGGGCGCCCGCGACGCCGGGGTCACCGTCATCTGCGCCCGAGGGCGCCCGCGACGCCCGCGGCCCCGGCCCCCGCCCGACCGTCGTGAGTCGGGTAGCCGACAGTCGCGAACCCTGACCGGCCGCCGGTGGACTGGAAGGGTGTCGACGTGGCTCCAGCCACGACCGCCTCTCCTGGAGGTCCATTCATGCTGCGGCTGACCACTGGCCTGACGGCACTTCTACTCACCACCGGGGGCGCGCTCGCCGCCGCCGTACCGGCCGCTCCGGCGGGACTCGCCGCGCCGCCCCCGGCTGCCGTGGCCGACACCGCACCCCCGGTGCTGGGGGACGTCACCGTCACCCCCGACGCCGTCGCCGTCTCCGGCCTCGACCTGGTGCCGGTCACCGTCGCCGTTCGTCTCACCGACGAGTCCGGGGTCATCGAGATCGGGGACGGCATCGGCGCGACGTCTCCCTTCGTGATCCTGGAACGGGTGTCCGGCGGGACGAAGTACACCGACGGCGCGGAGCTGAGACTGACCTCCGGTACCGCGCAGGACGGCGTGTGGAGCGCGACGATCCAGGTCCCGTCCACCTGGAGCGGTCGCTGGGCGGTGAGCCGGGTGCGCGCCGTCGACGGCCAGGGGCGTGAACTCGACGTCGACCCCCGGGGCTCCGGGCCGGCGGCGGAGTTCACCGTGAAGGGCACCCACGTGCCCGCGGTGAGCATGCAGTTCGTGCCGGACCCGCTGGTCGGGGACGGTCGGCTGACCCTCAAGGGTCGGTTCTACTACCAGGACACCGGCAAGGGGATCCCCCACCAGCCGATCTTCTTCGGGTACGACAACCAGTGCGTCGAGCATCCCTCCCCGGCCAACGGATCCACCGCCGCCGACGGCACCTTCTCCAAGGTGTACCCGAAGGGGGACGGACACCTGCGCTGCGTCGGTATCCTCCGCCCGTCGAACATCGTGACGGCGCCGGCCTTCATCGTCGCCACGTCCGGCCATCCCCGGGTCAAGCCCGTGGTCACCGCGAGCGCCGATCGGACCGCTGTCCCGCCGGGGACGAAGGTCACCTTCACCGGCACGGTCGCACCGTGGAGCGTCACCAACGTGCAGCTCCAGGAGAAGGTCGACGGCGCCTGGCGCACCGTGGCCGAGGGGAGCGTCGGCGACGCCAGCCGCTTCTCGCTCGCCGTCACGCCGAAGGGGACGGGCGCCCACCACTACCGGGTGACCGCCCCGTCGGACGTGGTCGGCGTGTCGCGGACGATCGTCGTCCAGGTGAACCCGGCGGGTTCGGGGGCGGGTGACGGGGACGGTTCGGGCACTCTGCCGATCACCGGGTCACCGGTGTCGTCGATGGCCGGCGGTGGGCTGGTGCTCGTCGTCGCCGGGATCGGACTGGCCCTGCTCGGCCGGCGCCGCCGCGTGGCTCCGGTCCCCGTCGATCGCTGACCAGGACGCGAGGCGTTCCCGACGGGCCGCGGAGCCCGTCGGGAACGCCGTGGTCAGGTTGTTCGCACAATGGCGGCGTTTCGGCTCCCGCTAGTGCGGATAGCACAGTATTGTCTGTCCCGTCATAAACCCGAGCGGGGGAGGTCAACGTGCCCGCCGTGCTGGAGATAGAAGGTCTACGCAAGACGTACAAGAGCCGGAGGCGCGGCGAGCGACACGCGCTGGACGGCTTCGACATGCGGGTCGACGCCGGGCAGGTGCACGGCTTCCTCGGCCCGAACGGGTCCGGCAAGACCACCACCCTCCGTACCCTGCTCGGCCTGATCCGGCCGAACGCCGGTCGGATGGCGCTGCTGGGCCGGGAGGTGCCGGCCGCACTGCCCGAGGTGGCCGCGCAGGTCGGCGCGATCGTGGAGAGCCCGCAGTTCTTCCCGCACTTCTCGGCGCGGGACACTCTCTCGCTGCTCGCCGGGGCCGGGGCCGTCGCGCCCGGCCGCGTCGACGAGGTGCTGGAACTGGTCGGGCTCCGCGACCGGGCCGGTGATCGGGTCAAGACGTACTCGCTGGGCATGAAGCAGCGCCTCGCGGTCGCTTCGGCGCTGCTCAAGGATCCGAAGCTGCTCATCCTCGACGAGCCGGCCAACGGCCTCGACCCGGGCGGGATCCGGGAGATGCGCACGCTCATGCGCGACCTGGCCGCGTCCGGGATGACCGTGGTGCTCTCCAGCCACATCCTCGGCGAGATCCAACTCATCTGCGACTCGGTCACCATCATCTCGCTGGGCCGCCGGGTCGCCTTCGGACCGGTGGACGAGGTGCTCGCCCGCTACTCCGGCGGCGCGGTCCGGGTCCGGCTGGAGGCGGTCACCGACCTGCCGCTCGCCGCCGAGGCGTTGCGTCGGGCCGGCGTGCAGGTCAGCGGGTACGACGACCACCTGATGCTCGCCGGCGTGGACAAGCCGGCCACGGTGACCCGGCTGCTCGCCGAGAGCGGCCTGTACGTCAGCGAACTGGCTCCGGTCACCGCCGACCTGGAGAGCGTCTTCCTGGAGCTGACCGCCACCGCGCCCGTTCCCGGCCAGCACCGCCAGGTCGACCAGTCCCGCAAGGTCGGCGGCAACACCCAGGGAGGTCGGAACGCATGAGCCTGTACGTCACCGAGCTGCGTCGCCTCGGCAAGCGCCGCTTCACCCGGTACATGGCCCTGATCGGCCTGCTGGTGCTCCTCGCCGTGGTGGTCGGCACCTTCTTCACCAACAAGCAGATCGGCCCCGAACAGCGCGCCGCCGCCGAGCGCCAGGCCCAGTCGCAGTACGAGGAGCAGGTCCGGTACGCGGAGCGGGAACGGAACGAGTGCGAGCGGGCGGAGGCGGCCGGGGAGACCAACCCGGGCCGGTTCCCCGACGACTGCTCGGTCATCACCCCGCCGCCGCGCGACGCGTTCCAGGCCCAGTGGTACCTCCCGTCGACCTTCGACTTCCGGAACAACTTCGGGGAAACCCTGATCACGTACGCGGCCATCCTGGGGTTGATCGCCTTCGTGGTCGGCGCCTCCTTCGTCGGTGCCGAGTGGAGCACCGGCGGCATGATGAACCTGCTGCTGTGGCGGCCGAAGCGGCTCAACGTGCTGCTCACCAAGCTGGCCGCGCTGCTCACCGGCGTGGTCACGGTCACCGTGCTCGGTCTGCTCGCCTGGACGGCGGCGTTCTGGGCGGTCGGCAGTCTCCGGGGCAGCACCGAGAAGATGACCTCGGGGGTCTGGCAGTCGTTCGCCCTCACCAGCCTGCGCGGCTTCGCGTTGGTGGTGGTCGCGGCGGTGATCGGGTTCGCGCTGGCCTCGCTGGGCCGGCACACCGCCTTCGCCCTGGGCGGCGTGCTCGCGGTGGGCGTCGTCGGGCAGTTCGGCCTCGGCGTGGTGCTCGCCCTGGCCGACGTGAGGTTCCCCGAGGCCTGGCTGATCCCCACGTACGGCCTGGCCTGGGTCGGCAAGGAGGTCAAGCTGGAGAACTACGACGCCTGCAACTTCTCGACGTCCGGCGACTGCCAGCCCGACATCCTGACCATCACCTGGCAGCACTCCTCGGTGCTGCTCGTCACCGGGCTGGTGCTCGCCCTCGGCGCAGCCCTCTGGTCGATGCGCAGCCGCGACATCGCCTGAGCCGCCGCTGTCCCTGCCGGCAGGGATCCCCGGCCACCGCCTGACCCGCCGCTGTTCCTGCCGGCAGGGACCCCCGGCCACCGCCTGACGGGTGCCGGGCCCCTGCCGGCACACCGGGCGCGCCGGACGTGCCGTGCGGGGCTGGCCCGACCTCGTTACCCTGGGAGTTCCCGGTTGGCGTCGCCCGGCCGGCCGCCTGCCCGAGGAGCGTCATGCAGCCGTCCGCCGAGGCGTTCCCCGAGCGTGCCGACCGCCCGGATGCGGCGTCGTCGCCGTCCTCGCGCGGGGTGCCCCCACCCCGTTCCGCCCCGGAGGTGGAGTCCGCGCCGCCGGGCCCGGAGCACGGGCCCGAGGTGCCGTCGGCGCGATCCGTTCCGGTCGGCGCGGAGGCCGGCGCGGCGCGGGCCGGGTTCGCCGATCCGGAAGCCGGCGCAGCGCAGCCGCCGCCTCGCGGCGGGGAGGCTGTGCCGTCGGCGCGGGCCGCCGGTGCGTCGGAACCTGCGGACGGACTGACCGAACGCGAGCGGGGGATCCTCGCCTTCGAGCGGCACTGGTGGCGGCACGCCGGTGCCAAGGAGCAGGCGATCCGGGACACCTTCGGCCTCTCCGCCACCCGGTACTACCAGCTTCTCAACGCGCTGCTGGACAATTCGGCCGCACTCGCCGCCGATCCGTTGCTGGTCGGTCGGCTGCGTCGGCTGCGTTCGTCCCGGGCCCGGAACCGTCGCCGCTGACCGGCCGCCGGTCCGAAGGGATCCCTGACCCCCGCCGGCCGGACGTGTCGTGGGAGAGCCGGTGCCGTCGTCGGTGGGTACGGAATCCGGGGCATGTCGGTGGGCGGGACGGGTAGGCGGCTCCTGGTTCCGCCCGAGCGGGACCCGGAGGCGACCGAGGGAGCGCGCATGGCCGCAGGTTGGTACGCCCACCGTCCGGCGCTGCTGCTGACCGCCGCGCTGGCCGGGGCGTTCGCGGGCTGGCTGGCCCGGTCCCGCCTGGCGCACCGGGACACGAACGCCCGGACGGTGCCGGAGCGGGACGTCATGCCGTCCACCGTGCCGGAGGCCACCGCGCGGGGGTCCATGGTGCCGGAGCCCACCGTGCCGGAGGCCGCCGCGCGGGGGTCCACGGTGCCGGAGCCGACCGGGGCGCAGTCGGGCCCGACCGGGCCGGCCCGGGGGCCGTCCCCGCTGCCGGAACCCGTGCCGTTTCCGGAGGGGACGGCGGTCGACGCGCCGTACACCGCCGAGGAGCCCTACACCGGACGACCCCGGTACGCACCGGCGGTGCGCCCGTTGCGGACCGACGTTCCCGGCGGTATGCCACCATGACGGACCACTCCGGCCACCGACGGGAGAGCCACCGATGATGAAGGTCAGCTCCGCTTCCACGGCGTCGCCCGGCCGGCTGGAGAACGAGGATCTGGTCTTCCGCTTCGGGCCCCTGGTCGGCGTGCTCGACGGTGCGACCGTGCCGGACGGCTTCGACACCGGTTGCGTCCATGGTCCGGCCTGGTACGTCCGGCACCTCGCGGCCCGGATCGGGCTCGCCGAGGCCACCCGTCCGGCCGCCACCCTGATGAGCAACCTGGCGGCGGCGATCCTGGCGGTGCGGGCCGACCACGGCGGCGTCTGCGACCTGGACCACCCCGGTACGCCGTCAGCCACCGTCTGTCTGCTGCGCGACGGTGGGGACCGGGCCGACTACCTGGTGCTCTGCGACAGTCCGCTGGTGCTGGACACCGGCCGGGTGACGGTGGTCTCCGACGACCGGCTGGACACCGCCCTGGCGGAACTGCGCGCGGTGGCGCACACCGTGCCGGCCGGTGCCGACGATCCGGTCACCCGGTTCCGCCGGGCGGTGACCGTGCAGCGGGAACGGATGAACCGCACGCACGGCTACTGGGTGGCCGCCAGTGAGCCGGACGCGGCGTACCACGCGGTGACCGGGTCGGTGCCGCTGCGCGGGCCGGACGCGCTGCGGCGGGCGGTGCTGCTCAGCGACGGCGCGTCCTGTGCGGTCGAGCAGTTCGGCCTGTTCGGCTGGGACGGCCTGGTGGAGCTGGTCGGCACGGACGGGCCGGGGGCGTTGATCGAGCAGGTCCGGATCGCCGAGCGGGAACACCCGGACCGGCTGCGGCGGACCAAGCGTGCCGACGACGCGTCGGTCGCCCTGTGTGAGTTCGTGGCGCCGACCGACCCCGGAGCGTGACCAGGAACACTCACCCCCGCCGACCGGCTGGTACCGGCCCGCCGGACCGGTGGCACCCGGCGGAAGGGTGGACGCCGGTCGGGTGCGGCCGGCAGACTGCGGCACGTGGCAGGTGGTGTCCGGCTGGAGCCGGTGGACGAGCGGAACCTGGAGCCGCTGCTCTCGGTGGCCGCCGCCGAGGCGGAGCCGAGTGACGTGATGCCGCCGGTGGAGGCGCCGGCCGGCTGGTCGGCGGCGCGTCGGGAGGCGTTCCGCGCGTTCCACCGTGCCCACTTCGGCGGCTTCGACGGTCCGACCGGCACCGTCATGTTCGCGATCCTGCTCGGTGGCGAGGTCGTCGGCATGATCCGGATGGCCCGCCGGACGGAGCCCGGCACCGTGGAGACCGGGATGTGGCTGGGGCGTTCGGCCCGTGGCCAGGGGGTCGGCGCGGCGGCCCTGCGGGAGCTGCTCAACGTCGCCGCCGCACACGGCATGCGGACCGTGGTCGCCGAGACGACCGTCCAGAACACCGGTGCGCTCGGCGTGCTCGCGCGGTGCGGCGCAAAGGTGCACGAGGACGGCGAGACCGTACACGCCAGAATCTGTCTGGATTCCGCGCCTCCGATGCCGTAGTTCTTTTCTTTCGCGGTTTCGGAAATGCTGCGCAATAACTGATTCCGGCTACCGGTCTGTCCGCTTTGAGCTGCGCCGACGGGCGAGTCCTGCATTTCTCGATGCGCTTCGACAATGGTGTCCCGAGGTTTTGTCGCCGAGGGCTCGGGTACTGCCGGCTGGTCCGTCGAAACGGGACTGCCCGACTGGACGCCGTGTCGTGTTCTGCCCCCGGTAATTGTCACGACCTCGCGATTCGGGCTTTCGCACCGCACGTACCGGGGAGGTAAGGAGTGCACCATGAAGAGCGGGACACGAATCGGGCTCGCCGTCGGTCTCGGCTACGTCCTCGGCCGGCGTCGCCGGCTGCGTACCGCGTTGACCCTGGCCGCCGCCGTGGCCGCCGGACGGATGAGCCGGGACCCGGCCGGGCTGCGCAAGCTCGGTGACCGGGTGCAGGCGTCGCCCCAGTTGCACAGCCTGAGCCGCCTCGGGGGGCCACTGGTCGGTGCCGGTCGTGCGGCGGCGACCGCTGCCGTCGGCAGCGGCATCGACACCGTCAGTGGCAAGCTCCGGGGCCGGGCCGACGCCCTGCGCCGGAAGGCCGGCGGCGACGGCGGGGACCGCGCGGCCGGCGGTGAGGCTGGCGACCGTACGGCTCGAGACGGCGGCGGGGGTGACCGCGCGGCTCGTGACGGCGGCGCTGATGACCGTGCGGACAAGGGTGGCGGTGGTGGTGACCGTGCGGACAAGGGTGGCGGTGGTGGTGACCGTGCGGACAAGGGTGGCGGTGGTGGCCGGAGCGGCTCCGGCGACGCTGCCGGGCAGCGGGGGTGGTGACCGTGCCGGTTCCCGCGAACCCGGGTCTGAACCTGCGCGGCAAGCTGCGCGACCAGTTGCTCCGTGACGCCCGGGACCTGGCCGGGGCGATCGGCGAGCGGGCCGTTTCCGTGGTGACCGAGCGGGTCACCGGTGCGACCGGCCGGCTCAGCGAGTACGCGAAACAGGGAGGTGGGCCGGGCCTGGTCGCTGCGGCGACGGGCGCGCAGGGACTCGCCGAGGGCAGGTCGCCGGTCCGGGCGATGGTCGGTGCCGGTCTGGCCGGCGGTAAGGAGAAGGTGATGGCGGCCATCGGTGCCCGGAGCGGCAAGAACCGGGGCGGTAGGGACAAGCTCAAGGTCACCAACATCGTCGAGACGATCGAGGTGGGTGTCCCGGTGCGGGTCGCCTACGACCAGTGGACGCAGTTCGCCGACTTCCCGAGCTTCATGAAGAAGGTCGAGAACGTCGACCAGGAGTCCGACGGGAAACTGACCTGGAAGGCGCAGGTCTTCTGGTCGCACCGGACCTGGGAGTCGACCATCGTGCAGCAGGTGCCGGACCGGCACATCCACTGGCGTTCCCAGGGGGAGAAGGGATCCGTCGACGGGACGGTCAGCTTCCACGCGGTGGCCCCGGACCTCACCCGGATCCTGGTCGTGCTCGAGTACCACCCGCAGGGCTTCTTCGAGCACACCGGCAACCTCTGGCGGGCCCAGGGCCGACGGGTGCGTCTCGAACTGAAGCACTTCGTGCGGCACGTGATGACCAACGCCGTCCTCGACCCGGACCAGGTGGAGGGCTGGCGCGGCGAGATTCGTGACTCGCAGGTCGTCCGGGACCACGAGACGGCGCTGCGGGAGGAGCGGGAGCAGGCCGAGGCCGGGCCGCAGGGGCGGGAGCCCGAGGAGGACGAGGAGCCGGAGGGGACACCCCGGGGACGTCGTCGTCCCGCCGGGCGGGTGCGCCGCCCGGTGCCCCGTCGTCGTCCCGCCGAGGAGGAGTACGAGGACGAGTACGACGAGTACGACGAGGAACCGGAGTACGAGGAGCCGGAGGAGGAGGAACGGCCGCACCGTCGGCGTCCGGAACGCGGTCGCCCGCAACCCCGCGAGGAGGGGCGGCCCCGCCCGACCGTCCGGCGTACGCCGGAGGAGGGCGGCCGCCGGCCCGTGGTCCGGCGCCGGCATACGGAGCGGGACGAGTGAGCAGCGGACCGGCCGGTGGTGCCGTGCTGGACCGGGGTACCACGTCGAGCCTGGCGGACGTGGTCGAGACGGTCCTCGACAAGGGTGTGGTGATCGACGCCCAGGTGGCGGTCGGGGTGCTCGGCATCCCGCTGCTGGACATCGACGCGCGGGTGACGATCGCGAGCGTCGAGACGTACCTGCGCTTCGCCGAGGCGGTCGACCGGCTGGCCATCACGCCACGGGAGGGGCCGGGCCTCGGCGGGGCGGTGGAGACCGTCACCGACGCGGCCAGGGGGCTCACGTCGGGCCTCGGTGGAACCGTCCGGAACCTCGCCGCACCGACCGGGGCACCCCGTGGTGTCCTCGGCGACGAGAACGGGACGGATCCCGACCGGGGGAACGCCGGTCCGGACCGGGGTCGGCGCGCCGCCTCCGGTCGACGCCGGGCCGCCCGCCCGGACGGGGGAAACTGAGATGGCCGGCCGGGGCGGGACGTTCGTCTACGGCATCGTCCCCGCGGACGTGGAACCGACCGATGACGCGGTCGGGGTGGGCGACCCGCCGGGCGAGGTGACCGCGGTGGTCCAGGGTGAGCTGGCCGCGCTGGTCAGCGAGGTGGACCTCGATCAGCCGATGGGTCGTCCCGTGGACCTGACCGCGTACCAGGAACTACTGGACGGGACGGCGGTGGTGGCCCCGGTCGTGCCGGTGCGGTTCGGCACGGTGGTCACCGGCGCCGACGCGGTGCACGACCTGCTGGAGGCGCACCGGGACCGGTTCCGGGCCGCCCTCGACGAGTTCGAGGGACGGACGCAGTACACCGTGCGGGGCCGTTTCCGGGAGCCGGAGCTGATCGGCGCACTGCTCGCCGAGGACCCGAACGTGGCGCAACTCGCCGAGCGGGTGCGGGGCCGTCCGGAGGCGGCCAGCCGGGAGCAGCGCATCCGCCTCGGGGAGATGATCAGCCAGGCGGTGGAACTGCGCCGGGAGGCGGAGACCCGCGAACTGGTCGACGTGCTCGGTCCGGTCGCGGTGACCAGCACGGTCCGCCCACCCGGGCACGAGCTGGACGCGCTGCACGTGGCCTTCCTGGTCGACGTCGACCGGGCGGACGAGTTCGTGGCGGTGACGGAGGAGTTCGCCGTCCAGCGCCGGGATCTGGTCCGGATGCGGCTGCTCGGCCCGCTCGCCCCGTACGACTTCGTCGACGCGCACCAGCTGGCGGGGTGAGCGGTGGAGCTTCTGTGGTCGTTGCTGACCCTCCCGTACGCGCCGGTCCGTGGGCTGACCGCGGTGCTGAAGGTGGTGGCCCGGGAGGCGGAGGCCCAGCGGTACGACCCGGTCAACGTCCGCCGGGAGCTGGAGGGGATCGACGCCGCCGCGGCGGCCGGCGAGCTGACCGACGAGCAGCGGAACCGGGCGCAGCAGCAGGTCCTCGACCGGCTCGTCGGCCCGGCCGGGCCGAGTGGCGGCACCGGGGCCGGCCGACGCGAGGAGGGTGGGCGAGGGTGAGGACGCAGGGGAGCCGGGCGGCGTCCCGGCCCGGAGGATCGGGACGCTCCGGGCCGGCCGACGACCGGTACACCGACGACGAGCCGTACGACGAGGAGGAGGTCGAAGCGATCCCGGCCGGCGAGGCGGCCCGGGAGGGACTGCGGCAGGTCAGCCGGCTGACCGGGCGGGACCCGTCCGGGGTGACCTCGGTGCAGCCCAGCGGGGAGGGCTGGCGGGTCGGGGTGGAACTGGTGGAGGACCACCGCATCCCGGCGTCGACCGACCTGCTCGGCCTCTACGAGGTGGACCTGGACGCCGACGGCGAGCTGCTCTCCTTCCGGCGGGTCCGCCGCTACCAGCGTGGCAAGGGCGAGGTGGGCTGAGATGACCATGGGACAGGGCCCCTCGGTGGTGCAGAACTCCGGGCAGGTGCTTCCGGCCGGGCACGATCCGGCGAACCTCGGCGACATCCTCGAACGGGTGCTCGACCGGGGCATCGTCATCGCCGGTGACATCCGGGTCAGCCTGCTCGACATCGAGCTGCTGACCTTGAAGCTGCGCCTGGTGATCGCCTCGGTCGACACCGCCCGGCAGATCGGCATCGACTGGTGGGAGCACGATCCGTGGCTCAGTTCCCGGGCCCGCCCGCCGGTCGAGCCGGGTCCGCGTGACCCGGAGGAGGTCGAGGCCGAGCGGCGACCGCGGATCGCCGCGCGCAGCGAGCGTCTGGGGGATCGGGATGGGGCCTGACCCGGTCGTCCCGCCGGCACCCGCCGGCACCGGTACCTGGCTGCACGGCATCGTCCCGGCGTCCGTCGCCGGCACGCTGGTCCCGGTGGCCGGGCTGGCGGACACCCCGGTCCGGGTGGTCCGCGGGTCCGGCCTGGCCGCCGTGTTCAGCGCCGTCCCCCTCGACGAGTACGGCGAGCAGCCGCTGCGCCGCAACCTGGAGGACCTGGTGTGGCTGGAGCGCGCCGCTCGGGCGCATCACCGGGTGGTGGACGCGCTGGCCCGCACCGGGCCGGTGCTGCCGGCCCGGCTGGCCACCGTGCACACCGACGAGCGCCGGTTGGCCGGGCTGCTGCGCGACCGTCGGGCCGACCTGACCGCCACCCTGGCCCGGCTCACCGGCCACCAGGAGTGGGGCGTCAAGGGGTACCTCCTGCCCGGTGGTCCGCCGTCCGGTGCCGGCGGTGCGACACCAGCGACGGCGGAGGCGGTCGGCGGCACCGGTGCGGGAGCGGCCTACCTGCGGCGGCGTCGGGCGCAGTTGCAGGCCCGGGAGACCGGCCAACAGGCCGCGGCGCACCGCGCGGCGGCGGTGCACGCGGAACTGGCCGGTCACGCGGCCGAGGCCCGCCGGCACGCGCCGCAGGACCAGCGGCTCTCCGGCGCGCGCTTCCCGATGGCCCTCAACGGCGCGTACCTGGTGCCGGTCGAGGGGATCGGCGGGTTCCGTACGGCCGTCGCGGCGCTCGCCGCGCGGTACCCGGCGCTCCGGCTGGAGCTGACCGGCCCCTGGCCGCCGTACTCCTTCATCGCCGGGCACTCGGAGAGCTGACGTGGCCACCACCTCGCTCGTACCGAGCAGCGCCGACGACCCGCTGGCCTACCGTCCGGTCGCCCTGGTGGACCTGCTCGACCGGGTCCTGGCGACCGGGGTGGTGGTCAGTGGGGACATCACCATCTCCATCGCCGACGTCGACCTGGTCCACGTCTCGCTGCGCGCACTGATCTCCTCGGTCGGCGCGCTCACCCCGCCGCAGCCTGCCGGCGGTGCCGGATGACCGCCCGGGACGGGGCCGGCGCGCGGACCCCGCGCGACCGGGTCGCCGGGCCGCCCCCTCGGGACGAGGCCGCCGCGTTGGCCGCCGCGCTCGGTGAGCCGCAGTGGCGGGCCCCCCGGGTGACGCCGCTGGACCGGCGGCTGGCGGTGGACCGGGACTCGGTGGAGCGGGGACTCGCCAGCCTGGTGCTGACCGTGATCGAACTGCTGCGTCAGCTGATGGAGCGGCAGGCGCTGCGGCGGGTCGAGCGGGGGGACCTGTCCGACGAGCAGGTCGAGCGGATCGGGGTGACCCTGATGGCGTTGGAGGAGCAGATGGCCGGGCTGCGCGACCACTTCGGCCTGAGTCCCGAGGACCTGAACCTGGACCTCGGCCCGCTCGGCCCGCTGCTGCCGACCGACGGGCCGCCCAACTGACCCCGCCGGCCCGGACCGGCCAGCTCCGCCGGCCCGGCTGATCCCGCCGGCCCGGACCGGCCAGCTCCGCCGGCCCGGCTGATCCCGCCGGCCCGGCTGATCCCGCCGGCCCGGCTGATCCCGCCGGCCCGGCCGGTCAGGCCTGCCGTTCGGCGGCGTACGCGGCGAGCCAGGCGACCTGCGCCGGGTCGAGGGAGGGCCGGACCCGGGTCCGGGCCCGCTCGACGTGCGCGGCGGTGACCGTGGAGGCGGTCAGCGACTCCCGCATCGCGGCGAGCGCCGCCTCCCGGACCAGGGCGGCACAGTCCGCCGCCGAGAAACCGTCCAGCGACTCGGCCAGCCCGGCGAGGTCCACGTCGTCGGCCAGGGGGACGTTCCGGGAGGAGGCCCTCAGGATCGCCACCCGGGCTTCGGCGTCCGGCGGCGGGACGTAGACCAGCCGCTCCAGCCGTCCGGGCCGCAGCAGGGCCGGGTCGATCAGGTCGGGGCGGTTCGTCGCGCCGACCACGACCACGTTGCGCAGCGCCTCCACGCCGTCCAGCTCGGTGAGCAGCGCGGCGACCACCCGGTCGGTGGTGCCCCCGTCGGTGGCCTGCCCCCGTACGGGCGCGAGCGCGTCCACCTCGTCCAGGAAGATCAGCGTGGGGGCGGCCTCGCGGGCCCGGCGGAACAGTTCCCGGACGGCGCGCTCGCTCTCCCCGACCCACTTGGAGAGCAGCTCCGCGCCCTTGACCGAGAGCACGTTCGCCCGCCCCGAGCCGGCCAGCGCGGTGACCAGGTACGTCTTGCCGCAGCCCGGTGGCCCGTAGAGCAGCACACCGCGCGGCGGCTGCACGCCGAGCCGGGCGAAGGTGTCCGGGTAGGTCAGCGGCCAGAGCACCGACTCGGTGAGGGTCTCCTTCACCTCGACCAGGTCGCCGACGTCCTCCAGGGTGACGTCGGCCAGTTCCAGCGTGGCGGAGGCCATCGAGGTCGGACGGACCACCTCCCGTGCGGCGGTGAAGTCGGCCATCGCCACGGTCGGGGTCTCCGTCGACTTCTGCCGCAGCGCCGCCCGTACCCCCGCCTCACGGACCAGCGCGGCCAGGTCGGCGGCGACGAAGCCCGGTGTCCGGCCGGCGACCTCGTCCAGTCGTACGTCACCGGCGAGCGGCACCCGCCGGGTCAGTACGGTCAGCTGCTCCCGGCGCAGCGCCGCGTCCGGCAGCGGCACGGTGATCGGCAGGGAGAGCAGGTCGGGGGAGCGCAGCACCGGGTCGACCGCCTCCGGTCGGCTGGTCGTGCCGACCACCGCCGCCCCGGCCCGTACGGTCTCCGCGACGACCTGCCGGAAGACGGTGGCCAGCGGTCCGGGCTGGTCCGCCGGGGCGAGTGCCTCCACGTCGGTGACCAGGAGCACCGCCGGCCCGTCGGCGCGGGCGGCGGCAGCTGCGGCGCGGAGCCGGTCGGCGGCGGCCTGATTGGTCAACGCCGCCAGCTCCGGCGCCCAGACCGGGTGGACCCGGGCCCGTACGGCGGCGGCGACCGCGCGGACCAGCGCCGACTTCCCGGAGCCGGCCGGTCCGCTCAGCAGCACCCCGAGCGACACCGTGGTGTTCAGCTTGCCGAGCACCTCCCGGTGGTGGAACCCGAGGTCGAACAGCTCGGTCAGTTCCTCCGCCTGGGTACGCAGGCCGGGCAGCTCGTCGACGTCCGGCGCCTGCGCCGGGTCCGCCTCCTCGGCGGTCGCGACCGCGCCGTCGTCGGGGCGGCCGTGCGACGGACCGGAGCCGGAGCGGCCGGTGGTGGGGGAACCGGGGGCGGTGCTGCGGGAGCCGACCGGAGTGGGGTTGCCGTGGGTGACCGCGCCGTGCTCCCAGCCGACGATCGTGTCCATGGTGACCAGCGAACCGGGCGTCGGGTCGACGGCGACCACGGTGAGCAGGGCGCTGGTCCAGGCGTACCCGACGGTGTTGGCGAGGCTGCGGCGCGCGGCCTCGACCAGCGGCCGGACCGGGGCGTCCGGGCTGACGTCCTGGGGCAGCAGCGAGACGTCGTCCCCAGCGGTGACCACCTTGCCCAGCAGGGCGAGCCGGAGCATCTCCGGGGAGACGACGGCGACGATCTCCACCGGGCCGCGCAACGTCACCCGACCGGCGGCGGTGAGCGGCAGCGGGCTGAGCGTGACCTGGCCGCCGTCCCGGACGCCCAGGTTGCCGAGGATGAGGTCGTCGGCGTGGAGCAGACCCGTACCGGTACCCGGTTCGGCCACCGCCGCGATGCCGGCGGTCTGCCGCCGACCGGTCAGCCGGACCGGGTCGCCGGGCCGTAGGGCCAGCGCGGTGAGCACCTCCGGGTGCAGCCGGACGACGCCCCGACGGGCGTCGAGTGCCGCCGGTCGCAGGCTGGCGATCAGGGTGAGTTCGGGGTCGGCCACCCGCCCGAGGGTAGCCGCCAGCGCCCAGGTCGGCCCGGTTCGGCCGGTATCGGCTCGCCGACGGGACGCGGTACCGGGTCGCCGGGCGGGACGTGCGGTCCGGCACACCCGGTGGAACGCGGGGCCTGGATCGCCGGTGCGACACGGGCCCGGGTCGCCGGGTCGGTGGCGGTGCGGACCACCGACCCGGCGGGTCCGAGGAGGCGCGGCGGGTGGGGTCGGGCACACGCCCGATCCGGTCCGGTGCACCGAACCGGAAATCTACCCGGAAGGTTGGGCGCGCTCCCGCCCCCGACCGGGTGGGAATCGGCCTCGGCGACGGAGGGTGGCGAGAGGGAAACCGTCGGTGATATCCGCGCGGTGACATGACGGTGTCTCACGGGATTCCGGGGGAAGGTTCTGAATTCACGTGATGCGAATTCAATACGCCGGATTTCGCCGAGGCGTGCGCGGTCGACCACTCCGGTTCGCCGATCGGCCGAGCCGGATGGCCGTACGGGGGATCTCAGCCAACGCTCAGGATCAACGCCGTACCGTGATCCCCATGCCAACCCTGACGGTCGCGCGGCTCCGGCGTGCCCTCCCCACCGGCCGCCGGCTCGTCGCCGCCTCGGTGGCTACCGCGCTGGTCGCCGCCGCCGTCGGATGGGCGGTGTGGCCGGAGCGTCCCGCCTACACGACCGAGGCCGCGCTGCTGACCGTCCGCTCCGGGCCGTCCGGTGACGAGCCGGTCGACCTGGACACCACCTTCTACCTGCCCGAGGGGGCCTCCGCCGGGAACCGGGTGCCGGCGGTGCTGCTGGCGCACGGCTTCGGCGGTACGAAGGAGACGGTCCGCGCCGACGCCGAGGAGATCGCCGGCCGGGGTTACGCGGTGCTCACCTGGACCGCGCGCGGCTTCGGTCGCAGCGGCGGGCAGATCCACCTGAACAGCCCCGACCACGAGGTACGCGACGCGCAGCGGCTGCTGGACTGGCTCGCCGCCCGGCCGCAGGTACGCACGGACGCCGCCGGCGACCCGAGGGTCGGCGTGGTCGGCGGTTCGTACGGCGGCGGGCTGGCGCTGCTCCTCGCCGCCCAGGACCAGCGGGTCGACGCCATCGTGCCCATGATCACCTGGAACGACCTGCCCCGGGCCTTCCTGCCGGAGAGCACCGGCCGCCCGGCGACCGACGGGGTCTTCAAGAAGGGCTGGGCCGGGATCTTCTTCGGCGGCGCGGGCGCCGCCCCCGCCGGCCTGACCGGTCCTCCCGGCGGCGACGAGGAGGAGAACGGAGACGGTGCCCGCGAGGGCGGTCAGCCCGACGAGCCGGTCGGGACCGCCCCGGGTGGTCCGGCCGGGGCCACCTCCCCGCCGGCCGCCGGGGATCCCGCCTGCAACCGGTTCGCCGCCGACGTCTGCGCCGCGTACCTGCGCATCGCCGCGACCGGCCGGGGTGACCAGGCCGCCGTCGACCTGCTCCGCCGCTCCAGCCCGGCGACCGTGCTGGACCGGATCGAATCCCCCACCCTCCTGGTGCAGGGCACCGCGGACAGCCTCTTCCCGATCGCCGAGGCCGACGCCAACGCGCGCGGTATCGCCGCCGCCGGCACCCCGGTCCGGGTCGCCTGGTTCACCGGTGGGCACGACGGCGGCGACGGCCCGGACACCGATTCGGACCGGGTGAAGTTCCTGACCGTGCAGTGGCTCGACCACTACGTCGCGGGTACCGGCGACGCCCCGGGCGACGACTTCACCTGGTCGCGGATCGCCGGGTTCGACGCCCTCGACCGGGGGCTGGTGGCGACCGGCTACCGCACCACCGACTACCCCGGCGTCGAGGGTGACGAGCGCCGCGAGGTCACCGTGACCGGTCCGGCGCAGCCGATCGCCAACCCGCCCGGCGGCAACCCGGCGGCGATCTCCTCGTTGCCGCTCGCCGGATCCTTCTCGTCGCTGCTCGACGGGGTCGCCGGTGACCTGCCCGGCCAGCACGCCCGCTTCGAGTCCGCACCGCTGGGCGGGGCGGTCGACGTGGTCGGCGCACCCACCGTCAGCATCCGGGCCGCCTCCCCCGGCGGGGAGGCCGTCCTCTTCGTCAAGCTCTACGACGTCGCCCCGGACGGCACCGCCACCCTGCCCAGCGGCCTGGTCGCCCCGGTCCGGCTGAGCGGGCTGCCGGCCACGATCGAACAGGCCCGGCCGGTCACCGTCACCCTGCCGGCGATCGTCCGGCGGATCGAGGCCGGCCACCGGCTGCGGATCGTCGTCGCCACCAGCGACCAGGCGTACGCCACGCCGGCCGAACCGACCGTCCACACCGTCGCGATGGGAGACGGGCCGGTCGTGCTGCCCTCGGTGAGCGGGGAGCCGATCCCCACCACGGCCACCGTCTGGCGGTGGGTGCTCGCCGGGCTGCTCGCCACCATCGCGGTCGGGCTCGTCGTGCTCGTCGCCGTGCTGCGCCGCCGGCACCGCCGCCAGGACAGCTCCGTCCACCCGGCGTACGCCGGCACGCCGCTGGCCGTCCGACAGCTCCGCAAGGAGTACGCCGACGGCTTCGTCGCCGTGTCGAACGTCGACTTCGAGGTACACCCCGGTCAGGTGGTCGGGCTGCTCGGCCCGAACGGTGCGGGCAAGACCACCACGCTGCGGGTGCTGATGGGGCTGACCCAGCCCACCGCCGGCGAGATCTACGTCTTCGGGCACCGGCTGGTGCCCGGCTCGCCGGTGCTCTCCCGGATCGGCGCGCTGGTCGAGGGGCCGGGCTTCCTGCCGCACCTGAGCGGCCTGGAGAACCTGAAGGCGTACTGGCGGGCCACCGGGCGGCCGGAGGCGGAGGCGCACTTCACCGAGGCGCTGGAGATCGCCGGCCTCGGCGCGTCGGTGCACCGCCGGACCAACAACTACAGCCACGGCATGCGGCAGCGGCTCGCCATCGCCCAGGCCATGCTCGGCCTGCCCGAGCTGCTGGTGCTCGACGAACCGACCGACGGCCTGGATCCACCGCAGATCGCCGAGATGCGCCGGGTGCTCCAGCGGTACGCCACCGCCGGCCGGGCCGTGCTGGTCTCCAGCCACCTCCTCGCCGAGGTGGAGCAGACCTGCACTCACGCGGTGGTGGTCAACAAGGGGCGGATCGTCGCCTCCGGGCCGGTCGACGAGATCGTCGGCGAGTCGCCGAGCGTGTTGTTCGACGTCACCGACCCCGACACCGCGCGTGAGGTGCTGGCCCGGCTCGACGGCGTACGGGTGCTGCCGGACGCCGAGGGGCAGCTCGTGGTGGACACCAACGGCACCGCGCGCAGCGAGGTGGTGGCCGAGCTGGTCCGGGCCGGGGTCGGGGTGGACCGGGTGGTGCCCCGGCGTCGCCTGGAGGACGCCTTCCTCGCCCTGGTCGGCGAGAACTCCCGGGGAAGCGGGGACCGGTGATGGCGCCCCGGGAAAGCGACAGGCCGGCGGCGGCGCCCCCGGGAGGCGGGAGGCCGGCGGTGGAGTCTCGGGAGAACGGGGGAACGGTGTCGACGAAGTCGTCCGCCACGGTGGGCGCGGCCCCCGGCTACCGCCCGTCGGCGACCCTGCCGTTCCGGGCCGAGTTCCGGCGGCAGGCGTCGCGGCGGCGTACCCAGCTCGCGCTCGGGTTCATGGTGCTGCTCCCGCTGATCATCCTGATCGCGTTTCAGTTCGACTCGGGTGACGACGACAACGGCGGCGGCGAGTTCGCCAGCCTGGTCGAGTTCGCCACCACCGGCGGGCTGAACTTCACCCTCTTCACCATCTTCGTGTCGGCGTCGTTCCTGCTGGTCGTGGTGGTGGCGCTGTTCTGCGGGGACACCGTGGCCAGCGAGGCGAGCTGGGGGAGCCTGCGCTACCTGCTGGCCATCCCGGTGCCCCGGGCCCGACTGCTGACGGTGAAGCTGCTGGTCGCGCTCACCTACTCGGCGATCGCCCTGCTGACGCTCGCCGGCACCGCCCTGCTGGTCGGCACCCTCCGGTACGGCTGGTCGCCGCTGCGTAGCCTGGTCTCCGCCGAACTGGCCCCGGGCGAGGGGCTGCTGCGGCTGCTGGCCGTCCTCGGTTACCTGGCCGTGGTCATGCTGGTCGTCGCCGGTCTGGCCTTCCTGCTGTCGGTGGTCACCGACGCGGCGCTCGGTGCGGTCGGCGGTGCGGTGCTGCTCTGGATCCTGTCCAGCATCCTCGACCAGATCACCGCCCTCGGCGTGCTGCGCGACTTCCTGCCCACCCACTACAGCACCGCCTGGCTGGGCCTGCTCTCCACGCCGGTGCAGACCGACGACGTGGTCCGTGGCTGCGTCTCGGCGATCTGCTACGCCACCCTCTTCTGGGGCCTCGCCTTCTGGCGCTTCACCCGCAAGGACATCACGAGCTGACGCCGACCCCGTCGTCGTCCGGACCGACCGTCCGTAGGATCGCCGGGACCGCCTCTCGGGGCATCCACCTGGGCACACGGATCGGACAGTGACGACGGAGATGACAGGGCGAACACGTACCGGGCGACAGGCCGGGCTGACCGCGCTCTACCTCGGGGTCTTCGCGACCCTCTGGTTCAGCGTGCCGAAGGCGGATCCGCCACTGGACACCGTGCTCGTGGTGGCGAGCGTGGCCTCGCTGCTGACCGCGGTCACCGGTGGCGTGGTCGCCGCCCGCGCCCGGGGCGCCGACGTGCCGCCCCGCGACCGGGCCGCCGACCGGCGTTACCTGCTCGTCGTCGCCGCCGAGTTCGCCGCCGCCGGCCTGGGCGCGGCGCTGCTCGGGCTGGTGGGCTGGTCGGAGTTCACCCCCGTCCTGGTCGGCGCGGTCGTGGGGCTGCACTTCCTGCCGCTGGCCCCGCTGCTGGACGACCCGCTGCTCCGCCCGCTCGGGCTGGCGGTCTGCCTGGTCGCGTTCGGCGGCCTGGTCGTCGGGCTCGTCTCGTCCGGGCCGGTGGCCCTGGTGGTCGGTGCCGGCACCGGCCTGCTGCTGCTCGGCCACGCCGTCACGGCCCTGCTCCGGGCCCGCGCTCCGGGTACCTGACCGGACATGCGGGCCCCGGTGGGAAGGTCGCGTCGGAGCGCCTTCCCACCGGGATCCGCGTCGGGCGGTGCCGGTCAGTGGCAGGTGCCGGCGCCGCTCTCGGTGAAGGTCTGGTTCGCCACCGGCAGGAAACGCCACTGGTAGATCCCGGGGACCAGGGTCAGCTTGAGCACCCCGTAGGTGGTGCCGTTGCGGATCTCGCTGTTCGGCACGATGGTCCCGAAGTCGGGCTGGAGGGACCGACCGCCCGTACCGACCACGAACTGGCGGATGCCCTGCACGGGATCGTCCACCCGGTTCGGGGACTGCGGGGCGAACCGCTCGTACTGGTGGGCGTGGCCGGTGAGCAGGATCTCGACGTCCGCCTCGTAGAGCGCCTGGAAGAGCGGAAGCAGTTCCGTCCGTTCCCGGTCGCCGGAGCTGAAGATCGGGTGGTGCCAGTACGCCAGGGTGCACCGGGCGGGGTTGGCGGCCAGGTCGGCCCGCAGCCAGCGTTCCTGGGCCGAACCGACGTGACACCCACCGACCTTGCTGCAGTTGGAGTTCAGCACGACGATGTGCCATCCGCCGGCCTGCATGTCGTACGAGTACCAGCCCTCGTTCGGTTGGCCGGCTGCGGCGCCGAAGTACCCGAAGTAGCCGGCCGCGTTGGGGGTGAGGTACTCGTGGTTGCCGACGGCGGGTTTGGTGCGGGCCTTGTGCCGTCCCCAGGTCGGCGCGTAGCAGTTGGCGAACTCGGCCGGGCTGCCCTGTTCGTACACCAGGTCGCCGAGGGCGGCCACCGTGCCCGGCTCGCGGTCGAGGATCCGCGCGGTCTGCTCGTCGGTGTCCCGGTCGCAGGAGGCGATGTCCCCGGCGGCCAGCAGGACGTTCTCGCCGGTGCCCGGGATACCGGTCTCCACGAGGAGTTGCGGCACGGCCGAGCCGCTCTCCCGGGCGTCGTAGTAGGCGCCGTTGGCGTCGGTGGAGCTGATCCCGAAGCTGACGATCCCGTTGTTGACCACCGCCGAGGTGACCTCGACGTCGTACCAGGTGTCGGCGACCACCCGGCCGTACGTGCCGAGCGGCGCGCCGGTGAGGGCGGGCCGGTTGGCGTAGGTCAGGCTCGTCTCCAGCCAGTCGGTTCCACTGCGCTGCACCGTGCCGCCGGTGCGGCTGCCGGAGTCGGGGATGGTCGACACGTGCATGCGCAGCCGGGCGTGGATGACGGGATCGAGAAGACCGGTGACCGAGAACTTGAGGTAGGAGATCCGGGTCGGGTTGGCGGCCACCGCCAGCACCGGCTGGCTGTCGAAGTTGCTGGTCGGCGCGCTCGCGCTCACGTAGCTGTCGTTGGTGGGGAAGAACACGAAGTTGCCGTTGGCCCGCACCGGGGGCGCGAAGGTGAGTGTTCCGGCCAGGATCGCTAGGACGAGCACTGCGGCGTATCGGGATCTGGGCATCTGTCGGCACCTCTTAGTGGGCTCGGGAGGCCAGTCCACTCCGGATCGGTCACGGACCCGGCACGAGGTGACGGATCCTGGTTGACGGGTCGTTGACGTCCGGTGTGGTCCGCTCAGCGCCCCGACCGGAGGCAGAACCCATGAAGGTCCCCGGAATTCCCTTCGTCCAGGGCCGCAACGTCTACCGCGACCAGGACGGTCTGAAGTACGGCATCGCGATCCACGCCACGGCCAACGACGCCACCGCCGAGGAGGAGGCGAACTACGCCACCCGGCGCACCGACGGAGTCAGTTCGCACTTCTACGTCGACTCGAACTCCGTCGTCCAGTCCCTGGACACCGACGCCCGTGCCGGTCACGCCGGCTCCGGCACCGGCAACGAGAACGCCATCGCCGTGGAGATCACCGGTACCACGGTCAGGTCGCGGCAGTGGTGGCTCGACAACGTGGCCTGGGAACGGCTCGCCGACGTGCTGGCCGTGGTCTGTCGCCGGCACGGCGTCGTACCCCGCCGCGCCACCGTGGCCGAGATGCGCGCGAACCCGCGGGTGCGGGCCTTCTACGGCCACGACGACATGCGGCTGGCCTGGGGTGGCACCACCCACACCGATCCCGGCGCGAACTTCCCCTGGGACCACCTGCTGGCCACGGTCGAACAGGCCATCGACGACAGTGAGGACGACATGACCCCCGCCCAGTTCCTGGCCATCCTTCAGGACCCCGCCGTTGCCCGCACCATGCGCGCCCTGCCCTGGCAGTACGTCGGCGGCGGCATCCCGACCAACTACTCCACCCTCCAGGTCCTCAACGAGACCTTCCTCAACGTCCGGGACCTGCTGATCCGTAACCCCAGCGAGGAGATCGTCCGTGGGGTGCTGGCCACGCTGACCCCGGAGGCCATCGCCTCCGCGATCCCACCCGACCTCGCGCAGAAGGTCTCCGCCGAACTGGCCCGTCGGCTCGCCGACTGATCGTCGGGCGGCGGCCCTCCGGTCGGTTCCGGACCGCATGCCGGTGCCGGCTCAGGTGGCCGTGACCGTCGGCCACCAGGTGACCACCGGCACCGCCAGCAGCGCGCCGGCCAGGAGGGACGGTCCGAAGGGCAGCGCCGTGCGCCAACCGACCCGTCGGGTGGCGAGGAGCACCAGCAGCACGGGGGCGTTCACCAGCCAGGGCAGCACCGCGCCCAGGACCACCGCCTCCCATCCCAGCCAGCCGAGGTACCAGCCGAGCAGCGCGCCCACCTTCGCATCGCCGAAGCCGAGACCACCGCCGGGCAGCAGCACCATCCCGGTCAGGACCAGACCGACCACCAGGCAGGCGAGCAGCCCCCGCCACCAGTCGTCCCACGCCCCGCTCCGCAGGGCGACCGCGCCGAGCAGCACCGGAGTGACCGCCAGCGCCGGCAGGACCAACTGGTCGGGCAGCCGTCGGCAGGCGACGTCGACGACGCCGAGCAGCACGCCGAGCACCGCGAGGGCGAGGAAGAGCGGCAGGACGGGCACCGCCCCCAGCGCCGCCCCGAGCAGCCCACCGGCCGATCCGGCGATCGACGCGGTCAGCCAGCGGGACACCCCCGGCCGGTGTCCACAGCGGTACCGGGTCGTCACCCAGCCGCGCACCCCGGGGGTCAGCGGGGCCCCGCATTCGGCGCAGCCCTGCCGGGCGGGCTGCCCGTACGGCACCGCGAGGCGGTACGCCACCGCCGGGACGAACGCCGCCGCCACCCCGCACCCGATGGTGGCCGCCACCACCGTCCCCACCCACCACGGCACGCCCGCACCCTACCCGCGCCCGCGCGGGTGGGCTGGTTCACAGGGTGGGAAGGGGGAAGGAAGGCGGCCTGGGCTCTGCGTATGCTCGCAGGACACAACTGAATACCTCATCCAGAGGGGCTGAGGGATACGGCCCGACGACGCCCCGGCAACCACCCCGTGCGCTCAGAGCTGAGCGTCCGACGGGGCAGGTGCCAAGTCCGTCCCCGCCGCAGGGTGCGACGCGGGGAAAGATGAGAGGACCCCCTCGACATGACGTCGACGACTGTCGCCCCCGGTATCGACACCACCGCCAGCCCGGCCCGTGCCCTGGTCTGCCGTGCCTGCTCGGCCCGGTACCCGCTCGCCGCCCAGCACGCCTGCTACGAGTGCTTCGGCCCGCTGGAGGTCGACTACGACACCGCCGCGCTGGCCCGGGTCACCCGGGAGCAGATCGAGGCCGGCCCGCAGAACCTCTGGCGGTACGCCGCCCTCCTCCCCGCCGGCCAGGACCCGGCCACCCGGGTCACCCTCGACCCCGGGCTGACCCCGCTGGTCGCCGCCGGGAACCTCGCCGCCGAGCTGGGCATCACCGGCCCGCTCTGGATCAAGGACGACAGCGCCAACCCGACCCACTCGTTCAAGGACCGGGTGGTCTCGGTGGCGCTGACCGCCGCCCGTGCGCTGGGCTTCACCCGCTTCGCCTGCGCCTCCACCGGCAACCTGGCCAACTCCGTCGCCGCGCACGCCGCCCGTGCCGGGGTGCCCTCGGTCGTCTTCATCCCCGGCGACCTGGAGCAGGGCAAGGTGATCACCACCGCCGTCTACGGCGGCGAGCTGGTCGCCATCGACGGCTCGTACGACGACGTGAACCGGCTCTGCGGCGAACTGGTCGAGACCGACGAGTTCGAGGACACCGCGTTCGTCAACGTGAACGTCCGCCCGTACTACGCCGAGGGGTCGAAGACCCTCGGGTACGAGGTGGCCGAGCAGCTCGGCTGGCGGATCCCGGCGCAGGTGGTCATCCCGATGGCGAGCGGCGAGCTGCTCACCAAGGTCGACAAGGCCTTCAGCGAGCTGGTCGAGATCGGGCTGGTGGAGGCCCCCGCCGGTGGCTGGAAGGTCTTCGGCGCGCAGTCGGCCGGCTGCAACCCGATCGCCACCGCCCTGCACGCCGACACCGACACCATCATCCCGGTCAAGCCGACCGGGATCGCCAAGTCGTTGAACATCGGCGACCCGGCGGCCGGCCTCTACGCGCTGGAGGCGGTGCGGCGTACCGGGGGGTGGATGGAGGACGCCGACGACGAGGAGATCCGGGCCGCGATCCGGCTGCTGGCGCGTACCACCGGGGTCTTCGCCGAGACGGCCGGTGGGGTGACCGTCGCGGTGCTGCGCAAGCTGGTCGCCTCCGGTCGGCTGGACCCGACCGCCGAGACGGTGGTCTTCAACACCGGCGAGGGCCTGAAGACCATCGACGCCGTCGCCGGACAGGTCGGCCCGACCCACCGGATCAAGCCGGCACTGCGCGCCGCCCGCGACGCCGGACTGCTCGGCTGACCTGCGGATCACCCCGACGGATCGACCGACTCGCCCGAACGGGGGATCGGTTCGATCCGTCGGGTAGCCGACCGTTCGCCCAGGGTACGAAAAAGTACCCGTCAGGGACTTGACGTCAGTAACCGGTCAGTTGCAGGATGCTTCCTGCGGGAGGGCGTTCGCCGAAGACTTTTCAAGCCTTACGACCCAACGCCGGCGGCGTTGTGCGACCGTCCCTCCCGACCAAAGCTTCCTCGGGCCAGCGAATAATTCGCTGGCCCGTTTCCGTTCCGGCGCGCACTCTCGTCGGCATGAGCATCGTCATCGCGTCGTTCGACGACTCCGAACAGGCCGCGATCGACGCGGCGTTCCGGGTGGCCGCCGCCGGGCAGGCCGTCGACCTGCCGGACATGCCGGCGCTGTCCCGGCAGGTCTTCGAGAGCGCGCTCCGGCACCCGATGCCCGGCCGGTCGCTCCGGATGGCGCTGGCCACCCTCGACGACGTCCCGGTGGGCTATTTCGTGCTCTACCTGCCGCAGTGGGAGAACGTCGACAACGCCAGCCTCGAACTGGTCGTCCACCCGGCGTACCGGCGGCGCGGCGTCGGGCGGGCGCTGTACGAGCACGCCGTCCGGGTGCTGCGCGGGCAGGGTCGAAAGCGGATCATCGCGACGTTGGTCGGGCCGCTGCCGGAGGGGCCGGACCGCCCGGCCGTCGGCGCGCGGTTCGCCGCCGCGCTGGGGGCGCGGCCGGCGCTGGGCGAGGTACACCGGCGGCTCGTGGTCGACGGGGTGGACCACGCCCTCCTCGACAGGCTGCTGGCGGACGCGCGCGAGCGGGCCACCGGGTACCGCACGGTCAGCTGGCAGGGGGTGACCCCCGAGGAGTACGTCGCCGACGTGGGCTACCTCGACAGCCGGCTCGTGCTCGACTCGCCCATCGGGGACCTGGTGCTCGAACCGGAACGCGTGGACGCCGAGCGGGTGCGGGCCATCGAGCGGGTGTTGACGGCCCGGGGGCGGGCCGCCTACCACTGCGGGGTGGTGCACGAGGCGAGCGGCCGGCTGGTCGCCTGGACCATGATCATCGTGGTGCCGTCCGTCCCGCGCCACGCCGACCAGCAGATCACCATCGTGGATCCGGCGCACCGGGGGCACCGGCTCGGCCTGCTGGTCAAGATCGAGAATCTCCGGTACCTGCTGGCGCACGAGCCGGAGCTGCACGAGATCGACACCTGGAACGCCGCGGACAACAGCTACATGATCGCGATCAACGAGCAGCTGGGGTTCCGCGCCGTCGACGCCTGGACCTACTGGCAGCTCGACCTCTGACCGTGCGACCCCCGGCGGGCCCGGAACCGTTCTCGGCTCGCCGGCGGAGCAGGGTCGCCGCCCACGGTCGCAGGGTCGGCTCGGGGTATCCACCGGCGGCCAGGCCGGCCCGCCGCTCGAAGACGTTGCCGCAGCCGTAGCCACCGGTCAGCGCGTACGACCAGGCGCAGGCGAGCCCGTACGCCGGCCAGAAGAGCGGCCCGAGCAGCGCGTACTGGTCGGCGTGCCGCCGCTCGTGGTCGAGCAGGCCGACGCGGTCCGGATGCAGCAGCCAACCGGGTGGCCGATGGGTCAGCACCACCGAGCCGACCGTGAAGCACTGCTGTCTCGGCAGCGGCAACCGGTAGCCCCCGGCGACGACGAGCCCGTCCGGGGTGCGCCGCCGGGTGGTACGGGCCAGCACCGCCAGCGCCAGCCCGGCCGGCGTGGTGCCGTTGAGCCAGGTGAGCATGGTCCGCGTCCGCTGCCGCACGGCTCCAGGATGCGTCCCCGGACCACCCGCGGCCAGCCGGGTCCCCGGCCCTTACCGACCGGTCCCGCGCTGCGGCATGATGGCGGGCATGACGGAGACCCCGCATCCCCTGTACGCCACGCACGCCGACACCCTCACCCGGGCGCTGACCGCGATCGCGGAGCGCGGGTACTGGTCCGCCTACCCCGAGTCCCCCAGTCCCCGCGTGTACGGCGAGACCGCCGCGGCCGAGGGACGGGCTGCCTTCGAGGCGTACCTGGACGGCGACTTCCCCCTCGACCAGCCGGGCACCGGCGACCGGGTCGCCACCGAGGCGAGTCCGTTCGGGGTGCCGCTGGGCGTGCGCTACCCGCACGCCCGGGTCGACGAGCTGGTGACCGCCGCCTCCGCCGCCCTGCCCGCCTGGCGCGACGCCGGCCCGCAGGCCCGTGCGGGGGTCTGCCTGGAGATCCTGTCCCGGCTGCACGGACGCATCTTCGAACTGGCCAACGCGGTGCAGTACACCAGCGGGCAGGCCTTCGTGATGGCGTTCCAGGCCGGCGGGGCGCACGCCCTCGACCGGGCGCTGGAGGCGATCGCGTACGCGTACTCGGAGATGACCCGGCACCCGGCGACGGCGCACTGGGAGAAGCCCGCCGGCAAGGGCGACCCGCTGCGGATGACCAAGACGTTCCACGTGGTGCCCCGGGGCCTGGCGCTGGTGATCGGCTGCAACACCTTCCCGACCTGGAACTCGTACCCCGGTCTCTTCGCCTCGCTGGTCACCGGCAACCCGGTGCTGGTCAAGCCGCACCCGCGCGCGGTGCTGCCCCTGGCGATCACCGTCAAGGTGGCCCGGGAGGTGCTCGCCGAGGCCGGCTTCGACCCGAACCTGGTGCTGCTCGCCGCCGAGGCCCCGGGCGAGAAGCTCGCCTCCGACCTGGCCCTGCACCCGGCCGTGCGGATCGTCGACTTCACCGGCTCCACCGAGTACGGCGACTGGCTGGAGCAGCACGCCCGCCAGGCCTCGGTCTACACCGAGAAGGCCGGCCTGAACACGGTGGTGATCGACTCCACCGACGACTTCGCCGGCCTGTGCCGCAACCTCGGCTTCACGCTCACCCTGTACAGCGGCCAGATGTGCACCACCTCGCAGAACATCCTCGTCCCGGCCGACGGCATCGCCACCGACCAGGGGCACAAGAGCTTCGACGAGGTCGCCGCCGGGATCGCGGCAGCGGTGGGCAAGCTCACCGCCGACCCGGCCCGCGCCGTGGAGCTGACCGGGGCGATCGTCAACGACGGGGTGCTGGAACGGCTGGACGAGGCGGCCAAGCTCGGTGACGTCGTGCTGGAGTCGCGTCCCCTGGAGCACCCGGCGCACCCGGACGCGGTGGTCCGTACGCCGACCCTCGTCAAGCTCGGCGCGGACGCCACGGCGACCTACGGCCGGGAGTGGTTCGGCCCGATCTCGTTCGTCATCGCCACCGGATCGACCGCGCAGAGCCTGGAGATCCTCCGCAGCACGGTGGGGAAGAAGGGCGCCCTGACCGCCGCCGTCTACTCCACCGACGCGGCGGTGCTCGACGCGGCCGAGGCGGCGGCGATCGAGGTAGGGGTGCACCTGTCCTGCAACCTGACCGGCGGGGTCTTCGTCAACCAGTCGGCGGCGTACTCCGACTTCCACGCCAGCGGTGCCAACCCGGCCGCCAACGCCGCCCTCACCGACGGCGCCTACGTGGCGAACCGGTTCCGCGTGGTGCAGAGCCGCCGCCACACCGCCTGATCCGGTCCGGTCGGTCGTAGGGGCCCTTCCTGCCGCTCCTGGCGCAGGAAGGGCCCCGGCGACCGCCCAGCCGGACGGGGAGGGTTTCCCGGCACCCGCGTGGGCGGGTGTGAGAGCACTTCCGGCAGCGGCTCAGGCCGGGCGGCGCATCTGGAGTTCCCGCATCGACGGGACCGTAGGGTGCGGCACGCGTACCCCGGTGTCGGTGAAGCCCAGCCGCAGGTACGACCGGTAGGCGCGGTCGTTGCCCATCACCACCTCCAGCATCAGCTCCGGTCGTCCACACGCCCGCGACCAGCGACCGACGCCGTCGATCAGCTCGGCGAGCAGTCCGGTGCCGCGCCAGGCGGGAGTGACGTACACCCCGAACACCACGGTCAGGCCCGGTTCGTGCGGCGAGGCGACCCCGCCGGCGTGCCCCACCATGCGGTCACCGGGGTCGGCGACGAACTGCGCGGCGTGCGAGCCGGTCGAGGTGTACGCGATCCGGGCGGCGTACTCGGCGTGCGGACGGGCGGCGGCCTCCGCGAGGGTCTCCAGGAAGGCCAGTGGCGCGTCCGCGAGCATCTCCAGCCGCAGGGCCCGCATCCGGGCGGCGTCGGTCGGGCGGACCCGGCGGACGGTGGGTACGCCTGCCGTCGAACCGGCCGGATTCCGCGTCATGTCCGAATGCCTACCCCAATGATGGGCGCCGATGTGCACCCGGGTGGAGAGCAGTCTGTTATGCCCTGTTTTGTGGTCGTGCACTGTGGTGACGCTTCGTGTAGCGTGCGATTTCGGTCACCGAACATCGGCCGCTCCGGGCCGGTGAGGAAAGCGGTGGTCCCGATGCCGATCGGACCGGTGTCGGGGGTTGCGTGTCGCCCAGCGAAGTGAGGAAGTGCACCGTGGCGCAAGGCACCGTCAAGTGGTTCAACGCCGAAAAGGGCTACGGCTTCATCGCCGTCGACGGAGGGCAGGACGTCTTCGTCCACTTCTCCGCGATCGAGATGGACGGCTACAAGGCGCTGGACGACGGGCAGCGGGTCGAGTTCGAGATCGCTCAGGGGCAGAAGGGCCCGCAGGCCGAGCGGGTGCGCGTCATCGCCTGAGCCGACCGCGTGGTGGTGCCGCGACGGTGCGGTCGCCGCGATCGGGGTGGGCCGCGGTCGTTCCGGCGGACAGCCGCCGGTGGACCCACGGTCGACCCGTCCCCTCCCTCCCCTCCCTCCCCCCTCCGGCCCGCCCGGATCCGACCCGTCGGAGCCGGGCGCGCCCCGTCCACCGGTCCGTCCCGACGGCTCGGTCGAGCCGTCGGCCCGACGCAAGTAGCGGCAGGTCGGGGCGTCCCCCGTGCGGACACCCCGGCATGCTCCCCCGGGTCTGCCCACCTATCCCGGCTCTCCGGGCCCGGGGTCGTCCGCTCTCCGTGCCGCGCGTGCCTGCGTCTGCGTGCCGCCCCGCGCGGTACCTCCGCTCTGCGTGCCGCCCCGCGCGCCTGCGTCTCCCTGCCGCGCCGCCCCGCGCGGTGCCTCTGCCGGCTGGTGGCCGTACCACCCGGCACCGCCTGCCCCGCCGCGCCGGTTCCTGCACCGGACGTGTCCCGGAGAGGCCGGATCTTCCCGTTCATTCCATGATCAATTACCGCCTCGGTGTGGCCCGCGTCGGTCGGCGGGCACGTCGGGCGGGGGCATCGTGCTTGCACTCGGCAGGGGAGAGTGCTAAACAAGTCATTGGCACTCGCATGGCGTGAGTGCCAATGGTCGGGACGGTAGGGCCACGGTCGCACGGCATCGAGTCGCGCGGCACATGGCCGGTCGTCGCGGGCTATCCGGCCCGGCCGAGGAGACGTCGTCGTCGCCAGGTGGCGACGTCCCAAGGTGCGTACACCAGGCGGCCCATCCGGGACACACACTCGGGTGGCCCGTGAGTGTCCAGGAGGACAACGCCGTATGGCCAAGATGATCGCGTTCGACGAGGAGGCCCGTCGCGGCCTCGAGCGGGGCATGAACCAGCTCGCCGACGCCGTAAAGGTGACGCTCGGCCCCAAGGGCCGCAACGTCGTGCTCGAGAAGAAGTGGGGTGCCCCCACCATCACCAACGATGGTGTGAGCATCGCCAAGGAGATCGAGCTCGAGGACCCGTACGAGAAGATCGGCGCTGAGCTGGTCAAGGAGGTCGCCAAGAAGACCGACGACGTCGCCGGTGACGGCACGACGACGGCGACCGTCCTGGCCCAGGCCCTCGTCCGCGAGGGTCTGCGCAACGTGGCCGCCGGTGCCAACCCGATGGCCCTGAAGCGGGGCATCGAGGCTGCGGTCGCGAACGTCTCGGAGGAGCTGTCCAAGCTCGCCAAGGACGTGGAGACCAAGGAGCAGATCGCCTCCACCGCCTCCATCTCGGCCGGCGACACCAGCGTCGGCGAGATCATCGCCGAGGCGATGGACAAGGTCGGCAAGGAAGGCGTCATCACCGTCGAGGAGAGCAACACCTTCGGCCTGGAGCTCGAGCTCACCGAGGGTATGCGCTTCGACAAGGGCTACATCTCCGCCTACTTCATGACCGACCCGGAGCGTATGGAGGCCGTCTTCGACGACCCGTACATCCTGATCGTCAACAGCAAGATCTCCTCGGTGAAGGACCTGCTCCCGATCCTGGAGAAGGTCATGCAGGGCGGCAAGCCGCTGCTGATCATCGCCGAGGACATCGAGGGTGAGGCGCTCGCCACCCTGGTCGTCAACAAGGTCCGGGGCACCTTCAAGTCGGTCGCCGTCAAGGCGCCGGGCTTCGGTGACCGCCGCAAGGCCATGCTGGGCGACATCGCCATCCTCACCGGTGGCCAGGTCATCAGCGAGGAGGTCGGCCTCAAGCTGGACGCCGTCGGCGTCGAGATGCTGGGCCGCGCCCGCAAGGTCGTCGTGACCAAGGACGAGACCACCATCGTCGACGGTGCCGGCGACGCCGAGCAGATCCAGGGCCGGGTCAACCAGATCCGGGCCGAGATCGACAAGAGCGACTCCGACTACGACCGCGAGAAGCTGCAGGAGCGGCTGGCCAAGCTGGCCGGTGGCGTTGCGGTGATCAAGGTCGGCGCGGCCACCGAGGTCGAGCTGAAGGAGCGCAAGCACCGCATCGAGGACGCCGTCCGCAACGCGAAGGCCGCCGTCGAGGAGGGCATCGTCCCGGGTGGTGGCGTCGCGCTGGTGCAGGCCGGCAAGACCGCCTTCGACAAGCTGGACCTCGTCGGTGACGAGGCGACCGGCGCGCAGATCGTCAAGATCGCGCTGGACGCCCCGCTGCGGCAGATCGCCGTCAACGCCGGCCTCGAGGGTGGCGTCGTCGTCGAGCGGGTCCGCAACCTCGACGCGGGTCACGGCCTCAACGCCGCGACCGGCGAGTACGTCGACCTGCTGGCCGCGGGCATCATCGACCCGGCCAAGGTGACCCGGTCGGCGCTGCAGAACGCCGCCTCGATCGCGGCGCTCTTCCTCACCACCGAGGCCGTCGTGGCGGACAAGCCGGAGAAGACCCCGGCCGCCCCGGCTGGCCCGGGTGGCGGGGACATGGACTTCTGAGTCCGGTTCCGACACACGCCGAAGGGGCGGGCCGCGTCAGCGGTCCGCCCCTTCGGGCGTCTCCATCCGGGATTCGGCCCGATCAGGTCGGCAGGGGGCGTCGCCGGCCCGGACGATGCTCCGGCGGATCGGTGCCGACGGGCGAGTCCACCATCTCCAGCGGTTCGTTGGCTGTCGGCTCGGTGCCGGTCGACATCTCCACCAGTTGTTCGGCGTCGCCGTAGTCCAGCCAGTCGATCGGCAACTGGCCGGGCAGGTCGCCGACGGGTGCCCAGGCGAGGGGCGCGGTGTCGTCGACGGGTTCGTCGTCCATCCTCATGACTGCCTCCTCCTGCCGAAACGGTAGGAGATCCACGGCGGGGGCCGGGGTGGAACGGGACTATTCAGGTTCCTGCCCGGTCTGGGTACCCGTGGGGCTGATGTCCTTCCGGTGGAGCAGGAAGACCCGCTCGATCCGGGCCCCGGCGCTGCCCGCGTAGAACGGCACCGGGCCCACCCAGCCGATCTGGGCACGTACGATCCCGGCGTCCCGCTGGCTCCGCAGGCACCGCCGCAGCAGTACCCCACCGATCCCCGAACCGGCCGCCGCCGGAGCGGTGCCCATCGGTCCGAACCAGCTCGGGCGGGACGACCCCCAGGCGGCGAAACCGACCACCGCCCCGTCGCGCCACGCCACCTCACACCCCGCTCCGGTACGCCCCACCGAGCCGACCAGTTCGCCGTCCCAGGTGCCGCCGAAGGTGTCGCGGGCGAACGCGGTCAGCGCCGGCAGGTCACCCGGCTCCGCCCGGCGTACCGTCACGCCCGCTGCTGCCAGCCGCCGCTCCGCCTCCGCCGTGGAACGCAACGCCGGCGACCCGTCGTACGACAGGTCGGCGGTCATGTTCCAGGCGGTCCGGTCCTGGTGGTAGCCGAGCGCCAGCGCGGCACAGACCGCCGGGGTGTAGCGCACGTCGATGCCGGGCCAGGCGTAGTACGGCGGGTTCCCGGCGAGCAGCACCTCCCGTGCGCCGCGCCCGGCGAGCCACCGTTCGGCGTGCGCCAGCAGCGTCCGCCCCACGCCGCGTCGCCGCTCCTGCGGCGCGACCACCACCAGGTCCACGCACCCGTACGCGGCACCGGGCGGATCCGGCCGCTCGGGAAGGGAGCAGACCAGCACGCCGACCGGCGTCGTCCCCCGTACGGCCAGCAGCCCGACCACCGGCCGGTCCACCCGGGCCCGCCGGTACACGGTGTCGACGATGGCGTCGGCCTCGGCGGCGTCCTCGGTCAGGTCCAGCCCCCGGCGGCAGAGGTCGACCACCTCGGGCAGCCGCTCGGTGGTCAGCTCGGTCACGCTGATCCGCTCGTCGTCCATGGTCGCCGACCCTAGGCCACACCCGGCTTGGTCGCCGGGGTAGAGGTGGTCGCCGAGGGCCCGAGCGGTGACCGGGGAACCCCTGCTCACCCCCGGGCGGCGCGGACCGCGGCGTAGGCGTCGACCAGGCCGGCCCCGGCGACGTCGGCGGTGCCGCCGCACGACGGCGGAGTCTCCCCGCCCGGTGGCGGCGACGTCTCGACCGGGGTGGCGGTCTCCCGCAGGATGCTCCGGGTGCGGTCCAGGTCGCCGACGAGCGTCGGCTCGGCCGACCACATCAGCGCCACCACGCCGGCCACCTGCGGCGTCGCCATCGAGGTGCCGTCCAGCACGGAGTAACCGCCCCCGGGCATCGCCGAGCGCACGGCCGCGCCGGGCGCGACCAGGTCCGGTTTGGTGACCCCGGGCACCGGCCCCCGGCTGGAGAAGTCGGTCACCCGGCGGGCCCGGTCCACCGCGCCGACGGTGAACACGTCCGGGTACGGGGCCGGCGGGTCGTCGATCGAGGCGCAGTGCGGGCCGGTGTTGCCCGCCGCCGCCACCACGAACACCCCGGCCGCGTCGAAGGCGGCGGTGGCCGGGCGCAGCACCCGGGGATCGCAGCCCTCGATCGTCGGGCAGCCCCACGAGTTCGTCAGCACGTGCGGGGCCCGCTCGGGCCGACCGTCGGTGAACGGGTCACCGCCGGGCGGGAAGGGGGCCAGCATGAACTGGAGGCAGTCCAGGTAGCGTGCCGGGTTGCCGAGGTTGCGGTCGAGGTTCACGCAGCCGGTCCAGGTCGCGCCGGGCGCCACCCCGATGCCGTCCCGGCCCACCGCGCTGCCCATCGTGTGGGTGCCGTGCCCGCCCCTGTCGCGCGGGGAGCGACTGCCCTCCCACGGGTCGTACCAGGAGTCGTCGCCGCCCCGGAAGCCGGCCGCCAGCGTCGGGTGGCCGGCGTCCACGCCGGAGTCGGAACTGCCGACGGTGATGCCGGAACCGTTCACGTCCAGCTCCGACCAGACCCGGTCCGCTCCGATCATGCGGATGTTCCACTCGGGGCCGGCGGGCGGGGGCGCGTCGCCCCGGGTGGTGCCGGCCGGCGCGGGCAGCGGTCGCAACCGTTGGCTGACCAGCACCCGGTCCACCTCGGGGCGACCCGACAACCAGGCCCGTACCGCCGGGCCGCCGTCCACCTCGATCGCGTTGACCAGGTAGTACGGGGTGTGCGGCAGCCGCAGCCGGCCCAGCTCCCGGCGCAGGCCGGCCTGGGTGCGGTCGGCGGTGTCGACCAGCCGGCGGTAGACCTCGCGGACCCGGGCGTCCCGTCCGGCCGCCCCCGGCGTGGTCGGGACGTCGCGCAGGTCGGCCTGCTGCCGCAACACCACCAGCAGGCGTTCGCCGTGCAGTCCCGGCTGGCCGGGGCCGGCGTACACCAGGGCGCCCGCGACCAGCAGGACGGCCACGGCCGCCGTGGCGAACCGTCGCCCCGGCACGCGTCGCGGCAGCAGTACGCCGTACCCGACGGAGAGCCCGAGCGCGACGACCAGTCCGGCCCCGGCGGTGACCAGCACCCAGAACGGCACGTCCCGGGTGGTGCTCAGCAGCAGGCTGACCTCCTCCGGATCGGTGAAGGCCAGGGGCCCGAACACGCCCAGCCCGACCAGCCAGCGCACCGGAGCGCGGCCGGTCGGCCGTCCGCCCGGATCGGTCGGGACCTGGAGAGCCGCGAGCACGAAACCGGCCGGCGGGAGGGTCAGCAGCGCGGCGAGCTGCGCACCGGAGTGCCCGGTGCCGGCGGCGAGCAGCAGCAGCGTCACCCCGGCCACCAGGCCGCCGACCAGCACCAGCAGCGCCGGGCGGGTGGGTCGGCCGGCACCGAATCGGGCCCAGAACCCGACGTCGAGCAGGGCTCCGGCGAGGAGACCGACCGCTGCGGCGGCCAGTGCGGCGAGCACCGTCTCCAGCAGCCCGCCGAGCGCGCCCCACCAGAGCCAGGGCAGGAGCAGGACCAGTCCGGCGGCGACCGCGAGCGGGGTGACCCCGGCGGTGGCGCCCCGCTCGCCGGCATCGCGTGCCGGTCGCGTGCCCCCGACCGGGCCTGCCGTCGTCGGGCCGCCGTGCGTCGGACGGTCGGTGGGGGAGCGGGGGTCGGTGGGGGGCAGGCGGGTGACGACCACGGCGGCCAGGGCGGCGACCAGGGCGAGCGCGGCGAGGTACGCCTCGTGGTGCACCGCCGGGATCATCCGGAGCAGCCCGAGCAGCCCGGCCGCCACGGCCCCGGCCAGCCAGGCCCGCCCGCTGGCGCGGACCGCACCGGAGCGCGGCAGCAGGGCCAGCAGCAGCGCGGGCACCCCGACCGCGACGACGGTGACCAGGGAGACCACCGGCCAGAGCCAGACCGGCCGGTGGAGTCCGCTGGCGAGCAGCGCCTGCTCGGCGGTCCAGCCGACGAGCTGGGGGAACAGCACCACCGCGACCGTCCAGCAACCGGCAAGGACGGCTCCGACCACCGCCAGTGGGCCGGACGGGGCCACCGCCGGCGGGGGTACGGGAGGACCGGACGGGTACACGGGCTGCATGCCCGTACGGTACGCAGGCAGGCTCGGGGTGTGCCGCCGACCGCCGGTCCCGTTACCGTGAACAGGTGCGTGACCCCAACATCTCCCGTACGGTCGCCGGTCAGCTCTCGCCGATCAGGCGGGCCGCCGACCTGCGCCGGCTCCGGGCCGAGCGATTCGACGTCCTGGTCATCGGGGGCGGGGTGACCGGTGCGGGCACCGCCCTGGACGCCGCGTCCCGGGGCCTCAAGGTGGCCCTGGTCGAGGCGCGGGACTTCGCCGCCGGCACCTCCAGCCGCTCCAGCAAGCTGATCCACGGTGGTCTGCGCTACCTGGAGCAGCTGGAGTTCGGCCTGGTGCACGAGGCGCTCACCGAGCGGGGGCTGCTCGCCACCCGGCTCGCGCCGCACCTGGTCCGTCCGGTGCCGATCCTGGTGCCGCTGCCCGACGACGGCGGGGTGCGCGCCCTGCCGGCCCGTGCCTGGCGGCGGGCCTACTACGGCACCGGCGTGGCCGCGTACGACGCCTTCGCCGGCATCTTCGGCGGCGGCCGGGGGATGCCGCTGCACCGGCACCTGACCCGGGAGGGCGCCCGGCGGGCCTTCCCCAGCCTCCGCCCGGACAAGCTGGCCGGCGCGATCCGCTACTTCGACGGGCAGGTGGACGACGCCCGTCTGGTGGTCACCCTGGCCCGCACCGCGGCGAGCCTCGGCGCGACCATGGTGACCAGCGCCCGCGCGGTCGGCCTGATCCGGCAGGCCCGGGAGGTGACCGGGGTGCGGGTCCGCGACCTGGAGGCACCCCCCGGCTCACCGGACGCGGAGTTCGAGGTGCACGCCCGGACGGTGATCGCGGCCACCGGGGTGTGGAGCGACGACATGTCCCGGATGCTGAACGACGTGGGACTCCGTCCCGGGGTGCGGGTCCGCGCCTCCAAGGGGGTGCACCTGGTGGTGCCCCGGTCGGCGATCACCGGCGAGACCGGGCTGATCCTGCGGACGGCGACCTCGGTGCTCTTCGTCATCCCGTGGGGCGGGCACTGGATCATCGGCACCACCGACACCGACTGGCGGCTGGACCGGTCCCACCCGGCCGCCTCCGCGCGGGACATCGACTACCTGCTGGAACAGGTCAACCTGGTGCTGGACAAGCCGTTGACCACCGCCGACATCGAGGGCGTCTACGCCGGGCTGCGCCCGCTGCTCTCCGGCGAGGCGGACTCCACCTCGAAGCTCTCCCGGGAGCACGCGGTGGTCGAGCCGATGCTGGGGCTGCTCCTGGTGGCCGGCGGGAAGTACACGACGTACCGGGTGATGGCCGGGGACGTGGTCGACCGGGCGGCCCGCCGGCTCGGCAACGTCCGTCCGTCCCGCACCGCCGACCTGCCGCTGCTCGGCGCGGACGGGTACGCGGCGATGTGGCGGGACCGGGCCGACCTGGCCCGCCGGCACGAGGTGCCGGTCGGTGTGGTGGAGCACCTGCTGGAGCGGTACGGCAGCCTCACCCTGGACCTGCTCGCCCTGATCGCGGCGGACCCCCTGCTCGCCGCCCCGCTCGCCGGTGCCCCCGAGTACCTGGCCGCCGAGGTCACCTACGCGGCGCGGGCGGAGGGCGCGCTGCACCTGGAGGACGTGCTCACCCGGCGTACCCGGATCTCCTTCGAGACGAGCCACCGGGGACTCGAGTCGGCGGAGCACACGGCCGAGCTGATGGGCGCGGTGCTGGGCTGGGACGCCGACGTGCGGGCCCGCGAGGTCGCCCACTACCGGGCCCGGGTGGAGGCGGAACGGCAGTCGCAGCGGATGCCGGACGACGCCACCGCCGACGCGGCCCGGCTCGGCGCGCCCGACGTCCGGGGATTCGCCGCCGACCGGGGTACGGACAGCGACCTGAGCGGGCTGCCCGCCCCGTACTGATCCCGCCGGGGGCCCCGGGCCCCGGCGGTCAGAGCACCTTGCCCGGGTTGAACAGGCCGTCCGGGTCCAGCGCCGCCTTGATCGCGTGGTGCACCCGGACGCCGACCGGGCCGATCTCGCGGGCCAGCCACTCCCGCTTGAGCAGGCCCACCCCGTGCTCGCCGGTGCAGGTGCCGCCCAGCTCCAGGCCGAGCCGCATGATCTCGTCGAAGGCCCGGCGGCCCCGTTCCAGGCTGGCCGGGTCGGCCCGGTCGACCACGATGTTGGGGTGCATGTTGCCGTCCCCGGCGTGCCCCACCACCCCGATCGGCACGTCGCACTCGGCGGCGATCCGGGCCACCCCGTCGAGCAGTGCGGCGAGCGCGCCGCGCGGCACCGCCACGTCGTCGATCACCAGCCCGCCGTTGCCCTGCGGGTACGTCCGGGCGGCGAACGCCTCCATCGCCGGGTGCGCCAACCGGCGGGCCTGGAGCAGCGCCGCCGCCTCCACGGCGTCCGTGGCGACGTACACCTCGGACGCGCCGGCCGCCGCGCAGACCTTCTCCAGCCGGGCCAGGTCCTCGGCGGCCCGGGGCCCGGTGTCGGACGCCGCGAGCAGCAGCGCCTCGGCGTCGGTGCGCAGCCCCATCGGCTGATACGCCTCGATCGCCTCGAGGTGGGTCCGGTCCAGCAGTTCCAGCAGGCTGGGGCTCAACCCCTGCGCGGCGATCCCGGCCACCGCCGTGCCCGCGTCGGTGGTGGAGTCGAAGACCGCGACCAGGGTCAGCGACTCCTCCGGGGCGGGGCGCAGCGCCAGGGTCACCTCGGTGACGATCCCGAGGGTCCCCTCCGAGCCGACGAAGAGCCGGGTCAGGTCGTAACCGGCGACGCCCTTGGCGGTCCGCCGCCCGGTGCGCAGCACCTCGCCGGAGGCGAGCACCACCTCCAGGCCGAGCACGTACTCCGTGGTCACGCCGTACTTGACGCAGCACATGCCGCCGGCGTTGGTGGCCACGTTGCCGCCGATGGTCGACGACTCCCACGAGCCCGGGTCGGGCGGGTAGTAGAGCCCCTCCCGGCGCACCGCGCCGGCCAGGATCGCGTTGACCACGCCGGGCTGCACCACGGCGATCCGGCTGACCGGATCGATCTCCAGGATCGCGTCCATCGCCGAGGTGCTCAGCACCACCGCGCCGTCCACCGCGTTCGCCGCACCGGCCAGCCCGGTCCGCGCGCCCTGCGGCACCACCGGTACGCCGTGCCGGGCCGCCGCGCGGACCACCGCGACCACCCCGGCGGTGTCGCGGGGGCGGACCACGACCAGCGGCATGCCGGCCGCGCAGAGGTCGGCCTCGTCCCGCTGGTGCATGCGCAGCAGGTCCGGGTCGGTCAGCACGGCGGTCGCACCGAGCGCGGCGCGCAGTTCGTCGAGGAGGGGGGTGGCGGACATGCAGGAGAGGGTAGCCGCGCCCCGCCCAGGTGACCACAGAGCGGCAGTTCCGGTTCGCCGGGCGCAGCTCCCGTCGCCGGTGGCAGTCCCGCTCGCCGTCGCCGGTGGCGGGGCGCGGGAACCGGTCCCCCCGCCGGGGCGTGCGACGGCTATCCGAGGGACCGCAGCACGGCCAGCTCCCGGGTCAGGTTCGCCCGCGCCGGGGCCTCCCACCGGGCGGCCGGTGCGGGGAGCCGGAACAGCGTCGGCAGGGCGAGCAGCCCGGCCAGCACCCCGGCCCGACCGGCCCGGAACGCCGGCTCGGGCACGTGCGCGTACTCCCGGCGGACGCGGGCGGCGTAGTCGTCGTACCGCTGCGGGTCGGCTCCGAGGACGGCCAGGTCGGCATCGCAGAGCAGGGCCCCGTCGCGGTCGTCGTCGGCGACCGCGTGGCCGGCGGTGAGCAGCACCAGCCGGCGGACCTCGGCCACCGCCCCGGCGGGGGTCCCCAGCGTGGTGAGCAGGGTGCCGGCCAGCGCCGCGCTGTCGCGCTCGTTGGCGTCCCCGGTGGCACGCGGATCGTAGACCGCGTCGTGGCACCAGGCGGCGAGTCGCACCAGGTCGGGCCGGTCCGCGTGCCCGGCGTACGCGTCGATGACGTCCAGCACGGCGGTCAGGTGCGCGACGGTGTGGTAGTGCCGGTGCGGTTCCCGCCACCGGGCGAGCAACCCCTCCCCGGCCCGGGTCAGCGCGTCCGTGTCCGGGGCACCCGCCGCGCGGGCCGCTGCCCGCCACCGTCGCACCAGCGTCTCCACGGACGCAGTCTGCCCTACGTCGTCCCCCGGTGCCGGCCGCTGGCGTCGGCGGCGGGCGACACCGCGAACGCGGCCACCCGTCGGTGGCGGGATGGGCAGGATTCACCCGTCCCGGCGCGGGTAGTCCGGCCCATGGCTGTTGCCCGTAACCGTCGCCGAGCGCTGTGGCACCGCTCGGAGCGGCTGCGGAACGGGCTGATCGACGTCGACAGCGCCCGGATCGCCGGGGCGGTGGCCGAACTGCGGAACCGGGGCCGGGCCACCCTGCGGGACCGGTTCCACCGGCTGCGCAGCGTGGCGATGCTCGCGGTGCAGGCGGGGCTGGCGGCGGCGCTCGCCTGGCTGGCCGCGCACGAACTGCTCGGTAATCCCGAACCGGTCTTCGCGCCGATCTCGGCGGTCGGCACCCTGGCCGCCTCGGTCGGCCAGCGGCTGCGCCGGACAGTCGAGTTGATCGTCGGAGTGGCGATCGGGGTGTTCATCGGGGACGTGCTCATCTACTTCCTGGGCACCGGGCCCTGGCAGCTCGCCCTCGTGGTGATCCTCGCCATCCTCATCTCGACCTTCCTCGGCGGCAGTGCCGCGGTGGTCATCCAGGCGGCGGCGACGGCGGTGCTGATCGCCACGCTCAGCCCGTCCACCGAGAACCTGGAGATTCCCCGGTTCGTGGACGCCTTCGTCGGCGGCGGTATCGCGCTGCTGGTGACGGCGGTGCTGCTGCCGCTCAACCCGCTCCGCGTGATCAACCGGGCCGCCCGTCCGGCCCTGGATCTGCTCGCCGAGCAGCTCGACCGGGTGGCCGAGGGAATCCGCGACCGGAACCGGGACCTGTGCCAGCGGGCGCTGGACCGGCTCCGGTCGAACCACGAGGAGCTGGCCGCGTTCACCGAGGCGATCGAGGGGGCGAAGGAGACCATCACCATCTCCCCGGCCCGCTGGCACCGGCGCGGCGAGCTGGCCCACTACGCCGACGCCGCCGCGCCGATCGACCGGGCGATGCGCAACAGCGGCACGCTGATCCGCCGGGCGGTGACCATGATCGAGGACGAGGAACCGCTGCCCGACCCGCTGCCCGACGCGATCGGGCACCTCGCCGAGTCGGTGCGCCTGCTGCGGCACGAGTTCGCGACCGGGGCGGAGCCCCAGGACAGCCGGGAGTGTTCCCTGCGCGCGGTCAGCGAGGCCGGTCGGGCGTACACGCAGGGGGTCGGTTTCTCCGGCAGCGTGGTGGTGGCGCAGGTGCGAACCACCGCCAGTGACCTGTTGGTCGCCTCCGGCCTGGAACAGGAGGAGGCCAACCGGCTCATCCGGGCCTCCTTCGGTGAGCAGGAGAGCCCCGCCCCACCCGCCGAGCAGCACCCCCCGCCCCGGCGTACCCCGCCCCCGCCGCTGCCCTGACCACCCGCGCGGGTGCCGTGCCCGGCGGTGTGTGCCCGGTCGCGCCTCGTCCGTATCGAATGCGCCCGGCCGGTTCGGTGGCGGGTGGCTACGCTGACCGCATGGCCGACACCCCGTCCGGCGGAGCCACCCCGACCGCTCCGTCGCCGCCGAGCCCCGCCCTCTCCCCGTTGAGCGGGCCGCCCGGCGCGCCGCCGCCGTACCGTCGTCGGAGCTGGTGGCGGTACGTGGTGCTGGCCGGCACGGTCCTGTTCATCGCCGCCTGCGCGGTGTTCATGCTGTTCACGCTCGGCGAGAGCCTCGGGGCGGAGGCGCTGCTGATCGGTCTGGTCGCCGCGATCCTGCCGGTTCCGGTCCTGGTGACCTGTTTTCTCTGGCTCGACCGGTACGAGCCGGAGCCCCTGAAGTACCTGGTCTTCTGCTTCGCCTGGGGGGCGTTCGTCTCCACTGCGGCGTCGCTGACCGTCAACGGTTTCTTCGCCGACCGGTTCGCCGACTGGGGGCTGCCGGACGCGCTCACCGCCGTGTTCAGCGCCCCGTTCATCGAGGAGCTGACCAAGGCGCTCGGCCCGCTCCTGCTGCTGCTCTTCCGGCGGCGGGAGTGGTCCGGCATCACCGACGGGCTGGTCTACTGCGGCCTCTCCGCGGTCGGTTTCGCCATGGTGGAGAACATCCTCTACCTGGGCGGGCACAGCTACCGCAGCGGCGTGGAGGAGTACGGTCCGGCCACCGGTGCCCAGATGGTCCTGCTGACCTTCATCGTCCGAATCCTGATCTTCGGCTTCGCCCACCCGTTGTTCACCTCGATGGCCGGGGTGGGGTTGGGCATCGCCGCGCGGACCGCCGACCGACGGGTGCGGGTGCTCGCCCCGATCGCCGGGTTGCTGGTCGCGATGATGCTGCACGGGGCCTGGAACTTCCTGCCGTCGCTCGCCCTGGCCATCGGGCAGCCACTGGTCGCCCTCTACGGCTACATCGGCGTGATGGTGCCGATCTTCTTCGGCATGGTCGGCCTGGCGGTCTGGCTGCGGGCCTGGGAGGGGCGACTGACCGAGCGGATCCTGCCCGACTACGTCCGCGCCGGCTGGCTGACCCCGCCGGAGGTGGCCGCGCTGGGCAGCCTCGGCCGCCGGCACGCCGCCCGCAGCTGGGCGCGACGGGTCGGGGGTGACCGCGCGGTGAAGGCGATGCGGGGCTACCAGTTCTCCGCCACCCGGCTGGCCCTGCTCCGCGACGGCATGCGACGGGGCCTGGACGCCCGTCCGGCCGACCGGCAGCGGACCCTGGCCGAGGAGCGGCACCTGCTGGACGCGATCAGCGCGTACCGGTCGTTCTTCGTGGGACGCGACCCGTACGCCCCGGTCGGGATCTGGGACGGGCAGCGCTACCACCTGCGTTTCCCGGACGGCCTGGAGCGTCCGGTCGACCCGCCGGACGAGCCCGTGGTGCCGATCCCGGTGGTGCTCGCACCGCCGCCCCCGGCGCACGTCCCCGGTCCGCTCGGCTGGTACGGCCCGCCCCCGCCCGCCGGATGGCCACCCCACCGCTGACCCCGGAGCCGCCGGGGTGGTCGATCGACCACCCCGGCGGGACCGAGGCGACACCGGGACGGGCCCGGATCAGGTCAGCAGACTGCTCAGGAAGTCGCCCAGCCCGGCGGCGATGGCCAGCAGGCCGACCCCGATGGCCTTGAACATCTCCGCCGCCCCCTGCGGCCGGAACGCCATGAAGTAGATCAGGAAGGCGACGCTTCCCCAGATCAGCAGCTTCTTCAGGAAAACCGGCATCGTCCCTCCCCAGGGCGTGGACGTGCCTGGCTTCCCGCCGTTCCCGGGTGCAAACGGCACCGGCCGGGCAGCCGGCTCGCCGGGGAGCGCGTCGAGCGGACGGCCGGGGCGCCCGGGGAGGGCTTCGAGCTAGAGGTACAGGCCGGTGAAGTCGGTTTCGACGCGTTCGGCGGCGACAGCGTGCACGTCCCGCTCGCGGAGCAGGACGTAGCCTCGGCCGTGCAGTTCGACCTCGGACCGGTCGTCGGGGTCGAAGAGCACCCGGTCGCCGGAGACGATGGCCCGGACGTTGGGGCCGACTCCCACCGCGGTCGCCCAGGCCAGACGTTTGCCCACGGCCGCGGTCGCCGGGATCACGATGCCGGCGGTGGAGCGGCGCTCACCCTCGCTCCCCTCCACCCGCACCAGCACGCGGTCGTGCAGGAGACGGATCGGCAGCCCGGAGTCGAGATTCTGGTCAGCGGTCACGGAGGGAACGCTACCGTGTCGGGACGTGTCGGCCCGCCGGTGGTTACCGGGTGCGGCCGGTGGGCAAGGTGTGGCTGGACCGGCCTACGGTGACGGGGCGTCGGTTCGTGCGCGCGATTACGGTAAGTCGACAACGGGTCAACAGGAGGTGCGCGTGAGCCGCTTGGAACGGGTACGCGGACGACTCCGCCGGGGCTACGAGTCGGCGCGGGACGCCGTACGGGCCGGTCGGGAAGGGCAGCGGGCCCGCGCGGCGCTGCCGGCCGGGTCCGGCGGCCCGGAGCAGGGGGTCGCCTCGCCGGCCGACCCGGGGCCGGTCGCCCCGCCGTCGGCGACGGTGGTCGGCGCGGAGGCCCCGGTCGCCCCGCATCCCTCCACCGTCAGTCAGGACGACGCGGACGTCCCGCACGCGCTGCGGATCGCCGCCGCCTGGTCGTGGCGGCTGCTCGTGGTCGGACTGGTGGGCTGGGCGCTGCTGCGGATCGTCGGTCAGATCCGCATCGTGATCATCCCGTTGGCCGTCGCGCTGCTGCTCTCGGCGCTGCTCGCCCCGGCCGTGGGCTGGCTGCTACGGGCCCGTTTCCCCCGGTCGTTGGCCACGGCGGTGGTGCTGGTGGGCGGGGTGGTCGCCGTGGTCGGCACCCTGACCCTGGTGGTCAACGAGTTCATCCAGGGCGTACCGGAACTGAGCAAGAAGTCCTCCCAGGGGGTCCGGCAGATCCAGGACTGGCTGAAGACCGGTCCGCTGCACATGAGCGACAGCCAGCTCGACCGCTACATCAACGAGGGCCAGCAGTGGGTCAACGACAACACCAACCGGCTGACCAGCGGCGCGCTCTCCACCGCCGCCACCGTCGCCGAGGTGTTGACCGGCGCCCTGCTGGTGACCTTCGCGACGTTCTTCTTCCTGCGGGACGGCCGGATCATCTGGCGGTTCCTGGTCCGGCTGCTGCCGGTCGGCGCCCGTTGGAAGGTCGACGACGCCGGCCAGGCGTCCTGGGCGACCCTGGTCGCCTACGTCCGCGCCACCGTGCTGGTGGCCTTCATCGACGCGGTCGGCATCGGCATCTTCCTGGTCATCTTCGACATCCCGTTCGCCTTCCCGCTGGCGGCCCTGGTCTTCCTCGGCGCGTTCATCCCGATCGTGGGCGCGACCCTCTCCGGCACGGTCGCGGTGCTGGTGGCCCTGGTCGACAGTGGAGTGGTCACCGCCCTGATCATCCTCGGCGTGGTGATCGGCGTGCAGCAGATCGAGGGGCACGTCCTCCAGCCGCTGATCATGGGCCGGGCGGTGGCCATCCACCCGCTCGCCGTGATCATCGGTATCGCCGCCGGGGTGGTGCTGGCCGGTATCACCGGTGCGCTGGTCTCGGTCCCGCTGATCGCGGTGCTGAACACCGCCGTGCGCCGGCTCGCCGCCCGGACGGTACCGGACACCCCACCGGACGCGGTGGTGGTCGCCGCCAAGGCCCCGTAGACCCACCCCCGCCCGGCCCGGCCGCGTGGGCCGTTTCGGCGAAGCTGTGCTGTCGGCGACCGCCGGACACCCGCCCCTCGGCGAAACGGCGCGGCGCGGCCCGGAACGGGGTGGGGCCGGGCGGGCCGGGGGATCGGGTCAGGAGCCGCCGAGCCGTTCGAGGGCACCCCGGGCGACCTCCGGGCGGGTGGTGTACCAGAACGGCGGCAGCGACCGGCGCAGGAACGGCCCGTACCCACGGGCGGTTTCCAGCCGCGAGTCCAGTACGGCGACCACGCCCCGGTCACCGGTGGAGCGGATCAGCCGCCCGACCCCCTGGGCCAGCCGGATGGCGGCGATCGGCACGCTGACCGCCGCGAAGCCGGAACCGCCGCCGGCGTCCACCGCCGCCGCGCGGGCCGCCGCGAGGGGTTCGTCCGGACGCGGGAACGGCAGCCGGTCGATCACCACGAGCTGGCAGGAGTCACCCGGCACGTCCACCCCCTGCCAGAGCGACATCACCCCGAACAGGCAGCTCGACCTCTCCTCCTTGAACCGGCGGACCAGCAGCGGCAGGGACTCCTCGCCCTGGAGCAGGACCGGCAGGTCGGTGCGGGCCCGGAGCAGCTCCGCGGCCTGCTGCGCGGCCCGCCGCGACGAGAAGAGCCCGAGGGTACGCCCACCGAGCGCGCCGACCAGCGCGAGCAGTTCCTCGCCGGCCGCCTCGGGCAGCCCGGAGACGCTGGGCCGGGGCAGGTGCGCCGCCACGTAGAGGATGCCCTGCCGGGCGTAGTCGAAGGGGGAACCCACGTCGAGCGACCGCCAGCCCGGCCCCTCGGTCGCCGGCGCGGCGGCACCGGCCGGTGGGGTGTCCGCCCGCGTCGACGCCGACCGGGCGGGCGCCGCGGTGGCGGCGGCCAGGACACTGGCCGCCGGCGAGGGCGGGGTGGCCGCCGGGGCCTCCAGCCCAAGCGCTCGGGCCACCGTGTCGAACCGGCCGCCCAGGGTCAGGGTGGCCGAGGTGGCGACCACGGTGCGCTCCTCGTACAGGTGGGTGGCGAGGGTACCGGCGACGGAGAGCGGCGCGACCACCAGGGCCCGCCGGTTGCCGTTGTCCGGCTTCTCCACCCAGGCCACGTCGTGGTCGGCCTCCTCCAGCAGCCGCTGCGCGGTGGTGGAGAGTTCGTCCAGCACCGCCTTGGCCTGCTGCTTGCGTACCGGGTCCGGGTCGTCGGCCTTGACGTCGCCGATCGTGTCGAGGGCGGACCGGGTCGCCGCGTCCAGCAGGGTGCACGCCTCCCGCAGCGGGCCCGGCAGCCCGCTGGTGATCCGCCCGGCGGGCGCCTCGGTCAGCGCCGCCGCCAGCGCGTCACCGGCCTCGCCGAGCGCCTCGGCGGCCTCCGGTTTGAGCAGCGGCCGGGCCCGTCGGGCGGCCCGGTCGATCAGCTCGGGCACCAGCTCGGCCTGGGCCGCCGAGGAGACCCGGTCGGCCAGCTCGTGGGCCTCGTCGACGATCAGCAGCTTGTGCGGCGGCACGATGTGCCGACCGGCCAGCATGTCCACCGCGAGCAGGCTGTGGTTGGTGACCACGATGTCCGCCTCCCGGGCCCGCGCCCGGGAGGCCTCGGCGAAGCACTCCGCGCCGAACGAGCAGCGGGACGCGCCGACGCACTCCCGGGCCGGCATGGACGCCAGTCGCCACGCCTGGTCGTCCACGCCCGGGTCGAGTTCGTCGCGGTCGCCGCTGTCGGTCTCCATCGCCCAGTCCCGCAGCCGCTGGATCTGCTTGCCGAGCCGGCCCGCCTCGCCGAGCCACCGGGTGCCCCCGCCGGAGCCGGCCGCCGGGGCGTCGAAGAGGGTGTCCGCCGGCTCGTCCTCACTGGAGCTGTCCAGTCGGGCCAGGCAGAGGTAGTGGTGACGTCCCTTGAGGACGGCGAAGGTCGGCTGGCGGCCGAGCAGCGGCTCGACCGCCTTGGCGAGCCGGGGCAGGTCGTGCTCGACGAGCTGGGCCTGGAGGGCCAGGGTGGCGGTGGAGACCACCACCGGCCCGTCCACGGTCAGCGCCGGGGCGAGGTAGCCGAGGGACTTGCCGGTGCCGGTGCCGGCCTGCACCAGCAGGTGTTCCCGGCTGGCGACGCACTCCTCGATCGCGGTGACCATCTGCTGCTGCCCGGGGCGGGCCGACCCGCCGGGCACCGCGCCCACCGCCGCCTCGAGCAGCTCCGCGCCGCTCGGCCGGGCCCCCCGGCGCCGGGGGCGGGAACTGGCGGAACTGGTGGCGGCGCGCGGCGGAGTCACCGTGCGACCGTACCCGTACCCGACGACACCGTTCGCGTCGATGACCTCGTGCCGGAGGTCACCGTCCGGAATCAATCGGTGTCAGGCGGTTCCCGCCGCAGCGCGCCCGTTGGGCGATCCGAGATAGGCTGCGGGGCATGCCGAGCGACGTGGTGCGTGTCATCTACCGGAAGTACGACGGCAGCGACCACCGCGACTACCCGGCCCGACGACTCGCCGAGGACGACCTGGGCGTCTGGCTCGGCGTCACCGCCGGGACGGAGTCGATCTACCACGGTCGGCCGTCCGTGGAGCAGATCCCCTTCGTCCTGCTGGTGCCGCACCACGCCTGGTGGACGGGGATGTTCAACCCGCCGCCGCGCACCAGCGAGGTCTACTGCGACATCGCCAGCCCGGCCCGCTGGGAGGACACCGACACCGTCCACCTGGTCGACCTCGACCTGGACGTGGTCCGACGGCGGGCCACCGGCCTGGTCGAGCTGCGCGACGAGGACGAGTTCGCCGAGCACCGGGTCCGGTTCGGCTACCCGGACGACCTGGTGGTGGAGGCGGAGGCCGCCGCGCGCTGGCTGATGGGGGCGTTGGGCGACGGTACCGAGCCGTTCGCCTCGTCGTACCGCAAGTGGCTGGCCCTGGTGGCCTGAGCCGTCACCACGGCGGGGCAGCCCGGTCAGGTCGCCCTACAGCGGGGGCAGCCCGGTCAGCTTCTCCGGGTTGAGCTGGTTGAACACCCCGGTGATCCGGCCGTCGTGCACGGCGAACGAGAGCACCACCCGGATCGTCCGGCCGTCCCGGTAGGGAGCCTCGCCGTACAGGCCGACGGTGCCGTCGACCAGCACCCGCCGGAACCGGGCCCGGCCCGCGTACCGGCCGTCGGGGCCGAACACGCCGAGCACGAAGCGGGCCACCGCGTCCGCGCCGAGGACCGGCCGCCGGGCCGACGGGAAGTGCCCACCGCCGTCGCCGACCAGCACCACGTCGGGGGCGAGCACCCGCAGCAGCGCCGCCAGGTCACCGGACTCGCTGGCGGCGAGGAACGCCTCGACCAGCCGGCGCTGTTCGGCCCGGTCCGCCCGGTGCCGGGGTACGCCGTCGGCGTCGACCGCGCGCCGGGCCCGGGAGGCGAGCTGCCGGGCGGCGGCCGGGGTGGTGCCGAGCACCTCCGCGACCGCGTCGAACGGGACGGCGAAGACGTCGTGCAGCACCAGCGCCACCCGTTGTTCCGGGGAGAGCCGTTCCAGGACCACGAGCAGTGCGGTGCCGACCTGGTCGGCGCGACTGACCCGCTCGGCCGGGTCGGGGGCGAACCCGTCGGCGAGCGGGGTCACCACCGGCTCGGGCAGCCACTGCCCCGGGTAGCTCTCCCGCCGTAGCCGGGCGGAGCGGAGCACGTCCAGGCAGATCCGGGCGCAGACCGTGGTCAGCCAGGCGGGCAGCTCGTGGACCTGGGCGCGGGCCGCCGGGTCGGCGAGCGCGGCGGCGCACCGCAGCCAGGTCTCCTGGACGGCGTCCTCGGCCTCGGCGCGGCTGCCGAGCATCCGGTGCGCCAGCGCCGTCAGGTGGGCCCGCTCCGCCTCGAACTCGGTCGCCAGGTCCACGCCGCCTCCTCGTCCCCGTCCGCCCCAACCCTGCCGTACCGGCGGGAAGCGGTTCGTGCCGGGTCGGCGCTCGACGGGCGGACGGCGGCGGTCTGGGTGATGATCGCAGGATGAGCGCACCCGAAGTGTCCGACATCGTCCCTCCGGTCGGCGGCGGCATCCGGCAGTTGCTACGGGTGGCGCCCGGTGGTGCCTCCCCGGTCGACCTCGCCGCGATCGACCCGCGCGCCACACCCGGCCTGCCCGATTCCCCGGTGACCGGCCCGGACCGCAAGTCGTGGTCCCGGACGCAGGTGCGGCTGATCGGCGCGGACCTGGCCCGGCAGCAGGAGATGCTCTTCGCCTCGGTCAAGGTCGACCCGTCCGACGAGCGCCGGGTGCTGCTGGTGCTCCAGGCGATGGACTGCGGTGGCAAGGACGGCACGGTGAAGCGGGTGGCCGGCGCGATGAACCCGCTCGGGCTGCGGGTCACCTCCTTCGGGCCGCCGACCGACGAGGAGTTGCAGCACCGCTTCCTGTGGCGGATCCGCCGGGCCCTGCCGCCCGCCGGACACGTCGGGATCTTCAACCGGTCCCACTACGAGGACGTGTTGATCGGCCGGGTCGAGACGTTGGCCCCGGAGGAGATCCTGCGGCAGCGCTACGAGGAGATCAACGTCTTCGAGCAGGAGTTGGCCGCCGAGGGGGTGACCCTGGTCAAGGTGATGCTGCACATCTCGAAGGACGAGCAGCGCGAGCGGCTGCTGGAGCGGCTGACCGACCCGACCAAGCACTGGAAGTACGACCCCTCCGACGTCGACGCCCGCGCCCGCTGGGACGACTACCAGGCCGCGTACGCCGAGGCGCTGTCGCGGTGTGCGACCGAGGCGGCCCCCTGGTACGTCGTCCCGGCGGACCGGAAGTGGTACCGCGACTGGGCGGTGGCGCACCTGCTGCGTGAGACGTTCGCCACGCTCGATCTGGGGTATCCGCCGCCGACCGTGGATCTCGCGCGGGAACGGGGGCGACTGCTGTCCGGATGGGCGGGTCAAGGTGAACGGCGGGTGAACGATGCGTGAATGACGTCCGACCGGGGGTGGGCCGACATTTTCCGGTCCCTGAACCTTCCCTAGCATGCGCTGGGCACTGCCTCTCCCCGGGCGGCCGTCACCCTTCCAACGACACGACGAGGTCCGTGCTGTGAAGTTTTCCTTCCGCCCCTCCGAGGGTGCCTTCTACGAGCTGTTCACCAGGGCGGCGCAGAACCTGGTGAAGGGTACGGAGCTGCTGAACGAGCTGGCCCTGCCGGGCGTCGACGTCCAGTCGGTCAGCGAGCGCCTGACCGAGGTGGAGCACGACAGCGACCAGATCACCCACGAGCTGTACAAGAAGATCAACTCGACCTTCATCACCCCCTTCGACCGGGAGGACATCTACCGCCTCGGGTCGCTGCTGGACGACGTGATGGACCACCTGGAGGCGGTCGGCAACCTGCTCTACCTGTACGGCCTCACCAAGCTGCCGTCGCTGCCGCGCGAGATGCACGAGCTGGTCAACGTCCTGGACGCGCAGGCGAAGCTGACCGCCGACGCGATGCCGCGACTGAAGTCGATGAAGGACCTCGAGGACTACTGGATCGAGTGCAACCGGCTGGAGAACGAGGGTGACCAGGCGTACCGGATGCTGCTGGTCCGGCTCTTCTCCGGCGAGTACGACGCGTTGACCGTGCTGAAGATGAAGGAGGTCGCCGACGAGCTGGAGGCCGCCTGCGACGCCTTCGAGCACGTGGCCAACACCGTCGAGACCATCGCGGTCAAGGAGTCCTGAGCCCGTGGATCTGAGTCCCGAACTCGTCGCCGTGCTGGCGGTGATCGGGGTGGCCCTGGTGTTCGACTACACCAACGGCTTCCACGACGCCGCCAACGCGATCGCGACCAGCATCTCCACCCGGGCGCTGACACCCCGGGTCGCCCTGGCCATGGCCGCGGTCGGCAACTTCATCGGCGCGCACTTCGGCGCCGAGGTGGCCAAGACGGTCGGCAGCGGCCTGGTCAAGCTCCCCACCGGTACGGCCAGCCTCGGCATCGTCTTCGCCGGGGTGATCGGCGCGATCACCTGGAACCTGATCACCTGGTACTTCGGCCTGCCGTCGTCCTCCTCGCACGCGCTCATCGGTGGCCTGGTCGGCTCGACCATCGCGGCCTCGGGCACGGTGCTCTGGAGCGGCATCGGCGAGAACGTCATCATCCCGATGGTGCTCTCGCCGATGGTCGGCTTCGTCCTCGGCTACATCGTCATGATCGCGGTGCAGTGGATCTTCCGGAAGGGGCACCCGGGCAAGCTCAACCGGGGCTTCCGCTGGGCGCAGACCGCCTCCGCCGCCGCCATGTCGGTCGGTCACGGCATGCAGGACGCCGCCAAGACCATCGGCATCGTGGTGCTCGCCCTCTACGTCGGCGGCTACCAGGACGACCCCGGCTTCATCCCCGAATGGGCGTTCTGGACCTCGGCGGCGGTGCTCGCGGCCGGTACGTACGCCGGTGGCTGGCGGATCATCCGCACCCTCGGCCGGAAGATCATCGACCTGAAGCCGCCGGAGGGCTTCGCCGCCGAGACGGTCGCCAGCGGCGTGCTCTACTTCAACGCCCTGGTGCTCGGCGCCCCGATCTCCACCACCCACACGATCACCTCGGCGATCATGGGTGTCGGCGCGACCAAGCGGCTCTCCGCCGTCCGCTGGGGCGTGGCCGGCAACATCATCGGCGCCTGGATCCTCACCTTCCCGGCCGCCGGCAGCATCGGCGCGCTCATGTACTTCCTGGCCCGCCCGCTGTTCACCTGAACCGCCCGCCCGGCCACCTCCGGGCTCGGTCCGCGTCGTCGCCGGGGCCCTTCCCGATGGGAAGGACCCCGGCGACCAGCGCGCACGGCTAGCGCCGAGCCGGATACTCCACGCCGATCTGGCCGCGGATCTCGTCCAGCAGGCCCATCACCTCCAGCGTGGTCGCGTGCGGCACCAGGGGACTCTCCACCAGCCCCTCGGCCAGGCAGCGCTGCACCTCGATCGCCTCGTACTGGTAGCCGTTGCCGACCAACTCGGCGCGGATCGTCTCCGGCTCCCGACCGGACCGGTGCAGGGTCAGCGAATCCGGCCGGAAGAACAGCGGGGGCAGGTCGATCCGGCCGGTGGTACCGACGATCGAGGCGGTCACCGGGCTCCCCCCGACCAGACCGCAGCTCAGCGTGGCGACCGCCCCGGAGTCGTAGCCGAGGACGATGCCGGTGTTCTCGTCCACGCCCTCCGGGCTGATCTTCGCCCAGGACCGGACATGGTCGGGCCGCCCGAGCAGCAGGTGCGCCAGGCTGACCGGGTAGATGCCCACGTCCAGCAGGGCGCCGCCGCCGAGCGCCAGGGCCCGCAGCCGGCTCTCCGGCGGGAACGGCCCCTCCATCGCGAAGTCGGCCCGGACCCCGGTGACCGTGCCGATCGCCCCCTCGGCGACCAGCTCGACCAGCCGCCGGATCAGCGGGTGGCACCGCATCCACATGGCCTCCATCAGGAAGACGCCACGGGAGCGCGCCCGCTCGACCAGTTCGGTGCTGTCCGCCAGGTCGAGGGTGAACGGCTTCTCCACCAGCACCGCCCGGCCCGCGTCGAGGCAGGTCATGGTGGCCTCGTGGTGGGCGGAGTGCGGCGTGGCGACGTACACCACGTCCAGGTCGGGATCGGCGGCCAGCTCCGCCCAGGAGCCGTACGCCCGTGTGACGCCGTGCTTCGCGGCGAACAACTCGGCGCTCTCGGCGGTACGCGAGCCGACGGCGACCAGCTCCGCGTCCGGCACCAGCGTCAGGTCCTCGGCGAAGCGGGCGGCGATGTTTCCGGTGGCCAGGATGCCCCAACGTGTCATGCGACCGGACGCTAGCGCAGTTCCCGCCGGAGCCCCACTGGTGATCCACCCGCCGGGACGGCCGGGCTCGTGCAGGTGCCACCCGGCGGCGGTGGTGGCGGTCGTCGGGGTGCGGCGCGGGCAACTAGGCTCGACGCATGACGATCGACAGCGGCGGCTTTCCCGCCCCGGCCGCCCTGGTCGAGCACGCCCGCCGGTTCCGCGCCGAGGGTGGCACCCCGGCGGTGCCCCGGGTCGCGGCCACCGTCCTGCTGCTGCGTCCCGCCGCCGACGGCTTCCAGGTGTACATGATCCGCCGCGTCGCCGCGATGGCCTTCGGCGGTGTGTACGCCTTCCCCGGTGGCGGTGTCGACCCGTCCGACGCCCAGGCGCACCCGGGCTGGGCGGGCCCCGACCCGGACGCGTGGGGCCGGCGGCTGGGTGTCGCGTCCGAGCCGGCCCGGTCGGTGGTCTGTGCCGCCGCCCGTGAGGTCTTCGAGGAGGCGGGCGTGCTGCTCGCCGGCCCGGACCCGGCGACCGTGGTCGGCGACGTCAGCGGCGACGACTGGGAGGCCGCCCGGGTCGACCTGGAGAAGCGGCGTACGCACTTCGCCGAGTTCCTGACCGGTCGCGGCCTGACGCTCCGGTCGGACCTGCTGCTGCCGTGGAGCCGGTGGGTCACCCCGGAGTTCGAGCCGCGCCGCTTCGACACGTACTTCTTCGTGGCCCTGCTGCCGGAGGGGCAGCGGACCCGGGACGTCTCCGGCGAGGCCGACCACACCATGTGGGTCCGCCCGGCGGACGCGCTGCGCCGGGCGGCGGCCGGGGAGCTGACCATGCTGCCGCCGACGCTGTTGACGCTGGAACAGGTGGCGGCGGCCGGCGACCTGGCAGACCTGGCCCGGCTCGCGGCGGGCCGGGACGCCGCCACCCCGATCACGCCCCGCCTGGCCGACCTCGACGGCGACGCCCCCTACTTCACCCTCGACTGACTGCGGTACCGCTGGTCGGGTTCGTCGCCGAACTGAAGCCGAGCGGCCCACTGAGCCCGACCCCGATCTGCGCCTGCTGTGCCGAGTTCACCACCGAGGGTGAGCCGAAGACCAGTCCGGTGTGCACCGAGCCACTGGTCTCATGGAGCAGTGACACCGCCTGGTTTCCGAGTTCGGCTCTGGTTCCCGGGGTGAGCATCAACGGACCACCGAGGACACCCATCAGCGCACCGCCGGTCAGGGCGTCCGGCCAGTCGGTTCCGGTGGCGAAACCCGTGTACGTCTGGCCCTCGAAGAACTCCACCGCGACATCGCGCGCGGTCTCGTACCGGTCCGCGCCCCACACGCCCCAGACGCTGGAGTCCGTGCCGTACGAGTAGGCGGCCATGGCGGCCTGCTGCCCGATGCCGAAGATCCTTCGCAGGTCTCTCGGTAGCGTGTCGAGGAAAGCTTTCGTCGTCGGCGGTATCACCTCGTCCCGGGTGAGCAGCACCACCGCGGAATAGTCACTGTCCACCTCGTTCTGCGCCCCCGCTGCGGCACCGGCGGCCAGCGCGTCCGGGTAGTTCATCCCGGTGGCCAGGAACACCATGTCCGGCATCGGGTCGATCGCCTTCGCGATCGCCAACGACGTCTCGAACCGATCCTTGCCGGCGAGCCGCTGCACGTAGTAACCCATCGCCCGGACCTGGTCCTCGACCCTGGTCGACAGGGCACCGGAACTGCCCAGCAGGTAGACGGTGCTATGGCCCGGCGTCAGGACCCGCTGGATCTCCGCCCGTGTCGACGCCGCCAGTTCGGCCGGCGGTGTCAACAGCAACGGGCCCTCCTTCTCCGCTGCCAGCACCGCGCCGCCCAGCGCGTCGGCATAGGTGTCCGATCGTGACAGGACCACCGCATTGGCTCCCCTCCGCTGGTCCGTGGGGCTGCCGAGGGTGCGCCAGTGCGACCGGGACACCGCCAACGCCGTGGCGAAGCGGTCCGTACCGGACAAGCGTGCGACCCGCTCCTTCCGGTGCGGCTGGTACGCCGGCACGCCGTTGAGCCCGGGGACGGCCACCGGCGCGGCCGAGCCGTCCGCCACCGCCGTGTACACCTGTCGGGCCCCCGTCGCGCTGCTGAACGCCAGCGTCCTGCCGTCGGGCGACCAGGTGGGATGGTCGTACTGGACGCCCTCCGGGGTGAGCCTGACCTCGTTCTCACCGCGCAGGTCGGCCACGACGATCCGGCCGTCCCGGACGAAGGCCACCCGGGACCCGTCGGGCGAGATCGACGGGTTCGCCCCGTTGTCGTCGAGCAGCCTCGTCTTCGACCCGAGCTCGATCGAATCGTCGTAGAGCATGACGGCGGGCTGACCGGTCGGCTGACCCGAGCCGTCGTCGTCCTGGCGCTGGAACACCACGAGTGGGCCGGGTCCACCATCCGGATTCGTGTAGTGCCTACCGTCGTGGGGAGAGGCCCACGAATAGCCCGTCCCGCCGCCACTGGCGGCCCAGGCGACACGCCAGGGGCCGCTCGCCGTGGCCTTGTCCGCGAAGACGATGCGGTTGTCACCCCACCAGCTCGGGCTCCTCCGCAGCCCCTCGCCGTGAGGTTTCCACATTTCCACGTAGCGGGCCGAGCCGTTGTCATACCGAAGCCGGCGCAGCGCCCCGGCCTGATCGACGTAGACCGCCTGGCTGCCGTCGGGAGACCAGGAAGCTCCCGTGATGGTGTCCGTTGAACTCAGTGACGTACGGGTCGGATCGCCGTGGAACCTGATGGACGTCTGCCCGTTGCTGCTGGTCAGGATGTTGCCCGCGCCAGGGATGCTGGCCGTCGCGGGCGTACTGCCGACGACCGGAAGGGACGCGGCGAGCACGAGGGCCGACGCGACGGCGACCGGCCCCCGGAACGAGAATCGAGGCAAGTAGGCGCTCCCTGCTGGAAACGCGCCGTCGTCCCGGCCGTCGACTGGTCGACGGGGTAGGCGCGTAGCGAGACTCTATAGCCGAGGACCGACCTTCGTGAGCCCGGTCGGTCACAGCGCCGGATCGGCGGCGCCGCGCCCGGTCACACGCGGAGGGCCCGGGAGCGCGGGACGCCCTCCCGGCTCCGACTGGTGCTGGTCAGTGCGGTGGTGCGGGGCTCTCCCGTGACCTGCCCCAGGCGCGGGCCGCGTCGGCGACGGCGATGCCCAACAGGACGGCCACGGCGGCGACGCTCGCCGTCAGCAGCGGCAGCCGGACCAGGACCAGGCTCATCGCGGCCAGGACGAGGACGCCGATGATCCGGACCCGGGACACCCGTCCGAAGATGTCGTACTCGAAGCGGGCCCGGCCGATGAGGAACAGCGCCGGTCCGCCGAGCGCGGCGGCGAGCCACGCCGGCTTCGCCGTGTCGTACGGGTGCCCGATGGCGAGTCCGTAGCCGACCGCGGTGGTGACGACGCCGACCACCATCGTCAGGTGGGTGACGAATCCGTACGCGACGAGGCGGGCCGGCTGGGTGGCGGCCGCGACGGCGCTCTTCATCACCGTCCCCGCGCGGTAGAAGTAGATGCGCCAGAGCAACGCCGTGGTGACGAAGGCGCACACGAACGCCGCCGTCTGTCCCGCGCCGAACGGGCTGCTGCTGAAGGTCAGCCCGCTGAGCAGCACGGACTCCCCGAGGGCGATGATGAAGAACTGGCGGTAGCGGTCGGCCAGGTACTCGCCGACCAGGTCCCAGTCGTGGATCCGGCTGCGGCCCAACATCGGCGTGGGCCAACCGATGACCAGTCCGAGGTACTCGATGGTCAACCCGAGCGTCCAGAGCCCGCCCCGGAGGACGCCGGTCGGGGCGAGCGCCCCGGCGATCCACGGCACGGCGGCGACCACGGACCAGCAGAGGATCCGCGTCGGGATCGGTGGCGGGACGACGGTCTGGTGAGCGCGTCTGCGCTGGAAGAGCGTCAGCGCCAGGGGACGGCCGACCTGGATCGCCACGTACGCGCCGACGAAATGGCCGCCGTGCCCGTCGTACGCCGCCGGTACCGAAACCCCCATCACGACGCTGCCGAACGCGATGCAGAAGATCACCACCTGGATCTCCGGGCACCTCGGGTCGAACCTGCTCGCCGCCAACGCGGCGAAGAACCACACCAGCCACATGGCCAGGAAGAGCAGCAGCACCTCGCCGACCCCGGGCAGGACGAGGTGCTGCTCACCGGTCAGGGTGTGGATGGCCTTCTCGGCGATCCGGTTGAGCGCGAAGACGAACACCAGGTCCAGGAGCAGGTCCAGGATCGTGGACTCGTGTGGCCCCTCGCCCGCTCTCAGCGGCTTGCGCTGCCCACCCGGCGTCATCGGCCGCCCGTTCTATCCGCCTTGTCACCTTGGCGACGCCTTCCGCAGTGACAACGATGCCGTGTTCGGCGAAGACGCGGTCGAGCTGTTCCGCGCTTCCGCCACCACTCCGTCGATCATGGACTTGAGGCACCACCCAAAGCTCACAACCGTCACTAATCACACACCACAACTCCATGATCGACGGGGAGGTGGCGGATTCTCTGGTGTTCACCGGGCGAGCTGCTCAGTCTGCCTGGTGGGGGCGGTGCTGCCGGATCCAACGCGCGACGTCGGCCCGTTGCCAGACGCGCAGTCGGCCGTTGGCCGCCGTCGCGACGGGGCCGGGAAGCCCTTGCGGTTGGTGATCTCGGTGGTACGGGACCGAGACACGCCGCCGAGCATCTTGGCGATGTCCGACAGGGCGACCAGATCCACGGCTGGCCTCGGCTACGCGGATTCGTCGGACTCAGGTCTCTGATTCAGCCATCAAGCTGGCCGGTTTCCTTCACGTACACCCCGGCGCCGGGCAGCGACTCGGTGAGTCCGTTCATCTTCAGGATCAGGAAAACGCGGTCGGCGACGAAGCTGGAGACGTCGTACTCCGCGCAGAGTTCCGCCCTGCTCGGAAGTCGTGAGCCCGGCGGGAACTCTCCGGAGGTGATCCGTCGGGTCAGGTCTTCGGCAACGCGTTGGTAGGCGTACTGCGGTGGCACTGATGGTCCTCTCACGGTCGGCACCTGAGAGTGAACCACCCATGGAGAGTCCTTGACTATCAATGGCTAGCCATGGCAAGTTGTGTAAGTCCTCACGGCCGGCAAACCAGCGAGGACTGTAGGTAATCGCCCCGGCTGTCAGAGCTGCGGTCTCTGTAGCCGGGGTCTGCCTCGCTAGCCGTCGAAAGGCAGGTCCCCGTGAGACATCTCGTCGAGCGGCTGTTCGGCAGCCGTCCCGCCCGGCACCGGCGGGCCGACGGAGCGCCGTACCGCTCCCGGTACTGCGTGCCGCTGCTCCCGGCGCAGGTGCGTGGCCGCCGGTTCCGGCGTAGCCGGCTCGGCCGGCGGGGTCTGGACCCCGACGACGTGCGGCGCTTCCTCGACCGGGTGGCCCTTGAACTGGCCGACGCCCAGGAAGCGGCCGAGCGGGCCCGGCGGGAGACCGCCCGGATCAAGGAAGCCCTCCGGCGCTGGCAGTCCGACCCGACCCGCACCCGCGACCGCTACGCCCTGCACCGATGAACGACGAGGACCGGGCGGGACGCGGTCCGTCCGACCCGTTCGTGGTGGCCTCGGCGATGCTGCTGGCGGGTCGGCACCGGCCGGTGTGGTCGTGGCGTCGGTGGCGGCGGGTGTGTCGGTGTGGTGCCGACCTGCCGTGCCGGGCCTGGTACCGGATACCGGTCAACCGGGGTCACTGGCCCGACGAACAAGCCCGGACGACAGGGCGGTGGTGGTGGCGTGAGCGTCGATGAGTTGCCGATCGGGCGTCGGGTCGCGCAGTGGCGGGTCCGGCGGCGGATGACGCAGCAGATGCTCGCCGACCGGCTCGGCAAGTCCAAGAGCTGGGTGGACAAGGTCGAGCGGGGGGTGCGCAACCTCGACCGGTTCTCCGTTCTCCGGGATCTCGCCGAGGTGCTCCGCGTCGATCCGGCGGTGTTGCTGGGCGGCAGCCCACCGCCCGCGACCGAGGGGGCGAGTGGCGTCGAGGCGGTACGGGCCGCGCTCGCCCGGTACGACTTCGGCCCGGCCGGACCCACCCACCGGCCGGCACCGCCGACCGCCGAGCTGGACCGGCGGGTGGGACATGCCTGGTTGACCTACCAGCACGGCCACTACCCGCAGTTGCTGCGGATGCTGCCGGATCTCCTCGGTGCCGCCCAGCGCGCCCACGCCGGGCAGCCGGAGCACGCGGCGGAGCCGCTGGTGCAGGTCTACCGGGTCACCGCGTCGGTGCTGGTCAAGCTCGGCGAGGCCGAATGCGCCTGGCTGGCCGCCGACCGGGCGGTGGCGGTTGCCGCCGGTGACCCGCTGCGTGCCGCCGTCGCGGCGATACCGCTCGGTCAGGCGTTACGGGCCCTCGGCCGGGGGCGGTCGGCGATGGCCGCGACGGTCGCCGCCGCGCACCGGATCGCACCGCCGGTGCCGCACGAGGGCCCGCCCGACGAGTTGTCGGTGCTGGGGACGCTGCTGCTCCAGGCTGCTCTGGCCGCCGCCGGCTGCGGCGACGCGCGCAGCGTCGGGGAACTGGTCGACCAGGCCGGCGAGATCGCCGAGCAGCTCGGTGACGGTCGCGACCATCACTGGACCACCTTCGGACCGACCACTGTCGAACTGGCCCGCGTCGCGGCGGCCGTCGACCTCGGTGACGCGGGGGAGGCGATCACCCGGCACCGGGACGCCGTCGGCCGGGAACAGTGGCGTCGGCTGCCGGCCGAACACCGGGCCGCGCACCTGGTCGACGCCGCGCGGGCGTACCTGCTGGTCGGTGACCTGGCCGCAGCCGGCCGCGTCCTGGTCGAGGCGGACCGCACCGCACCCGCCGAGATCCGGTCCCGGCCGGTCGCCCGTACGGTGATCAGCGCCGTCGTGCGCGGCGGACCCGCCAGGGCCGGCGTCGCGCACCTGGCCAGCCTGCTCGGGGTGACCTGAGAGAGGGCAGGGAACGCGGAAGCGGCCTGCACTCCGCTGCCGCTCCGGTACCCCAGGTGGAGGGGGCCGGTGGTCAGGGTGGAGTGCAGGCCGCTCGGTCAGGTCAGCGGAGAAGCGGCGGGTCGAGCGCCGTTCACCGGGACGAAGAGGGTTCGAGGTCGGTCGGGTTGCTCACCGGGACGGCCCCGAGCGGCCCGCCGAGCGCGGTCCCGACCTGCGTCTGCTGGGCCGAGGTCACCACGGCGGGCGAGCCGAAGACCAGCCCGGTGTGCACCGAGCCGCTCGTCTCCCTGAGCAGCGACACCGCGTCGGCTCCGAGGTTGGCGTCGGTGCCCGGGGTGAGCATCAACGGGCCACCGAGGGTGCCCATCAGCGCGCCGCCGGTCAGCGCGTCCGGCCAGTTGGTGCCGGTGGCGAAACCCGTGTACCGCTGGCCCTCGAAGAACTCGACCGCCGTCAGGTAGGCCGTCTCGTACCGGGTGCTGCCCCACACGCCCCGGACGCCGGGGCCCACCGGGTCGTACGAGTAGGCGGCGGTACCGCCCTGCTTGCCGATGCCGTACAGCATCAGCACGTCCTTCGGCAGGGTGTCCAGGAACGCCTTCGTCCCCGGGGGGATGACCTCGTCCAGGGTGAGCAGGACCACGGCGGAGAAGCCACTGTCGATCCTGTTGTACGACCCGGCCGCCGCGCCGGCCGCCAGCGCGTCCGGGTAGTTCATCCCGGTGGCCAGCAACACCGTGCTCGGCGTCGGGTTGATCGCCTTGGCGATCTGCACCGACGTCGAGAACCGGTCCGGGCCGGCGAGCCGCTGTACCCGGTAGCCCAACGCCCGGACCTGGTTCTCCACGGTCGTCGACAGCGCACCCGGACTACCGAGCAGGTAGACCGTGCCGTGGTCGGGGAGCAGGACCCGCTGGAGTTCCGCCTGGATCGTCGGGTCCAGCCCGGTCGGCGGCGTCAACAGCAGGGGACCACGCTTCGCCGCCGCCAACGCGGCACCGCTGAGCGCGTCCGCATAGGTGTCCGAGCGCGACAGGACCACCGCGGAGGCCGACTCCCTGGTGTCCGGACCCGCACCGGCGGTGGCCCACTGGGCCTGGGACACCGCCGTCGCCGTGGCGAACCGGCTCGCGCCGGACAACCGGACGACCTGGTCCTTCCGGCGCGGCTGGAACGCCGGTACGCCGTCCAGGTCGGACACCGACACCAGCCCGGCGGAACCGTCCGCCGAAGCGGCGAACACCGGGCGGGCTGCGGTCGCCGTCACCTTGCTGAACGCCAACGTCCTGCCGTTCGGCGACCAGGTGGGGTGGTCGTACTGGGTGCCCGCCGGGGTGACCGTCACCTCGTTCTGACCGGCCAGGTCGGACACGACGATCCGGCCGTCCCGGACGAAGGCCACCCGGGACCCGTCGGGCGAGATCGACGGGTTCGACCCGTTGTCGTCGACCATCCTGGTCGAACCGACCTGGATCGAACCGTCGTACACCATGACGGCGGGCTGGCCGGTCGGCTGACCCGAGCCGTCGTCGTTCTGGCGCTGGAACACCACCAGCGAACCGGGGCCGCCATCGGGATTCGTGTAGTGCTTACCGTCGTTCGGCGAGACCCACCCGTACCGGAGAGCGCCACCGCTGGCCGCCCAGGCCACCCGCGAGGGGCGGCTCGGCGAAGCCTTGTCCGTGAAGACGATCCGGCTGTCACCCCACCAGCTCGGGCTGGTCCGCACCCCCGCGCCGTCCGGAGGCGACAGCTCGACGTAGCGGGCCGAGCCGTCGTCGAACCGGAGCCGGCGGAGCCCGCCGTGCTGGTCGAGGTAGACCGCCTGACTGCCGTCCGGGGACCAGGACGCTCCGGTGACGGTGTCCGACGAGGTCAGCGAGGTGCGGGACGGGTCCCCGCTGAACCTGATGCTCTTCTGGCCGTTGCTGCTGGTCAGCACGCTGCCCGAGCCGGGAAGGCTGGCCGTCGCCGGCATCCCGCCGACGACCAGCACGCCCGCACCGAGCGTGAGGGCCGACGCGAAGGCGATCGACCCACGGAAAGAAGGACGAGGCAAGTAGGCACTCCTTGCTGGGAACGCGCCCCCCACCCGTCTGTCGATGCAACGACGAGGTCGGCGCGTGTCCGCAGACTCTAGCCGAAGCCACGCCTTCCGGGGACCGGCCACGGGGGCGACCGTGCCCACCGCCGACGTCGCGCGGCAGGACGGCCGCCGCCCGGATGCGCACCGTACTGACCAGGGGATACCGGTGCGGTAAGGGTGCGGTTGTCCCTAGCAGCCGGTGGTGGTGTCTCCGGTGTCGACGGTGCAGGTGTCGGTGCCGAGGCCGCCGTTGGCGGTGTCGTCTCCGGCGCCGTCCTGGACGTTGATGGTGTCGTTGCCGAGGTTGCCGGACATGGTGTCGGTGTCCGCGCCGTCGGTGTCGGAGACGGTGTCGTTGCCGTTCTGGCCGTCGAGGTCGTCGTTGCCCGGACCGCCGTAGATGTGGTCGTTGCCGTTGTCGAACAGGTACAGCAGCGATCCGAGGAGGGTTTCGCCGTAGTTGGTGTCGTTGCCAGCTTCGCCGTAGAGACGGTCGGCACCGTTGCCGCCGCCCATGCCGTCGTCGCCGGGGCCGCCGTAGAGGATGTCGTCGCTGTTGCCGCCGTCGACGGTGTCGTTGCCGGTCCCGGCGTAGATGGTGTCGTTGCCGTTGCCGCCGTTGATCGTGTCGTTGCCGCCGAGACCGCAGATGACGTCGTTGCCGTTGCCGCCGATCAACGTGTCGTTGCCGGCGGTGCCGGTGATCGTGCACCCGAGGGCGTTGGTGATCGTGGTGGACTGCGCGGCGGTGTTGTCGGTCGCGTTCGGGTCCGTTTCGGTGGCCGAGGCGGTCGCGGTGGCGGTCGTCGTGCCGGTCGCGGTGGGTTCGACGGTGATCGTGACGGTGGCCGACGCGGCGTCGGCCACCGCGCCGAGGGCGCAGGTGACGGCGGGTGCGGCGACCGCGCACGAGCCCTGCGACGCCACCGCCGACACGATGCTGCCGGCCGCCCCGGACAGGGTGGTCGCGGCGGTGACGCCGGTCGCGGCGCCGGGGCCGTTGTTGGTGACCGTGGTGGTGTAGGTGTAACTGCCGCCGAGGGCCACCGGGTCGGCGGAGTCGGTGACGCTCACGGCCAGGTCGGCGGGGGGCGGCGGCGGGGTCTTGGCGGTGTACGGGCCCTGCCCGTTCTGGACACCGGCGTGGTCGAAGTTGGTGACCGTTCCTGAGGTCATGGTGGTGTCCGCCGGTGCGTCCGGGTCCATCATCAGCTCAACGCCGATGGTGGCCGCGCCGAACCAGTACAAGCCCCTGGTGTCGAGTCCTGCCGGCGGGCAGGTGAGGGTCTTGGCGTCGACACTCACCCCGCATCCGATGGCGCCCGGGCCGCCGTTCCAGGTGTACGAGGCGCGGGTGAACGTCGTGTTGTCCGGGGCCGTGAAGGTGATCCTGCCGACCGGATCGGCCGGGTCGGCGGCGAGAGTGAAGGTGACCTCACCAGTCGCCCCCGGTGACAGGACCGGCGTGGTCGGCTGCGAGAAGGTGATCGCGGCCAGGGCCGGAGTGGCGGTGGCGATCAGAGTCGCCGCGACGACAGCGGCGGCGGTGCCCGCTTGGGCGAGACGGCGAGACGGTTGCGCCGACAGTCGAGATCGGACTGGCAAGGACGAAGCGGTGATCATGGGTACCTTCCTCGACGAGGAGGATCACGGGCACACCGAAGCACCGCACGTGCCGTGATCGGCATCGGCGGTTCCTGGATGTGAGGACTGCCGTGCGAAAGCACGAGCACGGCAACCGAAAGATATCAGCGAAAGAGATCAATGTTGTGAAGTCGATGTTTCGGATTTCCGATTGTGTCGTTGGCGCGAGGGGATCCCGAAACGTGTCTCCGTCGGATCTAGGACAATGACTCGATGATTTGTCCGACGTGGGTTCCGTTCGCGGCTTAGCTGCCGCCTACAGCGCATTGACTACCTTCTCATTCTGGCTCTACCGTCTGAACCCGGAACCCGGCGACGGCGCAACCGGAGCAGCGAAGGGACGACGTATGACACAACTGGACACGGACGTGCTGGTGAAGTTCATCGGCCCGTATTCGTCTTGGATCCAGTTCCAGGCGAGAACCAATTGGTGCTGGAACGCGACGGCGGTCAGTGTCGCGAACTACTACGCCGCCGAAGAGCGTTTCACCCAGTGTCAGCTCGCCACCCCGGTGATGGATCGGATCTTTGCTGAGTGGCACGCACAGAATCCGGATCAGCCGACGTACAACTGTTGCGCGCCGGGCGGGGGGCCCTGGGAGTGCAACAACGGCCACTGGCCGGACGAGGCGGCGCTGCAGGTGGTCGGGCACGACGTTCCGGTCCCCGCAGGTGAGAACCCGGACAAGTTCTCCCGCGACACCAACAGCATCACCTGGGGTGAACTCAAGAGATACCGGGCCTTGACGAAGGTGGAGGTCAAGGCGGAGATCGACGCCGGACGGCCGATCGTCATCAACATTGGCTGGCGTGGTGGGCTCAGTGGTCACATCGTCAACATCTGGGGTTACAGCTACCGCCGGGACACCAACGAACTGGTGCACGTGTTCGTGCACGACCCCTGGGAGGACACGGGAGGTCAGCACGAGGGGTTGGAGGATACTCCCATTCTCTGGGTCGAATGGGATACGCTTTTCGGCGGGTATCCCGGCGGTGTGAACGGCACCTGGAACAGGACTTTCAAGACTCGGAGAAACTAGCCTCAGAGGGGTTCGCAATGCCGTTGAACATGCCTGATCCGCCGGGTCGGATCCGGGAGGAAACCCGCTCCAAGCTCGGCTTTGTCGCCAAGGCTGGCGGGGGCGGCCCGAAACTGCTGGGTGAGGTTGACCCGGAGGACGTGGAGGTGTCCACTCCGCACCAGGTGTTCGTCCTGGGACCCGACGATATCGAGGCCGATGGTGGTCTGGCGCGTGCGCAGCCGGTGGGCTGGCGCTTCCTGCTGGAGTCCGGCGGCACCGTGATCGCCGGCGCGGAAGTCTCCGAGACGCCGGAACGGACCTTCCCGCCAACGTTCTACCGAAGCTCGTCCGTGGGAGCCACCGCCACCGCGATCAGAGCCGCGCGTGCCCTGCCACAGCTCGCAGCAGCCGGGTTCGACCTGCGACTCCTGCGGATCCCGGAGCTCTACCAGATGGCCCTGTGGCTGCACTCACCCCACGCCGACCTGCTCATACCGCTGGCACCCTCGCCCATCGGAAACGAAGGCAAAGTCACGCCGCCCTCCGTGTTCTTCCGGGAACTCGTCACCGCGGCCCGCGAGTACCGAGCCCGCCGGGTCCCCAGCCCGGGAGACGGTCCACGAACGCCACAGCCACCGGCGAACAGAAAGTAGGAACCCGGGACTGCCCGGTAGCTGACGCCCGCCATTCCGCCGGCGCCGGCGCCCACGGACCTCGTGTCCGGCGGGCGCGGGCGCCGGTACGCATGTGACGGCGGCCCGGCTGTGGCTGGCGGGTAACTGTCGCGCCGGCGGGTGCAGAGCAGAGGGCGTCGGGTGCAGAGCAAAGGCGGCGGGTGTAGAGCAGAGGGCGTCGGGTGGGACAGGGCGTCGGGTGGGCCGGGGCGGCGGCGGGACCGGCACGCGATCCTCGCCACGGCGGTCGGGCTGGCGTTCCGGCCGGTCGCGGGGGATGGTGGTGGGGACGACTGAAGCTGCGGCCGGTGGGGTACGACGCCGGCCGTCGGGCCGAGCGGCCGGCGAGCCTGGCGGGGGACGATGAGCGGCGGGAACCACCTGGAGCAGCTCGACCGGCTGGCCGGGCTCCTCGCCACGGTGAGCCGGGACGCGGCGGGCACCATCCGCCGCGTCAGCGTGGCCCTGCTCGACATCGACCCGGACCGGGCGCGGGGGGTGCTGGCCGAGGTCGCCGAGCGGGCGGCCACCCACCGCCGGATCGACGAGCTGGTGCCGCTCGCCCTCGTCCGGCAGCAGCCGGTCGCCTCCGACCTGCGGCTGGTGCTGTCCGCGCTGCGGATGAACACCGAACTGCACCGGATGGACGTGCTCGCCGCGCACATCGCCAAGCTCGTCCTCGCCCGCCACCCGGATCCCGTGGTGCCGCCGCCGGTGCGCCCGCTGATCGGGGCGATGGCGGAGACCACCACCCGGATCGCCGACAAGGCCGCCCTGGTCCTGGTCACCCGGGACCGGCTCGACGCGATCCAGCTCGGCCTCGACGACGACGAACTCGACGTGCAGTACGAACGCCTCTTCACGGTGCTCACCGACGCCTGGCCGTACGGGGTGCAGGCCGCGATCGACGTGGCGATGCTGGGCCGGTACTACGAGCGCTTCGCCGACCACGCGGTGACCGTCGCCCGCCGGGTGGCCTACCTGGTCGGCGGCGACATGGCCCGCGGCGTCCTCTGACCCACCCGGCTGCGGGGGCAGAGGCCTCGATCCGTTCATCCGTCGGACAGCCGTGCCTCAGGCAGCGGCAACATTTTCCTGGCGACCTGTTCACCTTCGGTTAACCAAGCTCCGGGGAACCGGCTACCTGGCCCGCTTAGCTTCGACAGCGGTCAGGCCCTCAGAGGTCCGGCCCAACCCCAAGAGAGAGGCAATTCTGAGGTGAACCGCAACGTGCTCTCCCGGCGAGTCCTTGCCGGCGTCGCGATCGCCGCGCTGGCTCTCACCGGCTGTGGCTCCAGCGACAACGACAACGACACCCCCGCCGCCGCCGGCAACAGCGGCGGAAGCGAGTACGCGAAGCTCTCCGGTGAACTGAAGGCCTCGGGTGCCAGCTTCCCGGACGCCTACTACCAGGAGGTCATCACCTCCTTCAAGGACGTCGCCCCGGACGTGACGGTCAACTACAACGCGACCGGCTCCGGCACCGGCAAGAAGCAGTTCGGGCAGAACCTGGTCGACTTCGCCGGCAGCGACAGCCTGGTGAAGGAGAGCGACGGGGTCGCCGCCGACGCCTTCCTCTACGTGCCGACCGTGGCCGCCCCGATCACCGTCAGCTACAACCTTCAGGGCGTGGAGAAGCTCCAGCTCAGCCCGGAGACGCTGGCCAAGATCTTCCAGACCGACATCAAGACCTGGAACGACCCGGCGATCGCCGCCGACAACCCCGGCGTGACCCTGCCGAACACCCCGATCACCGTGGCGCACCGCTCGGACGGCTCGGGCACCACCAACAACTTCACCAAGTACCTCGACGCCGCCGCCAAGGGCGTCTGGAAGCTCGGCAGCGGTGACACCGTGGCCTGGCCCTCGAACACCCAGGGCGGCGAGAAGAACACCGGGGTGGCCCAGATCGTCAAGCAGGCGAACGGTGGCATCGGCTACGTCGACCTGAGCGACGCCAAGGCCAGCCAGCTGACGTTCGCCGCGATCAAGAACAAGGACGGCCAGTTCGTCGTCCCCTCCCTGGAGGGCACGACCGCCGGCCTGGAAGGCGCGGAGATCAAGGAAGACCTGAGCTACAACCCGCTCGACGCCGCCGGCGCCGCCGCGTACCCGATCACCGCCCCGACCTACATCCTGGTCAAGACCAAGTACGACGACGCCAAGAAGGCCGAGCTGGTCAAGGGCTTCGTGAAGTACATCCTGACGGACGGGCAGGACCTGGCCAAGGACGTGGACTTCGCGCCGCTGCCCACCTCGCTCAAGGACAAGGCGCTCGCCCAGCTCGACAAGATCCAGGGCTGATCCGAGCCGAGATCGCACCGCCCATGGGGACGGGACCGGAACCCGGTCCCGTCCCCGCCGGGGTAGCCGCGCCGCCACTGGAGTGAAGGTGACCATCACAGAGAACAAACCCGACACCAGGCCGACCCTGACGCCACAGCGGGGCGGCCTGCTCGCCGACCGCGCCTTCTCCTGGTGGACGCTCGGCACCGGCCTGCTCGTCCTGGCCATCCTCGCGCTCATCCTGGTGACCACCGTCAAGGAAGCGTGGCCGGCCTTCACCGAGATGGGCCTGCGCTACGTCACCGAGGACACCTGGGACCCGAACCCCGGCACCGGCGAGGCCGTCTTCGGCGCGCTGGCCTTCATGTACGGCACCGCGATCTCCTCGCTGATCGCCCTGCTCATCGCCGTACCGGTGTCGGTCGGCATCGCCCTGTTCATCACCGAACTGGCGCACCGCCGGCTGCGCGGCACCGCGGTCACCGTGATCGACCTGCTGGCCGCCGTACCGTCGGTGGTGTTCGGTCTCTGGGGCATCCTGGTGCTGGCGCCCAAGCTGGTGCCGTTCTACCAGTGGCTGCACGACGTGTTCGGCGGCGTGCCGGTGCTCGGCAGCGTCTTCGGCGAGGCGGCCAGCGGCCGGAACTTCATGACCGCCGGCCTGATCCTGGCGATCATGGTCACCCCGATCATCACCTCGATCTGCCGCGAGGTCTTCGGCACCGTCCCGCAGGCCGACAAGGACGCCGCCCTGGCGCTCGGCGCGACCCGCTGGGAGATGATCCGGGGCGCGGTCTTCCCGCACAGCTTCGGCGGCATCGTCGGCGCGGTCATGCTCGGCCTGGGGCGCGCGATGGGCGAGACCATCGCCGTCGCCCTGGTCATCGGCGGGGCCACCAACATCTCCGCGAACGTCTTCGAGCCGGGCAACACCATGGCCGCCGTGATCGTGCAGCAGTTCGGCGAGTCCACCGGCACCTTCACCGCCGCCCTGATCGGGCTCGGCGTCGTCCTGTTCGCGATGACCGTCGCGATCAACCTGACCGCCCAGGCGATCGTGCGCCGGGCGGAGGCCCGCATGAGGGGAGGCGTGGCGTGACCGCCACCGTCGAGCCGGGCACCCGTACCCCGGTCGTCCCCGACCTGTCGGGGCGTGCCCTGTCCACCCGCCGCCGGATCGTCAACCACCTGGCCAGCGGCGGTATCTACCTCGCGGTGCTGCTCGCCGTGGTGCCGCTGGGCCTGGTCGCCTGGACGGTGGTCAGCCGGGGCGGCGGGGTGATGAGCCTCGACTTCCTGACCGAGGACATTCCCAACTCGTACCGCCGGGAGGGGCCCGGCATGGGCCCGGCGATCGTCGGCACCCTGATCATCACCGGCATGGCGTCGCTGATGGCGATCCCGCTCGGTGTGTTCGGCGCGATCTACCTCAACGAGTACGGCAAGCAGAAGCCGCTGGCCCGGGTCATCCGGATCATGTCCGACGTGATGACCGGCGTGCCGTCGATCGTCATGGGCCTGTTCATCTACATCGGCTGGGTGCTGCTGGTCGGCGAACAGTCCGGCTTCGCCGGTGCGCTCGCGCTGGCCTGCCTGATGCTCCCCGTGGTGATCCGCAGCAGCGAGGAGATGCTCCGGCTCGTCCCGGACGAGCTGCGCCAGGCCAGCCTGGCCCTCGGCGCGCGCAAGTGGCGGACCATCCTGACCGTCGTGCTGCCCGCCGCGATCTCCGGCATCACCAGCGGCTCGCTGCTCGCGGTGGCCCGCGCCGCCGGGGAGACCGCGCCGATCATCATCGTCACCGGCATCACCTTCGCCACCAACCCGAACCTCTTCGAGGGCACCAACACCGCGCTGCCCGCGCAGATCTTCCGCAACGCCAGCCAGCCCTTCGTCGGTGCCCAGGACCGGGCCTGGGGAGCGGCCCTCACCCTGATCGTGATCGTCGTGCTGTTCACGGTCGTCGCCCGTCTCATCGCCAACCGCTTCGCCCTGAAGGAGCGCTGAACCATGGCCCAGCACCGCACCGTGAGCGACCACCGTCCGTCCGTCGCCATCAGCGCGCCCGGCGAGGGCTGGGGCGACGCCGGCCCGCACACCGCCGGGGACACCACCGTGATGGAGCTGCGTGACGTCAGCGTCCACTACGGCAGTTACGAGGCCGTCCGGGGCACCACCATCCCGATCCGGCAGAACCAGATCACCGCGATGATCGGGCCGTCCGGCTGCGGCAAGTCGACCATCCTGCGGTCGCTGAACCGGATGAACGACCTCATCCCCGGGGCCCGGGTCACCGGCTCGGTGACGTACCACGGCCAGGACATCTACGCCAAGGGCGTCGACCCGATCCAGGTGCGCCGCCGGATCGGGATGGTCTTCCAGAAGCCCAACCCGTTCCCCAAGTCGATCTACGACAACGTGGCCTACGGGCTGCGCATCAACGGGATCAAGGGCAACCTCGACGACCAGGTCGAGGAGGCGCTGACCGGCGCGGCCCTCTGGGACGAGGTCAAGGACAAGCTCCGCAAGAGCGGCCTGGCCCTCTCCGGCGGCCAGCAGCAGCGGCTCTGCATCGCCCGGACCATCGCGGTGAAGCCGGACGTGATCCTGATGGACGAGCCCTGCTCGGCCCTCGACCCGATCGCGACCAGCAAGATCGAGGACCTGATGTACGAGCTGTCGACGTCGTACACGATCGTGATCGTCACCCACAACATGCAGCAGGCCGCCCGGGTCAGCCACTACACCGCCTTCTTCACCGCCGAGGTCGACGAGCGGCAGGTGCGGCACGGCCGGCTGGTGGAGTTCGACCAGACCTCGAAGATCTTCACCAACCCGGGCGACAAGCGCACCGAGGACTACATCACCGGACGTTTCGGCTGACCGGCACCGTGCCGACCCGGGCTCCCCGACCCGTCGGCCGGAACCGTCGATCCGAAGGAAGGTGATGTGGTCACTCACGACGTCGACGCGGACCTCGTGCACATCGCCGTCCCGGTCGCGTACGTGCGGCACGTCGCCGCGCTCCTGGCGGAGCTGGACCGGCAGGGCGGCAACGTACGCCCACCGGCCCGGCCGCCCGCCCGCCCGGCGGCCCCACCGGACCTCGCCGGCCGGTGGTCCGTGGCGGAGCTGCGGCGGTTCGCGACCGGACGGTCGAAGAGCCACGACACCGTGCTCAAGGTCCTGGACGTGCTCGCCGCCCGACCCGGCGAATGGTTGTCGGCGGAGACGGTCTGCGTCGAGGTGGGGGTCTCCCGGCACCGGTTCGGTGGCGCGCTGGCCGGGATGACCCGGATGCTGCGCGCCCACCCGACCTTCCGGGACCTCGGCATGCCGTTGCACCGGTACGTCACCGGCAGCCTCGACGACCGGGCCGGGACGTTCTACTGGATGACGGCGGAGCAGGCCGCCCAGTGGCAGCAGGCCCGCGCCGAGGCGGCCGGCTGATCCGACTGATCCGGCTGGTCGGGCCGACCGTTGTCCGGCTGGTCGGGCTGGTCGGGCTGGTCGGGCTGGTCGGGCTGGTCCGGCGGCCGGCAACGGGACCGCCGGCCGCCGGTCCGCCCGTCGGGCGGCGGTCAGCCCCGGTGGTAGTTGACGTGCGCGCACCAGTGGGCGAAACCGAGCCGCAGGTAGAGCGCCACGGCGGCGGTGTTCGACTCGTCCACGTAGAGCATCACCCGGTTCAGGCCCCGGCGCTCGCGCAGGTACGCCAGCCCGGCGGCGGTCAGCACCCGGCCCAACCCGCCCCGGTGCGCCGTCGGGTCCACCCCGAGCACGTAGACCTCACCGATCGGGGTCGACCCCGCCCGCTGGTGCACCTTCGTCCAGTGGAAGCCGAGCAGCCGGCCGGTCGACTCCTCGACGGCGAGCAGGAAGCCGTCCGGGTCGAACCACGGCTCGGCGAGGCGTAGCCGCAGGTCGGCGGCGGTCCAGCGACCCTGCTCCGGGTGGTCGGCGAAGGCCCGCGCGTTGAGCGCCAGCCAGGCGTCGTCGTCCCTGCCGGGCTGGAAGGCGCGCAGCGTCACTCCGGCGGGCAGGTCCGGCGCGGTCAGCGGTCCGGTCAGCGACCGGCGCATCTGCCAGAGCACCCGGGCGCGGACGAGACCGAGGTCGACCGCGAGCGCGGCGGCGGCCGGATGGTCCCCGTGGGCCCACGCCCGGACCGTCCCGACCGGAACCCGTCCGTCCACGTCGGCCAGCGCTGCGGTCGCGAGCGCGCGGCCCAGCCCACGCCGCCGGTACGTCGGGTGTACCACCAGGTCGAGGCCGGTCCCCCCGGCCGGTGCGGTGACGTCGAGGTGCGCGTACCCGACGAGCCGGCCCTCGGGCGTCCGCGCGCTCAGGTGCACCGCCGCGGCCTGCGGATCCCGCAGCCGGAGCAGCACCGCCTCGTCCAGTGGCTCCGCGCCGTCGGCGTCCCCGGCGACCCGGGCGAGTGCCAGGACGTCGTCGATGCCCGCCCCGTCCAGCCGATCGTCCCGGCCCACCCGCGCAACCGTCACGCTGTCCCCCCGCACGTCGCCGTCTGTCACCCCGCCACGGTAACGGTTCCGCCCGCTCCCGCCCCGCCCCTGCGGTGGCAGCGGTCCGGTGTCACCGCGTTCCGATGCAGTGGTCCCTGTCACCGCACTCCGGTGCGGGCGGGATGACCAGGACCCCGTGCGGCGGCGGGGAGCACGGCGGGGGTGGGCGGTGACGCTGGTGGTCACAGGTCGGGGGGTAGGGCGGTGACGTGGAAGCGGCTGGTCAGGTTGGGCAGGATTTGGTAGAGCGCGTCCACGGTCCCCTGCCGGTTGCCGCCCGCGTCGTGCAGCAGCACGATCGAGCCGGGCACCGTGCCGGCGGTGACCGTGCCGGCGATGCTGGCCGCGCCCGGTCTCCGCCAGTCCGTCGGGTCGACCGTCCAGTGCAGCGGCACCATGCCCAGGCTGCGGGCCACCGAGACCACCGGGTACGTCCACGCGCCGCCGGGCTGCCGGAAGTACGCGATGCGGGCGCCCGGCACGGCCGCCCGGATCGCCTCGTTGGTGCGCATCAGGTCGGCCTGGATCGTCTGGTGGGAGCGGCTGCCGAGCAGCACGTCGTGGTTCCACGTGTGGTTACAGAGGGTGTGCCCCTCGGCGACGATCGCGCGCACCAGGTCGGGGTGGGCCCGCGCGTTCTCGCCGACGAGGCAGAAGGTCGCCGTCACCCGGTACGCGCGCAGCGCCGCGAGCGCCTGCGGGGTGTAGTCGGGGTGGGGACCGTCGTCGAAGGTGAGCGCCACCTGCCCGGTGCCGGTGGTCATCCGGGTGCCGTAGGGGCCGCCCTCGTCGGTGCCGTCGCGCGGCGGCTCCTCCTCGGCGGGGGTGGTCGGGCGGAGGGTGGGCTGCGGGGGCCTGCTGGTCACCGGTGGCTGGTCGGCGACGTCCGGCTGGCCGCTCGGGGCGGTGATGTCCGGGGGGGCCACGGGGGTGATCAGACTGCGTCCGAGGGTGTACGCCGAACCGAGCAGCGCGGCGGCGACCAGCACCACGATCCCCAGCGTGCGGGGTGGCGACACGGTGGGCATCAGGCACCCCGGCGGGGCGGTGCGTCGGGGTGACCCGTCGGGCGGGGCCGGTCGGGCTCACCGGAGCGCGCCCCGGCGACGTCACCGGTCAATCGTTCGGTCGTCGGCCGCACCGTCGCCCCCTTCTCCGGCTGGTCCGCCCGTCACGTTAGGACCGGCCAGCCGTACAAGGGGGTCAACTAGCGACCAATCCCCCAAATTGGGGAGAATCGGTCATATTGCCAGGGGTGCGTGCTCCGCGTCCGGCAGTGCGCGCGAGGGCGGGACGACGAACTTGTAGCCCACCTGTCGAACGGTGCCGATCATCGACTCGTACTCCGAGCCGAGCTTGGCGCGCAGGCGCCGGACGTGTACGTCGACGGTGCGGGTGCCGCCGAAGTAGTCGTACCCCCAGACCTCGCGCAGGAGCTGGTCGCGGGTGAACACCCGGCCCGGGTGCTGGGCGAGGAACTTCAGCAGCTCGAACTCCTTGTAGGTGAGGTCGAGCGGGCGTCCCTTGAGCTTGGCGGCGTAGGTGTCCGGGTCGATGGTCAGCTCCCCGGCCCGGATCGAGCTGCCGGTGCCTGCGGTGACGCTGCTCAACCGGCCGACCACCAGCCGCAGCCGGGCCTCCACCTCGGCCGGGCCGGCGCCGGCGAGGATGACGTCGTCGACGCCCCAGTCGGCGTTGAGCGCGATCAGCCCCGCCTCGGTCACCACCGCGACCAGCGGCACCCCCAGGCCGGTGGCGTGCAGCATGCGGCAGGTCGCCCGCGCCTCGCTGAGCTCCGAGCGGGCGTCCACCAGGACCGCGTCCGGGCTGGGGCCGGCGACCAGGGTCCGCACGTCACGCGGCGCGGTGCGGACCGAGTGGGGCAGTAGGTCTAGCGCCGGCAGTACGGCGGATGGTTCGCCTGCGCGTGCGGTCACCAGCAGCAGGATCTCCACACGATCACCTCCGTCCCGGCGGCGCTCAGCCGCGCGACCAGCGGCGACACCCTGGACGGAGTGTGGCGCTGAGAACTCGTGGTCCCGGCGTCGCTGGCGGGTGGGTCAGGGCTCGAGCCTAACCGATCGCCCGTGGTCGACCCCGGGATCTTTTCCCGTTTGTCGGGCTTGCCCACGCTTGCGGCCCAGGTTTTAACGTCCGCGAAACGGCGTCCGCCCGGTACGTGGTCGGGTCTGGCACGATCGTGTCGTGTTTGCCTCCGCGTCTCCCGCCGCCGGTCCCGACCCGTGGTCCGACGACGGTCCACCGGCCGGCCTTCCCGTGCCGACCGCCGGTCCGGACCTCGACGACCTGGTCGGCCCGCGCAAGCGGCGCGGTCCTCGCCGCTTCCGGCCGGGCGACCCGTCGTCCCGTCGACCGGACGACGAGGCCGACGACGAGATCGACGAGGAGGAGATCGAGCCGGTCGAGATCAACAAGTCGCTCTCACTGACCATTGCCGGATTCGCCGTGCTGCTCGGGCTCGGTCTGGTCCTCGCCGCGCAGACCACCGGTCCGGGCCACCGGCTGTCCTTCGCCACGGTGATCTTCGGCGTGCAGCTGCTCTTCGTCCTGGCCTGGACGATGGCCACCCGTCTACCGGCCCTGTTGGCCGTCGCGCTGGTCGGCGTGGCCACCGCCGGGGTCGCCGACACCGTCGCCGTACGGTCGGCCGAGGCCCGGCTGGTCCCGCTCTTCTACGTCGCCGCAAGTGGTCTCGTGGTCGCGGTGCTCGCCCAGCTGGTCCGCCGGGTGGACCGGCAGCGGGTCACCGACTCGATCGGCACCACCCTGCTGATCGTGGCCGGGGTGGCCGGGTTCGCCAGCCTGCTGCCGCTGAGCCGGATCCCGGCCGGCACCCAGACCATCACGGTCAGCGTGACCGCCACCGCGCTGGCGCTCACCGTGGCGCGGATCACCGACGCCGTGCTCCCCTGGCCCCGGCTCGCGCCGCAGGTGCCCCGGGGGGCGGCCGGCGTGGTGCTCGGCGCGATGCTCGGCACCCTGGCCGGCAGCGTGCTCGGCAGCTTCCTGGTCGGCTTCACGCCGACCAGCGGCGCACTGGTCGGCCTGGTCACCGCAGCCACCGCCGTGCTGGCCGACCTCGCCGTCGGGTACGCCGAGGCGGGCCGGCTGATGGCCGGTGAGACGCCCACCTTCTGGATCGCCCGGCACATGCAGGGGCCGCTCGGTGGGATCGCCCTCGCCGCGCCGGCCGCCTACCTCGTGTGCGTACTGTTCCTCTGATCCACGCCGCTGCCGCACGGTTGAGGCGTGAGCCCATCGGGTACCACCGGTGCGCCCGGCGAGGCGACACCGGACGTGAGAGTGGAGGCGGCGTGACCGAGGCCCACCCGGCGTACGACGAACGGCCCCGGCGGCGGGGACGCAAGATCTTCGTCGGTCTGCTCGTCCTGCTCCTGATCCTGGTCGGACTGGCCGTGGTGGCCGACCGGATCGCCGCGGGGGTCGCCGAGGGCGCGATCGCCGACCAGGTGCGCCAGGAACTCACCCAGCAGGACGCCACCGCGGCTGCGCCCCAGGTGGAGGTGGGTGGCTTCCCGTTCCTCACCCAGGTGCTCGGCGGGAAGTACGAGCGGATCACCATCCGCCTGCGGGACGTGACCGGCACGGTGGAGGGCAACTCGGTCCAACTGCCGAAACTCGACGTGGACGCCCGGGGCGTCACCGCGTCGCTGGACACCATCCGTTCCGGCCAGGGTGACGTGGTGGCCGATCGGGTCGACGGCACCGGAACGGTCAGCTACGACAGCCTGGCGGCGTTCCTCGACCGGCCCGGCCTCAAACTCGGCGAGAAGGACGGCAAGCTGGCGGTCACCGCGCCGGTGGACATCCTCGGGCAGAAGTTGACCGTGACCGGCAACGCCGAGGTCAGCGTCAACGAGCAGGGAAAGGTGGCGCTGCGCTTCAGCGACCTGGACGCCGAGGGCCTGCCGAACGTGCCGATGGCCCGGGTGCTGCTCAACAACTACGCGCGCAGCATCTCGATCGACGTACCCCTGCCCGACCTGCCGTTCCAGCTCACCGTGCGGGAGGTCCGGCCGTTGCCGGAGGGGCTCGCGGTCACCGCCGACGCCCGGGACGTGCCGATCAGCTCGGTCGGCTGACGCGCCGGTCAGCCCGGTCGACCGGGGTCGCGCCGTGCCGGTGGCCGGCGCGCTCCGCCGGGCCCGTGGGTGTGGCGGGAACCACGCCCGGAAGGCCCGCTCAGGTGTCCCGGATGCTGGTCGGGCAGGTGGCGGGGGGTGGGAACGCTGGTAGGCTCCCTGCTCATGGGGACGCTCCTCACCAAACGGCGCGCGGTCGACCTGTGTCGCGTGGCCACCTGCCTGTGTCGCTCCGCGCTTTGACGGCGGAGCTGCAAACGGCTGTGTAGCGGCTACCGGCGGGGTCCCCCACCCCCGGTTCTCCTCTTTCGCCCGGCAGTGGCGCCGTCGCATCCAACCCGAGATCCGTCCACCCTGGGTCCCGCGCGCGGTGCGACAGACACCGACCTTCCCGCGCGTCGACTCAACCGCCATCCTCACCAGGGAGTGATCCGATGAGTCGCGACACCGCACTCGTCTCGGCCGAATGGGCCGAGAAGAACATCGATGCCCCGGGCGTCGTCTTCGTCGAGGTAGACGAGGACACCTCGGCGTACGACACCGGCCACATCGCCGGGGCGATCAAGCTCGACTGGAGGACCGACCTCCAGGACCCGGTCCGCCGGGACTTCGTCAACAAGAGCCAGTTCGAGGCGCTGCTCTCCGAGCGGGGCATCGGCAACGACGACGCCGTCATCCTGTACGGCGGCAACAACAACTGGTTCGCCGCGTACGCGTACTGGTACTTCAAGCTCTACGGCCACCGCGACGTGAAGCTGCTCGACGGCGGTCGCAAGAAGTGGGAGCTGGACGCCCGGCCGCTGGTCACCGACCGGGTCGAGCGCCCGAGGACCCAGTACGTCGCGCAGGAGCCGGACAACTCCATCCGCGCCTTCCGGGACGAGATCGTGCCCGCGATCGGCGCCAAGAACCTGGTCGACGTGCGCAGCCCCGACGAGTACGCCGGCCGGCTGCTCGCCCCCGCCCACCTGCCCCAGGAGCAGGCGCAGCGGGCCGGGCACATCCCCACCGCGATCAGCGTCCCGTGGTCGAAGGCGGCCAACGAGGACGGCACCTTCAAGTCCGACGACGAGCTGCGCAGCATCTACGCCGCCGCCGGGCTGGACGACGGCAAGGAGACCATCGCCTACTGCCGGATCGGCGAGCGCTCGTCGCACAGCTGGTTCGTGCTCCAGGAGCTGCTCGGCCACCGCAACGTGAAGAACTACGACGGATCCTGGACCGAGTACGGCTCGCTGGTCGGCGTGCCGGTCGCGCTCGGTGACGAGCCCGGGGAGGCCTGAGCCATGACAGCACCCACCGCTGCCGGTTGCGCCGCACCCGACCAGGCCGCTCCGTTGCCCGCCAGCCTGGACCTGGAGAAGGAGACCGTCATCACCGGCGTCGTCCGGTCCGAGGCGGGCGAACTCGTGCCGGGCGCGTACGTCCGGCTGCTCGACTCGACCGGTGAGTTCACCGCCGAGGTGGTCACCTCGGCCGCCGGTCAGTTCCGGTTCTTCGCCGCGCCGGGTACCTGGACGCTGCGCGCCCTCTCCCGGCACGGCAACGGCGACACCCCCGTCGCCGCCGCCCGGGGCATCAACGAGGTCGCCGTCACGGTCGCCTGAGCACGCCCCTCGGTTTCGGCGATATCGCGGTGTCCGGTGTCCGGCTCACCGCGATATCGCCGAACCGGAGGGGATCAGCCGTCGCCGTCCGGTGGCGGTGTGCTCGCCAGGATGAGGTCGAGGCCGCGTTCGAAGAGGTCGTCGTCGCTCCAGCGGGTGCTGTCGAGGTGGCCGGACGAGTGGAGCGTCGGGTAGGCGGCCGGGTTCGCGGTGATCTGTCGTCGGGCCTGCGTCCGCGCCTGCGGGTCCGCGTTCCGGTGCCAGGTGGCCTCGGTGAGTGCCGCGCCGATCACGTAGTTGGCGAGCGTACGGGTGACCACGGTCAGCTCGGGGTCGGAGAGGCCACCGCGGGCCAGTGCCGACTGGAGATACTCGGTGCGGGCGAGGACGTTCGGCCCGAGCATCGGTCGACCGATGAGGCCCGGGGCCCAGGGGTGCCGGAGCATGGCCGCCCGCCAGTCGCGGACCAGGGTGCGGGCGTCGCCCCGCCAGTCGTCGGTGGCCCCGGGGAGTGGCACGTCGCCGAAGACGTGGTCGAGGGCCAGGTCGAGCACGTCCTCCTTGGTCTTCACGTGCCAGTAGAGCGCGGTGGACGTGACGTCGAGCAGCTGGGCGAGCCGGCGCATGGTCAGACCGTCGATGCCGTGCCGGTCGAGCAGGGTCACCGCCGCGTCGACGATGCGCTCGCGGCTCAGCGGGGCCGGGCGGGGCCGGGCCGGCTCCTCGCGCAGCCACACCGAACCGGGGTCGGCCCGGCGGCGTTCCCCCGGAGTGCCGCCGGGCGGCTGGTCGAAATCGGTGTCGGTCACGCCGGGACTCCAGGTCTGTGTGCGGGGTGGAGGTCGTCCGGCCGGAGCCGGAGCGGTGGTGTGGTCCGGAGGACCACCGCCAGCCGGACGCCGGGCTCCGTCCGTTCGGGGCTGTGATCACCAGCAGTGTATGGGCACCCCCGTACGGCAATGGAGATCATCTTTTCGGTCGCGGACACCCTGGCGCGGAGCTGACTTAACAATGATAAGTTACCTTGACGCTGTGCAGGAAGGCTGGCGTGGTCGAGGGGAGGTGTCGGAGTCGTGCCTCTGCTGCGGATCCAGGTGGAGAGCGACCGGGTCACCGCCCGTCGGGTCATGGAGCTGCACCTGGCCGGCAAGGTCCACCGGGAGTCCCGCGACGCCGCGCGGGAGGAGGTGTGGCGACGTGGTCGCACTCCCGCCGGTGAACCGGTCTTCGTCGGCATCACGAACGGCACCCCCGTGCGGCTGCTCTACGACGTCGAGGTCTACCACGACACGGTCCCCTGAGGCGCGTCACGTCTGTGGGCGGGGACCGCGCGTCGCGACCTCGGGCGGGGGCCAGGGAACGGGTGGGGCGCGGTGGTGCCGGCCGCGCCCCACACCTGTCCAACCCTCGGACACCCCTGCGGGTCACGCCCACGGGGTCCGGTCGGGGCGACATGACACCATGGCCGCGTGACCGGTCCTGTCCCGACGGGGTACGCCCCACCCAGTGCTCCGCCCAGCCCGCCCGTGCGGGGGTGGCCCCGTTGGCTGATCGTCGCCACCCTGCTCTGGGCGTTGCTGCTGGCGGCGCTGACCTGGCTCTCCGTACGCGACGACGGGCCGACGGTCCGCGAGCAGCGCAGCCTGGCCCAGGCCGGTCCGGTGGTGGACCGGACGATCGGCGAGCTGGTCGCCGCCGCCGGCCCGGACGCGCTCGTCGAGCTGGCGCCGCCCGTGGTCGAGCGGGGCTGCCGGGTCACGCCGTTCGAGGACGGCGGCACACTGGAACGCGTCGTCGAGGTCCGGGTCGTCGGGGAGGAGCCGCGCGCCCTGCTGGACCGGATCGCCGAGGCGCTGCCGGATCGCTACCGTGCCACCGTCATGCTGACCCGGGAGGGGACCCGGCTGCGTGCCGACGCGGGGGAGTTCGTCACCGTACGCGGCCAGGAGACCGAGGACGCAACCGTGCGGCTCACCGCCGACACCGGCTGCCGTCCGCTCGGTTCCGGGTACCGGCCGACGGCGGTGACCGGTGCGGACGCCGAGTCCGCCGCGGTCGGCGCAGCGTTGCGGGCGCTGGGTCGTCCGGCCGTCGAGGGGCCGGAACTGGTCGCCGCGCCCTGTCCCGGCGGCGGCAGTGCCCGTACCGCGTGGGCCACCGCCGGGCCGGGTTCGGCCGCCACCCCGACCTCGGCGGCGACCGTGCTCGCCCCGCTGGCCACCGGCCCCGCACTCGTCGACGATCCCGAGCGGTACGTCTACCGCGCCGGACCGGTCGCCGTGCAGGTCCACCCGGTCGCCGACCCGCCGACGGTCACCGCGTCGACCCCCTGCTCCTGAGCCCGGGGAGTCGCGGGTCGCGGCCGGGCGTCGAGCGGCCGGCGGCCGGGTGAGCGGGGCGTTCCGGGACCGTGGACGTCAGAGGCGGCGACTGCGGCCCAGCGCGTCGACGTGCCCCCAGCGGCCGGGGATGTCGAGCAGTTCGATCCGGCCCAACCCCTGCGGCACCGCCGGGTCGATGATCAGGTGCTCGCCCTGCGGTTCCAGGCCGAGCAGCACCCGGAGCATCAGCAGCGGTGTCCCCGCCGACCAGGCCTGCGGGCTGCACGCGGTGGGGTACTCGACCGGGTAGTCGGTCAGGGCGCGGTCGTAACCGGCGAACGCCTCGGGCAGCCGGCCGCCGAAGTAGCGGGACGCCTCGGCCATCGCCAGGCAGATCCGGCCGGCCTCCTCGCGGTAGCCGTACCGCCACAGGCCCCAGGCGATGATCGAGTTGTCGAACGGCCAGACCGTGCCGGCGTGGTACCCGATCGGGTTGTACCGCCCCTGGTCGGCGGCGAGGGTGCGCACCCCCCAGCCGGAGAAGAGGCGCGGGCCGAGCAGGTGTTCGGCCACCTTCCCCGCCCGTGCCTCGTCCACGATGCCGCTCCAGAGCAGGTGGCCCATGTTCGAGGAGAGCGCGTCGACGGGTTTGCCCTCGGCGTCCAGGGCGAGCGCGTAGTACTCCCCGTCGGCGACCCAGAAGTCACGGTTGAAGCGTTCCTTCAACGCGGCGGCCTCCTGTTCCAGCCGGTCGGCCCAGGCCGGGTCGCCGAAGAAGGTCCGGGCCAGCCGGGCGCCGCGCATCTTCGCGTCGTACGCGTAACCCTGGAGTTCGCAGGTGGCCCGGGGAAAGCCGGGCAGCCGGCCGTCCCGGTACGAGATGGAGTCCCAGGAGTCCTTCCAGCACTGGTTCTCCAGGCCGGTCTGCGGGTTCCGGGTCTCGTACCAGACGTAACCGGTGCCGAGCAGGTCGCCGTAGCTGTCGATCCAGTCCAGCGCGAGCCGGATCGGGTACTCCAGCGCCCGGACGAGGGTGACGTCGCCGCTCCAGCGTTCGTACTCGTCGACGAGGATCACGAAGAGGGCCGTCGAGTCGGCGGCGCCGTAGTAGGGGGTGTGCGGCTGCTCCTCGAAGCCGGCCGTCTCGCCGTACCGGAGCTCGTGCAGGATCTTCCCGGGCTCCTCGTCACGGAAGTCGTCGAGCCGGGCGCCCTGGAGCCCGGCCAGGACGATCATGGTCGGTGGCACCAGGTCCGGCAGGAACGGCAGCACCTGGAGGCCGGTCAGCAGGCTGTCCCGCCCGAAGAGGGTCATGAACCAGGGCAGCCCGGCGGCGAGCAGGCGCATGCCCAGGGCGATCGACTCGTAGCGCAGCGCGGTGAGGTCCTTGAGGCTGCGCTGGTACGCCCGTTCCAGCGGGGTGAAGTCGCAGCCCAGCTTCGGTGCGCGCTCGACCAGCTGCCGGTGCTCCGCCTCGATCTCCGCAGGGTTGCGGGACCCGCCCAGCGGCAGGGTCGCCCGGATGTCCTCGCCGCGCGCCCCGTAGACGACGGTCTGCACGCGCAGCCGGGTGCTCCACTCCCCGTGCGCCGGCACCCGGACCGTGAAGGTCATGCCCCGCTCGTCGATGTGGCCGGGCTCGCTGGTCGAGACGACCGTCTCCCGGTGGAAACGTTCCCGGCGGTACGCCAGCCGCAGCTCCTGCGGACCGACCGTCGCCGTGGAGCTGCCCTTCGCCCGGCGGGCCTCCTTGATCTCGAACAGGTCGGCGAAATCGGAGCCCATGTCGACCCGAACGGTGAAGTCCACGTCCCGCGCGGCGTGGTTGAGGACGGCCACCTCCTCGTCCAGCCCGCCCCCGATGGTCCGGCTCCGGATCAGCGACACCTTCGCCTCCTGGAGGTGCGCGGGCTGGTCCGGGCTGAGGAAGAAGCGCGTCCGGTACGACTCCTCCTCGTCGACGTAGAGCGGGCTCAACCGCTCGCCGTCGAGGGTCAGCAGCCAGGTGGAGAGGAACCGGGTGTCGAAGGAGAACAATCCGGTCGGGAAGTCGAGGGAGGGTTCGAGGTCGCCCCGGTCGTCGCAGACCAGGAAGGTGTTGCCGTCGAGGATGCTGACCAGTCGCTTCATCCGGGCCGCCCGCTCTGCGGCCGGATCGGAGGGGGCGTGTGCCGTTCCCGGGCGACGGCGCGCGGGTCACGGGTGCCCGGCGGCGAAGGGAGGAAGGCCCGGAAGACCAGGAACAGCAGCACGTTCCCGCTGATCGTGGTCTCGTTGCGGGCCAGCGCGGCAACGGCCTGCGCGTTGCCGGTGACCAGCCGGTCGAACAGGTCGGCACTGCTCTCCCAGACCGCGTCGGCGGACCGCTCCTCCCGGCTGACCCGGATCTCCCGGTCGCGCAGCACGACGTACCAATGCTCGACGTGCGTGCCGGTGGACAGGTTGATCTGGAGCGTCCCGTCGATCGGCCCGCGGAGCTTCTCCACAGCGCGGGCCGGCAGGGACGCGAAGAACTGCTCGGTTGCCTCACCCACATCCGCATGGTAGGTGCGAAAGGGGCAGACCGGGACAGGATCGGCGCGGCTCCGTTCGGCCGGGGGCCGGTTCACCCCGTCCCGGCGGGGACGCTAGTAGACCAGCGCCTGCGCCCCGTCGGCCATCGCCTCCTCGACGAAGACCGCCGCCCCGGCGATCCGCACCCCCGGCAGCACGTCGCCGGGACCGATGTCGCGGCGGGCGGCGCACTGGGTGCAGGCGGTGACCCGCCCCGAGGCGAGGATCACGTGCAGCAGCTCGGCCAGCGGGGCCGAGTGGGGCAGCTCGAACTCCTGCGCCCGGCCGGGAAGCGCGAACCAGGTCGACTCACCGGTCAACCAGAGCGAGACGTCCACGCCGGCCGCCACCGCGGTGGCGGCGACGGTGAACGCCTGGGCGCACCGCTCGGGCGCGTCCGCGCCCGCGGTCACCTTGACGACGAGAGTACGTGCCATGGGGGCCAGCATAGGATGACCGCCATGGTCACCGAGATCGGGTTCGTCAGCCTGCTGGTCGCGGGGCTCGGCGCGCTCGCCGGTGGCCTGGTCTACGTTGCCGTACGTATTTCGAGAGGTCACTGGTGAGCGTGAGGAGTGAGCCGGGTTTGCGAGCCCCGCAATCGCGAACGAAGGTGGTCTGGTGAGCGACAGCGACAACCCCCTGGCCCCACCGCCGTGGCTGAACGCGCCCCCGGTCGACCCGTACCCGTACGAGGAGAGCCACGACCTGCGGGTCGGGCCGAAGCTGCACCCGACGCTGGACGGCCTGCTGCCCTACGTCGGCATCTGGCGGGGCCGGGGCCGGGGCGGCTTCCCCAGCATCGAGGACTTCGACTTCGCCCAGGAGATCCGGATCAGCCACGACGGGCGCCCGTTCCTCCACTACGAGTCCCGCGCCTGGATCCTCGACGGGGAGAGCCGCCCGGTGCGTCCGGCCGGCCGTGAGGTGGGCTGGTGGCGTCCGGTGCTCGACGGTGACCGGGCGACCGACGAGCTGGAAGCCCTGATGACCACCCCGACCGGGGTCATGGAGCTGCACATCGGCAAGCGCCGGGGCACCCAGCTCGAGTTCGTCACCGACGCCGTGGTGCGCACCGCCACCGCCAAGGAGGTGACCGCCGGGCACCGCCTGTTCGGCATCGTCGAGGGCGCCCTGCTGTACGCCCAGGAGATGGCCGCCGTCGGCCACCCCCTCTCCCCGCACCTCTCCGCGCGCCTGACCCGCGTCGCCGGCTGACCTCCGGCGCTCCCCTCCGGTGCCCGCCGCCCCGGTCACGACCTCGGCGGCGGTTCCGGCGCTTGGGCGACCCGGTGCCCGGCGGGTCAGGGGTGGGGGAGGAGGCGTTGCAGGCGGGCGGTGTGCGGGGACGGGAAGGCATGGTGCGGGCCGGTGCCGTCCAGGGTCCGGATCTCGGCGACCCCCCGTACCGACGAGGTCAGCCAGGCGGCGTCCGCCGCCCGCAGGTCGCCAGGGCTGATCATCCGCTCCGCCGCGGTGAACCCCAGCTCGTGCGCGTGGGCCAGCAGCCAGGCGGCGGTGACGCCGGGCAGGATGCCGGTCCGCGCGGACGGCACCGTGCAGAGGGTGTCGCCCTCCAGCCAGACCAGGTTCGCCGTGGGGCCCTCCAGGGCGTACCCGTCGGTGGAGACCCAGAGCACGTCGTCCACCCCGTGCCGGACCGCCCACCGGCGGGCCGCGCTGCTCAGCGCGTACGACGTGGACTTGAACCCGATCGGCAGCCAGTCCAGGGTCGCCCGGCAGTCCGCGGCGACGCCCAGCGGCAGCGTGGCCACCGTGATCCCGAGCCGACGGGTGCGTCGGGTCGGCTGCGGCACCTCGCCCAGCGTGGCGTAGACCGTCGGCGGGCCACCTCCCTCCGGCCCCCGGGTGCAGACCAGCCGCAGGGCGCCCTCCAGCCCGGCCGGCCAGTCCACCGCGACGGTCTCCAGCAGGTCGAGCAGCGCGGCGACCGGGGGAAGCCGCAGGTCGAGCCGGTCCGCCGCCCGGCCCAGCCGGGCCAGGTGCTCGCCGGCCAGCCAGGGCCGGCCGTCGCGCAGGTGCATGGTCTCGAACACCCCGTCGCCGTGCAGCACCCCGAGGTCGTCGCCGCGCAGCACCGGCTGGCCGGCCGGCACGATCCCCCGGCCCAGCACCGCCACCCGGGGCGGCTCCACCTGGTGCACCAGCTCCTTCGTCCCGCTGAGTTCGGTCACGAATGCCGAGCGTAGCGGCGTACCGACGCGGGTGGCAGGACCCACGCGCAGACCGAACTATGATCGGACGGTGTCCGAAGCCTCCCTCGCCGAGCTGCTGCGCTCCCGTGGGCTGCGGCTGACCCCGCAGCGGCAGTTGATCCTCCAGGCGGTGCTCGACCTGGGGCACGCCACACCGGAGCAGGTGCACCACGCCGTCCGCGAGGTGGCCGCCGGGGTCAACATCACCACGATCTACCGCACCCTGGAGCTGCTGGAGAAGCTGGGGCTGGTCAAGCACACCCACCTCTCGCACGGCTCGCCGACCTACCACGCGGCCGGCGAGCACCAGCACATCCACCTGGTCTGCCGGGAGTGCGGCAGGATCGACGAGGTGGAGCCGGAGCTGCTGCGCCCGGTCGCCGACCGGCTGCTCGCCGAGCGCGGCTTCTCGGCCGACGTCGGGCACGTGGCGCTCTTCGGCGTCTGCGGGAACTGTGGGAACGGCGAACACGGAAACGGGGAGCAGACATGATCGAGATCGCGGGAGCCGTACCGGTGGAGGCCATCGACACCGAGAGCCGGGACCAGCCCGAGCCGGCCCACCGGGCGGCCGGGGTGGGCAGCGTCGCCGCCCACTACGGCGACCCGCTGCGTGAGCAGCGCACCCTCGCCACCGGGGTCGGCCTGGTCGACCGGTCGCACCGGGGCGTGGTGGCGGTCCCCGGCGAGGAACGCGCCGGCTGGCTGCACACCCTCACCACTCAGCACCTGGCCGACCTGACCGCCGGTGAGGGCACCGAACTGCTCGTGCTCTCCCCGCACGGCCACGTCGAGCAGCACGCGGTCGTCGCCGAGGACGGCGACACCACCTGGCTGGACACCGAGCCGGGAGCCACCGCCGGTCTGCTGACGTACCTGGAACGGATGCGCTTCTTCAGCAAGGTCGAGCCACGGGACGCGACCGCCGAGCGGGCGTTGCTCTCCCTGGTCGGCCCGGACGCCGCCGGAGCACTCGACGTGCTCGGCGTGACCGGGCTCGCCGAGCCGGACGCCCTCGCCGTGCCGGGTCCGAAGTTCCCCACCGGCTCGGTGGCGCCCCGACCCACCGTCCGGTACGACGTCCGGCCGCTGCCCGCCGGGGGTTGGGCCCGGCGCGGCCCGCTCGGCGTCGACCTGCTCGTCCCCCGGGACACCATAGACGACGTGGTCGCCACGCTGCGCACCGCCGGGGTGCCGGTGGCCGGGCTGTGGGCGTACGAGGCGCTGCGGGTGGCCGCCCGCCGGGCCCGGGTCGGGGTGGACACCGACCACCGGACCATTCCCGCCGAGGTGGACCTGATCGCTCCGGCCGTGCACCTGGCGAAGGGCTGCTACCGGGGCCAGGAGACGGTGGCCCGAGTGCACAACCTGGGCCGTCCACCGCGCCGTCTCGTCCTGCTGCACCTGGACGGGGTGACCAGCGACCGGCTGCCCGCCGCCGGCACCCCGGTGACCCAGGCCGACGGCCGGGCGGTCGGCTTCCTCGGCACCGCCGTGCAGCACTTCGAGCTGGGGCAGGTCGCCCTCGCCGTGGTCAAGCGGAACGTCCCCGACGACGCCCGCCTCCTCGTCGGCGAAGCCGCCGCCGCCATCGACCCGGAGCCGTCGTCGTAGCTGTCGGATCGACGTCCGTGCGAGCTGTTCCCGAGCGGCACCCGATCGACCCGGCCCGACCAGCGGTCTAGGATCGCCGGCATGACGACAGGGACGTTGATCACGGTTGCCCCGACCGGTGCCGAGTCGGCCAAGGCGGAGGTGCCGGCGCTGCCGGTGACCCTCGACGAACTGTTGCTGACCGCCAAGGAGTGCGAGGCGCTCGGCGCGGCCGTGATCCACGTCCACATCCGGGACGACGAGGCGAAGCCCACCCTCGACCCGGCACGGCTGCGCGACACCGTCACCGCGGTGCGGGAGAGCACCGGGTTGATCGTGCAGCTCTCCACCGGTGGCGCGGTCACCGACCCGGAGGCCGCCCGGCTGGCCGTGCTCGACGCCGGCCCGGACATGGCCTCCTGCACCATGGGCACGGTCAACTTCGGCAACGACGTCTTCCTCAACCGCTGGGAGTTCGTCGTCGACCTGCACACCCGGATGCAGGAGCGCGGCGTCGTCCCCGAGTACGAGATCTTCGACCTCGGCCACCTCACCGCTCTCCAGCGCCTGCTCGGCAAGTACGGGCTGCCGGCCGGCGGGCACGTGCACGTCGACTTCGTGATGGGCGTCCCGGGCGGCATGCCGGGCACCGCCGAGGCGCTGGTGGCGTGCCGCCAGGCGGTGCGGGACCTGCCGGAGGGCACCACCTTCTCGGCCACCGGCATCGGGCGCAGCACCATCCCGGTGATGCTCTCCGCACTGGCCACCGGCGGTCACCTGCGGGTCGGCATGGAGGACACGGTGACCTACGCCAAGGGGCAGCCGGTCGAGTCCAACATGCAGCTCGTCGCCCGCGCGGTCGCCGCCGCCCACCTCGCCCAGCGCCCGCCGCTCACCCCGACCGAGGCCCGGCGACTCCTCGGGATGTAGTCGCAGGTGGGGGCCGGGTCGATGGAGATCGAGACACCGGTACCGTTCCACCTCGTGGGAACGACGTACGCAGGTGGCGCGCTGCTCGCCGAAGTGGTCCGGTCCGGGTTCGTGGAGGGCCTCCACCGGGGCTCGGTGGTGGTGCTGGACGCCTCCGGTGAGGCGCTCGCCGCCGCCGGTGACGTCGCCGGTCCGATCTTCCCCCGCTCGGCGAGCAAGCCGATGCAGACGATCGGCATGCTCCGGGCCGGGCTGCGGCTGACCGAACCGGCCGACCTCGCCATGGTGTCGGCCAGCCATGCCGGCGAGGACTTCCACCTGGCCCGGGTGGCCGCGCTGCTCGCCGCCGCCGGGCTGGACGGGTCGGCGTTGGCCTGCCCACCCGACCTGCCCCTGGACGAGGCGTCCCGCACCGCGGTGCTGGCCGCCGGGGGCGGTCCCGAGCGGATCGGCATGAACTGCTCCGGCAAGCACACCGGAATGCTGCTCACCTGCCTCGCCGCCGGCTGGCCCACCGAGGGGTACCAGCACCCGGAGCACCCGCTGCAACAGCGGATCCGGGACACCGTCGAGGAGATCACCGGCGAAGCGGCTGCGGCGGTCGGGGTGGACGGGTGCGGTGCCCCGGTGCTGGCGGTCTCCCTGACCGGGCTGGCTCGGGCATACCTGCGGCTGGTCACGGCCGAACCCGGTACCCCCGAGCGGAGCGTCGCCGACGCGATGCGGGCCCACCCCGAGGTCGTCGGGGGCACCCGGGCGGAGGACAGCCGGCTGATGCGTGGCCTGCCGGGTGCCCTCGCCAAGGTCGGTGCGGAGGGCATCATGGCCGCCGGCCTGCCCGGCGTCGGCGCGGTCGCCGTCAAGATCGACGACGGGACGGCCCGCGCCCGGATGCCCGTGCTCGTCTCGGCGTTGCGCCGACTCGGCCAGGACGCCCCGATCCTGCACGAGTACGCCGAACTTCCGCTGCTCGGCGGCGGTGTGCCGGTCGGCGCGGTCCGCCCGGCCTGGTAGGCGCCCACCGCCCGGAGCACCGGGGCCCACCGCCCGACGGCCGGGGCCCCGGTGCCTCGCCCGCCCGGCGGCAGTGGCCCCGCCCGACGACCGGGGCCGTCCGGCGGTGAAAGCCTGTCCGGCGGAGGGCCCCGGCGGCAGGCCTGCTCCGGTCAGGGAAGGACGTCCGGCCTCACGACAGGACGTCCGGCCTCACGGCAGGAAGTCGAGCAGAGCGGCGTTGACGGGGGCGGGCCGCTCCAGCGGGAGCAGGTGGGCGGCGTCCGGTACGTCGGGCAGGCGTACCGCGTTCGGGGCGGTGGCGGCGATGAGGTCGGCGAGTCGACGGATGTCCGGCAGGTCCGCCGCGCCGGCCGCCGCCAGCACCGGCATGTGCAACTCGTGCAGGCGCTCGATCGCCGGGGGCTCGGGGAAGGCCACGTCGACCGCGCTGAGCGCCCGTTCGGTGGCGAGCGCCCGTTCGTCCATCTCGCGGGCGAAGCGCAGCAGTGCGGGATCGACGTCCTCCGGCCGCCGGTCCGGGCCGACCACCCAGAACCGCACCTCGGCGGCGGCGCCGGCCGTGTCGTCGTCCGGTTCGACCTCGCCCACCAGCGAGTCCCAGAGGTCGTTCGTCTCGTCGGACCACTCGTGCCCGGTGACGGCGGTGCCGAGCAGCGCCAGCGCGGACACCCGGTCCGGGTGGGTCAGGGCGGTGTCGACCGCCACCGCCCCGCCGAACGAGCAGCCGACCAGGGCGGCCCGTCCGATGTCCAGTGCGTCGAGGACTCCGACCACGTCGGTGTGGTGGGCGAAGGAGGTCGGGGGCAGCTCGGATTCGCCGTATCCACGCAGGTCGAGGGTGATCACCCGGTGTCGGGTGGCGAGGGCGGGCAGCTGTTCCCGCCACATCCGTCGGTCCGCGATCCCCGCGTGCAACAGGAGGACGGGGGAGCCGCTGCCGGTGTCGTCGTACCCGAGTCGGGTGCCGTTCGCTTCGATCATGGCCACCCGGGGACGCTACCGGACCGGTCCGGCCGGCCCTCGCATCGGGCGAGGAGTGCGGGTACGGACACCGGGGCGGAAACGATCTGAGACGTCGCTAACTCTAGTTAGCGTTCTGCTTGCAGGAGCTAGCGAGGGGGGTTAGCGTCGGGGCATGCCCACCCCGAAGGACCTTCCCCGCGACGTCGGCGGATTCATCCGTGACCTGCGGCGCAACGCGAAGATCTCGCTCCGGCAACTCGCCGAGCAGGCCGGGGTCAGCAATCCGTACCTGAGCCAGATCGAGCGCGGCCTGCGCAAGCCCAGCGCAGAGGTGCTCCAGCAACTGGCCAGTGCGCTGCGGGTCTCCACCCCGGCGATGTACCTGCGGGCCGGGCTGCTGGACGACCGCGAGGGGCAGGGAGTGCTCGCCGCGATCGCCGTCGACCCGGACCTGACGATGGCGCAGAAGCAGTCGCTCACCCAGATCTACGAGACGTTCCGCCGGGAGAACGTCCGACTCGGCGAGGCAACCGCCGCCGCCGAGCAGAGTGCGCCCGGCCGTACCGACGTCAGCGGCACCGAGCAGGAGCCCGCCACCAGCTCCGCCGCCGCTGGTCCGGTTGATGCCGGTGCAGCCGTCACCGGTCCGGCTGACGCCGCTGATCCGACTCTCGCCGCTCCGGCGGCCAGCGCGGCCACGGTCAACGTGGCCGCCACCGGCCCGACCACCGACAGCGGCACCCCGACCGAGGCGGTGCTCGAGTCGGTGGCCGTGACCGAGGGCGGCCCCGCCCCCGCGCCGGGCACCCGCCCGACCGGTCGGACCCATGTGCGCACCACCCCCCGGAAGACCACGAAGAAGGCGACCGCCCCGGCGGTCGAGGAGGAGAACCCGTCATGAGCCAGCCGAAGACCAGCCGTATCCCCGCTCCGATCTACGCCGCCGCCGGTGCCGGCGACCTGGCGCTCGAGCAGCTCCGGAAGCTCCCGTCCGTGGTCAGCGAACTGCGCGGCCGGGTGGTCAACGACCTCGGTGGCAAGGCCGTGGTGACCGGCTTCGAGCTGCGGCAGAAGGCCGCCGAGACGCTGAAGACCGCCAACCTCACCGCCACCGGCCTCCGGGAGAAGGCGGTCCCCGGCGACCTCGACCTGGACCGGCTGCGCGCGATCGCCGGCCGGAACGCCACCGTCGTGCTGGCCGGCGCCCAGGCCGCCCAGGAGCGGGCGCTGACCGCGTACGGTGCCCTGGTCGCGCGGGGCGAGCGGGTCGTCGGTGCCGGCGTGCTGGAGGCCGCGGAGACCGTGAACGCCGACATCGAGACCACCGAGGCCACCATCGGGGCGACCTCCACCCCCGCCGCCGAGGTGGCGTCGACCTCCACCCCCGCCGCCGAGGTGACCGCTCCGGTCACCCCCGCTGCCGAAACGGCTCCGGCCGCCACCACCGAGGTCACCGCCACGCCGGCGGACGTGGCCGAGGTCGCCGAGGCCAAGCCGGCCACGGTCAAGCGGGCCCGCGCCGCCCGGTCCGTCGCCGACGGCCCGTCGGCGAAGTTGCCGAAGGCCACCAAGCGGTCCCGCCCCGCCGTCGACTGATCACGCCGGATCCCCCGGCTCCGGTTCGGCGATATCGCGGTGTCCGGCGCCTGGATCACTGCCACATCGGCAACATGGAGTGGATCAAGTCGGGCCCTGGGGCGGCGGTCACCTGCCTGGCGGGTACCGCCCGGCAGCCTGGCAGTCCTTCATCCGCGACCCCGGAAGCGTCCTGTCGGACGATTCCGGGGTCGCCGGCATAAGCTTGCCCACATGGCCAACGCCGCGCCGATCTTCTTCCTCGATGTCCGCTCCGTGATCCAGCTGATCCTGCTCGTCTTCGCGCTGATCGTGCAGGGCGTCGCGCTGGTGCACGCGATCACCCAGCGCGCCGACGCGTTCCCCGCGATCGGCACGCTGCCCAAGGGTGGGTGGATCGCCATCCTCGCGGTCTGCCTGGCGCTCACCCTGCTCGGCTTCGGCCCGATCAGCCTCTTCGGCCTGGTCGGCATCGCCGCCGGGCTCATCTACCTGCTCGACGTCCGGGTGGGGTTGCGTGACCTCTCCGACGGCAAGGGCTTCTGGTGAGGGATTTTCGCTGGCCACCGCCGCCCGACGGCGGGCCACGCACGTGGGGGCCCGGCCCGGGGGCCCCGCGTACCGGCCGACCGGCCCTGCCGGAACCGGAGACCGAGATGGTCACCACCCCGCACGGCGTCCGGCTCGAACAGTTGGTGACCGGGGCGGGCGAGCCCACCACCGTCTTCGCGCACGGCCTGGCCAACGGCATCGCCACCACGCGGCCGTTCGGCAGCGCGGTCACCGGCCGCCGGGTCTTCTTCCAGTTCCGGGGCCACGGTCGCTCCGATACGCCCCCCGGGCCGTGGAGCTACCTCGACCTCGCCCGGGACCTGCGAGCCGTGGCAGACCTGAGCGGGGCGAGCCGGGGGTTCGGGGTGAGCCTCGGGGCGGGGGCGCTCTGTCGACTGCTGGTGGAGAGTCCGGAGCGCTTCGAGCGGCTGGTCTTCTTCCTGCCGGCGGTGCTGGACCGGCCCCGGGACACCAAGGCCCGCCCGTGGCTCGCCGAACTGCTGGCGGCCATCGAGAGCGGAGAGGCCTCGGCCGTGGCGGACGTCGTCTCGGTCGAACTGCCGCCGGCCGTCCGTAACACCCCGGCCGGGTGGGCGTACCTGCGGCAACGGCTGGACCACCTGCTCCGTGACGGTCTCGCGACCGAGTTGGCCGCGCTGCTGGAGCAGGCCCCCCTACGGGACGCTACGGCGCTCGGGGCGGTCACCGCCCCGGCTCTGGTGATCGGCTGCACCGGGGACGACCGGCACCCGGTCGAGGTCGCCGAGGCGCTGGCCGGCGTGCTGCCCTCGGCCACCCTGCACGTGTACGACCGGCCCGGCGTCCTCTGGACCGACCGGGCCGACCTTCGGGACCGGATCTCGACCTTCCTCAACGACTGACCAGAGCGCGCCGGGGTTACGGCTGCGCCTGACGGACTCTCCCCTGACCGCCGACGGGCCTCCTGGTCGCCCGTGGCAGGACTCTCCCGGTCGCCCGTGGCAGAACTCTCCTGGTTGCCCGTGGCAGGACTTTCCCGGTTGCCCGTGGCACGACTCTCCCGGTCGTCCCGGGACAGAACTCTCCTGGCCCCCCCGAGGCACGACGCCGCCGTGCGGGCTGCGGTCGAGGACCGGACGAACGATCAGGAAAAGCTGACTCCGACTGTCAGGTACCACTGACAGGGTCGGGGCATGACGAAACCGTTGACAGGGAAGATCGCGCTGGTCGCCGGGGCGACGCGGGGCGCCGGCCGGCAGATCGCGGTACAGCTCGGCGCGGCCGGGGCGACGGTCTACGCCACCGGCCGGAGCAGTCGCGCGGGTCGGTCGGAACTGGGCCGGCCGGAAACCATCGAGGAGACCGCCGACCTGGTCACCGCCGCCGGGGGCACCGGCATCGCGGTCCGCGTCGACCATCTCGTACCCGAGCAGGTACGCGACCTGGTCGCGCGGATCGACGCCGAACAGGGCCGGCTCGACGTGCTGGTCAACGACGTCTGGGGCGCCGACCCGTTGATCACCTGGCATGCGCCGGTCTGGGAACAGCCGCTCGACGCCGGCCTCCGGACGCTTCGGCTGGCGATCGACACCCACATCGTCACCAGCCACTTCGCCCTGCCCCTGTTGATCCGCCGGCCGGGCGGGCTGGTGGTGGAGATCGGCGACGGCACCACCGCGTACAACGCCGCCAACTACCGCCTCTCGCTCTTCTACGACCTCGCCAAGGTCGCGGTCAACCGGCTGGCCTTCGCGCAGGCCCGCGAACTGGAGCCGCACGGTGCCACGGCGGTCGCGCTCAGTCCGGGCTGGCTGCGGTCGGAGATGATGCTGGAGCACTTCGGGGTCACCGAGGAGAACTGGCGGGACGCGCTGGAGAAGGAGCCGCACTTCGCCATCTCGGAGACGCCGGCCCTCGTCGGGCGCGCGGTGGCGGCCCTGGCCGCCGATCCCGACCGGGCCCGCTGGAACGGCAGCTCCGTCTCCAGCGGCGAGTTGGCCCGGGTGTACGACTTCACCGACGTCGACGGCAGCCGGCCGGACGCCTGGCGGTACGTGGTGGAGGTGCAGGACGCCGGTAAGCCGGCCGACGTGACCGGCTACCGCTGACCGTCGTCCGTCTGCCCAGCCGGGCCACCGGCGGCCGGGGTCGATCCGCCGTCCTCGGGTGGTCCGGCGGGGTCACCGGCGGCCGGGGTCGATCCGTCGCCGTCTGGCCGGTGGTCGTCGCGGTAGAGCGCGGCCAGCCGGTCGGCGGCGGCGGCCATCCGGGCCCGCAGGTCGGGCGGGTCGAGCACCTCCACCTCGGGCCCGAGCGCGAGCAGCATGTCGTACGCCACCTCGACCGACTCGACGGGCAACCGGGTGACCACCCGGCCCTGTCCGTCCGGGTCGCCGGCTCCGGCGACCGCCTCGTCGTACGCGAACGGGGCGTGCGCCACGTGCCGCAGCGCGCGCAGTCCCGCCGGGGTGAGTCGGACGGTGACCCGCTCGGCGAGCATCTGCCGGAGGAACCCATCGGCCTGCTCCCGCCAGTATCCGCCCAGGTCGAACCCGTCGTCCCGGTCGAAGGCGTCCCCGCCCACCAGCACGTCGACCACCCGGTCCACCCGGTACGTGCGGTACCCGGTGTCGACCCGCCCGACGAGATACCAGGTGCCGCTCTTGAGCACCAACCCGTACGGCTGCACCGTGCGGGTGACCTCCCGGTCCCCGCGCCGGTACCGCAGCTGGACCACCCGGTCCCGCCACGCCGCGCCGGCCAGCTCGACCAGCCACGACGGCGGGGCGGCGTGCCGGAACCAGCCCGGGACGTCCAGGTGGAAGCGCTGCCCGGTGCGGGCCGGCGCGTCCCGCAGCGACGGCGGGAGCGCCGCCAGCACCTTCAGCTCGGCGGCGGCGACCGCGTCGGCCAGGCCCATGTCCCCGGCCGGCCCGCGCAGCCCGGCGAGGAAGAGCGCCTCCGCCTCCTGCCGGGTCAACCCGGTCAGCCGGGTCCGGTACCCGCCGAGCAGCCGGTACCCGCCGGTCCGCCCCCGGTCGGCGTAGATCGGCACCCCGGCGGCGGAGAGCGCCAGCACGTCCCGGTACACCGTCCGTTCGGAGACCTCCAGTTCCCGGGCCAACTCGGCGGCGGTCATCGCCTCCCTCGACTGGAGCAGCAGGAGCAGTGAGATCAACCGGGACGCGCGCACCCGGCCATCCTGCCCGGTGCGGCCGGTCGGCCACGGTGGACACCGGCGGCTCGGGCGACGGGTGGACTCCGGCGGCGGCGGTTAGGCTCCGGTGCGTGGACACACCCAGGGTCGCCGCCCCGACCGCGAGCGCCGTCGGCCGGTTCTTCTCCGGAGCCGGGCTGCTCCTGCGCGGTCTCGGCCTGTACGCCCGCAACCCCCGGCTGATGCTGCTCGGCATCCTGCCCGCACTGATCACCGGCGCGTTCTTCCTGGCCGCGTTCGGCACGCTGGCGTACTTCGTCGACGAACTGGCCGCGGTGGTCACGCCGTTCGCCGACGGCTGGTCGGCCACCCTGCGCAACCTGGTGCGGGTGATGGCCGGGCTGGCCTTGCTGGGGATCGGCGGGCTGGTCGGCGTGCTCACCTTCACCGCGGTCACCCTGGTCGTCGGCGACCCGTTCTACGAGAAGATCTCCGAGCGGGTCGAGCGGCGGTACGGCGGCACCCCCGGCGAGGTGGAGGTGCCCTTCTGGAGTTCCCTGCGCCGCAGTATCGCCGACTCGCTGCGGCTGGTGGCGATCTCCGTGCTGGTCGGGCTCCCGCTCTTCGCGGCCGGGTTCGTCCCGGTGGTCGGGCAGACGGTCGTCCCGGTGGTCGGGGCCGCCATCGGCGGCTGGTTCCTCGCCCTGGAGCTGGTCGGTGCGCCCTTCTACCGGCGCGGCATGCGGCTGCCGGACCGCCGTCGGGTGCTCCGGGCCGACCTGCCGACGTCGCTCGGTTTCGGGGTGGCGGTCTTCGTCTGCTTCCTGATCCCGCTCGGCGCGGTGCTGATCATGCCCGCCGCGGTGGCCGGTGCCGCGCTGCTGACCCGACGCCTCCTCGGTCAGCCCGTCCAGGACCCGCGCCCGTGAGGCTCACCCTGGTCGAGGGGGACATCACCCGGCAGCGGGTCGACGCGATCGTCAACGCGGCGAACTCGTCCCTGCTCGGCGGCGGGGGCGTCGACGGCGCGATCCACCGCCGGGGCGGCCCGGCGATCCTCCAGGAGTGCCGGGCGCTGCGCGCCTCCCGGTACGGTCGCGGTCTGCCGACCGGCCAGGCGGTCGCCACCACCGCCGGTGACCTGCCCGCCCGCTGGGTGGTGCACACCGTCGGTCCGGTCTGGTCGGCCGCCGAGGACCGCTCCGCGCTGCTGCGTGACTGCTACGCCAACAGCCTCCGCGTCGCCGACGAACTGGGCGCGTCCGTGGTCGCCTTCCCGCTGATCTCCGCCGGGATCTACGGCTGGCCGGTCGAGGACGCGGTCGGCCAGGCGCTGTCGGTGCTGCGCGCCGCGACCCCGGCCGCCGTCACCGAGGCCCGACTGGTGCTCTTCGGCGTCGACACCTTCCGCACCGCCGAGCGGGTGGCCGGCTGACGGCAGGGGCCACGAGCGTGGCGGCAGGGGCCAACCGGGCGGGTCAGCCGGCCGGCGGCAGGTCGCGCAGGCAGGACCAGAGCGTCGCCACCGGCTGGTAGCCGAGTCGCGCGTTGATCGCCAGCATCGGCGCGTTCGCCTCGTCGTTCGAGGTGTACGCGCGGGTCGCCCCGCCCTCGCGGGCCCGGTGCAGCGCGGCCAGCTTCGCCAGCCGGGCCAGCCCCCGTCCCCGGTACGCCGGCAACGTGGCGGTCATGTCCGACCAGATCCGGTCGCCGTCCCGCTTCACCAGGCTGACGGCGACCAGTTCACCGTTCACCTCCACCGCCGAGCTGGCCTGACGGTCCAGCCCGAGGTTGTCCCAGACCTCGTAGCACCAGTGCTCGTAGCTCAGGGCGTCGGAGGCCACGTCCTCCGGCTCGTCCGCGCTCGCCGCGACGTGCATCTCGTACAGGCGACGCGGTTCCAGGTCGGTCAACGGGAGCAGCCGTACCCCGGCGGGTGCGGTGGCCGCCGCCACGGGCGCGGCCCGCAGGTCGAGCACCGAGTACCGGACCGGGCGGCTGCGGTGGAAGCCGCGCTTCTCCGCGTACGGCAGCGAGTCGGTAGAGACGAAGGCGCGAAGCTGCCGCAGGCCCACCGGAAGGAGGTGACCCAGGGCCGCGTCGAGCAGGGCACTGCCGATCCCGCGCCCCCGGTGCTCCGGATGGACGTGCAGCATGCTCACCTCGCCGAAGCCGGCCGCCGAGGTCCGGAGGTTGCGGTACGCCGACACCCAGCCCACCACCGTCCGGTCCGCCTCGGCCACGAAGGCCGCCCAGTGCTCTCCCGGCGCCGGCTCGCTGATCATCTGACGGGTCGACTCGACCCCCCGTAGCAGGTAGGGGTGGACGACCGCGCGGAGCGCGACGACGGCTGCCGCGTCCTCGGGGTGGGCGGTGCGTACGACAGGGGAATTCGCGGCCATGCCACGGACGGTAGACGCGGCCCCGGCCGACGGGCCACCGGTTTGCGACCACGCCGCCCCGCCCGCGGCCCGCCCTGCCCGCGGCCGGGGTAGGACCGGGGCCAGGGACGGAACCGGTCAGGCGGAGGCGCGCAGCACCAGTTCGGTGGGGAGGATCAGGGCCGGTTCGACGCTCTCGCCGGCGACGATGCGCAGTACCTGTCGGGTACCGGCCCGGCCCAGCTCCAGGATCGGCTGCCGGACGGTGGTCAGCGACGGCTCGGTGTAGGCGGCGGTCTCGATGTCGTCGAAGCCGATGACGGCCACGTCTTCGGGCACCCGCCGGCCGGCCTCACGGAGCGTCCGCAGCGCGGCGTGTGCCATCAGGTCACTGGCGGCGAAGACGGCGTCCAGGTCGGGGTGGGCGGCGAGGAGCTGGCGCATCGCCGCCGCGCCGGACTCGCGGGTGAAGTCGCCGTACGCCACCAGCTGAGGCAGGCCGGCGGTGGCGACGGTGTCCCGGTAGCCGGTGAGGCGCTCGATACCGGCCACCATGTCCTGCGGGCCGGCGATGGTGGCGATCCGCCGCCGGCCGTTCTCGATCAGGTACCGCACGGCACGGGTCACCCCGCCGACGTGGTCGACGTCGACGTACGGGACCGGGGAGTCACCGAGCCCGCGCCCGCTGCACACCACCGGGATGCCCAGCCGGGCGAGGCGGGCGGGGAGCGGGTCGGCGCCGTGCAGCGAGGCGAAGAGCACCCCGTCGACGTGGCGGCCGGTGGTGTACCGCTCGACCCGTTCCCGCCCGGCCGGCGAGCCGGCGAGCATCAGCACGAGCTGCTTGTCGGCGGCCTCCAGCTCCTGACTGACGCCCCGGATGATGCCGGGGAAGACCTGGTCGTCGGAGAAGACCCGGGTGGCCGCCTCGGGCATGATCAGCGCGATCGAGTCGGTCCGCTGGGTGACCAGGCTGCGGGCGGCCAGGTTCGGCACGTACCCCAGCTCGGCCACGGCCCGGTGCACCGCGGCCCGGATCGGTTCGGCGACCGTGGTCGAGCCGTTGACCACCCGTGACACGGTCGCCCGCGACACCCCGGCCCGTCTGGCCACCGCCTCCAGCGTGGGTCGCTGCGCCGTCGTCATCCCCGTCACCACCGCCTCGTCACAGCCCGTTCCGGGAGATCACCTCCTGGTACCACCGGGCGCTGGCCTTCGGGGTCCGCCGCTGGGTCAGGTAGTCGACGTGGACAATCCCGAACCGCTTCAGGTACCCCTCGGCCCACTCGAAGTTGTCCAGCAACGACCATACGAGATAGCCGCGCAGGTCCACTCCCCGGCTGATCGCCTCGTGCGCCGCCCGCAGGTGCCCGTCGAGGTAGGCGATCCGGTCGTCGTCGGCGACCCGGCCGTCCTCGGGGCGGACCGGGTCGGGGAAGGCCCCGCCGTTCTCGGTGATCATCATCGGCAGGCCGGGGTAGTCGGTGTGGATCCGCTCCAGCAGGCGGGCCAGCCCGGCCGGCTCGATCGACCAGCCCATCTCGGTGAGCGGTCCGGCCGCCGGCAGGAACTCCACCGCCCCTTCGGTGCCCGGCCAGGTCCCGCCGCCACCGGCTGCGTCGGGCCGCCCGGCCACGTAGGTGGGCTGGTAGAAGTTGATGCCGAGCAGGTCGATCGGGGCGGCGATGAGCTTCTCGTCGCCGTCGCGGATGAAGGTCGGCTCGACGTGCCGGGCGATGTGGGTGAGCATGTCCTCCGGATAGCCCGCGCCGGTGAGCGGGTCCAGGAAGATCCGGTTCTGCATGCCGTCGACCAGGCGGACCGCGGCGGCGTCGGCCGCGCTGTTCGGGTCGGCCGGCTGGACGTCGGCCGGGTTGAGGGTGATCGAGATGGTCTGCGCGCCGGCCGCGCGGAGCGCGCGGGCCGCCAGGCCGTGCCCGAGCAGCAGGTGGTGCACGGCGGTGAAGGCCGCCCCGGCGTCCTGCACGCCGGGCGCGTGGATCCCGCTGCCGTAGCCCAGGTACGCCGAGCACCACGGCTCGTTGAGCGTGGTCCAGGTGCGTACCCGGTCGCCGAGGCGGGCGTGGACGGCGGTGGCGTACTCGGCGAAGTGCTCGGCGGTCTCGCGGTTGGTCCAGCCGCCCCGGTCCTCCAGGGCCTGCGGCAGGTCCCAGTGGTAGAGCGTGACGATCGGGTCGATGCCCCGTTCGGCCAGGGAGTCCACCAGCCGGTCGTAGAAGTCCAGGCCGTGCGGGTTGACCGGACCGGTGCCGTCGGGCCGGATCCGGGGCCAGGAGACCGAGAAACGGTACGCCCGCAGCCCCAGCTCCGCCATCAGCGCCACGTCGTCGCGGTAGCGGTGGTAGTGGTCGCAGGCCACGTCGCCGGTGTGCCCCTGGTGGACCTTCCCCGGCGTACGGCTGAAGGTGTCCCAGATCGACGGGGTGCGACCGTCGTCGTGGGCCGCGCCCTCGATCTGGTACGCGGCGGTGGCCGCTCCCCAGACGAACCCCTCGGGAAATCGCAGCGTGTTCAAGCCTTGACCGCACCTTCCATGATTCCGCCGATGATCTGGCGGCCGAACAGGACGAAGACGAGCAGCAGGGGCAGGGTGGCGATCGCCGTGCCGGTGAACACCTGCGACATGTCCTGGTAGTAACCGTCCGACAGCGCCCGCAACGATAGTTGCACGGTCGGGTTCTCCGGGTCGTTGAGTACCGCGTACGGCCACAGGAAGTCGTTCCAGGTGGTCATGAAGGTGAGCAGTCCCAGCACCGCGGCGGCCGGCCGGAGCGCGGGCAGTACCACGTTCCAGTAGATCCGGGCGGTGTTGCAGCCGTCCATCCGGGCCGCCTCGATCAGCTCGGTGCTGACCGCCTGGCCGGCGTACTGCCGCATCATGAACACGCCGAAGCCGGTGACCAGGGCCGGCACGATCACCGCCGGCAGCCGGTCGTTCCAGTCCAGCTTGGTCATCAGCAGGTAGAGCGGGATGACGCCGAGCTGGGTGGGCACCATCATGGTCGCCACGATCACCAGCAGCAGCGCGTTGCGTCCCCGGAAGCGCAGCTTGGCGAAGGCGAACCCGGCCAGGGTGGAGAAGAACACCACCGAGACGGTGACCGTGGTGGCCACGATCGCCGAGTTGATCAGACCGGCCAGGAAGTACGCGTCGGTGTTGTCGAAGAGGCGGGCGATGTTCGCCCCGAGGTTGCCGCCGGGGGTGACCGGAGGCGGGACCTGCCCCATCGCGTCGCTGGAGCGGCTGGCCACCACGAACATCCAGTAGATCGGAAAGATCGACAGGAATCCGGCGACGATCAGCGCCGCGTAGGTGAGCCGGCTGGCCGACCAGAGCCGGTTCATCGGCCACCCTCCTTCTTCCGTCCGCCGCCGTTCGCCTTCTTCGGCCCGCCGCCGCCGGCGAGCCGGCGCAACATCAGCACGTTGATCGCCGCTACCACCGCGATCAGCGCGAAGAGCAGCCAGGCCACCGCCGAGCCGTAGCCGAAGTTGTAGTGCGGGGCGAACGCGTTCTCGAACATGTACATGGTCACCGTCTGCGACTCCCGCATCGGTCCGCCCCGGATCGGGTTGGTGCCGGAGTGGAACAGGCGTGGCTCGGTGAAGAGTTGCAGCCCGCCGATGGTGGCGATGATGACGGTGAAGATGATGGTCGGCTTCAGCAGCGGCACGGTGATCGACCAGAACTGCCGGATCCGGTTGGCCCCGTCGATCGCCGCCGACTCGTACAGGTCACGGGGGATCGCCTGCATCGCGGCCAGGAAGATCAGCGCGTTGTAGCCGGTCCACCGCCAGTCGACCATGGCCGAGATGGCCACCCAGGAGGCGAACCGGTCGGACTTCCAGCCGACCGGGTCGACGCCGACCAGGTCGAGCAGCCAGTTGACCATGCCGAACTCGCGGCCGAAGAGCACGCCGAAGACGATCGCCACGGCGGCGGTGGAGGTCACGTTCGGCACCAGCACCGTCATCCGGAACATCGTCCGGGCCCGCAGCTGCCGGTTGAGCAGGTTCGCCAGCCAGAGGGCGGCGAGCAGTTGCGGGACGGTGGAGATGACGAAGATCCCCAGGGTGTTGACCACCGCGTGCCAGAAGTCCGTGTCGGCCATCAGCCGGCTGTAGTTCTCCAGGCCCACGAAGGCGTGCTCGCTGCCGAGCAGTTCCCAGTCGTGCAGCGACACCCAGAAGGTGTAGCCCAGCGGGTAGAGCCCGAACACCCCGAAGAGCAGGAAGAACGGCGCGACGTAGAGGTACGGGGACCAGCGCTGGTCGATCCGGCTGAGGCGTACCCCCTTCGGGGGCCGGGCCGGTGGGGGCGCCGGGGCCCCCACCGGTGGCCGCTGGAGTCCGACGGTCACTTGTCGGCGGCCTTCTTGGCGTTGTTCACCGCGTCCTTCCAGCCCTCCTCCGGCTTGCGCTGGCCGAGCTCCACGGTGCGGACGGCGTTCTCGACCTCGGTCCGGACCGCCTGGTTCTTCGGGCCCATGTAGACCGGCTTGAGGGTCTTGGCGCCCTCGGCGAAGATCTGACCGACCGGGGCGTCGGAGAAGTACGGGTTCTTCGCGTCGAGGATCGCCGGGTCGGTCAGCGCCTGGGTGGACGACGGCAGCCGGCCCTTGGTCTTGAACGCGCCGATCTGCCCCTTGGCGTCGGTCAGGAACTTGACCAGCTTGATCGCCTCGGCCTGGTTCTTGCTCTGCTTCGGCACGGCCAGGTGCGACCCGCCCCAGTTGCCGCCCTCGCCGGGCACCCGGGCGATGTCCCACTTGCCCTTGGCGGCCGGTCCGGCGTTGCCCTCGATCACCCCGGTCATCCAGGCCGGGCAGGCGATGGTGGCGAACTTGGCCTGCTTGAACGCGGAAACCCACTCCTCCGACCAGGAGCCGTACTTGCCGGAGAGGCCGGAGTCGACGATGTCCATCGTGGTGTCCCAGGCCTGGCGGACCGCCGGGTTGCTGTCGACCACCAGCTTGCCGCTGGTGTCGTAGTAGTGGTAGCCCGGCCCGTTGCCGGCGGCCTGGAGCACGATGGTGTTGAAGATGTTGGTGGCCGCGTCGAGGAAGGACGCGCCGGTGTTCTTCGCCTTGAACTGCTCACCGACCCGGATGTAGTCCGCCCAGGTCGGCCAGAGCTTGGAGACCTCGTCCCGTTCGGTGGGCAGGCCGGCCTTGGCGAAGAGGTCCTTGCGGTAGCAGATCGCCATGCCGCCGACGTCGGTGCCGAGACCGATCAGGTGCTTGCCGTCGGCGGTGAGGCCCTGGTTCCAGTTCCACTCCAGGAAGTTGCCCTTGAGTTCGCCGGCGCCGTGGTCGAGCAGGTTGACGAAGTTGTCGGGGTTGGCCTTGTACTCGACCATGAGCCCCTCTTCGATGGCGACCACGTCTCCGGCGCCCTTGCCGGCGGCCAGCCACTGGGTCAGCTTCGGCGAGTACTCGTCGAGGTTGCCGCCGGTGCCCCGCTCGACGATCTTGACGCCGGGGTTGGCGGCCTCGTACTCCCGGTACAACTCCTCGTAGCCGAACTGGCCGAAGACGTCGACGGTCAGCGTGATCTTCCCGTCCTTGGCGGGCTCGTCGCTCCCGCCGCAGGCCGTGGGGGCGAGCAACGCGGTGGCCGCGACCAGGGCGATCGCCGCCAGGCGGCGACGCGGAATGGCACCCATCTGTATCGGACCCCTCTCAGGTCGGTATGTGCTGCGGCGGTGAGCCGGTAGAGGTGGTGGTGAGAGAGCGCTCTCTCGCAAGAGTGGTCCGTCCCGGGACCGCCTGTCAAGAGAGCGCTCTCCGTCGGAACGCCGAAAAAGGCGGGGGCGAACGCGCCCCCGCCTCGTCGTCGCCCCCGACGGTCAGACCACCCGCAGCCCGGCCAGCAGCGAACGGTCCCCGGTCACCTCCAGGGTGCCGAAGTCCACCCGGCCCCGCAGCGCCAGCAGCAGGTCGCTGGCGGTGCCCACCGCGTGCGCCCGCGCGTGGTGGTCGTCGTGGTCGAGGATGGTGCCGGTGTCCAGCAGCGCCACCCCCTCGCCGCGCAGCCGCAGGAACCACTCCTGCCCCGCGTCGGTCGCCACCAGCTGCACCACCCCGCGCCACTGTCCCGGCGCCGGACGCCGGCCCGCCGGCAGGAAGGTGTCCAGCACCTCGCTCACCCCGTCGGCGGCGAGCTTCGCCTCGATCGGCTCACCCGCCGCGATGGCGAGCTGCGCGTCCCAGCGGTGGATAGCGGTGTCGTGCGCCGTCCGGCGCAGCCAGAAGCCGGCCCGCTTCGGCTGCGGGGCCCAGTTCCACGCCGGCACCTCCGGGTCCAGGCCGTCGAAGAGCGCCAGCAACCGGTCGTACGACTCCCGCCAGACCTGCAACGGGGTGGCACCGGCGGGCACCTCGGGCCGCTGCGGTCGCGGCACCGGCGGCGCGGTGGCCTGCCCCGCGCCGACCCGCTCCAGCGCGAACCGGTAGATCCCGGCGAGATCCAGGACGAGATCGGCGACCGTCCAGCCGGGGCGGGAGAGGACAGGGGTTTCCGGCGGCGCGTCGGCCACGGCGGCTGCGAACGCCGGGCCCTCCGTCCGGAGCGCGCCGATCCAGAAATCCTTGCTGACGTGCGGTCTGCTCATCGCGATCCTCCCGGGGTGACCGTGCCACCTGTGCCATGTCACGGTTGTTGCCCAGCCTAGGGTGAAAGGCGTGCCAGACGCCTACGCCCAGCCGACAGCCGACACCGATTCCGCCGACGACCGTTCCCTGGCGAGACACACCACCCTGGGACTCGGTGGTAGGGCGAACCGGCTCGTGACCGCTGCCACTGCCGAGGAGATCGTACAGAGGGTGCGCGAGGCGCACCGACACGACGAACCGGTTCTCCTCCTCGCCGGTGGCAGCAACGTGGTGATCGGGGACGTCGGTTTCGAGGGGACCGCCGTCCTGGTCCGCTCCCGGGGCTTCCGGGTCGTCGCCGAGGACGCCGACACGGTGACCCTCCGGGTCTCCGCCGGCGAGCCCTGGGACGACCTGGTCGCCACCACCGTCGCCAACGGCTGGTCCGGGGTGGAGTGCCTCTCCGGCATCCCCGGCTCCGCCGGCGCCACCCCGATCCAGAACGTCGGCGCGTACGGCCAGGAGGTCGCCGAGACCGTCACCGGCGTCCAGGTGTACGACCGCCACGACGGCACCGTCGGCCGGATCGACGCGGCCGACTGCGGGTTCGCGTACCGGTCCAGCATCTTCCGGTCCAACGACCGCTGGGTGGTGCTCTCCGTCGACTTCCGGCTGCACCGCTCGCCGCTGTCCACCCCGGTCCGCTACGCCGAACTGGCTCGGGCGCTCGGCGTCGGGGTCGGCGACCGGGTGCCCCTGGCCGAGGCCCGCGACACGGTGCGCCGGCTCCGCGCCGGCAAGGGCATGGTGCTCGACCCGGCCGACCCGGACACCCGCTCGGTGGGCTCCTTCTTCACCAACCCGGTGCTGCACCGCGCCGCGTACGAACTGCTCCGGGAGCGCGCCGCCGACCTGGGCGAACCGCCGTCCTGGCCCGGCGCGGGGGACATGGTCAAGGTCAGCGCCGCCTGGCTGATCGACAAGGCCGGCTTCACCAAGGGGCACCCGGGGCCGGAGGGGGTGGCCATCTCCGGCAAGCACACCCTGGCGCTCACCAACCGCTCCGGCACCGCCAGCACGGCCGCCCTGATCGACCTGGCCCGGCAGATCCGCGACGGGGTGCACGACCGCTTCGGCGTCACCCTGCACCCGGAACCCGTCCTCGTCAACTGCGTCGTCTGACCCCGCCGCCCGACCGCGGCGGCCGTCGCGCTCGGGCTACCCCCTCAGGCGGGAGCCACGGCGGACCACGGGACGGTCAGCTCGCCCAGTCGCCAGCGGCGGGGCCGGTCGAGCAGCGGCCAGCCCGCCTCACGGAGGCCCGCCACCGTCCGCAGCCAGCGCTGGCGCGGGCCGAAGGGCGCGTACGCCGCCGCCGTCCGCCAACCGTCGTCGAGCGCCCGGACCAGGTCGTGCACCCGTTCACCGGGGACGTTCCGGTGGATCAGCGCCTTGGGCAGCCGCTCCGCCAGGGTGGCCGGGGTGCCCAGGGTGGAGAGCCGGGCGGCCAGCGTGAGCGAGCGCGGGCCGTCGGCGTCGAGCAGCACCCAACCGCCGAGCCGGCCCAGCTCGTCGCAGGTCCCCTCGACCAGCAACCCGCCCGGAGCGAGCGCGTCGGTCATCGTCCGCCAGGCGGCGGCGACGTCGCGTTCGTCGTACTGGCGGAGCACGTTGAACGCGCGGACCAGGGCGGGCCGGAGCCCGGCCAGTTCGAAGCCGCCCCGGGCGAAGGTGAGCCGGGGCGGGTCGGTGGCGGGCGCGGCGGCGGCCACCCGGGCCGGATCGATCTCCAGACCGACCAGCCGTACGTCGGCGCGGACCCCGGCGGCGAGCCGGGCCCGCAGTTCCACGGCGGTGACCGGTGTCGCGCCGTACCCCAGGTCGACGACGAGCGGGTCGGCCGCCGAGCGGAGCCGGTCGCCGCAGGTGGCGACGATCCAGTTGTCCACCCGGCGGAGCCGGTTCGGGTTGGTGGTCCCCCGGGTGACCACGCCCTTGAGCCGCGGTGTCACTAGCCCACCCGGTGCACCTTGTGCTGGGCGGCCTGGGCCAGCGGCCGGACCACCAGCCGGTCCACGTTGACGTGCTGGGGGCGGGTGGCGCACCAGGCGATGCAGTCCGCCACGTCCTCGGCGACCAGCGGCTCGGCGACCCCGGCGTAGACCGCCGCCGCGCGTTCGGCGTCGCCGTCGAACCGGTGCAGGGCGAACTCGTCGGTCCGCACCATGCCGGGATCGATCTCGACCACCCGGACCGGTCGACCGCAGAGTTCCAGCCGGAGTGTGCCGGCGACCGCGGTCTGCGCGTGCTTCGCCGCGGTGTAGCCGCCGCCGCCCTCGTACACGCCGAGCCCGGCGGTGGAGCTGACGATGACGACGGTGCCGGCGCCGGAGGCCTCCAGCGCGGGCAGCACCGCCTGGGTCACCCGGAGCGTGCCGAGCACGTTCACGTCGTACATCCACTGCCAGTCGCCGACCGATCCGGACTCCACCGGGTCGACCCCCCGGGCACCGCCGGCATTGTTGACCAGCAGGGTGACCGGCCCGGGGGCCCGCTCGACGGCGGCGGCCAATCCGGCGACCGACTCGGCGGAGGTCACGTCGCAGGGGACGGCGGTGGCCGAACCGCCCGCGTCGGCGATCTCGGCGACCAGGGCGGCCAGCCGGTCGGCCCGGCGGGCGGCGGCGAGCACGTGGAAGCCCTCGGTGGCGAGCCGGCGGGCGGTGGCCGCGCCGATCCCGCTCGACGCTCCGGTGACGATGGCGACAGGGGTCATCCGGCCATTCTCGCCCCCCGGGTCCGCGGTGTGCCCGGCGCGACCCCGTTCCGCCCACCGGGGCCGGATGACCTCCGTCACCGATGAGGTCCGTCACCCTCGACGGCCGCCCTGACACATTTCCCGACGCTGATCGGGAAGATGGGATCCGGCGTGCGGGTTGTCCGAGAAGCGCCGGTCGTGCGGACGGCATTCACCGTGGTTTGAGGGAGCGGACGTGGCGGAGATGCACACCGGTGTCGGTCGTCAGCGTGGTGCCCGGCCGTGGCCCAGGCGCATCGCCACGATCTCCGTACACACCTCGCCGCTGCACCAACCGGGCACCGGCGACGCGGGCGGGATGAACGTCTACATCGTGGAGGTCGCCCGCCGGCTCGCCGCCGCCGGCGTCGAGGTCGACATCTTCACCCGGGCCACCTCCGGTGACCTGCCGCCGGTGGTCGAGATGGCGCCCGGCGTGCACGTCCGGCACGTCACGTCCGGTCCGCTGGAGGGGCTCACCAAGGAGGAGCTTCCCGGCCAGCTCTGCGCCTTCACCGCCGGGGTGCTCCGGGCCGAGGCGGCCCGCCCGCCCGGCTGGTACGACCTCATCCACTCCCACTACTGGCTCTCCGGGCAGGTCGGCTGGTTGGCGAAGGAGCGCTGGGGGGTGCCGCTGGTGCACACCGCGCACACCCTGGCGAAGGTGAAGAACGCCCAGCTCGCGGCGGGGGACCGGCCCGAACCGAAGGCCCGGGTGATCGGCGAGGAACAGGTCGTCGCCGAGGCGGACCGGCTGGTCGCCAACACCGGCGTCGAGGCCCGGGACCTGATCGACCGGTACGACGCCGAGCCCACCCGGGTCACCGTGGTCGAACCCGGCGTCGACCTGGACCGGTTCCGCCCCGGGGCGGGTGACCCGGTCCTCGTCCGGCGGGCCGCCCGCCGTCGGCTCGGCCTGCCCACCGAGGGGTACGTGGTCGCCTTCGTCGGGCGGATCCAGCCGTTGAAGGCCCCGGACGTGCTGGTGCGCGCGGTCGCCGCGTTGCGGGCCCGTGATCCGCTCCTCGCCGACCAGGTGACCATGGTGATCGTGGGCGGCCCGAGCGGGAGCGGCCTGGACCGGCCGACCTCGTTGATCGAGCTGGCCGCCACCCTCGGGGTCACCGACCGGATCCGTTTCCTGCCGCCGCGCACCGGGGACGACCTGCCGGCCCTGTACCGGGCCGCCGACCTGGTCGCGGTGCCGTCGTACAACGAGTCGTTCGGCCTGGTCGCCCTGGAGGCGCAGGCCTGCGGTACGCCGGTGGTGGCGGCAGCCGTCGGCGGTCTGGTGACCGCGGTCCGCGACCAGGTCAGCGGGATGCTGGTCGACGGGCACGACCCGGCCGCCTGGGCGGGCACGATCGGGCAGCTCCTGCCGGACCGGCCCCGGTTGACCGCCCTGGCCCGGGGGGCGGTACGGCACGCCGCGCACTTCTCCTGGGACCGGACGGTGCACGGGCTGCTCGCCGAGTACCGGGAGACGATCGCCGACTACCGGGCCCGGCTCACCTGCGAACTGGCCGCCGACGGCGCGGTGCTCTCCTGCGGCTGATCCGGCCCGGTCGACCCGAGCCGGCGGGAGCGGGGCGGGGCGTCCCCGGCGGTCGTAGAGTGGGGTCGATGAGCGCGAAGAGCGAGGTTGCCGCCCTGATCGAGGCGTACTGCGCGGAGCGGGAGCTGGAACACGAGGCGACCGGTCCCACGTCGTACGCGGTCACCCTGCCCGGCACCCACAAGCTGAAGACGATCTGCAACCTGGTCGTCGGCGACCACGCGCTGCGGGTCGAGGCGTTCGTGATGCGGCAGCCGGACGAACGGCGCGAGGAACTCTGGTCCTGGCTGCTGCAACGCAACGCCCGGATGTACGGCGTGGCGTTCTCCGTCGACACCGTCGGCGACGTCTACCTGACCGGCCGGGTCAACCTGGCCGGGCTGGACGCCGACGAGCTGGACCGGCTCCTCGGCGCGGTGCTGACCTACGCGGACGAGTCGTTCGACACCATGCTGGAGATCGGCTTCGGTGCGGCGATCCGCCGGGAGTGGGAGTGGCGGGTCAAACGGGGCGAGTCGACCGCGAACCTCGCCGCGTTCGCCCACCTCTTCGTCCCGTCGTCCGGCGATGCTTCCCGGGCGTCCGGCGGTTCGGAACCCGTCTGACGGGTATGCCGCCCCGCGCGGTGCGGCATGGGGACCCACCGCGACGACGGACTGTCGAGGAGCGTGAGCGTCCATGGCTCAGCGGAACAGCTCTGGTCGCGGCGGGACCGCGACCGCGAGACGGCGAACGGGAAGTCGGCAGACCTCCCCGTCCGACCTCGGACAACTGCGGGTGGACGAGATCCGTGAGCGGCTGCGGGGGTACGGGGTCCCGGGCATCTCCCGGCTGCGCAAGCCGGAACTGGTACAGGCGCTGGCGAAGGCGGAACGTCGCGGCGGAGCCGGCAAACGGAGCACCGGACCGTCCGGACGGGCGGCCACGGGTGGCCGGCGGAGCACGTCGACGCGGGCGGCCTCCGCGTCCAAGCGGGCCGGGCAGGGCCGGGCGGAACGGAAGCCACGGGCGACCGCGACGCCGGCCCCGACGACCATCCGTACGGGTCGGGCCACGTCCCGGTCGGTGCACTCGTCCCAGCGGATCGAGTCGACCGCGGACCGGCCGGAGCGTCCCGGGCGCAGTCTGGTCACCACCAACCACGAGGTGATCCAGCGGTGGGCGCGGGCCCGCCGGGCGAAGCCGGCGACCATCTCCGGTACCGAGCGCGACGGTCGGGCCGGGGTGCTGACGTTCGATCTTCCGGGTTACCGGGAGAGCCGGCGGCTGCGCCAGATCACCTGGAACGAGTGGTTCCGGACGTTCGACGAGCGCCGGCTGAACCTGATCTACCAGGAACAGTTGCGGGACGGCCGACCCAGCAACTTCTTCCGGACCGAGTCACCCGATCGGGAAGACGGATAGGTCGTTTAGCGGAATCCGGGACGGGTATCCCGACGTTGTCAACGGTGGAGTCAGGTAACCGGCTGTGACCGGCGAGACAGCCCGAAACGGTTGTCCTGGGAAACTGACCGAACTAGCTTTATTGCCCTACGCCGCGCTTGGAAACGTTCGGGGGAGCGGCGGATCGATCAGATCCGCGCACCAGGCGGGACGTAGGGGACGGGTGGACCACGCCGTTGGGGGACGGCGCCCACCTGTTGAACCGGCGGCGCGAGCGGGCGACGCTTACGGGGGTGAGTGTCGCCCGCCGCCGCCGGGTGAGCGATGCGGGCGTCTGATCCGACCAGGTCGGACCGGACGCCCGCTTTCGCGTGTCGGGACGGCACGGGCTGGCGTACGGCCCGCCGCCGCGACCGGGCGCGGGACGGCCGCTCCGCCCGGTCAGCGGGTCGTGGCGGGTTCGGCCGGCGCGGTCGCCGCCGCCTCCGCCGCCTGCGGGGCGGGCGGCACGAGAAGGGTCGCCGGCGCGGCCGGTCCGACGGCCGGCGGACGCAGCGCGACGGCCCGGCGTTCCCGGGCCGGCCCGGAGAGCAGGTGGGCGGCGGCGGTGACCCCGCCGATCGCGGCACAGCCCAGCCAGAGCGCGGCGTTGCCCGCCTCCTGCCGGACCAGTCCGCCGAGGATCGGCGCGGCGGCTCCGGCGATCTGCCAGGAGAGCGAGAACACGCCCTGGTAGCGCCCGCGCAGCTCGGCCGGGGAGAGTTCGGCGATCAGCGTGGAGTTCGACGGGGAGTTGAGCATCTCGCCGAGGGTCCAGATCAGCACGGTGAGCCCGTAGAACCAGGCCGCCCCGGCGAAGGCGGTCAGCCCGAACCCGACGCCCATCACGACGGAGGCGAGGGCGAGCACGTGGGACCGGCTGCGTCCCCGGATCAGCCGGGGGACGAAGAGCTGGCCCACCACGATCAGGACGCCGTTGAGCGCGATCACCGAACCGTACGTCGAGGTGGAGAGGCCGTCCTCGCCCATGGCGATCGGCAGCATCGAGATGTGCTGGAGGAAGACCAGCGCGCTGAGCAGGTTGAGCGCCACGAAGCCGAGGTAGATCCGGTCGGTGAGGATGGTCCGCAGCGCTCCCCGGGGCACGGCGGCCCCGCCGGCCGGGACGCTGACGCTCGGTTGCCGGGTCTCCCGCACCTTGACCAGGATGACCACGGCGGTGACCAGCGTGGTGGCCGCGTCGACGACGAAGAGCAGCAGGTAGTCGACCTCGGCGGCGAGCCCGGCGAGCACGGCGGCGCTGGCGAACCCGAGGTTGACGGCCCAGTAGTTGAGGGAGAAGGCGCGGAGCCGGTCCCGTTCCGGGACCACGTCGATCATCATCGCCCCGAAGGCCGGCCGGGAGGCCTCGGCGAAGAGGCCGAGCAGCAGCGCCCCGGCGGCCACCGCCCACAGCGGGCGGGCGAAGCCCAGCGCCAGCATCATGCTGGCCGCGCCGACGTGCGCGGTGAGCAGGGTGGGCTTGCGCCCCCACCGGTCGGCGAGTGTCCCGCCCACGGTCGTGCCGACCGCGCCACCGACCCCCCAGAGCCCCAGCACCAGGCCGGCCTGGAGTTCGGAGAAGCCGCGCTCCCGGGTCAGGTAGATGGCGAGGAAGATCAGGACGAACGAGCCGAGCCGGTTGATCAGGGTGCCGGCCCAGAGGTACCAGAAGGTGGCCGGTAGGCCGCCGGTCGTCTCCCGGAACCAGCCCCGTACCGTCCGCACGCCCGCGCCCCCGTTGTCGTAATGACCGCTCCATGTGTGGTGCCTTACGGAACTTAGTCCCGCCTCCCCGCGCAGGTCATCCGCTTTTCCACGTGGCGGTCGTCACCGCCTCCCCCCGCGTGTCCGGTCCACGGTTCGGGCAGGATGATCCCCATGACTGCGAGCGAAGGGCCCACCGTCGGGACGCTGGTCCTGCTGCGGCACGGCGAGAGCGACTGGAACGCCAAGAACCTCTTCACCGGCTGGGTCGACGTCGACCTGACCGCCAAGGGCGAGACCGAGGCGCGCCGTGGTGGCGAGCTGCTGCGCGAGCACGACCTGCTCCCCGACGTCGTGCACACCAGCCTGCTGCGCCGGGCGATCCGCACCGCCGAACTGGCGCTGCACGCCGCCGACCGGCACTGGATCGCGACGCGCCGGTCGTGGCGACTCAACGAGCGCCACTACGGCGCCCTCCAGGGCAAGAACAAGAAGCAGACCCTCGACGAGTACGGCGAGGAGCAGTTCACCCGCTGGCGTCGCTCGTACGACACCCCGCCGCCGCCGATCGACGACACCGACGAGTGGTCCCAGGCCGGCGACCCCCGGTACGCGCTGCTGCCGAGCGAGCTGATGCCGCGCACCGAGTGCCTCAAGGACGTCGTCGAGCGGATGCTGCCCTACTGGTACGACTCGATCGTGCCGGACATCCTCGCCGGCCGGACGGTCCTGGTGGCCGCGCACGGCAACTCGCTGCGCGCCCTGGTCAAGCACCTGGACCAGATCTCGGACGCCGAGATCGCGAAGCTGAACATCCCCACCGGCATCCCGCTGCGCTACGACCTCGACCCGCAGCTGCGCCCGCTCACCCTGGGCGGCACCTACCTGGACCCGAACGCCGCCCGGGACGCCGCCGCGGCCGTCGCCAACCAGGGTCGCTGACCGCTCCCGCCCCCCGGCCCGGTCGGTCGCCGGGGTCCCCGTCACCGCTTCCCGGGTAGCGGGGGACCCCGGCGAGCACCTGGGCGGGCGGGGGCGACGGTGCTCAGACCGGTTCGCCGGTGACCAGGTAGACCACGTGCTCGCCGGCGTTCACCGCGTGGTCGGCGAAGCGCTCGTAGAACCGGCCGAGCAGGGTGGCGTCGATCGCCGTCTCGACCCCGTACGGCCAGCCGTCGTCGAGCAGCACCCCGAAGAGACTGCGGTGCAGGTCGTCCATGGCGTCGTCGTCGCGGTCCAGTTCGGCGGCGAGGTCGGCGTCCGGGTCCGCCAGCACCGAGGCGATCTTCGCTGCCATCCGGTCCGCGATGTCGGCCATGTCGGTGAAGATCGGCCGCAGTTCGGCGGGGACGGCGGGGGAGGGGTGCCGCCGCAGCGCGGTCTTGGCCACGTGGTCGGCGAGGTCACCCATCCGTTCCAGGTCGGCGGCGACGTGCAGCGCGGTGATCACCGCCCGCAGGTCCGAGGCGACCGGGGCCTGCCGGGCGAGCAGTTCGCAGACCCGCTCCTCGACGTTCCGGTAGAGGCTGTCGATCTCGGCGTCCCGCACGATCACCACCTCGGCCGCCTTCCGGTCGGCGGTGAGCAGTGCCCGGGTGGCCTGCCGCATGGCGGCCCGGATCCCCTCGGCCATGTCCACCAGCAGTTGGCTGACGGCCTCCAGTTCGGCCCGGAACTCGTCGCGCATCGTCACGTCCTGTGGTCGGTGGTCGCCGTCACCCTGCGGCGGCGGCCCGGGTGGAACGCCGCCCCGGGGCGGGGACGGCGCGGGTGGGTGGCCGTCGGCGAACCGGGCGGCGCGGTGCTGCGGCGCCAACCGTAGGGGCGGCAGGCGGAGCCCGGGTGAACCACGGTGAACGTGCACCGTCGGGACGGTGAACACTCCCGGAAGCGAGAGTGATTCGCCCCATTCTGCACGGTTGCCGGATGAACAATGACCCTACGATCGCCGGGTGGACTGGGCAACGACGGTCGGCGTGCTGCTGGCCCTGGTGATCGGGCTGGTCGCCGGGCTTCTGCTGGCCCGGTACGCCCGCCGGTCGCGCGCCCCGCGCACGGGCTCCGCAGGATCCGGGTGGAACACGGCAGGAAGGCCCGCGATGCCCGACGACCAGCAGGCAGGACTCTCCGGCCTCGGCCGCAGAACGATCGACTCACTCCGGGCCGGCGTGGTCGTGCTCGATTCCGACGACCAGCCGGTGCTGGTCAACCCGGCGGCTCGGGCGATGGGGCTGCTCCGCACCGGCACCACGCCCGGCTCGATGGCCGCCCACCCGTTGATCCGTACGTTGGCGGGGCAGGTGCGGCGCACCGGCGTGCGCCGCGAGATCGAGCTCGACCTGCCCCGGGGCCGCGACAACGTCGGCCCGGACCCGCTCGGGGTGCACCTGCGGGCGATGGGCATCGGCGGAGGCCACGTCGCCGTCGAGGCCGTCGACGTGACCGAGTCGCACCGGCTGGCCCGGGTCCGCCGCGACTTCGTGGCCAACGTCAGCCACGAGCTGAAGACCCCGATCGGCGCGCTCCAACTGCTCGCCGAAGCCCTGCTCGACGCCACCGAACCGGCGGGGACGAGCGCCGGCGCGGTCGGACCGACCACCGCCGGGGCGGCCGACCCGACCGCCGCGGGCCGCTCCGAGGACATGGCCGCCGCCCGGCGGTTCGCCGAGCGGATCCAGCACGAGTCGACCCGGTTGGGCCGGCTGGTGCACGAGCTGCTGGAGCTGACCCGGTTGCAGGGCGCCGAACCGCAGCCCGCCCCCGAGCCGGTAGCGGTGGACTGGGTGGTCGCCGAGGTGCTCGACCGGACCCGCACCACGGCCGCCGCCCGACGGGTGGCCATCGCCGTCGAGGGCGAGCGGGGCCTGACCGTGTACGGCAACGACAGCCAGGTCGCCACGGCGGTGGCGAACCTCGTGGAGAACGCGATCATCTACTCCGGCCAGGACACCACGGTCACCGTGACCGTGCGGAGCGAGGACGAGCACGTCCAGGTCGCCGTCGCGGACCAGGGCATCGGTATCGCCCCCACCGACGTGGACCGGGTCTTCGAACGGTTCTACCGGGCCGACCAGGCCCGTTCCCGCTCCACCGGGGGCACCGGCCTGGGCCTGGCCATCGTCAAGCACATCGCCAGTAACCATGGCGGACGGGTCGAGGTGTCGAGCACTCTTGGTGGTGGCTCGACGTTCACCCTCCGGTTGCCCGCCCGTCCGCCGGACGACCTGGCGGCGACACTCCAGTCCGCTGAGATCGAGGCCGGCCCGGCCGAGCTCCGGCAGGTCTGACCGTACCGAAAGGAAACCCTCTGGTGAGCCGCGTTCTGGTGGTCGAGGACGAGGAGTCCTTCTCCGACGCCCTGTCGTACATGCTCCGGAAGGAGGGCTTCGAGGTGTCGGTCGCCGCGACCGGGACGTCCGCCCTCACCGAGTTCGATCGCACGGGTGCGGACATCGTCCTGCTCGACCTGATGCTTCCCGAGATGTCCGGTACGGAGGTGTGCCGCCAGCTCCGCCAGCGCTCCCACGTGCCGATCATCATGGTCACCGCCCGGGACAGCGAGATCGACAAGGTGGTCGGCCTGGAGATCGGGGCGGACGACTACGTCACCAAGCCGTACTCGCCACGTGAGCTGGTCGCCCGGATCCGGGCGGTGCTGCGGCGGCGCAGCGCCGAGCCGGCCGATGCGGGCGGCCCCAGCCTGGCCGCCGGACCGGTCCGGATGGACATCGAACGCCACGTGGTGACCGTCGACGGCGCGCCGGTGCAGCTCCCGCTGAAGGAGTTCGAGCTGCTGGAGTTGCTGTTGCGCAACGCCGGCCGGGTGCTCACCCGGGGGCAGCTCATCGACCGGGTGTGGGGCGCGGACTACGTCGGCGACACCAAGACCCTCGACGTGCACGTCAAGCGGCTGCGCTCGAAGGTCGAGCCGGAACCGTCCGCGCCGCGCTACATCGTCACGGTGCGCGGCCTCGGCTACAAGTTCGAGCCGTAGGCCGACCGGCCGAGGGTGGTGGCAGGGTTCCCTGCTGCTCACCGGACGGTGACAGGGGACTCCCGCCCCCCCCCGCACCGAGTCAGGACGGGGTGGCCGGGTGCGGGGCGACGAGGCCCTGCCGGTGGCGTGCCGCGCACAGCTCGGTGAGCTTGACGTACGCGGGTTCGCCGATCAGTGCGGTCAGCTCCGGCCCGTACGACCGGTACATCGGCTCGCCGCCGACGTGCGCCTCCGGCGACGAGGTGCACCACCAGTCCAGGTCGTGCCCACCGGAGCCCCAGCCCCGCCGGTCGAACTCGGCCAGTGTGGTCACCAGCACCTTCGTGTTGTCCGGCCGCTTGCTCCACTCCTGGTCCCGCCGGATCGGCAGCTGCCAGCAGACGTCCGGCTTGTACTCCAGCGGGTGCGCTCCGTCCCGCAGCGCCTGGGCGTGCAGCGCGCAGCCGCCCCCGGCGGGGAAGTCGGCGTCGTTGAGGAAGACGCACGGGCCGTCGACGCTCCGGGTGGCGGTCCGCCGGGCCGGGTTCTTGCCGTCGACGGTGTCCATCTCGGTCCAGTTCTTGAACCCGCGCCGGTGGTGCTGCCAGGTCTGCGGCGTCAGTCGCTTGGCGGCGGCCCGCACCCGCTTCTCGTCGTCGTCGTCGGTGAAGAACGCGCCGTGCGAGCAGCACCCGTCCGCGGCCCGACCGGCGACGATGCCGTGGCAGCCCCGGCCGAAGATGCATGTCCAGCGGGAGAGCAGCCAGGTCAGGTCGGCGCGGACGACGTGCCGTTCGTCGGCCGGGTCGACGAACTCGACCCACTCGCGGGGGAAATCCAGCGGCACTTCGCGGCTGCGCGGGTCGGCCGGCCCGTCCACCAGCACTCGGATCTCCATCCGGCCAGCCTAACGCGGGTGCGGCCGCCCGGCAGGCGAGCCGGTTACCCGGGTGGGCTCTAGGGTCTTCCCATGCGACTGGGTGTTCTCGACGTCGGTTCCAACACGGTGCACCTGCTGGTGGTGGACGCGCACCACGGTGCCCACCCCTGGCCGGCGCACTCCGAGAAGATGGTGCTCCGCCTCGCCGAGCAGATCGGCCCGGACGGCGCGTTGCGTCGGGCCGGCGCGGACGCGCTGGTCGAGGCGGTGGGCACCGCTCGGCAGGCGGCCGTCGGCCTGGCCACCGACGACCTGATCGCCTTCGCCACCTCCGCCGTCCGCGACGCCACCAACGGCGCCGAGGTGCTGGCCCGGGTCCGGGACGAGACCGGCGTACGGCTGGAGGTGCTCGCCGGGGCGGACGAGGCGCGGCTGACCTTCCTGGCGGTGCGCCGCTGGTTCGGCTGGTCGGCCGGCCGGCTGCTGGTGCTGGACATCGGCGGTGGCTCGCTGGAGGTGGCCGCCGGGATCGACGAGGACCCGACCGTGGCGGTGTCGCTGCCGCTCGGTGCCGGCCGGCTGACCCGGGAGCGGCTGGGGGTGGACCCGACCACCGCCACCCCGCCGCCCGCCGAGGTCGTCGACGAGTTACGGGAGTACGTCGACACGATGCTCGACCCGGTGGTCGAGCAGATGGCCGGGGTGGGTTGGGACCGGCCGGTGGTCACCTCGAAGACGTTCCGGACGCTGGCCCGGCTGGCCGGGGCGGCCCCGTCCAGCGCCGGTCTGTGGGCCCCCCGCCGGCTCACCCGGACCGGGCTGCGGCAGGTGCTGACCTTCATCCGGCACATCCCACCCGTCCAGCTCGCCGAGGTGGAGGGGGTCAGCGCCGGCCGTTCGCACCAGCTCCTCGCCGGGGCGGTGGTGGCCGAGGCGGTGCTCCGCCGGCTGGACGTCGAGGCGCTGGACGTCTGCCCCTGGGCGCTGCGCGAGGGGGTCATCCTCCGTCGGCTGGACCAGCTCGGGCCGGTGTGATCGAATCCGAAGGCTACGGGTGGTTTGCGACTGCTCGTCACGATGCCGTCATCGACGGCGGGCTACCCTGGTTCCTGTGACTTCCCGCGTCCCGGTGCTCCTTTCCAGCTCCTCGGTCTTCCCGGAGCCGACTGCGGCGGCGTTCCAGCTGGCCGCGGCGCTCGGCTACGACGGCGTCGAGGTGATGGTCTGGACGGACGCCGTCAGCCAGGACGCCGGCGCGCTGCGCGGTCTCGCCGCGCACTACGACGTGCCGGTCCTGTCGGTGCACGCGCCCTGCCTGCTGGTCACCCAGCGGGTGTGGAGCCCCGACCCGTGGGAGCGGCTCCGGAAGGCGGCCGAGTTGGCGGAGGACCTCCAGGCTCCGACGGTCGTCGTCCACCCGCCCTTCACCTGGCAGCGCGACTACGCCCGGGGCTTCGCCGACGGCATGGCCGACATCGGCCGGCGGCACGGCGGGCTGCGCTTCGCGGTGGAGAACATGTACCCGGTGCGGATGGCGGGCCGGCAGTTCGTGCCGTACCTGCCCGGCTGGGATCCGACCGACACCGGGTACGACGCCTACACCCTCGACCTGTCGCACTGCGCCGCCTCGCACACCGACGCGCTGGCGATGGCCGACCGGATGGCCGACCGGCTGGCCCACGTCCACCTCGGCGACGGCACCGGCGAGGGGCGCGACGAGCACCTGGTGCCGGGGCGGGGCAACCAGCCCTGCGCCGAGCTGCTCTCCTCGCTGGCCGGGCGGGGCTTCACCGGTTCGGTGGCGGTGGAGGTGGCCACCCGGGGTGCGAAGAGCCGTGCGGTCCGCGAGGCCGATTTGCGGGCCGCTCTCGACTTCGCCCGCCAGCACCTCGCCGCTCCGTCCCCGGTCGACGCCTGAACCACCGCCGCAGGTGGGCGGTCGGCGACCGGACCGGGTGGCGGTGCCGGCCAGCCAGGTAACCGACAAGCGGGCCGGCGGGTGGCGGAGCGGTGGGTGGGTTCAGCTGACCGGGGCGAGTGGCTGGTCGGCGGTGGCGGCGCGTTTGCGCGCCCGGTGGGCGGCCACGTGCGACCGGGTGGCACAGCGCTCCGAGCAGAACCGCCGGCAGCAGTTGGAGGACGTGTCCAGGTAGACGTTGCCGCACCGCTCGTCCGCGCAGACCCCGAACCGGGCGCTGCCGTACTCGCAGAGCCAGACGGCCAGTCCCCAGACCGCGCCGGCCAGGTAGTCGACCGCGATCGAGGCGCCGCGGCTCGCCGGGTGCATGTGCCAGTCGCTCGAGTCGTGCCCGGAGATGTGCGGGTGCACCGGGTACGACTCCAGCAGGGAGTTCAGCTCCGCGACCGTCTCGGCGTCCCGGCCGGAGGCGCCGGACTCGAAGACACCCCGCAGCCGTTTCCGGGCCCGGCGGAAGGTCGCCAGATCCCGTTCGGTGATCTCTTCGCGCAGCCCCGCGTCATCACCGGGGAGCAGGGACAGCAGGTCGTCGAGGTCGTCCAGGCGGGCGTTGACGAGGTCAACGCCGTTTCGGGCGTACGCGTCGAAGTTCACACCCCCAACGGTAGACGACTCAGGAAGCGCGTGGCGCATCGATGTAGTGAGGCAGGAACCGGGCGTAGCCATCGGTGATCAGGCTTGCGCTCTCCCGGATGCCCGCCCCGGCCGACTCGCCGTCGACGATCCAGCTGCCGAGCACCACCCGGTTGCCGGCGAACTCCGGCAGCGCCCGGAACTCCTGGTAGCACCAGCCCTCGTCGCCGTAGATGCCCGGGTTGCTGATCTCGGCGCCACCGGCGGTGACGATCCGGACCGACCCGCCCTCCCGCCCGAGCAGGGGCTTGACCACGTACTCGGGCATCTGCCGGGGCGAGTCGAGGTAGGCCGGGAGCAGCAGCTCGTGCCCGGGGTACAGCTCCCAGAGGACGGCCAGCAGCGCCTTGTTGGACAGCAGCAGCTTCCAGGCGGGCTCGATCCAGGTGGTCGGGGTGCCCGGCTCCAGGGCGGGCCGCCCGTACGGCTCGGCGAGCATCCACTCCCACGGGTAGAGCTTGAAGCAGGTGGTGACCGGTCGGTCCTGCCGGTCGACGAAGCGGCGGCCGTCCCAGCCGACCTCCTGGATCGGCATCAGTTCGGCCTTGAGCCCGGCCTGGCGGGCGCACTCGGCGAGGTAGCCGGCGGTCATCTGGTCCTCGCCGGAGTCCTCCTCCCGCGACCAGAACACGTGGACGGTCGGATCGTGCAGACCCAGGCCGATCCGGTGCCAGGCGGCGACCAGCCGTTCGTGCAGGCTGTTCCACTGGTCCAGGTCGGGCCCGGTCTGCTCCAGCCAGTACCACTGGATGATGCCGGCCTCGACCAGCGAGGTGGGGGTGTCGGCGTTGTACTCCAGCAGCTTCGGCGGCCAGGATCCGTCGTACCAGAGGTCGAACCGGCCGTACAGGCTGGGCGGGCGCTCGCGCAGCGACCGGGCCACCGCCTCGGCCGCCCAGGCCGGGATGCCGAAGTCGGCGTACCGGTTGCGGGCCACCACGTGCTCGGCGGCGGCCACCGACATCCGGTGCAACTCCTCGGTCGCCTCCTCCAGCCGGAGCACCTCGGCCAGGTCGAACGCGTACGCGGCGCTCTCGTCCCAGTACGACATGAGTTCGCCGTCGGGCAGTTCGGTCTCGGCGTAGACCAGGCCCTGCTCGCGGATCGTCGCCTGCCAGCCGGGCCGGGGCGCGCGGGTCTCCCGGCGCACGTCAGCCGCCGCAGTCGGCCAGGTGGGTGCCGAAGCCGCCACGTTCCGGGACGGCCGCCGAGACCGGTTCCGGGGCGGCCCCGCCGGTCGTCGGTGCGGGGTTCCGGAAGGCCAGCGCCACGGTGCCGCCTCCGCCGCCCGGACCGAGGGCGCAGTCGTCATCGTCGTCGTCCGAGGTCATGTTGCACCCGGAGAGCGCCAGCGCGAGCACGGTGAGCGTGCCGAGTTGCACGGTCGCCGACCGGAGGCGGCGAGGGGAGCGAGTTTCCACCCGTTCGTTGTAGCGGATGGTCGCCACCGCGTCGTCACCCGGTCGTGCGGGAAATGGCCCTGGTCAACGATTTCCGGGCCACCATCCCGGGGCAAAACGGGCCAGCGGTGCAGGTGGCCGCTGCCGGGCGCGGCTCCCGGGTCGGGCGTTACGCTCGGCTCATGCTCCGTTCGGTCATCCTCGCCGCAGCCCGGTCATCCCGGGTCGAGCGGCTCGTCGAGACGGCCCCCTACACCCGGGACGTCGTCCGCCGGTTCGTCGCCGGCGCCGGCACCGACGACGCGTTGCGCGCGACCCGCGGACTCGTCGGCGACGGCCTCACGGTCACCCTCGACTACCTGGGCGAGGACACCGTCAAACCCGAGCAGGCCACCGCCACCCGCGACGGGTACCTCACCCTGCTGCGGGCGTTGCACGCGGCCGGGCTCACCCCGGCGGCCGAGGTGAGCGTGAAGCTCTCCGCCCTCGGCCAGAAGTTCGACGAGCAGCTCGCCTACGAGCACGCCCGGTCGATCTGCGTGGCCGCCGACGAGGCGGGCACCACGGTCACCCTGGACATGGAGGACCACACCACCACCGACTCGACGCTGGACATCCTGTCCAAGCTCCGCACGGACCACCCCGGCACCGGGGCGGTCCTCCAGGCGTACCTGCGGCGGACCGAGGCGGACTGCCGGGACCTGGCCACCGCCGGTTCCCGGGTCCGGCTCTGCAAGGGCGCGTACCGCGAGCCGGAGTCCGTCGCGTACCAGTCGGCCCGGGACGTGGACCGTTCCTACGTCCGCTGCATGACCGTGCTGCTGTCCGGGGCCGGCTATCCGATGCTCGCCACCCACGACCCCCGCCTGATCGCGATCGGGGAGGACCGGGCCCGCTGGTTCGACCGGGGGCCGGGCAGCTTCGAGTTCCAGATGCTCTACGGCATCCGGCCCGAGGAGCAGGCCCGGCTCGTCGCCGCCGGCTACACCGTCCGGACGTACGTGCCCTACGGCGACCAGTGGTACGGCTACCTCATGCGGCGGCTCGCCGAGCGCCCGGCCAACCTCGCCTTCTTCGGCCGCGCCCTGCTCTCCCGGAAGTGATCCGCCCGCCGGACGCGGAGCGGGCCGGCGGAGACCCCTCGTCCGCCGGCCCGCGCCACACCCGGCGTCCGGTGGGGCCCCGGGTGGGGGCGCCCGCCCGACCCACCGCCCCCGTTCTCCGGTGGGTCGAGATGCCGGGTGGCCGGCAGGGTCCGAAGGCCGACCGGCCGGAACCCGGCCGACGTGTCCGGCGGCGAGCGCTCTCCAGAAAACCTACCTAGGTAGACATTGACCGGTCTAGTTGTAATTTTTTCTTTCACGGTCTGCCAATGTGGCCCGGTGGCTCTTGACCCGAGCCGGCACCCCGCTAATGCGGGCGGAAGCCGTGCTCGGTACGCAGGACGGGCGACCCGACGCCCGGGTGCCCCTCGCCGGCCACGCAGGCGACGGCCGCGCCGGCCACCCGTACCCCGTCGGGGGTGAGCCGGTAGTACCGGCGGCGCGGCCGGCCCTGGGCCTCGTGCGCGGCCGGGTCCTCCCAGAAGCTCTCCACCCAGCCGGCCACCTCCATCCGGGCCAGGATCGGGTGCAGGGTGCCGGTCTTCAGCTTCGTCTGGCGGGCGATGTCCCGGCCGTACCGGGGTTGGTCCGGCGCGGCGAGGAGCAGCCGCAGCACCTCGACCGTCTGCGGGGTGAGCCGGGGGCCGGTACGAGCCATGTCCGGAGTCTAGGTAAGCCGGAAGCCCTGACCAGCCGGCGCAAACGGCAGTCCGGCCAGCCGAATGGCGTACTCTCCCCGCCGTGGAGGACGAGCGGCACGGGTCGCGGCGCAGGCGGCGCGGGGTCCTCTGGGCAGTGGTCGCCGTGGTGGCCGTGGCCCTGGGCTGCCTCCTGCCGGCGGCGTTGGTGGCGGCCGTGGTCCGTCAGACGGCGGGCCGGTCGACCGGGGACCCGGCATCGGGTCCCGGCGGGCCGGCCGCCCGGCTGGCCGCCGCGATCGACGCGCAACTCGGTCGGCAGGCCGGGGCGCTGCTGCGCGGTGACCGGGACGGCTTCCTCGCGGTCGCCGAGCCGGCCGCCCGGGTCGACCTCGGCCGGCGGTTCACCGCCCTGCGCGCGTTGCGGATCGCGGTCTGGCGGGCCGAGTCGAGCGGGCAGCCGACCCCGACGCCCGGTCGGCCGGGCCAGTGGCGGCAGGTGGTGACCTACCGGTACTGCCTCGTGGTGCCCACCTGCACCCCCAGCCCGGTGCTGGCCGCTACCCGGTGGCGGGAGACGTCCGACGGACCCCGCCTGGTCGCCGTCGAACCCTCCGCCTCCGCCGAGACCGGTACCCGGCCGTGGGAGGTCAGCGAACTGGTGGCCGCCGTCGGCCGGCGCACCGTCGTGGCCACCACCCCCGACCTGCGGACCCGGCTGCCCGGGTTGCTCGCCGAGGCGGAGGCTGCCGCGACGGTCGCCGACGGGTACGTCGTGGACGGTGTCCCGCCGGACCGGTACCGGATCTTCTATGCCGGCCGGGCCGAGTGGCGACGCTGGTACGGCGGCGGCCGGCCGGCGTGGACCGGTGGGTACGTGGTGACCGTCGGCGGCGGGCATCACGAGGTGGTGCTGAACGCGGACGCGCTGCGCACCGGAGGGGTCGCCGACCTGCTCCGGCACGAGCTGACCCACGCCGCGTCGCTGCCGGCCGGCGGCTGGTCCGACCGGCACGCCTGGTGGCTGGTGGAGGGGACGGCCGAGCTGGCCGGGGCGGGTGGCCGCCCGGTGCGCCGGTACGCCGGGCTGGACGACGTCCGGCGGCTGGTGGCCGGGGGCGGCTGGGACGGCCGTCTCGACACCCTCGCTCCCGGCGCCGACGCCCCCGCCGACCGGGTCGCGGCCAGCTACGGCGTCGGTTACCTGGCCGTCCGGTACCTGGTGGACCGGTACGGCGGCCAGCGCCTGCTCGACTTCTTCGCGGCGGTGGTGCACGACCGCCGGCCGGTGGCGGACGCCGCCCGGGAGGTCTACGGCGAGCCGTGGCCGGAGCTGCACGACGACTGCGTCGCCCGGGTACGCGCGGCCGTGGCCGGCTAGGCGGTTCCGCCCGGGAGTGCCCGGGGCCAGCTCCGCGAGCGGGGGTGGCCGGGCGCGTCCCCGCCGGATCGGCCGGTCCCGTGGTCGCGGAGCGTCCACCCCGGCAGTGGGCCGCCATGATCGACCGCCGTCCGGACCGCCGGTCGGGTCTGCGACACTGACCACGCTCCCAGTGCGGAGCCCCGGACCGTGTCCGCAATCGGCCCGGGGCGCCCGCCCGGTGGCCCCGGTGGCGCCACCGGAGCCACCGGGCGCCTTCCGCCGCAGCTCAACCGGGCGGAAGCTGACTCCTGACGAGATCAAATGCGCGAAGGGATCGCGCCGTTCACAGCCGTCCCGTTACCGTACTGGTAACACGCGCGTTGCCCTGGTGGCGGGACGAACCCGTCGCAGGCCGCGCTGGGCATGGGATGGGTCGGTGAGCCATGGCCGGGTCGCAGTCCGACGGACGGCTGTCGGAGGTCAAGTTCCTCACCGTCGCCGAGGTGGCGGCGGTCATGCGAGTGTCGAAGATGACGGTCTACCGGCTCGTGCACAGCGGTGAACTCACCGCGGTGCGGGTCGGCCGGTCGTTCCGGGTGCCCGAACACGCGGTGCACGAGTACCTGCGCGGAGCGTTCTCCGAGACCGCCTGACGGTCGTCCCGGGAACGCGGGCCGGCGCGGGCCGGGGGTGTCCCGGAGCGCCCCGGAACGGGCATCGACGGGGGCGCGTTGGTCCTGCTGATGCTCTGCGGCTACCCTGGATCTCGACCGTGACCACCCAGCGGTGCGCCGCGATGCCACTCACCAGGTCCGGTCCGTTGTCCGCAAGCGGTACCAGCACCATGTCGTGGTGCCTCTGGTCCGCCCCGCACGTTGCATCGAAAGGCTGTCGTATGGGCTCGGTGGTCAAGAAGCGCCGCAAGCGCATGGCTAAGAAGAAGCACCGCAAGCTGCTGCGCAAGACCCGCGTCCAGCGTCGCCGTCTCGGCAAGTGACCGGTGCCGGGGGTGACCCGGCACCGTGTACCACTTGCCATCTGTCGACCCTCGGAGGCTCAGGTGAGAAGGCCGTGGACGTCCCGGCTGGATGATCCGGCCTGCCGGGCAGGGTGCGCGACATGACCCCCGGTGGCACCTCAGGTGCTCCGGGGGTCGTCGTCGTGACCGGGGTCAGTCGCTATCTCGGCGCGCACGTCGCCGCCCGGCTCGCCGCCGACCCCAGGATCGACCGGGTGATCGGCGCGGATCCGGCCGGCGCGGCGGAGCCGGCCGACCTGCTCGACCGGGTCGAGCGGGTGCGGGTCGACGCCGGCTCGCTCGGTGACCTCCTCGCCGACCTGGAGGTCGACGCGGTGGTCCACCTCGCCCTGGTCAGCGCCCCCGACCGGCAGCAGGGCGGCCGGGCGGCGATGAAGGAACAGAACGTCATCGGCACCATGCAGCTCCTCGCCGCCTGCCAGCGGGCACCCCGGCTGCGCAAGGTCGTCGTCCGGTCGTCGACCGCGGCGTACGGCGTCTCCTTCCGCGACCCGGCGGTCTTCACCGAGGAGACCGAGCCGCGCGAGGTGCCGCGCGGCGGGTTCGGCCGCGACATCCTCGACATCGAGGGGTACGTCCGCGGCTTCCGTCGCCGCCGACCCGACGTCACCGCCACCGTGCTGCGCTTCGCGCCGTTCATCGGTTCCACCGCCGACACCACGCTGACCCGGTACTTCCGCCAGCCGATCGTCCCCACCGTCCTCGGCCGGGATCCCCGACTCCAGTTCCTCCACTTCGACGACGCCCTGGAGGTGCTGTACCGCTCGGTCGTCGAGGACCATCCGGGCACCTACAACGTCGCCGGTCCGGGTGTGCTCTCGCTCTCGCAGGCCATCCGCCGGGCCGGTCGGCTCGAGGTGCCGGTGCTGGAGCCGGGGCTCTCCGGGGCGGTCGCGCTCGCCCGGACGCTCGGGTACGGCCGGCTCGGCCTCGACCAGGTCGACCTCTTCGTGCACGGCCGGGTGGTCGACACCAGCCGACTGGTCGCCGAGTACGGCTTCACCCCGCGCTCCACCGCCGCCGCCTTCGACGACTTCCTCCGCGCCCACCACGGGGGAGTGGTGGTCACCCGCGACCAGCTCACCGCCGCCGAACAGGCCGTCCTCGCCGGGATCAGGCAGGTCCGGGCGGCCGTACGGGAGCAGTCGTGAGCCGCCCCGACGGGACCGAGCGGGACGTGCCGGCGGGCCGCCCGTTCGCGCCGCCGGACGCCACCGACCTGGCCCGACCGGCCCGCCGCAACGGCCACCACCCGGATCCGCCCGCCGTGCCGGACCGTCCGGTCGACCAGTGGGACCGCCGGGTCGCTCAGGGCCTGGCCTTCCTGCGTCGCCGGTTGGCCGGCGACTACGAGATCGACGAGTTCGGCTTCGACCCGGATCTCACCGAGGCGGTCTTCCACCCGCTGCTGCGCCTGCTCTACCGGGACTGGTTCCGGACCGAGGTCACCGGCCTGGAACACGTACCCGTGGAGGAGGCCGGCCTGGTGGTCGGCAACCACTCCGGCACCGTCGCGCTGGACGCGTTGATCCTCTCCGCGGCCCTGCACGACCAGCACCCGGCGCACCGGTTCCTCCGGCTGCTCGGCGCGGACCTGGTCTTCCGGATGCCGATCGTCTCCGAGGTGGCCCGCAAGTCCGGCGGTACGGTCGCCTGCAACCCGGACGCCGAACGCCTGCTGCGCAACGGCGAACTGGTCGGCGTCTTCCCCGAGGGGTTCAAGGGCATCGGCAAGCTCTACGCCGACCGGTACAAGCTGCAACGCTTCGGTCGGGGCGGGTTCGTCTCGGCGGCGCTGCGTACCGGCACCCCGATCGTCCCGGTGGCCATCGTCGGCGCCGAGGAGACCTACCCGATGCTCGCCGACATCAAGCCGCTCGCGCGCCTGCTCAAGCTCCCCTACTTCCCGATCACCCCGACCTTCCCGTGGCTCGGGGCGCTGGGCATGGTGCCGCTGCCGAGCAAGTGGCTGATCGAGTTCTGCCCGCCGATCCCCACCGCGCACCTGACCGACTCGGCCGACGACCCGCTGGTCGTGTTCAACCTCGCCGACCAGGTCCGGGAGACCATCCAGCAGACCCTGCACCAGCTCCTGGAACGTCGGCCCGACCCGTTCGGGCCCTGACGCCCCCCCCCGCCGGACGGCCACCGTTCGGGTCCGGGGTCAGGCTCAGCTCAGGGTGCGCAGGTCCAGGACGTGCCAGCCGGTCACCTCACGCCCGCCGGTGGACCACCAGAGCGCGTCGCCCCGGCAGAGCACCAGCCCCACCCCGTCGGCCGCCACCAGCGTCCGCCGCCGGGTGAGGTCGTAGAGCCGCAGCTGGGCGCCGTCGCCGACCGTGCCCGTCGGCCCGGTGTACAGGACCACTTCGAACCGGTCGCGCACCGCCACGTCGACCAGCGCGGCGTGGGTGTCCCCACCGGCCACCCGGTGCCGGTCCCGGCCGTCCGGGCGGAACAGGTCCAGCCGGCCCGGTCCCGGCCCAGCCGGGGTCAGCGCCCGACACCAGACCGGGCCGCAGCCGAGCAGCTCGTCCGGGCCGGCCGGCACCGTGCGTTCGGTACCGTCGACGAGGTGGCGCAGCCGCACCGGACCGGCGTCACCGGTCGCCGCGCTGACCAGCCACGGCCACGCCGACAGCGTCCAGGCACCCGGCTCGGTCCGTACCGTCACCCGGCCCCCGTCCAGTGGCGCCGAGCGCACCTCGGTCACCCGGGCGTCCCCGGGCGCCGCCGCGACCCAGTGCAGCCGGCCCGAGCCGATCACCAGGTCGTACCGGGAGTTGACGAGGAGGACGTCACCGCCGTCCGTGGTCACCCGTCGGGCCGGCCGTGCCGAGCCCGGTTCCGCCGCCCACACCTCGGTACGCCCCCGGCCGTCCGGGCCGGTGGTGGTCTCCGTCCACGCCACGACCGGGCCGGAGTCGGTGAAGCCGGCGTACTGCGGGCTTCCGGCCGCCGGCAGCCGGCGTAGCTGGTGGACGGTGCCGTCGGCGGATCGTCGGACCAGCCGCAGGTGACGCCCGTCGGGGCTGGGCGCGGTGCCGATCGAGGTGGCCGGGTCGAGGAACCAGACCGGGCTGTACGCCGTACCGTCGGCCAGCCGGGCCGGCAGCTCCCGCCGTACGGCCCCGGGCCACTCCTGCTCGACCCGACGCGGCGGCGGTGGCGGCTCGGCGGGTCCGGAACCGGCCTGCGGCAACGTGACCAGCGCGGTACCGGCGGCGACCGCCACGGCGAGCCCGGCCAGCCCCGGACGGTGCCGCCGGGCCGGGCCCGTGAGCGGCGCCGACCACCGGCGGTGGATCAACGGAGCCGTCGCCGGCGGTGCAGGGCCATCCCGGCGCCGACCGCCCCGGCCAGCAGCCCGGCGGCGGCCGTCGACGGCACGGCGATCCGGGCCGCCCTCCGGCCGGTACGGAAGTCCCGGACCTCCCAGCCCCGCTCCCGGGCGGTACGCAGCAACACCGTGTCCGGGTTGACCGCGACCGCCCGACCGACCGCCGAGAGCATCGGCAGGTCGTTGGCGGAGTCGCTGTAGGCGACGCACCGCGACAGGGCCAGCCCCTCCACGGCGGCGAGCTGGGCGACCGCCTCGGCCTTGGCCGGGCCGTGCATCAGGTCACCGACCAGCCGTCCGGTGTAGACGCCGTCGACGATCTCGGCGACCGTGCCGATCGCCCCGGTCAGGCCGAGCCGGGCGGCGATCACCCGGCCGATCTCCACCGGCGCGGCACTGACCAGCCAGACCCGGATCCCGTCGTCGAGGTGGCGCAGGGCGAGTTGGCGCGTGCCGGCCCAGATCCGGGGGGCCATCAGCTCGTCGAAGATCTCCTGGGTGAGCCGTTCGACGTCGTCCACCCGCCAGCCCTCGACGAAGGCGAGGGCGGCCTCCCTGGCGTGGGTCATGTCCCCGGCGTGCTCGGTCGCGAGCAGCCGGAACCGGAGCTGCTGCCAGGCGAACCGGGTCAGGTCGCCGGTGGTGAAGTACTTCCGGGCGGCGAGGCCCCGGGCGAACCAGTAGATCGACGCGCCCTGCATCATCGTGTTGTCGACGTCGAAGAAGGCCGCGGCGGACGGATCGGGCGTGGGAAGGTCGGGCGGTTCCAGCCCGGTGGCGGCCCAACCTGCGGTGTGCCCGTGGGCGTCCGTACTGACGGTCACCTTTCGGGTCCGGGCCACGTGGAAACTCCCTCCGCTCGACACCCGGGCCGCGGTGGGCGGCGGACCGGTCGGGCGTGACGTCCCGCCGCGCGCGGCGCGATGCCTGCCAACCGCGAGACTAGCCAAGGAAGATCGGAGCGACGGACGCTGCGGCGCTTCCGGGCGGGGTCAGCGGGCGGTCGGGCACGCCCCGGCGGTCGGGCCGAGCAGGTCGGTCCCACCTTCCTGCGGGGCACCGCAGACCAGGGCCGCCCGGAGCGCGTCGGACCGTTGCTCCGCTGCGTCGAGCAGCGCCAGGGAGCTGCGGGCGCGGTCCCGTTCGGCGCGGGACGCCCCGTCGAGCAGGGCGGTCACCGCGCGCCGCTGCCCGGTGACGAAGGTGTCGACGGCGTCCAGCCCGGCCGCGTCGGTGCGCTGTACCGCAGTGGTGGTGAGCAGGCGCACACCCTGCCGGGTGTCCTCGTCCATGTCGTCGAGGATCACCCCGAAGGCCGCCGGGTCGCCCCGTACCTCGTCCGCCTCGGCGAGCCGGGTCCGGGCGAAGTCCAGGAAGAGCTGGCCCCGACTCAGGTCCGAGCTGGCCAGGGCGAGCTGGGCGCGTTCGGTGGAGCGCTTCATGCCGTACAGGGCGTCGCCGGGGACCGCGTTCTCGCTCGCCGCGGAGATGCCGGAGAGGGCCACCGCACCGGCGGCGACCCCGACCAGGATGGCACCCCGGGCGCGGGCCCGACGGGCGGTGACCGGAGGTACGAGCGGACCGCGCGGGGTCGTCCCGGCGGCCGTCCGCCGACCGGCCGGGTCGGACCCGGCCGTGGGGGCGGCCTTCGCGCCGACGCCCTCGCGTTCCGCGGCGGCCACCAGCATCGCGCGCAGACCGGTGCGGAAGTCCGGGTCCACCTCGGCCGGTGGGGCGGCGGCGCCGAGCTGGCGGCCGAGCCCGACCAGATCGCCGAGGCGGTCGTCGACCCGGGACCGCACGTGGTGTCGACGGCCGCCGTTGGCCTCGTCGAGCAGTTGCGCGAAACGCTCGGCACGCCGACGGGAGAAGAGGTTGCTGTCCACCGCAGGCATCTCCTCTCACTGGTCACGGTCGTCCGGCCGGTGTGGTCACCCGCCGGCCGGCTGACGCCCGGCGGGGCCGGGGACCGGTGGGTCGGGCTCGTCGCCGCCGACCGTGCGGTCCCCGCCGTCGGTGACGGCGGGAGCCGGTGGGATGCCGGCCTGCACGAGTCGTGGCGGGCGGGCCGCCCGTACCGCGGGTCTGGGAGCTTGCCGTGGCGAACACCGGTCGCACCCGGAGAAACGGTCGGCGCCGGGCCCGGGTTACGGGCCGGGAGTGCCGAAATCGAACAGCAGTGATGGTCATCACTATCTGCCGGAGGGGTGCCCGGTCGGGGCCGACGTGCCGGCCGGCTCAGGGCTGGAAGCCGTCCGGCAGCAGTCGGGCCAGGGCGCGTACCGCACGGTACTGGAGGGCCTTGATGGCCCCCTCGTTCTTGCCCATGGCCTTGGCTGTCTCCGCGACCGAGAACCCCTGGAGGAAGCGGAGCACGATGCACTCCTGCTGCTCCGGGTTGAGCTGCTTGACCGCGGTCAGCAGGGCCACGTTGGTGATGTGTTCGACCACGGCCGCCTCCGGGCTCCCCTCGGGGCCCCGGTCCTCGCGGTCGGCGTCCATGACGTCGCCGGTGGTCACCTCCAGCCGGTACCGGCCGGACTTGAAGTGGTCGGCGACCAGGTTGCGGGCGATCGTCACCAGCCAGGCGCCGAGGTCCCGCCCCTGCCAGGTGAAGCTGCCGATCCGCTTGAGCGCCCGCAGGAACGTGTCGGAGGTGAGGTCCTCGGCGAGCTGGCGGTTGCCGACCCGGAAGTAGACGAACCGGAAGACGGTGTCGACGTACCGGTCGTAGAGCAGGCCGAAGGCCTCGGCCTCACCGGCCTTGGCCCGCTCCACCAGGGACCAGACCACGGTGGCCGGGTCGGACGGATCCGGACGGCTCGGCGGTGCGGGCGGTGGCTCGGGTGGTGCGGCGGCGGCCGGAACCGCCGGCAGGAGCGCCGTCTCGGCGGCCGCCGGGTCGACCGGCTCCACCTCGTCGCCGGGTCGGCGACCCTGCGCCGGCATGCTCGGTCGGGCCGGCACGGCGACCCGTCCCCCGGCCGGCTTCGCGTTGCCGCCGGGCGGTATCGAACGGGGCGGCGGTTCGTTCGGATGCGGCCGGTTGCGCGTCCGCCTGGCCGTTCCGTCGTCGCCCTCCCCGGCGCGCCGCGTGTCGTCGAGGTGGTGCAGGGGGATCAGTCCCGTTGGTTGCTCTGCGTAACCGAAAGTGGTCACCGGGCCTCCCTCCAGCCGGGAAACGCCGTCCTCCCGGCCCGCTGCGGGGACGTCGAGGCGGTGTCGCCTCCGGGTCGGACGGTCGGTGCTGCTCCGGGGCTCGCCGGCTGACGGCAGCCCCCGGGGGGGTGCTGGTCCAATACGGTCACAGGCACGGTGGCCTCCTCGGGCTGAGGGGTGTCGACTCACGGCAAATGGGGTGACTCGACCCGAGTGATAATAGGGCCAACGTCACCCATGTGTGGCAAGTCCGTTACACAGAGCCGAAGTATTCACCGCCGTGTCGCACCGGCGCCGGACGCTTTGTGCGTCGATGCCGGTTGACTTTCCCCGGCACAGGTGGTTAGGGGTGAAACCGCAGGTGGCGGGCGTGTCGGGCGGTGTCGCGCGCCCCGATCGCCGGACAACCTATCGATGGGCATGGTCTGCCGGCCGCCCACTGTGCCAGACTCAGCGACCGTGCAGCAGCAGACAGCGGGAAGTGCGCCGCCGAACCTCGCCGACCGGGTGCGCCGGGCGGCCGACCGTCGTCCCGACCGGGTCGCGCTGCACTGGCGCGACCGGACGGTGACCTGGTCCGAACTGGACACGGCGGTGGACGGGGTGGCCCGCGCGCTCAGCCGGGCCGTTCCGACGACCGACCCGGACTCCGGTGAGCCGCCCGCCCGGGTCGCCGTCGCGTTGCCCAACTGCCCGGACTTCGTGCTCGGCTACCTCGGCGCGCTCCGCGCCGGACTGGTCGCCGTGCCGCTCAACCCCGGGCTCACCGCCACCGAGCTGCGGCACGTGCTGGCGGACTCCGGCACCGCCGTGCTGATCGCCACGCCGACCGTGGCCGGCCTGGTCGCCGGGATCGCCCCGGACCTGCCGGCCCTCACCGCCGTGCACACCAGCGTGCCGACCGAGCCGGGCAGCGCGGTGACGCCCACCCGGGGCGGGGACGACCTCGCCGTCCTGCTCTACACCTCCGGCACCGAGGGACGGCCCAAGGGGGCCATGCTGTCGCACCGCGCGCTGACCGCCAACCACGAGCAGGTCGACCAGATCACTCCGGCGGTGGTCGGGCCGGACGACACCGTGCTGCTGGCCCTGCCGCTGTTCCACGCGTACGGGTTGAACACCGGGCTCGGGTCGGTCGTGCACCACGGGGCGACCGGCGTACTCGTCGACGAGTTCACCACCGTCGGGGCGCTCGACGAGATCGCCCGGCACCGGGTGAGCGTGCTGGTCGGCGTACCGTCGATGTTCCAGGCCTGGGCGGCGGCGGGTGCGGCGGTCGGGGCGGCGATGACGTCGGTCCGGGCCGCGGTCTGCGGCGCGGCACCGCTGGAGCCGGCGGACGCGGCGCGCTTCGCGGCGGTCGCCGGCCGTCCGGTGCACGTCGGGTACGGCCTCACTGAGACCGCCCCGGTGCTCACCTCGACCCTGGTCGGCGGGGCGCCGAAGCCCGGCTCGATCGGACGGGCGCTGCCCGGCGTGGGACTGCGCCTGGTCGGGCCGGACGGGGCGGACCTGTGGCGCGACGGCGCGCCCCCGCCGGAGGACGACGCCGACGAGATGGACCTCGACGTCTCCTCGCCCGGCACCGACCCCGGTCAGATCGTGGTCCGGGGCGCGAACCTCTTCGCCGGTTACTGGCCGGACGGACGCGGCGGGCCGGACCCGGAGGGCTGGTGGGCCACCGGGGACGTCGGCTACGCCGACGCCGACGGCGACCTCTTCCTGGTGGACCGGCTGCGCGAGGTGATCCTGGTCAACGGGTTCAACGTCTACCCGCACGAGGTGGAGCTGGTGCTCCAGGCGCATCCGGCGGTGGCCGAGTCGGCGGTGCTGGGCGTGCCGCATCCGCGCACCGGCGAAACCGTCCGGGCGTACGTCGTGCCGGCCCCGGCCGGTACGGTGGGGGCCGGGGAGCTGCTCGCCCACTGCGCCCGGCACCTGGCCCGGTTCAAGTGCCCGACGTCGGTCGAGTTCGTCGACGCGTTGCCGCACTCGGCGATTGGCAAGGTGCGCAAGACCCTGCTCCGGCCGCCCGCCGCCGGAGACGTCCACGGAGGTTCCGATGTCCACTGACGCCCGGCTCGCCCTGATCACCAGGCCCGGCTGCCACCTCTGCGACGACGCCCGCGAGGCGCTCGCCCGGGTGGTCGCGGTCACCGGGGACCGGTGGACCGAGCGCGACGTCACCGGGGACCTGGAGCTGGAGCGCGAGTACGGCGACCGGCTGCCGGTGGTGCTCCTCGACGGCCGGGAGCACGGCTACTGGCGGGTCGAGGAGGACCGGCTGCTGCGCGACCTCACCACCCCGCAGCTCTGACCGCCGCCGCCCCCACCCTCGACGCGGCGCTGGTTATCGTGGCCCGATGACTCCTGCGCGCCCCCATCTGGTGTGGGACTGGAACGGCACCCTGCTCAACGACCTCAGCCTCGTGGTGGCCTGCACCAACGCGGCCTTCGCCAGTCTCGGCGGCCCGGCGGTCAGCGCCGACGAGCACCGGGTGCGGTTCCGCCGCCCGATCGCCGACTACTACGCCGAGGTGCTCGGCCGGGCCGTCGACGAGGAGGCGTTCGGCCGGCTGGACCGGGTCTTCCACGACGCGTACCGGGTCGGCCTGACCACCTGTGAGCTGGCCGAGGACGCCCGCTCGGCCATCGCGGCCTGGTCCGGCAGCCAGTCGCTGCTGTCCATGTGGTTCCACGACGAGCTGGTGCCGACCGTGCACACGTACGGGCTGGCCGGGCACTTCAGCCGGGTCGACGGGCTGCGGGCCGAGGTCGGCGGCGACCGCAAGGCGGAGTCCCTCCGACGGCACCTCGCCGAGCTGGGGGTCGACGGCGCCTCGGTGGTGCTGATCGGCGACTCGCTGGACGACGCCGACGCGGCCGAGGCGGTCGGCGGTCGGGCCGTCCTCTACACCGGTGGCTTCACCGACCCGGCCCGGCTGCGCGCCTCGCGTCACCCGGTGGCCGACACCCTCACCGAGGCCGTCCACCTGGCGACCACCCAGCCCTGACCCGTCCCGCCGGGGTCAGGTGCGCAGGTAGGTCAGCACGGCCTGGACCCGCCGGTGCAGGTGGTGGGTGTCCGGCGGGAGGTCGAGCTTGGTGAAGATGTTGCGGACGTGCTTCTCCACCGCACCGTCGCTGACCACCAGCGTCCGGGCGATCGCCGTGTTCGAGCGTCCCTCGGCCATCAGGCCCAGCACCTCACGTTCCCGGGGGGTCAACTCGCGCAGCGGGTCGTCGCGCCGTCGGCGGACGAGCAGCTGCGCCACCACCTCCGGATCCAGCACGGTGCCCCCGGCGGCCACCCGCGTGAGCGCGTCCAGGAACTCGTCGATCGCGGCGACCCGGTCCTTGAGCAGGTAGCCGATCCCGCCGCCGGCACCGCCGGTGGTGGCGAGCAGGTCGTCGGCGTACGCCACCTCGACGTACTGGGAGAGCACCAGGATCGGGGTACGCGGCACGAGCCGGCGGGCGGTCACCGCCGCGCGCAGCCCCTCGTCGGTGTGCGACGGCGGCATCCGGACGTCCACGATCGAAACGTCGGGCCGGTGCGTCGTCACCGCCTCCACCAGCGCGTCGCCGTCCCCGACCGCGGCCACCACCTGATGACCGTTCTCGGTCACCAACCGGATGAGCCCCTCCCGGAGCAGTACGGCGTCGTCGGCGATCACCACCCGCATGGCCCTGTCTACCACGTCGGAGGTGACCGGAGCGCCCGCGGTCAGCCGGTGGTCATTCGGGGAGCAGGGCGCGGACGACGGTGGGGCCGCCGACCGGGCTGGCCACCTCCAGGGTGCCCCCGCCGGCCCGGACCCGGTCGGCGATGCCGGCCAGCCCGTGCCCCTTGGCCAGGTGCGCGCCGCCCTGTCCGTCGTCGACCACGCTGATCTCCAGATGCCCCTCCTGCCGGCCGACGTCGACCCGGCACTCGCTGGCACAAGCGTGCTTGGCCACGTTGGTCAGCGCCTCGGCGACCACGAAGTACGCCGCGTGTTCCACCGCCGCCTCGGGGCGGCCGTCGGGGGTGCCGAGATCCGGATCGACCCGCAACTCGATCGGGATCAGCCCGCGCCCGGCCAGGGCGGCCAGGGCACCGGGCAGCCCCCGGTCCACCAGGATCGGCGGGGCGATGCCCCGGGACAGGCCGCGTAGCTCGGCCAGGCTCTCCCGGGTCTGGTCGAGCGCCTCGTCCAGGGTGCGGCCGGCTGCCTCCGGGTCGTGGGAGAGCTGCTGCCGGGCCCGGCCGAGGTCCATGGCCAGGCGGACCAGTCGCTGCTGGGGGCCGTCGTGGATGTCCCGTTCCAGCCGGCGCAGCGCCGATGCCTCGGCGGAGACCGCGGCCCGCTTCTGTTCCTCCAGCACGGTGATCCGGTCGCGCATCTCGGCCACCCCGGTCAGCAGGGCCCGGCTGAAGCCGGCCTGGAGCAGTGCGCAGCCACGGACCACGACCGGCAGGGTGAGCAGGAAGAAGAGTCCGATGGCGGTGTACAGGCCGATCCGGGCCCGGGTGGTGTCGCCGAGCCCGAGCAGCTCGTTCAGCCCGACGTTCTCCGGGCCGTGGGGGATCGCCCAGTCGTACGTCCCGTAGAGGGTGCCGGTGAGGGCCACCGACCACCACGTGATGGTCACCACGAAGGTGACGATCGCCACGGGCAGCCGGAGGATGCCGTGGGCCAGGTCGAGCCAGGACTGGACGTCGCGCATCGGCAGGAAGATCCGCCGCCAGGCGGTCGCACCGGGTTCCGGGAGCCGGTAGCGCGGCCGGATCCGGGGCTGGCGCCGGACGGCGGCCAGGCGCAGCCGCTCGATGTCGGCCAGCCCCCGGGCGGCGTAGAGGGTCCCGGTGAGGACCGGCAGCCCGACCACCAGCACCAGCAGCCCCAGTCCCAACGCCAGCCCCACCAGCAGGACCACGAGGCTGGCCAGCGCCAGTGGCAGACCGAGCAGGACGTATCCCGAATCGGTGAGGAGGCGTCGGGGAGGGGCCGGTGCGCGGGTCGTCACCGAGGACGCGGGATGGGCCGTGGTCATGCTCAGAGGCTAGGTGCGCCGGCGGTGCCGAACCCATCCCGTACACCGCCCTACCGGGGGTGGGGCTGGCCCTACCTCGCAGGACACGGCGGGTCTGACCCGAGCGCAATTGGTCAGAGAAGTCGGAATTAAGCAATACTTGCGACGCGGTGCCGGTGTGCCCGCCCAATGGCGGGTGCGAAACGGAGGGGACTGGTGTTGTCGCGTCGTGCATCTGCAAGATCGCGATTTGTGCACGTCTTCACAAGCGCCTACTGTGTAGTTCCGACGCGCCCTGCTAGCACAGCCAGCAAGATCGGTCGCCAGCGGGAGTCCCGAAACGGCCGGCGACCGGAGCTGGTCCAGGATCGCACCGCACGGAGTCTCATGAGTCAGCACCGTCACCCAGGCGCGCCCAGCCGCGCCGGTGCCGTACCGGCGCTTCCGGATCTGCCGGAAGCGACCGTCGCGCGGCTCCCGGAGTATCTCCGCGCCCTCCACCACCTCGCCGAGACCGGCCACGAGACGGTCTCCAGCGAGGGACTCGCCGCCGCCGCCGGGGTCAACTCGGCCAAGCTCCGCAAGGATCTCTCACACCTCGGGTCGTACGGCACCCGGGGCGTCGGCTACGACGTCGGGCTGCTGGTCGAGCAGATCGAGTCCGTGCTCGGGCTCACCCAGCGGCGGGCGGTCGCCCTGGTCGGGGTCGGCAACCTCGGTCATGCCCTGGCCGGCTACGCCGGCTTCGCCAGCCGCAGCTTCCGGATCGTCGCCCTCTTCGACGCCGACCCGGCCCGGGTGGGCGAGGAGATCAACGGACTGGTCGTACGGCACATCGAGGAGCTGCCCCGGGTCGCCGGCGAGGAACGGCTCGCCATCGGCGTCATCGCCACCCCGGCCGGGGCCGCTCAGGCGGTGGCGGACCAGCTCGTGGCGGTCGGTGTGACGAGCATCCTGAACTTCGCGCCGTGCGTCCTGTCGGTGCCCGACGGGGTCGACGTACGCAAGGTCGATCTCGCCATCGAGTTGCAGATCCTGTCCTTCCACGAGCATCGTAAGGCGTCGCTCACCGCCCTGCCGGGCACCGGCCCGTCCACCCTCACCACGCTCGCCGGCGGCGCCCCCACCACCGACCCCCAGGAGGCGATCGGCACGTGAAACTGCTCGCCGTCGGCGCGTCCTACCGCACCGCTCCGGTCGCCGTCCTGGAGCAGTTGGCGGTGGCCCCTGCCGACCTCACCCGAACCCTGGACCGCCTGGTCGCCCAGCCGTACGTCAGCGAGGCGGTGCTCGTCTCCACCTGCAACCGGGTGGAGGTGTACGCCGCCGTCTCCGGCTTCCACGGCGGTCTCGGCGACATCTGCGCCGTCCTCGCCGAGCAGGCCGGTGCGCCGCCGGCCATGCTCGCCAACCACCTCTACGTGCACTACGACGCCGCTGCGGTCGACCACGTCTTCCGGGTCGCCGCCGGGCTGGACTCCATGGTCGTCGGCGAGGCACAGATCCTCGGCCAGCTCCGGGACGCCTACCACTGGGCGACCGGTGCCGACTCGGCCGGCCGGCTGCTGCACGAGCTGATGCAGCAGGCGCTGCGGGTGGGTAAGCGCGCTCATGCCGAGACCGGGATCGACCGGGCCGGGCAGAGCGTGGTCAGCGCGGCGTTGAACCTGGCCGCGGAGCAGCTCGACGGCACCCTGTCGGGCCGTCCGGCACTGGTCGTGGGGGCCGGTGCGATGGGCGCGCTCGGCGTGGCCACCCTCTCCCGGCTCGGCGCCGGGCCGCTGACCGTCACCAACCGGGGCACGGACCGCGCGGTGCGGCTGGCCGCCTCGTACGGCGCCAGCGCCGCCCCGATGACCGAGCTGGCCGACGCGCTCTCCACAGTGGATATCGTAGTGGCCGCCACGGCGGCCACCGAACCGGTCCTCACCGAGTCGGTGGTCCGGCGGGCGCTCGCCGGCCGGGACGCCGACCGGGGTCCGCTGGTCCTGCTCGACCTGGCCGTGCCGCGTGACGTCGGGCCGGGCGTCGCCGGCCTGCCCGGCGTCGAGGTGATCGACATCGACCGGATGGGCACGGTGCTGGCCGGCGGACCGGCCGCCGCCGACGCGGCGGCGGTCGACCGGATCGTCACCGGCGAGGTCGAGTCCTTCCTGACCTGGCTGCGCGGGGCGGACGTCGCGCCGACCGTGGCCGCCCTGCGCGGTCGCGCCGACGACGTGGTCGCCGCCGAGCTGGGCCGACTGGCCCAACGCCGTCCGGACCTCACCGACGACCAGCGGGCCGAGGTGGCCCGGACGGTTCACCGGGTGGTGCAGCGCCTGCTGCACCAGCCCACCGTGCGGGTGCGCCAGCTTGCCGCCGAGCCCGGCGGCGACCAGTACGCCGCCCTGCTGCGGGAACTCTTCGACCTCCAGGTGCCGCAGACCTCCGCGGTCGACACGGTGCCCGACATCACTCCCGACGGAGGAGAACGATGACCGCCCCCCTGCGCCTCGGCACCCGGGGCAGCGCGTTGGCGATGGCCCAGTCCGGCCACGTCGCCGCCGCGCTCACCGCCGCGACCGGCCGCCCGGTCGAACTGATCGAGATCGTCACCGCCGGCGACCGCTCCTCCGCGCCGGTGCACCGGCTCGGGGTCGGGGTCTTCGTCTCCGCGTTGCGCGACGCGCTCACCGCCGGCGAGATCGACCTCGCCGTGCACTCGTACAAGGACCTGCCCACCGCGGAACCCGGTGGGCTGCACATCGCGGCGGTGCCGCCCCGACAGGATCCGCGGGACGCGCTCGTCGCCCGCGACGGCCGTACGCTGGCCGAACTGCCGGTCGGGGCCACCGTCGGGACCGGCGCGCTGCGCCGTGTCGCCCAGCTGCACGCACTCGGGATGCAGCTGACCGTCGTGCCGATCCGCGGCAACGTGGACACCCGCCTGAGCCGGGTGCTCGGGCCCGACGCCGATCTCGACGCGGTCGTCCTCGCCCGCGCCGGGCTGGCCCGGTTGGGGCGGACCGACGAGATCACCGAGACGCTCGACCCGATGCTCATGCTGCCCGCGCCCGCCCAGGGCGCGCTGGCCGTCGAGTGCCGGGCCGGCGATTCGGACCTGGTCGAGCTGCTCGCCGTACTCGACCACGCGCCGTCCCGGGCCGCGGTGACCGCGGAACGGGCGTTCCTGGCCACCCTGGAGGCCGGATGCTCCGCTCCGGTCGCCGCCTACGCCGAGGTCGCCGAGGGCGACGACGGCGATGAGATCTACCTGCGCGGGGCGGTGATCAGCCCGGACGGCACCCGAGACATCCGGCTGTCCCGCACCGGTACGCCCGCCGACGCGGCGGAGATCGGCAAGGCACTCGCCGCCGAACTCCTCGCCCGTGGCGCCGACTCGATCCTCGGCCAGCCCGATCACGCCGGCCCGGGGACCCAGCAATTTGGGAGCACAGAATGACCCGCACCCGTAAGCCCGTAGGCCACATCGCGTTCGTCGGGGCCGGACCCGGCGACCCGGGCCTGCTGACCCGTCGGGCGCACGACGCCCTGGTCGACGCGGACCAGGTGGTGTACGACCGGGGCGTACCCGAGTCGCTGCTCGATGCCGTCCGCGCCCAGGCCCGCTCCGACGCCCAGTTCACTCCGGCGGAGGGCGCGCCGGGTGACGTGGCGAAGGTGCTCATCTCGGCGGCCCGGTCCGGACTGAACGCGGTGCACCTGGTCGCCGGTGACCCGTTCGGGCACGAGTCCGTGGTCAAGGAGGTGCAGGCGGTGGCGCGTACCGCCGCGCACTTCGAGGTGGTGCCCGGCGTCGGGCAGGCCGAGGGCGTCGCCACCTACGCCGGGGTGCCGCTGCCGGGCGTCCGGACCGCCGCCGACGTCGAGGACGTCACCACGCTGGACTTCGAGGCGCTCGCCGCCGCCATCGGCCGGGGCTCGCTGGCGCTGGCCGTGGACGCGGGCGACCTCGCCGCGATCCGCGACGGCCTGCTCTCCGCCGGGGTGGACGGCACCACCGGCGTCGGGGTGACCGGGGACGGCACCGGGGAGACCCAGTACACCACCACGTCGACCGTCGACTCCTTCGTCGCCGCCGCGCTCGGCTTCACCGGCCGGGTCGTGCTCACCGTGGGGTCGGGCGTCGGCCAGCGGGACAAGCTGAGCTGGTGGGAGAACCGCCCGCTGTACGGCTGGAAGGTGCTGGTTCCCCGCACCAAGGAGCAGGCCGGCGTGATGAGCGCGCGGCTGCGGGCGTACGGGGCGATCCCGTGCGAGGTGCCGACCATCGCGGTCGAGCCGCCGCGTACCCCCGCCCAGATGGAACGGGCGGTCAAGGGCCTGGTCGACGGCCGGTACGCCTGGGTCATCTTCACCTCGGTCAACGCGGTACGCGCGGTCTGGGAGAAGTTCGCCGAGCACGGCCTGGACGCCCGGCACTTCGGCGGCGTCAAGATCGCCTGTATCGGCGAGGCGACCGCCGACGCGGTCCGTGCGTTCGGCATCCAGCCGGAGCTGGTCCCGTCAGGGGAGCAGTCCTCCGACGGGCTGCTGGCCGAGTTCTCCCCGCACGACGAGATCCTCGACCCGGTCGGCCGGGTGCTGCTGCCCCGTGCCGACATCGCCACCGAGACCCTCGCCGCCGGGCTCACCGAGCGGGGCTGGGAGGTCGACGACGTCACCGCCTACCGGACGGTCCGCGCCGCGCCGCCACCGGCCGAGATCCGGGACGCGATCAAGTCGGGCGGCTTCGACGCGGTCCTCTTCACCTCCTCCTCGACGGTGCGGAACCTCGTCGGTATCGCCGGCAAGCCGCACGCGCGTACCGTTGTCGCCGTGATCGGGCCCAAGACGGCGGAGACGGCGACCGAGTTCGGCCTCCGGGTCGACGTGCAGCCGCCGCACGCCTCCGTGCCCGACCTGGTGGAGGCGCTCGCCGCCTATGCCGTGGAGCTGCGGGAGAAGCTGGCTGCGATGCCGGCCAAGCAGCGCCGGGGCTCGAAGGTGCAGGGGCCGACCGCCCTCAGGTTCCGCTAGCCCCCAGGAGGCATCAGTCATGCCGTACCCCGAGATCCGGCCCCGCCGGCTGCGCCGCAACGCGGCCGTGCGGCGGCTGGTCGCCGAGACCCGGGTCGCGCCGTCGGACCTGGTCCTGCCGATGTTCGTCAAGGAGGGTCTGACCGAGCCCCGGCCGGTCGCCTGCATGCCCGGGGTGGTCCAGCACTCGCGGGAGTCGCTGCGCAAGGCGGCGGTGGAGGCGGTCCAGGCCGGGGTCGGCGGGATCATGCTGTTCGGGGTGCCCGCCGAGCGGGACGCCACCGGCTCCGGCGGCATCGACCCGGGCGGCATCCTCAACGTCGCCATCCGGGACGTGGTCAGCGAGGTCGGTGACGCCACGGTGGTGATGAGCGACCTCTGCCTGGACGAGTTCACCTCGCACGGGCACTGCGGGCTGCTCACTCCGGACGGCGGGGTGGACAACGACGCCACGCTGGCCGCGTACGCCGAGATGGCGGTGGCCCAGGCCACCGCCGGGGTCGGCATGGTCGGCCCGTCCGGCATGATGGACGGCCAGGTCGGCGTGGTCCGCCGGGCCCTCGACGCCGCCGGGCACCAGGACGTCGCCGTGCTGGCGTACGCGGTGAAGTACGCCTCGGCCTTCTTCGGCCCGTTCCGGGACGCGGTGGAGTCGTGTCTCGACGGGGACCGGCGCACCTACCAGCAGGACCCGGCGAACGTCCGCGAGTCGCTGCGCGAGGTGGAGCTGGACGTGGCCGAGGGCGCCGACCTGGTGATGGTCAAGCCGGCGCTGCCCTACCTGGACGTGGTCGCGGCGGTCCGGGCGTCGGTGGACGTCCCGGTCGCGGCCTACCAGGTCTCCGGCGAGTACGCGATGGTCGAGGCCGCTGCCGCGAACGGCTGGGTCGACCGGGAGCGGGTGATGCTGGAGACGCTCACCTCGATCCGGCGGGCCGGTGCACAGATCATCCTCACCTACTGGGCGGTCGAGGCCGCCGGCCTGCTGCGCGACGGTCGCTGACGACCGGCCGCCCACCCGGACGCGGCACCCGACCCGCAGTGCGCTCCACTACTGCGGGTCCTGGTACTTCGTTCCCCGTTTCTCAATCCCCGTTCCCCGTTTTTCCCGGTTCCTTCTCTGCCGGGCCGCCCCCGGGGCCGCCGGTCAGCCCGCACGTGCTGTCACTCTGCGTGAGTGTCAGGCGGGCCGCTGCTCCTCCTGTCGCATCCTTTGCTCTGCACCCGCAGGCGCACCACTTCACCCAGGGTCACTGGTGCGTCGGCGGGTGCAGAGCAAAGGGAAGGGGAGGGAACGGAGTCGCCCGCCGGCCGAGGGGCATATGGGCAGTTCAAAGCTTCCCCGGTGGCGCGGGGTAAGCGGTAGGCCCCGAAGTTGCCAGCCGGTTCGTTGCTCAGCGTCATTGCGTGCCGTTCGGCTGGCTCGTTGCTGACCGTGGTCGGCCGTGCCGGATCGACCGCAGCGCGACGACCGCTTCGCCGGGACCGGGCGGCCCGGCGCCGCCGGAGTCAGTGGGAGGTGCGGGTGGCCCGGTACCGAGGCCAGCCGCCACCGCCGGATCCTCGGCGATCCCGGTACCGCGGGCCGGAGCGTCCCGGCGCGGGCGGCTCCGGCGGGGCTGCGCGGCCCTCCGACCCTATGTAGAGTACGAGTATGCGGATGACGCTCCAGGTGCAGTTGGTGCTGCGGGCCCTGCTCGCCGATCCCGAACGGGAGGTCTACGGTCTGGAGATCGTCGAGTCCACCGGGTTGCCGCCCGGGACGATCTACCCGATCCTGGCCCGGCTCGAGGCGGCCGGCTGGGTGGAGAGCCGGTGGGAGGTCGTCGACCAGCAGGCCGAGGGGCGGCCGCGACGCCGCTACTACCGGCTGCCGCCCCAGGGGCGTGCCCAGGCTCGTTCGGCGCTCGCCGCAGCCGACGCCCGGCGGCGCACCCGGACCCGTGCGGGCGCGGGCCCGGCCCGGCAGGTGGAGGCGTGGTGACCCGGTTCCTGGCCGTCCTGCTGACGGTCGCGTCGGTGGCCCTGCCCGCCCCGCACCGGGCCCGGTGGCGGGAGGAGGCACTCGCCGTCCTGCTCGAGGTGCGGGGCGGTCGGCGGTGGCGTTACGCGGTCGACACCGTCGTGAAGGTGCCTCTGCTGGCATGGCAGTACGGCCGGACGGAACTGGCGGGCGGGCCGGCACGGTGGCCGTCGACCGTGGCCGGAGCCGGCCTGCTGGGCACCCCGCTCCTGCTCGTCGGGGCGGTGGCGGCGGCCCCGGTGATCGGGGAGGAGGCCGCCGAGTTCTTCTTCCTCCTCGCACCCTGCGGGATGCTGCCGGCGGTGGCGGTGTGGGCGTGGCGGTGGGCTGCGGGCCGGGGTGGCGGAGCGGTCCGGTTCGTGGCCGCCGCACTGCTGGCGGTCTTCGCCGGGACGGGGCCGATCGCCGCTGGTGCCCTCTCGGCCGCCGTGGACCTGCCGGTCGTGGCGGTGGTCGGCAGCGTCGTGCCCGGGGGGTGGCTGATCGCCACCAACCTCATCGCCCTGCGGCACGGCCGACAACCGGTGGCGCTCTCCGCGTTGGGCGTGACGGCGGGAACGGCTCTGGTCGGCCTGCTGTCGGGGCTGCAACTGAGCATCCTGTCGGCGGGGACGAGCGGGCTGGCGTCGGCGCTGGGCGCGCTGTCGTTCCTGCTGCTCGTCCCCACCTACCCGGCCTGGTCGGCGTGGGCCGGGATCCGGTTGCTCTTCCGGACGGGGGTCGGCGGAGCGGTCAGATGAGCGTGCTCCAGGTGACCGGTCCGACCAGCCCGTCGACCGCGAGACCCTGCGAACTCTGGAAGCTGCGCACGGCGGTGGCGGTCTGAGCGCCGAACGAGCCGTCCACGACGACGTTCCCGACCCGGGCGCTGAGCGCCGTCTGGAGGCCCCGGACCGTGTCACCGGAGTTGCCCTGCTGCAACGGCAGGATCAGCGCGGTCCAGGTGATCGGGCCGACGACGCCGTCGACGTACAGACCCCTGCCGCTCTGGAAGGTCCGGACGGAGGACGCCGTTCCCGGACCGAAGTAGCCGTCGACCACGGTGGAGACACCCCGGCCGCGCAGCAGGTACTGGATCGTCCGGGCCACCCATGACGTGGTCCCCTGCGAGACGCTGGGCCAGCCGGTGCTGCCCATGGGGGCGGTCGAGCCCAGGCTGATGCCTCGGTTGGCGAGGAAGACCCGCGGGTCCGTGGAGGTCAGACGGGGCCGGTGGATCTCGAAGTGCAGGTGCGGGCCGGTGGAGTTGCCGGTGGTGCCCATCAGTCCGATCAGCTGACCGGCGAGCACCCACTGGCCCTTGCTGACCAGTACCCGGTGCAGGTGGCCGTAGTAGGAGAAGTAGCTGTCGGCGTGGTCGATGTGGACGCTGTTGCCGGTGCGGCCCCCCAGCGGCCCGCTGGTCGGGTCGCCCGGGTAGGAGCCGGTCCGGATGTCGCGCACGGTGCCGGCCGCGGTGGCGTAGACCGGGGTGCCCTGGCTGTTGGCGATGTCCCAGCCCAGGTGGCCCGGTCGGGAGGGGATCTTGTAGCCGGAGGTGAGGGTGCCGCGCGTGGGGTTGCTCCAGGCGGCGACGGCCGCGCTCGCCGCCGTCGGCAGGCCGATGGCCCCCAGGCCGACACCGACGCCCAGCGCGGTGAAGACGGTACGGCGGCTGACGGTCAGCCCGGACATCCCGACGGGATGATCGTTTTCACACATGGTCCACCCTTGTTCGTGACCTCCGGCCGGTCCGACGGACGACCGGTGAAACGAATCGTAGATCATGAATATCGATCTGACGATGGGCGGCGCGGGGCGGTCGGTGCGGCGTCGCCGGTACGGCGACGGCCCGCCGCCCGGGCGGGACACCCGGGCGGCGGGCCGTTCTCGGGCCGCGACCGGTCAGTCGTCGTCGACGACCGTGCCGAACGCGATCGGGTCGGCCAGCAGCAGCCCCGGCACCCCGGTCACCACCAGGGCGAACCGCTCGTCGGCCTCCCGCTTGCGGTCACCCCGGACGTCGACCGGGAACACGACCGAGGTCTGTCCGGCGGCGAGCGTCCGGCAGCCGGCGTACGACCGGAAGTCCTCACCGGACCGGGCGGTCACGCCCAGCGTGCCGGCGCAGAGCAGCACCGGGTGCGACAGCGGCCGGGACACCGTGACGGTGAAACCGGCCCGGGTGTCGCCCCGGTCGCCCTCGACCACCCGGACGTCCGCCACACTCAGCGACGCGCGCGAGCGGAACCGGGCCACCTGCGGGTCGTGGTCGCTGGAGCCGCGCGAGGAGTCCCCGGCGTGCTCGGCCGGCCAGTCGGCGTTGATGTGCGCCGCCCGCACCTGCACCAGGTCGGCGTGCAGCGCCTCGTTGACGAAGAGGTGGTCCAGCGTCTGCGACTGTCCCTCGAAGCTGTACGAGTACGCCGACGACGGTGCCTGGGCGACCAGGTCGTCCCAGAGGTTGCGCAGGCCCGCCTGGTACAGCGGACCGAGCTGGTCCGACGGGGTCGGGTCCGCGCCGGTGGCGATCGGGTCGTCCGGACGGGGGAAGACGTTCAGGTCGCCGCCGTAGACCACCCGGGCGTGCGGGTCGGACGCCTCGATCGCGGTGACGATCGCCGCGCCGTAGCGGGCCTGCTCGGTGCGCTGCCCGACCCGGCTGTCCGGGCCGGACGAGTAGTGGTTGCTGACCGCCCACAGGGTGTACGACTCGTTCCCGCCCGGCGTCGCCTGCACGGTGAACTTCCCGAGCTGCGGGGCCCGGGTGAAGACGTTGTCGCCGTCCTTGCCGGTGGAGGTGTCGACGTCCGGCGGCAGCAGCGCGTTGAGCGCCTTCGGGTTCTGGACGTCCGCGTTGGACGGCAGCCCCGCCGCCCGGTAGACGACGGTGGGGGAGGAGCCGAGCAGCGGGTCGGCGGCGGTCGCCCCGGCCAGCGACAGCCGGTCGGTGCGGTACAGGAAACCCGAGGTGATGCCCCGGGCGTCCGCGCCGGTGCGGTCGTAGGCGGCGGCGTAGGCCGGGCCACCGGCGGCGGCGACGGCGAGCGCCAGTTCCTGAAGGGTGTCCGGCGCGCCGTCGGCGTCGTTCGTGTCGCCGCAGACCAGCGCGTTCCCGGCCACCGTGCAGATGTCCTGGTCCTCGGCTTCCTGCACCAGGATCAGGTCCGGGGCGTGCAGGTCGGTGACGATCTGGTCGGCGAGGTTGCCGAGCTGCTCGCGGTAGTCGGCCTCGCTCGATGGGACGTAGTCGAACGGCGGCCGGACGCCGGGGCACCCGGCGTTGCCGGTGAAGTCGCAGCCGTCGAAGGGGTCGTCCCGGTGGTCGTAGAGGTTCTCCACGTTGTACGTGGCGACCGCGATCTCCTTCGACCGGTCGGCCGGCCGCGGCGGGTTGTTCCGCGACGGGTCGGCACCGGGGGTGAAGGCGGCCCGCTCGACCTGGACGCCGTACTTCTCGAAGGAGTAGTAGAGCGCGCCGTACGCGTCCCCGGTCAGGGTGTCGAAGGTCCGCGTCGGCGGCAACAGGGCGGTGCTGTCCCCGGCGGTGGCCTTGACGCCCATGCTGCCCAGCATGATCCGCTGGCCGTTGCCGTCGTCGAAGAGACGGGTCGGGTCGTTGTCCAGCGGGTGCGTGTCCCGGAACACCCGGCGAGCGTACGGGTCGGCGCGGTCGAGCAGCGGGTCGTCCCGGTCGACCAGCCAGGTCTCCGCGTCGGCGGTGGAGGCGAAGACCGCCCGCCCGCTCACCGCGCCGCTGCCGGCGCGGACCCGCAGCCGGGCCCCCTCGTGCCGCTCCCAGAACCGCTGCGCGGCGGTCAGGTCGGCCGGCGGCACCGCGTCGGTGACCGCGACGACCGTGTTCACGTCCAGCCCGGAGGCGATCGTCCGGACCAGGGACGCCGACGAGAGCTGGGTCTGGTCGAAGTACTCCGACACCCGGGCGCGGAGCACCACCTCGTCGCCGACCGTCGGCACGTAGCCGCCGATCAGCGAGGGGAACGAGCCCATGAAGACGAAGACGCCGTCGGAGCTGGTCGGGTCGCCGTCGGTGGCGTCGGCCCGGCTCTGGAGGAAGAAGCCGTGCTGCTCCGCCCCGGCGGAGGTCCGCGCCAGGGTGCGCTGGGTGACCACACCCCGGACGTCGTACAGGATGCTGCTGGTGCCGTTACCGGAGGGCGGGGCGAGCGGGGACCGGTCGGCCGGGCCGGACTCGGTGTCGGTGGTCGGCCCCTGCACCTCGCCGACGGTCAGTTCGCGGGTCACCGTCACGGCGAGCGTGCAGGCGGCGGTGCCGCCGTCGGCGTCGGTCGCGGTCAGGGTGACCGTGTACGCCCCGGCGGCCAGGTCGGCGCTGGCGGTCACGGTGACCCGGGCGGTGCCGCCCACCGCGTCGGCGGCGGTGAACGCGGTCCGGCCGATCGTGCCGGCGGTCGGGGTCGGGGCGACCGCGGTGACCGCGAGGTCGGTGATCCGGTCGTCCGCGTCGGTCGCGGTGACCTCCCGGGACGCTGCCGTACCGACCGGGGTGACCAGGGCCGGGCCGCAGGTCAGCACGGCCGGCTGGTCGACCGGGCCGCCGCCGTCGCTGGTGTGCGCGCCGAGCCCGTCGACGGTGTCGGTGGCGAAACCGGCCCACCCGACCGCCGGGTCGAACGCGTCCGACGGGTCGGTGTCCCCGACGGTGACGGACGCGAGCCGGCGCAGGGTGTTGTTCTCGGTGCTGGTGAGGCCGCTGCCCCACTCGGTGCCCGGGTCGACGCCGACCTGCCCGATCGAGTCGAGCACGGTCGTGCCCCGGCGCAGCACGAGCGCGTCGTCACCGTTCCAGAGGCTCGCGCCGGTGGTCTGGTCGGCCTGAGCGAGGATCGCCGCGTTGGCCGCCGAGCTGGCGAGGACGAAGACGTCCCCGGCGGCGACCGTGCCGGTCAGCGCCAGGTTGGTCGGGGTGGTCGAGCCGTTGAAGAACAGCTGGAGCTGGTAGCCGCCGGCGGCCAGGTCGACGGCGGCACCGGTGCCGTTGAACAGCTCGATCGCCTTGTTGTTCGACGAGCCCTCGACGTACTCCGAGATGAAAAGGTCGGTGGGCGCGGCGCTGGCCGCGAGGGGTGCGACGCCGACGGCCGTGGCTGTCACGGCGGTGGCGGTCGCGAGCGCGGCGAGGATGCGGCGCGGGCGCATGGGGCCTCCACGAGGGATGGACGGGAACCACCGCACGGTAGGCGTCGATCCGGTACGGCGTCCATCCCCCACCGGAACGGCGGGTGCACAACGGTCAGCGGGTTCGCGCGTCCAACCGGTGCACCAGCTCCGCCACGTCGGCACCGTACTCGCACCACTGGCGGTCGGGGCGGTAGCCCAGCTCGGCGTTCACCGCCAGCATGGCCTCGTTGGCCTGGGCGTTCCAGGTTTGCACCTCGGTCAGCTCCGGCTCGGCGGCGCGCAGTTCGAGCAGCATCCGCGCCTTGATCGCCCGGTCGATGCCGTAGCCCCGGTGGCCGGCCACGACGATGGTGTCGTACTGGTCGGCCCGGGTGGGGTGCTGCGCCGGCACGACCACCTCGGTCAGTCCGGCGACCTCGCCGGTGCGTTCGTGGATGGCGAAGACGATGTACGGCTCCATGCCCCGCCGGTGCAGGCAGTCGAGGCTGTCCCGGAGCCGCTGCGGGTCGTAGGAGCTGGGTCGCAGGTCGCCGTCCTCGGCGTCACGCGAATCGGCCTTGGCCCGGGCGTACGACTCGATCAGGTCGTCCGGGGGGCCGCCCGGACAGAACTCGATCCGGTATCCGGAGCCGATACCGGTGGCCATCGCCCCCAGTGCCGTCCAGTCCACCGTGGCGAGCCGGAGCACGCTCCGGGTCTCCACGTAGTCCCGCCCGAAGCCGAGCGCCTCGAAGAACGCGATGGCCGGCGTCCCGCCCACCACCTCGACCCCGACCGACCGGAACCCCTCCTGGTACGTGCGGCGGGTGGCCAGCTGGACCAGGGTGCGGCCGAGGCCGGTGCGGCGTACGTCCGGGTGCACCAGCACCTCCAGCACGCCGATGTCGCCGAGCAGGAGCACCTGGACGTGGCCCACGATCGTCCCGGGCGTGCCGTCGGCGGCCGGTTCCGTCTCGGCCACCCAGGAGATCCGCCGCTCGCCGGGCATCACCTCGGAGAGGTACTCCCGTAGCGAGGTCTCCCGCCAGGGCGGATCGTCGGGCAGGTCGGCGGCCAGGACCGCGTTGAGCGTCGCCAGCAGTGACGCGATCTCTGCGGACGACGCGGTCCGGGGATCCCACTCGCGCACCATCACGCGTACAGCTTGCCGTCAACCGCAGCCCGGGGGAAGTATCCAGAACGTCCGGGATGGATGCGTCGGTTCAGCCGCGACTCGTCCGGCCGTACTCGTTGGCCTTGTCGAACACGTCCTGGGCGTACTGGCGGACGTCGTTGTAGGACAGGATCGCCCCCCACCAGTCGCCGGAGACGGTCATCTTCCGGCCGCCCTTGCAGAGGTAGTTGCCGGCGGCGAGCGCGGCGTCGTCCAGGTCGTGTGGATTCTTCACGCCGTCGTTGTCCGCGTCCGCGCCGATCTCGTTCCAGGTGGTCGGGATGAACTGCATCGGGCCGACCGCCCGGTCGTAGACCAGATCCCGGTCGAGCCGGCCCCCGTCGGTGTCGAGGATCCGCATGCGGTTGCCGTTGCCGTCGAGCGGAAGGCCGATGATCTCCGGCAGCGCCTGCCCGTCCGGCAGCAGCTTCGCGCCGTTGGCCGCGCCGTGCCCCGACTCCACGTGCCCGATGGCGGCGAGGGTGGTCCAGCTCAGCGCGCAGGTGGGGGTGGTCTGCGCGAGCACCAGCTCGGCGTAGCCGTACGCCTGCATGGCCACCTGGGGGACACCGACCTTCTCGCCGGTGACCCGGGCCCAGTCGGCGAGCGCGTCGGCCGGGCGGCCGGTCGGCAGCGGGACGACCCCGCCGGGCAGCGGTGTCCCCGGCGGCACGCCCCCGCCGGGGAGGGTGGGTACGGTGGTCGGCCCGACGGACGCGCCGGGGCTGTCGCTCCCGGCAACCGGGCGCGGCGCGGGAGCGGTCGCCGGCACCAGCAGCGCACCGGCTGCCGCCGTGGCGGAGACCAGGGCGAGCAGGAAGAGCCCGGAGAGGGCGAACCGGCCACCGGGCCGCTTCGACCAGGCCCGGGTGGCCCGGACCGCGCCGGCTGCGGCCTGCCGCGGTGGCAGGCGGACGGCGTGCGCGAACGGCACCCGGTAGCGGCGCCGCCCGGCCCGACCCGACCCGGTCCCGGCGTCCTTCGCGTCGGGCTTGGTCGTGGCGTCCGGCTCGTCTGTCGCGGCCGGCGTGGCCTTGGCGTCCGCCTCGTCTGTCGCGTTCGGCCCGGTCTCGGTGTCGGGCTTGGTGGGGGTGTCGGGCCCGGTCTCGGGGTCGGGTCCGGTCGTGGCGTCCGGCCCGGTCTTGGCGTCCGGCCCGGTCGCGGTGCCGGGCCCCGTCGCGGTGTCGGGCCCGGGTTCGGCGTCGGGTCCGACCTTCGCGTCCGGCTCTGCCGGGGTGCCGCCGGCCCGGGTGGGCGCGTCGTCCGCCGGGGCGGTGAGGGCCGTGGTGGGGACGGTGTCCCCCGGTGCGGCGGCGGGCGGTGGGGAGCCGGCGGGTGCCGGGACGGTCGGCCGGAGCGCCTCCGGCGGCACCGGCGTCCGGGGCCGCGGCACCGCACCGGCGGTGCGCGGAGCGGGACCGGGGGCGTCGTCCGACGTGGCGGGCAGCCCGTCGGGCGGCGCGGCCGGACGCAGGGACCGGGTCCGCAGGCTGTCCTCTCCGTCCACCACCCGTCGAGTATTACCCATGTCAGCGCCGACGTCAGGACCGGTCGTACCCTTGGTGCCATGCCCCGGTACGAGTTCCGCTGCCGCGCCTGTGGCGCCACCTTCGAGGTCAATCGGCCGATGGCGCAGGCTGGTGCGCCCGCATCCTGCCCGCAGGGCCACCACGACACCGTCAAGCTCCTCTCCACGGTCGCGGTGACCGGCCGGGGCGGTGCCGGACCGGTCGGCGGAGGGGCCGCCCCGGCCGGTGGTGGCTGCTGCGGCGGTGGCTGCGGCTGCTGATTCCCGCGCCTCCGTCGGTCGGTTGCGGTACCTTGCGGTCGACCCCGTCCGGCCGTTCTCACGATGCGTGACGGCTTCGACATAGGGCAGCATGGCCGGCGACGTCAGGGGCGGAGGTTCCACGCATGTCGCCACGGATCCGCCTCCCGAGCGGGTGGGTGACCTTCCTGTTCACCGACATCGAGGGTTCGACGCGCCTGGCCCGGATGCTCGGTGCCGGTTACCGACCGGTACTGCACGAGCACCGTCGTCTGCTGCGGCACACCCTGGTCGCGGCCGACGGCGCGGAGCTGCTCACCGAGGGTGACTCGTTCTTCATCGCCTTCGCCGACGCCGCTGTGGCGGTCGCCGCCTGCCTGGCCGCGCAGCGGGCGCTGGCCGGGCACGACTGGCCCACCCCGGAGGCGGCCCCCCGGGTCCGGATGGGACTGCACACCGGGTACGCGGAGCCGTGCGACGGGGAGTACGCCAGCCCGGAGGTGCACCGGGCGGCCCGGATCGCCGCCGCCGCCCACGGTGGCCAGGTGCTCTGTTCGGCGTCGACGGTGCGGCACGCGGAACCGCTGCCCGCCGGGGCGTCCCTGCTCGACCTCGGGCTGCACCGGCTGCGCGGTTTCGACGACCGGGAGCGGCTCTTCCAGGTCCTCGCCCCCGGCCTGGAGCGGGAGTTCCCGCGCCTGCGGACCGCCGACGCGCCCCCGCACAACCTCCCCACCCGGGTCACCTCGTTCGTCGGGCGGGAGGCGGAGCGGGTCGAGCTGCGGCGGCTGGTGGCCGAACACCGGCTGGTCACCGTCATCGGTGCGGGCGGCGCGGGCAAGACCCGGCTCGCCGTGGAACTGTGCGCCGGGCTGGTCGAGGCGTACCCGGACGGGATCTGGTTCGTCGACGTCGCCACGGTGACCGATCCGGGCCTGGTGCCGTTCGCGGTCGCCGCCGCCTTCGGTCTCCGGCCCGAGCCGGGCCGCCCGATCATGGACACCCTCGTGGAGTACGCGGCCACCCGCCGCACGTTGGTCGTGCTGGACACCTGCGACGCCCAACCGGCTGCCACCGCCGAGGTGATCTCGCGGCTGCTGACCGGCGCGCAGGGCGTGCGGGTACTCGCCACCAGCCGGGAGTCGTTCAATCTTCCCGGTGAGGTGGTGTGGCGGATCCCGCCCCTGTCGATCGACCCGTCCCCGGGCGGCGGCGAGAGCGACGCGGTCGCCCTGCTGCTCGACCGGACCACGGCCGCCCGGGGTGGGCGGCGTCCCGGCCCGGCCGAGGCGGCCGACCTGCGCCGGGTGGTGCACCGGCTGGACGGTCTCCCGCTCGCCATCGAGCTGGCCGCAGCCCGGCTGCGGGTGCTCTCGGCGGGGCAGCTCGCCGAGCGCCTGGCCGACGTGCTCGGTGCGCTGGACGCCGGCCGGGACGAGCAGGACGCCCCCCGGCCCTGGTCCGGTGGGCAGGAGGACACCGTGGAACTGCGGACCGCCGGTGGGGTGCCCGGGGACGGCACCCGGTCGACGGTGGAACGGCACGCCACCATGCAGGCCACCGTCACCTGGTCGTACCGGACGCTCGGCCCGCGCTCGGCCCGGTTGCTGCGCTGGCTGGCGGTGTTCGCCGGGCCGGTCGACCTGGCGGCGGTGGAGTGGCTGCTCGACGAGGACCCGCTCGGTTCCCTCTCGGTGCTGGTGGACAAGTCGATGATCCTGGCCGAGCCGAGCGCCTCGGGATGCACGTACCGGATGCTCGACCCGATCCGGGCGTACGCGGCCCGCCGGCTGGCGGCGGCCGGTGAGGAGCAGGTCGCCCGGGACCGGCACGTGGCCTGGTCGCAGCACGTGCTGCGGCGGGCCTACCTCGGCCCGGACGGGCAGCCGGTGACCCTGTCGCTCTACTCGCTCGACCCGCTCGCCGGCGAGCTGCGGGCCGCGTTGCGCTGGTCGGCCACCGGGGGACAGGCCCGGGACGGGCTGCGCCTGGCCGGTGGCCTGGACCTGTGGTGGCGGGAACGGGGGCTGGCCCGCGAGGGGCGGCTCTGGCTGTTCCGGCTCTACGGGCGGATCGCCGAGACCGGCGAGCGGATTCCCGAGGCGGAACTGGCGGCGGCGTACCACATGCACTCGCTGCACGCCGGCGCGGACGGTGAGTTCGCCGAGGAGCTGCGCTTCGCCCAGCGGGCCGAGGCGGCGGCGCGACAGGCCGGGGACGCCGGGCTGCTGGCCCGGGTGCTCGCCGGCCGGGCCGCGCCCCTGGTCGACATGGGGCAGTTCGTCGAGGCGGAGCAGGTCTGCCGGGAGGTCATCGACTGGGCGCGTGACCGGGGGGTGGCCGCGGACGCGTTGCTCGCCGTCTACAGCCTGGCCGAGCTGCTCTGGCGGCGCGGAGCGCTGGACGAGGCGGCGGAGCTGCTCGGGGCGGCCCGGTCGGTGGAGGCGACCCGCCCGGTGGAGCGGGGCCAGCGTTCGGTGGACATGCTGCTGGGCATGGTGGCCCTGGCCCGGCGGGACCTGGTCGCCGCGCACGAGCACCTCCAGGTGGCGCTCCGCTCCCGGATGAACCACGGCTACCACGGGCGGGCCTGCGACACGGTGAACGCCCTCGCGGTGCGCTGTGCCGACGGGGGCGATCCGTCGACCGCCGCCCGGCTCTTCGGCGCGACCCAGACGACCCGGGCCCGGATGCGGTTCACGGCGGGGCTCTTCGGGGCGTACTGGCTGCGCTGGCAGACGGAGGTCCGCCGGCGGGTGGGCGATGCGGCGTTCGACGCCGCCTACGCGGCGGGCGCGGAACTGGGACTGGAGGAGGCGGCGGCGCTGGCCCTGGCGGTGGAGCACCCGGACCTGTCCCCCGCCTCCCCCCGGTTCACGTCGAGCTGGTGAACGTCGGGCGCCGGGCGGGTCAGCGCCGGGCGGCGGCCCGCTCGGCGTCGGCCTTCATCTTCGCCGCCCGGTCCAGGTCGGCCTGGCTGACCGCCGAGCGCGAGCCGAAGGCCCGGACCGCCTGGTAGTACGTCCAGGCCAGGCTGGTGCAGGCCGGGCGTACGGTGCTGTTGTAGGTGGCACAGACGCGCTTGAGGTCCTCGTAGAAGGCGCTGTCGATGCGGGCCTTGTTGGCGCTGGTGAAGACGCCCATCGCCTTGTGGTTGCGGTAGCCGAAGTCGTGCCGGTAGCAGGAGACGTTGAACGTGAACCCGAGCGGGTTGTCCGGGCTGGACGAGCAGTAGTCGGTCGACCAGTTGAAGGCGTACGCCGACCAGGCGCCCTGGTTCAGCCGGGCCGAGTTCCAGGCGTTGTAGCTGCTGGCGCTGGTCTGCGTCCAGCTGTACATCACCGACAGCTTCTGGTCGCGGGTGACCGCGGCGGCCGGTGAGGCGACCCCGAGGAGAGCGAGCAGCGCGAAGGCGCTGGCGGCGAGCAGGGTGGTGAGGCGACGGTGCATCGGGTTCTCCTCCGGGGGTGGGGTGGGGGTGTCGGAACGGTGTCACCGGCGGGTTACCGGCTGGAGAACAGTTTTTATCGATCTTGATAGATATTCGGTGTCATCTTGATCGAATTTGCCACCAGGCGTAGAAAGCGACGAATGCCCCGGAGTGGATGGACCACTCCGGGGCATCCGGTACTCGTCAGGTCAGCGCACGAAGCGCACCGGGCTGGGCAGACTCTCGTTGTACAGCCGGTCCAGCGCGGTCACCAGGTAGGTGTAGGACCGACCCGCCTCGGCGGTGTCGTCCACCCAGGACTGCACCGCGCCCGGGGTCGCCCGCACGGTGTCGACCAGGTGCGTCGCGTCGGCCAGGTCGCACCGGCCGGGCAGCTGCCGGCCGTCCAGCCGGTAGATCGCGTACGACGTCGCCTTCCCGAGCGGGCCGACGCCGTCCGCCGGCTGCCGCCAGGACAGCCTGACCCCGTCGGCGGTCCGCTTCACGCCGGTGACCACCGGGAAGAGCAGCGGCTTCGCCGCCAGGTGCGGCATGGTCGGCACCAGCGCCGGCTTCGAGTAGTGGTCCTGCGCGTAGATGTCGGTCGCGCCGAGCCGGTTCGCCTGCACCTGCACGGCCGAGAAGTGCACGTTGCCGAGCACCTCCGGGTACGAGCGGTTGAGCGTCAGGTGGTCGGAGAGCTCACGCGGGTTCATCCAGAACGACCCGTACGCCGGGTCGCCGCTCTTGTAGTCGGCCTGGCCGATGTAGAGCTGCACCTTCGTGCCGCGCACCGTCTCGGCCCACCACGGCACCAGGCGGGCGTAGTCGGCCGCCGGGTACTGGCCGATGTACCAGTACAGCTGCGGCACGATGTAGTCGACCCACTCCTCCTTGACCCACTTGCGGGTGTCGGCGGAGATGATGTCGTACGACTGGCTGCCGGTGGTGTCCGAGCCGAGCGGGTCGACCGACTTGTTCCGCCAGATGCCGAACGGGCTGACCCCGAACTTCACCCACGGCTTCGCCGCCTTGACCTTCTCGCCCATCTCCTTGACGAGCAGGTTGATGTTGTCCCGCCGCCAGTCGGCCTTGTCGGCGATGCCCCGGTTGTGCGCGGCGAACGTCGCGTCGTCCGGCACCTGGTGGGTGCCGCTCGGGTACGGGTAGAAGTAGTCGTCGAAGTGCACGCCGTCGACGTCGTACCGCTTGACCGCGTCCATCATCGCGGTCTGGACGAACTCGCGGACCTCCGGGATGCCGGGGTTGTAGTAGAGCCGGCTGCCGGCGACGCCGGCCGGCGGGTACGCGAAGGTCCACTCCGGGTGCTGCCGGGCGGGGTGGTTCGGGGCGAGCTGGTTGACGTCCGCGCCGGCGCCGCCCGGGGCCGGCATCGAGACCCGGTACGGGTTGAACCAGGCGTGGAACTCCAGGTTCCGCTTGTGCGACTCGGCGACCAGGAAGGCCAGCGGGTCCCAGCCCGGGTCCTGGCCGCGCACCCCGGTCAGGTACTCCGACCACGGCTCGTGGGGCGAGGGCCAGAACGCGTCGGCGGTCGGCCGGATCTGGACGACCACCGCGTTGTGGTTGAGCTTCTCGGCGAGGTCGAGCCAGCGCAGGTACTCGGCCTGCTGGGCGGCGATCCGGTCCGGCGCGGTCCAGGACGCCTTGGTGGGCCAGTCGATGTTGGTCACCGACGCGATCCACATCGCCCGGAACTGGCGCTTGGGGGTGGCCGGGTCGGTGGTGCAGTCGGCGGCGGCGATGGTGCTGGTGGCGTCGGCGGCCGGAGCGGCCTGCGCGGGCGTCGCGGCGACGAGCGCGCCGAGCAGCGCGACGGCCAGCCCGGCGGCTCTGAGCCGAGGTGCCTTCATCAGTGCGTCCCTTCGTTGGGGCTCGACTGGCAGGGGAGCGGACGGTTGCCGGTCGGCAAGATTCGTCGCCAGCAATACACCGTCAGAAGGAAATTTTCACACCCGGCCGCCCGACGCAATACCCCGCCGAAGATCGACCACCGGCCCGGACCATCGGCTCAGCCCGCCGTTACCGGGTTGGTACGCACGGTGAAGGTTCGCCAGGTGGGCGGTGGGGTAGCAGCAGCGGTCACCGGCCGCCACCGGGGTGGTCGCACGGTGGGAGGGGTGAACACGGTGTCCGTGCTGCGGACCAAACCGATCAAGGACGTGATCGCGCAGAGCGAGGCGGACGGGGAGGACGGCCGACCAGGGCTGAAACGCCGGCTCGGGGCCCGCGACCTCACCGGCTTCGGCATCGGCATCGTCATCGGTACCGGCATCTTCACGCTGACCGGGTTGGAGGCCCGGGAACACGCCGGCCCCGGCGTGGTGATCTCGTTCGCGATCGCCGGGCTGGTCGCCCTGCTCGCCGCGCTCTGCTACGCCGAACTGGCCTCCAGCGTCCCGGCCGCCGGCAGCGCCTACACCTACGCGTACGCCACCATGGGCGAGATCGTCGCCTGGATCATCGGCTGGGACCTGTTGCTGGAGTTCGCCCTCGGCTCGGCGGTGGTCGCCCGGGGCTGGTCCGGGTACCTCGCCGAGCTGTTCAACCTGCCCGCCGCCTGGTTCGGCGAGGAGGGGAGCGTGGTCAACGTCGGGGCGATCGGCATCGTGCTGCTCCTCGGCGTGGTGGCCATCGTCGGCATCCGGGAGTCGGCCCGGGTCACCAACCTGCTCGTCCTGGTCAAGGTCGCCATCTGTGTCTTCGTGGTGGTCGCCGGAGGGTTCTTCGTCAAGGCCGCCAACCTCACCCCGTTCATCCCGCCGGCCGAGGACGCCGGGGCCGGCGAGACCGGCATCCGGCAGCCGGTCACCCAGGCGATCTTCGGGATGGAGCCCTCGGTCTTCGGCTTCGCCGGGGTGCTCACCGCCGCCGCGGTGGTCTTCTTCGCGTACACCGGCTTCGAGGCGGTGGCCAACCTGGGCGAGGAGACGAGGAACCCACGGCGGGACCTGCCACTCGGCCTTCTCGGCACGCTGCTGGTCGCCACCGTGCTCTACATCGGCGTCTCGCTGGTGGTGGTCGGCATGGTCCCGTACGACGAGATCGACCGGGGCGCCCCGATCGCGGCGGCCTTCGAGTCGGTCGGGGCCGGCTGGGCGGCGATTCTCGTCTCCATCGCCGCCGTCGCCGGCCTGACCAGCGTGATCCTGGTCCAGCTGGTGGCCATGGGGCGGATCGGCTTCGCCGTCGCCCGGGACGGGCTGATCCCACCCGCCGTGGCGAAGGTGCACCCCCGCTGGGGCACCCCGTACCGGATCACGGCGCTGATGACCGTGCTGGTCGCGCTGCTCGCCGGCTTCCTGCCGCTGGCGGCCCTGGCCGACCTGGTCAGCATCGGCGCGCTCTGCGCGTTCGTGCTGGTCTCCCTGGCGGTGCCGATCCTGCGCCGGAGCCGGCCCGATCTGGAGCGACCGTTCACCGTGCCGTTCTCACCGGTGCTGCCGGCCGTCTCGGCGCTGGCCTGCCTCTACCTCATGCTCAACCTGTCGGTGGAGACCTGGCTGCGCTTCCTGGCCTGGATGCTGCTCGGCGCGTTGATCTACTTCGGCTACGGCCGCCGCCGCAACCGCCTCGCCCGCCGGGACGGGTAGTCAGGCGCTTCCGACCGCGCCGGTCGGCGGACACTCCGCCGACCGGCCCGGTGGTGCAGGGGTGCGGATCAGCTCCGGGCGCGACGACGGGTGACGAGCAGGAGCAGGCCGGCGCCGACTCCGGTGGCGAGCACCCCGGCGGCGGCCATCGACAGCACCGGCGAGCCGGTGACTGGCAGCGGCGGTCCGGGCGAGGGCTGCGGCGGGTTGGTCGGCCCGGGCGTGGTCGGCTGCGGCGTGGTCGGGGTGGCCGTCGGAGTGCCGGTCGGGCTGCCGGTCGGGCTGCCGGTCGGGCTCGCGGTCGGGCTGCCGGTCGCCGTGGGGGTGGGGGTGGGCTGCCGGCAGTCGAGAACGGCGGAGAACGGGAAGGCGTGGATCTCGCCGCCGTGGTGGGTGAGGCTGCCGCTGACGATGTTCCCCTCGATGTTGCTGGTGGAGAGGGCCTGCACGTCCGCGTTCGGCGCGTAGAGGGTTCCCTCCAGGGTGGCGCTGTCGTCGGCCAGCGTGATCGATCTGGCGGTGGGAAAGTTGAAGAGGATGTGGCGGGCCTGCTCGCCGCCGATTCCGGCGAAGGTGGGAACCCGCCAGGTGAAGGAGTTGCCCACGTCGGCGGTGTCCACGTTGACCAGCAGCGGGCGGGCCGCGTCGGGACGGTCGGCGAAGCTCAGTGTGACGACGTTCGCCAGCTCGGTGGCGGTCAGGTTGAGCACGTTGGTGCCCGGGGCGAGGGTGACCACGGCGTTGCTGTCCGGTGGCACCGGTCGGAGCAGCGGGTCGCCGTCCGGGGACCGGAGGACCACCGTCTGCAGGCAGCCGGCAAGCGTGGTGGCAGTGGACCGGAAGAAGGCGAAGGCGCCGTCGAAATCGAGCGGGGACGTGGGACCGACGCTCGCCACCGGCTGCCGGGTCACCAGCTCCACCCGGGGCGTCGCGTCGTAGTCGTCGGTCGGCAGTACCCGCGTGTTGACCGCCGCGCCGTTGTCGTCGATGTTCCGGACCACGGTGCCGGTGAGGTCGCCGACCTTGACGTAACCGCCCTGGAGCACCTGGAGCCGGGTGCCGGGTACGCTGCCGGCGACGTCGACCCGCCCACCCACGACCAGGGCGGTCGGGCTGGTGTCCGGCGGCACCACGAAGGAGCCGGCGGTGTTCGCGGCCACCTGGTACTGGCCGAAGCTGAGGTTCCCGCCGACCGCCACCGTCCCCTCGTTCTCGGCACCGACGAGGCGGGCGTCGCCCTCGGTCATCACCAGGAAGCCCCGGGTCGGGCCGACCGGGTCGATCGCCTGCCGGGTCTGCGCGCGGGTGCTGCCGGTCGTCAGGGTCAGCGCCAGGACGGCGCACGCCCCGACCGCCGCCGCCGGCAGGACCCGGAGAGTGGTTCGCACGATCGTCATCTCGCCCCCGTCCGCAAGGTCACGAACTGGTAACGAGCCGGATGGTGGTGGGACGCTGACGATGTCCCGGACCGCCCGTTCGGGTGACCGCCGGGCGGCCCGCACCGGTTGGCACGGGCCGCCCGGCCGACCGTCAGGGGCGTGGTTGGGCGGTGGCGGTGGGGCCCTTGACGGTGGGACGGCCGTCGGTCCAGACGACCTCGTCGAGCCAGGTCTGGCGGCCCGGGTCGATCGCGCCCTCCTGGCCGGGCGGCCAGGCGTGGTAGAGCAGCCAGGTCCGGCCGTCGACCTCGACCATCGAGGCGTGGCCGGGGCCGGAGGCCGCCGCGTTGCTCTTCAGGATCGGGTTCTCCGAGGCCTTCACGCAGGGGCCGGTGGGGCTCTCGCAGACCGCGTACCCCTCGGCGTACTCGGCCTTGTCGTAGGCGTTGGCGGCGAAGAAGAGGTACAGCTTGCCGTCCCGCCGCCAGAAGAACGGGCCCTCGATCAGGTGGCCCTCCCACGGTTCGGTCTGCTTGAGCAGTTTCGCCGGCTCGCCGACCAGCTCCAGCCCGTCCGCGGAGAGCCGCTGGGACCAGAGCCAGGTGTCCTGGCCGACCGCGTTGCCGTCGTTCTTCCAGAGCAGCCAGAGACTGCCGTCGGTGTCCCGGAACGGGCTGGCGTCGATCGCGCCGCCCAGCTCCGCCTGGCAGATCAGCGGCCCGGACGACTCGTCCCGGTACGGCCCCTGCGGCGCGCTGGCCACCGCCCGCCCCACGCACTGCCGGCCGGAGTCCCGCCCGGCGACGGTGTAGTAGAGGACGAACCGGTCCGGGGCCAGCTGGATCGCCTCCGGCGCCCAGGTCTTCCCCGGGTCGGCCCAGTCCGGCAGCTCCGGCAGGGCGTCCCCGGCCGGCGTCCAGTCCACCAGGTCGGGCGAGGTGTGGACGGGGACGTTGCGGCCGTCGGCGTTGGTGTGGAAGAGGTACCAGGTGTCGCCGACCCGGATCGCGTGCGGGTCGGGGGAGTCGGTGGCGATGACCGGATTGGTGAACATGTCGGGTCCCGTGGTCGTGGTGTTCGGTTCGTCGGGCGCGGTGCAGCCGGCGACGACCAGCGCGGTCGTGAGCAGCCCCGCGACCAGGGTCGTGACGGCGGGCCGTCGGACGGTCATCCCTTCAGTCCACTGCGGGACACACCCTGGATGATGTGCCGCTGGGCCGCCACGAAGAGGACCAGCACCGGCACGCTGGCCAGCACCGCACCGGCCATGATCACCGGGTAGTCGGTGACGTAGGCGCCCTGGAGCAGGCCCAGCCCGGCCGGCAGGGTCAGGTTGTCCGGGCTGAACAGCACGTAGACCGGCCAGAGGAAGTCGTTCCAGTTGGTCAGGAACGACAGCACCGCGAGGGTGGCCAGGGCCGGCTTCGACAGCGGCAGCAGGACCCGGGTGAAGATCTGCCAGTGGTTCGCCCCGTCCAGGACGGCGGCCTCCTCCAGCTCGGCCGGGATGGAGAGGAAGAACTGCCGGAGGAAGAAGACCCCGAACGCGCTGGCCGCGCCCGGGACCACCACCACGGCGAGGGTGTCCACCCAGCCGATCTCGTCGGCGATCACGAAGTTCGGGATGATCAGCGAGGTCGGCGGGATGAAGAGCGTCCCCACGATCAGCGCGAATCCCACCGAGCGTCCCCGGAACCGCAGCCGGGCCAGGGCGTACGCGGCCATCGACGCGGTCACCAGCACCAGCAGTGCGTGCAGGGTGGCGGCCAGCATGCTGTTGACGAACCAGCGCAGCACCGGGTTCTGGGTGTCGCTGAGGATCCGGTCGTAGCCGTACCCGGAGAACGGGTCCGGCAGCCAGTCCGGCGGGATCCGCTGCGCGCCCCCGTAGGTCTTCAGCGAGGTGAGGACCATCCAGATGAGCGGGGTGAGGAACACCAGGGCCAGGGTCACCAGGACGGCGTAACGGGCGGTACGGCGAAGTGTGGTCACGTCCGGCCTCCTCAGTCTTCCCGGAACCGGAAGAACCGGAAGTTGACGATGCTGATCACGGCGAGCGCCAGCGCGAACAGGATGCTCATCGCGGCGGCCTGGCCGGCGTCGTTGTTGCGCAGCCCCTCGTCGACGATCCGCCAGACCACCGTGCGGGTCGACTGACCCGGCGCGCCCTGCGTGATCAGGTAGGACTGGCCGAACACGTTCGCCGAGGCCAGGATCGTGGTGGTCAGCACGAACAGCATGACCGGCCGCAACCCGGGCAGGGTGACGTTGCGGAACCGTTCCCAGGCGTTGGCGCCGTCCATCTTCGCCGCCTCGTACAGCTCCGGCGGGATGTCCTGGAGCCCGGCCAGGTAGATCACCGCGTTGAACCCGGAGGTCCACCAGACGGTCACCCCGACCAGCGAGACCCACGCCCACGGCACGTCGGTCACCCACGGCGTGTCGGTGGGCAGCCCGAACACCCCGAGCAGCCGGTTGACCAGGCCCAGGTTGGCGTCCAGCAGGAACCGCCAGAGCAGGCCGATCACCGCCACACCCAGCACGTACGGGGCGAAGTACACCGCCCGGAAGAAGGTCCGCCCGGGGAACCGCTCGTTGAGCAGCAGCGCCAACCCCAGCGGTACGACCACCAGCAGCGGCACCGAGAAGACCGTGAAGATGCCGGTGGCCCGGACGCTGGCCCACCAGTCCCCGTAGATGGCCGAGTCGCTGGAGAAGAGGTCCCGGTAGTTGTCCAGCCCGACGAACGGCCGGTTGGGCAACTGGATGTCCCACTGGTGGACGCTCAGCCAGAGCCCGAACAGGATCGGGGCCAGCCCGAAGACCAGGAAGAGCACCAGGTACGGCGCGAGGAAGAGGTACGGGGTGACGGCGGAGCCCCGCTGGCCCGCGCCCCGGGGTTTGCGCTGAACCGCCGAGGGCGGCGCGTCCCCCCGCGCCGCCCCGACTGTGCTGGTACCGGCCACGACCGGTCAGTTCCCGTACTTCTTGCGGTTGTCCTCCAACTGCTTGTTGGCCTTCGACACGCCGTCGTCCAGGGCCTGCTTCGGCGACTTCTTGCCCAGCACCGCCTCGTTGAACGAGGTGTAGAAGGTGGTCAGCACCTCGCCCATGCCCGGCGCGGCGGGCGGGAACGCGGCGTACTCGATCTCGGGGGCCAGCGCGCCGACCTCGGTGAGCGCCTTGAAGCCGGCGTCCTCACGGACCGCCTTACGGGCCGGCACCTGGCCGCCCGCCGCCCAGTCCAGCGACTGCTGGCTGAGCCAGTTGATGAAGACCTTCGCCCCGGCCACCTTGTTGGCGTCGGTGCTGCGCTGCTTCACGATGGTGAAGTTGTGCGAGTTGGCCCAGGCCGCCGGCTGGCTGCCGATCTGCGGCAGGGGTGCGACACCCCACTGCACGTCGGCGCTCTTCTTCAGGTCGTTGATCTGCCAGATGCCGTTCCAGTTGAAGGCGTTCTTGCCGGCCTTGAACGCCAGGTAGTCGGCGTCCTGGCCGACGTTGGCCGGCGAGTGCCCCTGCTTGATCAGGTCGACCAGCCAGGTGCACGCCTCGACCGCCGGGTCGGAGTTGAAGGTGGCCTTGGCGACCTCGGCGTCGAAGAGGGTGCCGCCCCACTGGTGCAGCAGGGAGTAGAAGGTCATGCCGCCGGTGAACTGGAACGGGCTGACCCAGAAGCCCTGCACGCCGGACTTCTTCAGCTCGGTCAGCGCGGCGGTGTAGTCGTCCCGGGTCGCCGGCGGCTTGTTCGGGTCGAGGCCGGCCTTCTGCATGACGGCCTTGTTGTAGTAGAAGCCGAGCGGGTGCATGTCCAGCGGGATGCCGTACCGCTTGTCGGCGTAGATGCCGCCCTTCCAGACGGTGGGGGCGAAGTCGGCCTCGGTCAGCTCCAGGGCCTTCGCCACGTCGTCCAGCTCGGTGATGACGCCCCGGGCGGCGAAGGTGGCGAGCTGGTCCATGTGCATGACCGCGATGTCCGGGCCGGCACCGCTGGAGACCGCGCCGGGCAGCTTGCTGTAGTAGTCCTCCCAGCGGTACGTGGTCACGCCCACCGCGATGTTCTTGTGCTCGGTGTTGAACCTGTCGACCAGCTTCTTGAAGATCTCACCGTCCCCGCCGGTGAAGCCGTTCCACAGCTTCAGGTCGACCTTGGGGCCGGTGTAGTCCTTGCCGCCGTTGCCCGAGGCGGTGCTCGACTCCTCGTCGTCGCCACCGCAGCCGGCCAGGGCGAGCGTGGCCGCGGTGCCGAGTCCGACACCGAGGCTGAGCAGATGCCGTCGGCTCATCTCGTTGCGCATCATGCTGTTGTCTCCTTGGGGGACGGATCGCCGGACCGGCTGGCAGCCCCGGCCCGGACCGGGTTCCGGACCGGGGCGGGTGGCGGAGCGTGTCGAGGCCGGTGGCGGGCTGGTCAGAGGGTAGGTGGTGAAGCCGGTCAGGATCGAGCGGCGAAGCGCAGCAGGTTCCAGGAGACGGCGGGCAGGCGCACGGTGCACCGGCCGCCGTCGGCGGTGGGGATGGTGCTCTCCCGGGGCGTCACCCGGTCGGGCTCGGCCTCGGTGTTGCTCGCCGTCGGGTCCTCCCCGGCGGCGAGGGTCAGGTGGGCCAGGCCGGTCGCGCCGGGCAGGCCGCGCAGATCGAGGTCCACCGCGAGGTCCTCCTCGCCCCGGTTGACCGCGAAGACGCTCAGTTCGCCGCGCTCCTCGTCGTGCACCGCCACGGTGTCCAGCACCGGCGCGTCGCCGTACCGGGCGGTGGGGTAGGTCGGGGAGACCGGCTCGGTGCGCAGCACCGTGCCGCGGGCGTACCGGGCGGTGAGCGCGAACGGGTGGAAGATGCTCTGCCGCCAGGCCGGGCCGCCGGTGCGGGTCCGGATCGGGGCGATCACGTTGGCCAGCTGCGCCTGGCAGGCCACCCCGACCCGGTCGGCGTGCCGCAGCAGGGTGACCAGCAGGTCGCCGACGACCACCGCGTCGAGGGCGGTGTAGGTGTCCTCGATCAGCGCCGGGGCCTCCACCCAGCCGCGCCGGTCCAGGTCGGCCTGGAGGCGGGACTGGTACCAGACGTTCCACTCGTCGAAAGAGATCTTGAGCTTGCGCGGGTGACGAAGCTTGGCCGCCACGTGGTCGGCGGTGGCGACCACCTCGCGGATGAAGTTGTCCATGTCCAGCGCCGAGGCCAGGATGCTGGCCCGGTCGCCGTCGGACGGGTCGTAGTAGGTGTGCGCGGAGATGTAGTCGACGTGCTCGTAGGTGTGCTCGAGCACGGTCGCCTCCCAGGAGGCGAAGGTGGGCATCCCCCGGTTGGAGCTGCCGCAGGCGACCAGGCTGATCGAGGGGTCGACCAGCTTCATCGCGCGGGCGGTCTCGGCGGCCAGCCGGCCGTACTCGTCGGCGGTCTTGTGGCCGACCTGCCAGGGGCCGTCCAGCTCGTTGCCGAGGCACCAGAGCCGCACCCCGTACGGCTGCTCCGCGCCGTGCCTGCGGCGCAGGTCCGACAGCGCGGTGCCGCCCGGGTGGTTGGTGTACTCCAGCAGGTCGCAGGCCTCCTGGACGCCCCGGGTGCCGAGGTTGACCGCCATCATCGGCTCCACCTGGGCCCGCGCCGCCCAGGTCATGAACTGGTCCAGGCCGAAGGCGTTGGTCTCGATCGTCTTCCAGGCCAGGTCGAGCCGGCGTGGCCGGTCGCCGACCGGGCCGATGCCGTCCTCCCAGCGGTAGCCGGAGACGAAGTTGCCGCCCGGGTAGCGGACCACCGAGACGCCGAGTTCGCGGGTGAGCTCCAGGACATCGGTGCGGAACCCGTCGGCGTCGGCCCCGGGGTGGCCGGGCTCGAAGACGCCCCCGTAGACGCAGCGCCCCATGTGCTCGACGAACGATCCGAAGAGCCGGCGGTCGGCCGCGCCGATCGCGAAGGCGGGATCGATCGTCACCTGAGCGGTCCGCAAAGGGGGCCACCTTTCCTCGTCGCCTGACTTTCTGACCGTCTGACTGCGGGGAGTGACCGTGGTCACTCTCCCGCCCGACTTTGTACAACGTTGTAGGCAACGTTGTAAAGGGCTGCCGGCACGGTAAAGTGCCCGCAGGACGGGGTCGGGAGGTTGACGAGGTGCGGCACAGGCTGAAGGACGTGGCCGAGAAGGCCGGCGTTTCCGTGAAGACCGTATCCAACGTCGTCAACGGATACCAGCACGTCCGACCGACCACCCGGGCGCGCGTCGAGGAGGCGATCGCGGAGCTGAACTACCGGCCCAACCTCTCCGCCCGCAACCTGCGCAAGGGGCGTACCGGGGTGATCGCCCTCGCCGTGCCGGAACTGGACATCCCCTATTTCGCCGAGTTGGCCCGGCACGTCGTGGTGGCCGCCGCCGAGCAGGGCTGGACGGTGCTCATCGACCAGACCGGCGGCAGCCGGGAACAGGAACGGGTGGCCGCCAGCGGCATCGGCGACCATCTCATCGACGGGCTGATCTTCAGCCCGCTGGCGCTCACCGCCGAGGACCTGACCGGCCTGGACGGCACCCCGACGGTGCTGCTCGGTGAACGGGTCGACCACGGGCCGGCCGACCACGTGATGATCGACAACGTGGCCGCCGCCCGAGAGATCACCACGCACCTGGCCGGCCTCGGCCGCCGCCGGATCGCCGCGATCGGCTCGCAGCGCACCGTCGAGGGGGCCAGCGCCCGGCTGCGGCTGGCCGGCTACCGTGCCGCCCTCACCGATGCCGGCCTCGGGTACGACGAGCGCCTGGTCGCCCCTGCGCCGGTCTGGCACCGTGCGGACGGGGCCGCCGCGATGCGGGACCTGCTCGCCTCCGGGGTGCGCCCCGACGCCGTCTTCTGCTTCAACGACACGCTCGCCCTGGGCGCCCTGCGCGTCCTGCACGAGCACGGGCTGCGGGCCCCCGACGACGTGGCGGTCGCCGGCTTCGACGACATCGAGGACGGCCGGTTCTCCATCCCCACGCTGAGCACCATCGCACCGGACAAGGAGCGGATCGGCCGGCTCGCGGTGGAGTTGCTGGTCGGCCGGATCGAGGGCGACCGGGAGGCCCCGCCCCGGACCGTCACCGCGCCGTACCGTCTCGAACTGCGCGAGAGCACCCTCGGTCGCTGACCGCAGCGGGCGCGGCCCGCCTCTTGTGTCCACATGCGACAGTCCTTTGTGGCGACCGGCGGCACCGATCGGGGGATGGGCGCGGTGTCATCCCGTCGCCATGATGTACGCGCGCGCCACGCGCCGTCATGAGACCTGGGGGCGAGATGAGCACCGATTCGAGCTGGGGCGACTACCTGTCCACCGACACGTCCCTCCCGGAGGTCGGCGTCGACACGTTCGACACGTCGACCGTCGACCCGATCATGCCGGTGGTCGAGCCGGTGTTGCCCGATCCGGTGCTCGACGTCGTCGACAACGAGATCGCCGGGGCCGTGGCCGACCAGGACTGGTCCGACTGGCACGCGGCCAGCGGCGACCAGTGGGCCGACTCGGCGCAGGACTGGGTCGACTACGCCAACGAGAACCTGGCCGCCGGCAACCTCGGCGCCGTCGAGACCGGGATGGCGGCCGCCGCCAGCCACGCCGACATCGCCGACAACAACTACGACGTGTCCCTGGACTACTCCAACCAGGCGGTCACCCACCTGGACACGGCGGTGGCGGAGGTCGCCCCGTACGACACGTACGACGCCGGCACCAGCTTCGACGTCGCGGAATGAGCTGGGCGGCAGACACCGATCCCGGGGCGCGGCCCGATCCGGCCGTGGTCGCCACCGAGGTGGGCCGGCTGCTGGCCGGTGCGGATCGCCGGGTCGCCGTGCCGCCGAGCGTGGTCCGGCAGCACCTGCTCCGCGTCCTCCGCGATCTCTCCTTCGAGCTGCGCACCGAGCAGCTCAGCCTGCTCGAGGCGGTACGCGGCTCGAAGCTGGGTGGGGTCACCCTCTCCGCCGCCCGGGTGCCGGTCTCGCTGCGGATCAGCCTCGAAGCCGACGGCGCCGGCTGCCGGGTCGTCGTCCTGCTCGCCGACCGCTGGGCCGGCCGGGTGGGCCGGAACTGGGGCCTCACCTCGGCCTACGTGCAGCTCTTCGAGTCGGTCCTCGGCGCGGTCGACGACGCGCTCGGCCGCCTCGACCCCGCCCGTGCCACCGCTTTCCCCGGCTGGTGGCGGCAGACCGGCCCCGGTGACGTGGCGATCATGCAGAACGCGGCCAGCCTCGCCAACCGCGCCGGTGCGGTGCTCTCCCGGCACGCGTCCCGCCTGCTCGAGGGGGAGTCCCCGGCCCAGCGCCAGGCGGCGGTCAGCCGGGCCGGCACCGACACCTTCACCTTCGAGAGCCCGCAGGCCGTCGCGGAGGTGCCGGCCGAACTGGCCGACGGCATGCTGATGGTCGGCGCGCTGATCGCCAGCCGCTCCGGGGAGATGCCACCGGCCCTGGTCGCCCAGGTCCAGTCGTTGGTGTTCCGCGTCGAGGAACACCTCGCCTCGGTCGCGCCGGGCTCGACCCCGGCTGCCCGGTTCACCGTCGAGCCGGCGGACGTGCCGGTGGTGACCTTCCTGCACCAGCAGGCCCGGCTCCGGAGCCTGCTGCCCGCCCGGAACCTGCGGACCTGCACCACCTGCCGACTGGAAAAGGTCATCAACCCCGACCTGGAACGGTTGCAGGAACGCACCCGACGGACCCGGGACCTGGCCACCAGCATCAGCGCGGTGGTCACCCCGTACGTGCTGGCCGGCCGGTTGGCGCAGCTCAACAACAAGGGGCCGAGCTTCGCCTGCCCGCGCTGCCAGGGCATGGACGCCGACGAGACGGTGGTGACGTTCTGCCAGCGGTGCGGCGACCGGCGGGCCGAGACGGCGCTGCGTACCTGTTCGAAGTGCCAGTTCGACTTCCGCAGCCTGATCGCCGGGGACCGGCTCTGGCAACCCCGGCCGACCCCGTCGACCGGGGTGGCGTCGTCGGACGCTCCGGCCGTACCACCGCCGGCGCACCTGCCCCCGGCTCCGGCGTCCGCCCCGGCTCCGTCCGCCCCGGCTCCGTCCGCCCCGGCTCCGCCCGTCCCGGCTCCGCTGGCCGCCCCGGCTCCGCTGGCCGCCCCGGCTCCGCCGGCTCTGGCACCGCCCGTCCCGGGGCTCCCGGCCCCGATGCCCCCGGCTCTGGTACCGCCCGCCCCGGTCCCGGCTCCGGTGTCCGCTCCGGTGCCGTCGTTCTCGGTGCCCCCGGTGCCGCCGCTGAGCCGGCCGGTCGATCCGGAGGCGGAGGAGTGGCCCCGTCCGCCGGGGTATCGACCCTCCTGACGAGGGTCCGCCGCCGTCGGGGTCCGGCACTGCCGTGGACCGACGGCGGCCACCGGCTCACGGGCCGGACGCCCGGCCGGGCCCGGTCCCGGGCGGTCCGGCTCGGCTTGCCCGGTCAGTCGAAGAAGCGGCCCGGTCAGTCGAAGAAGCGGGCCAGGTGGGACGGTTCCGGGCCCGGGTCGTCGGCGGCGAGCGGCGTCAGGTCCGCGAAGATGGACGCCCCGTCGCAGCCGACGTGCAGGGGATACCAGCGGGGCGTGCCGGGCGGGCGCTGCCCGCAAATGCCCTTGATCGTCTGGACGTCGAGCAGTCGGACGTGGGTCGGGTCGGCGACCGCGTTCACGTGTCGCCACCAGGGGCTCATCACGTGCAGGACACCGCCCGGCCGGAGCACCCGGTGGGCCTCGTCCACCAGTGGCAGGAAGTCGACCATGTGCTCCAGGATGTGCACCGCGAAGAGGACGTCGACCGAGTCGTCGGCCAGCGGCAGCGACCCGGAGAGGTCCGCCACCGCGTCCACGCCGGGCGCGGGGAAGATGTCCAGCCCGAGGTTGCCCGGGTACTGCTTGGTGGGGCCGCAGCCCAGGTCGACGACGACCGGCGCCCGGCCGGCGACGGCCACCCGTGACCACACCCCGAACACCCCGGCGAGCCGGCCGACCCGGTCCCGGACCAGCCGCAGCGCCGCCGCCGTGGGCACCTCGCCGGTCACATGGGCCACGCCCTGGTCGAATTCGACGCCGACCGCCAGGTCACGGAGGCGGTCGTCGTGTCGGGCCTGGTCCGTCCACGCCTCGGCGAGGAAGACGTCGATCGCCCTCAGCCGGTCGGCCGAGGGCGGTGCCTGCGCCTGCGCGACCATGCGGGTCACCTCCCGCCGCCCGTTACCCGCATCCGCGCCCTGTATGCTCCGATTCCGGACCGGCGCGCTGCGTGGTCACCCGCTCCCGTCAGCCGCGACCGGCCCGGGAAGGGCCGGCCCGCCGGATCAGCGCTCGGTGATCCGTCCGGCGTCGACGTGCAGCCGCCGGTTGGTCTCGATCGCCTCCAGCATCCGCCGGTCGTGGGTGACCAGCAGCAGCGTGCCGGGGTAACCCGCCAGCGCCGACTCCAACTGTTCGATGGCCGGCAGGTCGAGGTGGTTGGTCGGCTCGTCCAGTACCAGCAGGTTCACTCCGCGTCCCTGGAGCAGCGCCAGCGCCGCGCGGGTCCGCTCGCCGGGCGAGAGGGTCGCCGCCGGCCGCAACACGTGGTCGGCGCGCAGGCCGAACTTGGCCAGCAGGGTCCGCGCGTCCGCCGGTGACATCTCCGGTACGGCGGCCCGGAAGGCGTCCAGCAGCGGCTGGTCACCGACGAAGAGTTCCCGGGCCTGGTCGACCTCGCCGACCACCACCCCCGGCCCGAGCGAGGCGTGCCCGGACTCCAGCGGCACCCGCCCGAGCAGCGCCGCCAGCAGGGTCGACTTGCCCGACCCGTTCGCCCCGGTCACCGCCACCCGGTCGGCCCAGTCGACCTGGAGCGTCACCGGGCCGAGGGTGAAGCCGCCGCGGCGTACCACCGCGTCGCGGAGCGCGGCCACGACGGCCCCGGCGCGGGGCGCGGCGGCGATCTCCATCCGCAGCTCCCACTCCTTGCGCGGCTCCTCGACCGTCTCCAGGCGCTCGATCAGCCGCTCCGTCTGCTTGGCCTTCGCCGCCTGCTTCTCGCTGGTCTGGCCCCGGAAGTGCTTGACGTGCTTGTCCGGGTCGGTCGCCTTGCGTCGGGCGTTGCGTACGCCCTTCTCCATCCAGGCCCGCTGGGTGCGGGCCCGTTCCTCCAGGCCGGCGCGGGTGTCCGCGTACTCCTCGTACTCGGCGCGGGCGTGCCGGCGGGCCACCTCGCGCTCCTCCAGGTACGCGGCGTAGCCACCGCCGAAGTGCTTGACCTGCTGCTGGTGCAGGTCAAGCTCCAGGATCCGGGTGACCGTACGGGTCAGGAACTCGCGATCGTGACTCACCAGTACCGTGCCGGCCCGCAGCCCGGTGACGAATTCCTCCAACCTCGCCAGCCCGGCCAGGTCGAGGTCGTTGGTCGGCTCGTCGAGCAGGAAGACGTCGTACCGGCTGAGCAGCAGTGAGGCCAGCCCCGCGCGGGCCGCCTGCCCGCCGGAGAGGCCGGTCATCGGATGGTCCAGGTCGACGCCGAGCCCCAGGTCGGCGGCCACCTGTTCGGCACGTTCGGGCAGGTCGGCGCCGCCGAGGGCGAGCCACCGCTCCAGCGCCTCGGCGTACGCGTCGTCCGCGCCGGCCGTTCCGGCGGTCAGCGCCTCGGTCGCCTCGTCCAGCGCTGCCTGCGCCGCCGTCACCCCCGTCCGGCGGGCCAGGAAGTCGCGGACCGACTCGCCGGGGCGGCGTTCCGGCTCCTGCGGCAGGTGCCCGACGTTCGCCGTGGGCGGACTCAGCGTGACACTTCCGGCCTCCACCGGCTGCAACCCGGCGAGGGTACGCAGCAGCGTCGACTTGCCGGCTCCGTTGACACCGACCAGGCCGATCACGTCCCCGGGGGCCACCACCAGGTCGAGTCCGGCGAAGAGCAGTCGGTCGCCGTGCCCGGCGGAGAGGTCCTTGACGATCATCGTGGCGCTCATCAGAAGCCGAAGCCTAGCCGGGTCGCCCCCCGCGGTTCGAACGGATTAGGCAGACTGTCGCCCGTGGTGACCACGTTGGCGATCGACTGCGGTGGCGGCGGCATCAAGGGCACGGTGCTCGACGAGGCGGGAACGATGCGGGCCCGGCCGCTGCGGGTGCCCACGCCGTACCCGCTGCCGCCGAGTCTCTTCGTCCGGACCCTGCTGGACCTCGCCGGGCGGCTGCCCGCCGCCGACCGGGTGACCGTGGGCATGCCCGGGATGCTCCGGCACGGGGTGGTGGTGGCCACCCCGCACTACGTCACCCGGTCCGGTCCCCGGTCCCGGGTCGACCCGACCCTGCTCGCCGAGTGGTCCGGTTACGACGTGCGTACCGCGCTCACCGACGCCTTCGGCGTGCCGGCGCTGGTGCTCAACGACGCCGAGGTGCACGGTGCCGGGGTGGTCGCCGGCAGCGGGTGCGAGCTGGTGCTGACCCTCGGCACCGGGCTCGGCTGCGCCCTCTTCGACGGCGGGGTGCTCGCCCCGCACCTGGAACTGTCCCAGGCGCCGGTGCGCTGGGGGATGACCTACGACACGTACATCGGTGAACCGGAACGCCGCCGGCTCGGCGACGGCTTCTGGTCCCGGCGGGTCCGGCAGGTGGTGGACGGACTGCGTCCGGTGTTCCGCTGGGACCGGCTCTACCTGGGCGGCGGCAACTCGCGACTGATCCGTCCCGAGCAGCTCGCCCGGATGGGCGAGGACGTGGTGGTGGTCCCGAACAGCGCCGCCCTGGTCGGCGGGGTACGGGCCTGGCAGCTCACCCCGCCGGTCTCCGCCGACGGGCGTCCGGCCGGCTGACCGGGCGGGAACACTGGCCCGCCCCGCGGTGTTTGTGCGAGCGTCGGACGAGGACCGGACGGCGGGAGACGAGGGGGTGGGTCGGATGGACTTCCTGACGGAGTACCGGCGGGCGACGATGTTCTTCGAGGCCGGGGACCCGACCGGAGCGGCCCAGCTGTTGGAGCCGATCGTGGCGGCCGAGCCCGGCAACGCCTCGGTACGGCAGCTGCTGGCCCGTGCGTACTTCCAGTCGGCCCAGCTCGGCCGGGCCGAGGAGCAGCTCCGGGTGCTGGTCGACCAGGACCCGAGCGACCACTACGCGCACCACGTGCTGGGCCGGACCCTGGAGCGGCTGAACCGCCCGGCGGACGCGCTGCGGCACCTGCGCATCGCCGCCGCCATGCACTCGACGAACGACGACTACCGCAAGGCCCTGCACCGGGTCGAGACCCGGGTCGGCGGCAACACGCGCTGACCCCGGGGCGGTCGGGTCGACCTACGATTGGTCGGCAGGAAGCCTGCCCGTCCGGCCGGGGTGTCCGCGAACACGAACACGGACACCCCCGGCCGGCGGACGGCACGGGACTCGACCGGGGCGTGGCATGAAACTGAAGCTGGATCTGCACGACATCTTCAACAAGGGCCACGACATCGACCGGGCGCTGCGCGCGATCATGGACGAGGCGGTGGCGAAGAAGGCCGCCATGGTCGAGATCATTCCCGGCAAGGGCTCCGGCCAGCTCAAGAAGCGGGTGCTGCGGTTCCTCGACCAGAAGGACGTCAAACAGCTCTATCACCGGGTGGAGAAGGACTCCAAGAACTTCGGCCGCCTCTTCGTCCATTTCCGCTGGAAGTAGGCACTGCGCGGCCGTCGACCTGCACTCCTCGCACGGGCAGGGCTCTCGACGGCCCGGCCCGGCTTCCGCACGGAAACCGGGCCCGTCGCGTCGATCATGCGGTCGCCCGCTTGCCGGACGACGTGCCGGTCGAGGCTCAGTCCGCCCTCTGCGGCAACGGGTTGTGAGGGGTCAGAGCTGATGGGTCCGGGCCACCGCCAGCATCTCCGAGGTGTGCGACCCGACCACGCCGACGTCGGGCGGGCGGGGCCGGAAACCGGGTAGGGCGTCGAGGCCGTCGCTGGCGTCCATGGCGCGCAGCGCGATCCGCTCGGCCTTCGGCGTGACGGTCAGGGTGATCTCCACTCCCTCCGGCGGCGGAGCGTGGAAGACCAGCCCGAAGTCCCACCGCTGCTCGCCGGAGATCCGGTCGACATGGACCGGCCGGCCGCCGACCACCATCGACTGCACGGTGGCCGTGCCGGCGTCCACGTGCAGGGTGACCAGGCGGACCTGCCGTTGCGGCGTGAGCCGCAGACGCAGGGTGCGCTCGCTGCCGGCGCGGGTGTCGGCGAGTACCTCCACCTTCGGCGCGGGCAGGTCGGCCGCCGGGGCGGGGCCGCTGCGCAGCTTCGTGTCGCCGAGGCCGGGGAACTCGTCGTCCACCTGCTCGACCCCGTCGACGTATCCGTCGGTCCAGGGCTGCGGGTCGGTCTCGTGGCTGAGCCAGCGGGCCTGACCGGTGCCGGCGTCGAGGGCGTACATCAGGTGGGTCGGGACCGGGTGCGCGGCGTCGAAGCGGTCCACGGCCAGGCCCACCGCGGCGAAGACCAGCGCGGCGAGCGTCGCGGCCAGCGCCGGCAGCGCTCCCCGGCGGCGGGCCCGCGCGGCGGCCATGCCGCGTTCCCCGCCGGCCTGCGGGTGCAGCAGGTCCACCACGGGCAGCGCGGCGAATCCGAGCAGCGTCGCGAAGAGCGCGGCGACCGCGCCCATCCCCATGCCGAGTGCCGGGAAGAGCAGCACCACCGTGGGGAGCAGGATCAGTATCCCCACGGCCGCCGCGGCGGTCACCGCGACCACCGGTCCGGGCCCGTCGATCCGGGTCGCGAGGGCCACCAGACCGGCGACCGAGCCGGCCAGGGCGGGCAGGGTCGCCAGGTACGACCCACCGGGCGCGACCACGGCGAGCACCACGCCGAGCAGGGCCAGCCAACCCAGCCCGCCGACCGCCAGCGCGGCCGGACCGACCGCGCGGCGGGTCAGCGCGTACCAGCCGAAGAGGACGGCCGCGGCGAGCGCCACCACCGCCAGCCGGTACCACCCCGGCCGGTACGGGTCGAGCAGTTCGGCGTAGCCGGGACGGACGGCGAGCACCGCCGCCCAGAGCAGCCAGGCGGCGAGCGGGGCGGCGACGAGCGGCACCGCCGCCAGCCCGAAACCGGCGGCGAGCCGGGGCAGGCTGGACCGGCCGCGCCGGCGGGCCGCCCAGCCGAGCGCGGCGACGGCCAGCAGCCCGGCCAGGGCCAGCGGCCAGGTCAGCCAGCCGGGGTAGCGGACCAGACCGCCGGGCACCGGGAAGTACGTGGCGTCGTGCCCGGCGTCCAGGCTGTCCAGGTCGGTCCGACCGAACTCCCGGGCCAGCGCGAGCACGTTGTCGCCGTGGTGCTGGAGGCTGCGCCGGTCCAACGCCTCCGGGGTGTCCAGCGGCGTGTGGTAGATCGCCCCGCCGTCCAGGTACGCCGAGTTCAACCCGACGAAGTCCTCGTCGAGGAAGGCGGTGAAGTCGGTGTCGTTGGGCAGCAGCCGGTAGACCTCCACGGCGAACGAGGTGCCCACCGGGTGCGGGGCGGCCCGGCCGAAGGCGCCCACCAGGGCGGCGTTGCGCCGGGAGGTCTCGAACATGATCACGGGACCGGTGCTGCCGCGCGCCTCCAGGTTGAGCACCACCCCGCCGTCGGCGGCGAGCGGGTGCTCGGCGGCGAACGCGGCGGCCCCGCAGAGGCACGCCTCCTCCGCGTCGGTCAGCACGAACACGACGTCGTTGCGCAGCCGGGGGCCACTGGTCAGCGCCCGGGCCGCCTCCAGGATCGCCGAGGTGCCGGCGGCGTCGTCGTTGCCGCCCGGCCCGGACTGCACCGAGTCGTAGTGCGCGACCAGGAAGACCCGACCGGTCGGATCGGTGCCGGGAAGCCGGGCCACCACGTTCCGGACCCGGGCCAGCGTGGTGCCCCCGGCGGATCCGCTGAGCTGCCCGGCCTCCGGCGCGACGGTGTCCTGCACCGAGGTGTCCAGACCGAGCCCGCGCAGGGTCTGCTCCAGGTGGGCGCGGACCCGGTCGTTGGCCGGGCTGCCGGCGACATGGGTCTCGGCGGCCACCACCTTCACGTGCTCGTACGCCCGGGTGGCGCTGAACTCGGCGGCCGGGGCGTCGGCCGGGGCCGGGGCCGGCGTACGCAGGTCGAACAGGGTGCCGGCGGCGACCGCGACGAGCGCGGCGAGCGCGGCCACGGCGGCGATCGGTCGGCGGCGCGGCCGGGCCAGCGCCCGGTCGGCGGCGGGGGTGGCAGGCGGTGCGCCCACTGGGGTCTCCTCGCGGGGGGTGGGGCCGGGGGTGGGACCATCCTGCCCCGCCCGCGCGTCCGGCGGGAGACCGTGATCGTCTTGTCCGGCCGGTGCCGGACGGGACGGTCCCCGGGCGGCCGGACGGAACGGTCCATGGGAGCGTGCCCGGTCGGCCGGGAAACGGGCGGCAGGCGGGCCGTTTTGTCCACAGCCGCGTAGTGACGGAGTCCATCCCGGCCCGTGCCGTGGCCGTCGTGTTGTGTGCGACCGTTGTCTAATACAGGATCAGCAGGGCACTCGGAAGGAGCCCGACATCAGTAGTGATCTTCCGCGTCTCGCGGCGGTGACCCGGTCCGTGCCGGGGACGGGGCTGCCCCGCGCCACCGTCGCGCCGCTGGCGTATCCGCACGGCGGCCTCGGGCGGCACCCGGCCCTGCCGCCGGGCGAGCGGTTGCGGGTCCTGCTGGTCGAGGACGACGAGGGGGACGCCTTCCTCGTCGGGGAACTGCTCGCCGAGACCAACTCGATGATCGACCTGCTGGTCGCCACGAGCCTGAGCGAGGCCCGGCAGCGGGTGGTCGGCGTCGACTGTGTCCTGCTGGACCTCGGCCTGCCCGACGCCCAGGGGCTCGACGGCCTGCGTCAGGTCCTCGACATGGCCGGCGGTGCCGCGGTCTGCGTGCTCACCGGTCGCTCCGACGAGCACCTGGGCATCGTCGCGGTGGCCGAGGGCGCGCAGGACTACCTGGTCAAGGGCACGGTCGACGGCGTCCTGCTGACCCGTGCGCTGCGCTACGCCGTCGAACGGAAGCGGGCCGACGAGAACGCCCGCCGGCTCCGCGAGGTCGAGTTGCGCCAGGCCGAGTCGGCCCGCCTGGAACGCGGCCTGCTGCCGACACCGCTGCTGATGGAGCGCGACCGGATCGCCGTGCACACGTTCTACCGTCCGGGCCGGCACGCCGCCCTGATCGGCGGGGACTTCTACGACGTGGTGCAGACCCGGCTGGGACGGATCGACCTGATCGTCGGGGACGTCTGCGGACACGGCGTGGACGAGGCGGCGCTCGGCGTGGAACTGCGGGTCGCCTGGCGCGCCCTGATCCTCGCCGGGGTCCCCGACGACGAGGTGCTGCCCGCCCTGGAGCAGGTGCTGATGAGTGAACGCCGGCTCCAGGAGATCTTCGCCACCGTCGCCACCGCGAGCCTGGACCTGGACGCCAACCGGGCCACCGTACGGTTGGCGGGGCACCCGCCGCCGCTGCTGATCTCCGACGGTAAGGTCGCGCCGGTGCCGGCCCCGGGCGGACTGCTCCTCGGGGTGCGCCCCCGCCGGCCCGTCGCCTTCGACCTGGAGTTCACCACCGATGACTGGTCCCTGCTGATGTACACCGACGGGCTGATCGAGGGGCGCGTGGGTAACGGCGAGGAACGACTCGACGTGCCGGGGCTGAGCACCCTGGTCGGCGATCCGGCGAACCGGGCGGTGCCCCTGCCCGAGCTGCCGGCCTGGCTGGTCGGCCGGGCGGAGGAGATCAACGGCGGCCCGCTCGCCGACGACGTGGCCATGCTGCTGGTGAGTCGGGGCGGTGGCCGGTGAGGGACCTGACGCAGGGCTGGACGCTGCGCCGACGGGTGGTCACCCTGCTGACCGTGGTCGGTGTGCTGCTGGTCGGTCTGGCCGCCGCCGAGGCGACGGTGGCCGCCCGCAACCGCTCCCACACCGACGCGGTGCTGACCAAGACCGGTCCGCTGCGGGTCCAGGCGCAGGAGCTGTTCAACGCGCTGCTCGACCAGGAGACCGCCGTCCGCGGGTACGCCGTCAGCGGCGACCGCCGGGACCTCGTGCCCTACGAGAGCGGCGTCCAGCAGGAGCGGGAGCGGATCGAGTCGATGGGTCGGCTCGCCGACGACTTCCCGGTGATCCGGGAGGAGCTCGACGCCGTCCGCGTCCAGGCGGAACGGTGGCGGCAGGCGGTGGCCGTACCGGTGATCACGGCGGTCGACCGGGACGGCACCCGGGCGGCCCAGAATCTGATCAACGACCGGACCCGGCAGGAGTTCGACCAGATCCGCAGCTCGATGTCCCGGCTGGAGGCGGAGATCCTCGCCGAACGGCAGGCCAACGAGCGGAACATCCGGCGGACCGGGAACCTGCTGGTCGTACTCCTGATCATCGCGGCGCTGGTGGTGGTCGTGGCCGGTGCGGTCCTGCTGCTCTCCCTGGAGCGGATGGTCGTCCGACCGCTCACCCGCCTGGCCGACCAGGTGCGGGAGGTGGCCGAGGGCGACTACCAGCACCGGATCAGCGGGACCGGGCCGCCGGAGTTCAGCCAGCTCGCCGACGACGTCGAGGCGATGCGGCGCAAGATCGCCAAGGACCTGACCGAGGTCCGGGAGGCCCGGGAACGGATCGAGTGGGTCAACGCCCAGCTCCAGAAGCAGGCCGAGGAGCTGGTCCGCTCCAACCGCGACCTGGAGCAGTTCGCCTACGTGGCCTCGCACGACCTCCAGGAGCCGCTGCGCAAGGTGGCGAGCTTCTGCCAGCTGCTCCAGCGCCGCTACGCGGGCCAGCTCGACGAGCGCGCCGACCAGTACATCGCCTTCGCGGTGGACGGCGCGCAGCGGATGCAGCGCCTGATCAACGACCTGCTCGCCTTCTCCCGGATCGGCCGCCTCACCACCGGCTTCACCGAGGTCGACCTGAACAAGGTGATGGCGGACGTGGCCGGTCAGACCGAGGCCGCCCGGCAGTACGCCGATGCGGAACTGACCTGGTCGGAGCTGCCCACCATCCGGGGTGAGGAGCCGCTGCTGACCAACCTGCTGGCCAACCTGGTCAGCAACTCGGTGAAGTTCCGGCGGCCGGACGTGCCGCCGAAGGTGCAGGTCTCCGCGCGGCTGGTGGACGCCGAGTGGGAGATCACCTGCCGGGACAACGGCATCGGGATCGAACCGGAGTTCGCCGACAAGATCTTCGTGATCTTCCAGCGGCTGCACTCGAAGGACGCCTACCCGGGTACCGGCATCGGCCTGGCGATCGTCAAGAAGATCGTCGAGTACCACGGCGGTCGGGTCTGGGTCGACACCGACACCGAGCAGGGCACGGCCATCCGGTTCACCCTCCCGGCGCTGCCCGAGGACGTCGAGGCCGCGCGGGCGGCGGCCGACGGGCGGGGCGGCGGGGACGACGACGCGACCGGGGGCGACGAGCCGGTCGGGAACACCGACGCGGAGACGGGCGCGGACCGGGACCGGCCCGCCGACACCGACGACACGGCAACGACCGGGCCGAGGACCGAGACCGCTCGGGACGCTGACGACCAGCGTCCGGACCAGGTGACGGACGACCGGGCGGGTGGCGCGAAGGAGACAGTGGGATGACCGCTCCGGCGGACGGCAAGAGCCCGATCGAGGTCCTCCTGGTGGAGGACGACCCGGGCGACGTGTTGATGACCCAGGAGGCGTTCGAGGAGCACAAGCTCCGCAACCGGCTGACCGTCGTCTCCGACGGTGCCGAGGCGCTCGCCTACCTGCGGCGCGAGGGCCAGTACGCCGACGTGGTGACGCCGGACCTGATCCTGCTCGACCTCAACCTGCCCCGGCGGGACGGCCGGGAGGTGCTGGAGGAGATCAAGAAGGACGAGACGCTCTGCCGGATCCCGGTGGTCGTGCTCACCACCTCCCAGGCGGACGAGGACATCCTGCGCAGCTACCAGCTGCACGCGAACGCGTACGTGACCAAGCCGGTCGACTTCGAGCGGTTCATCTCGGTGGTCCGGCAGATCGACGAGTTCTTCGTCAGCGTGGTCAAGTTGCCGCCGCGTGGCTGACGACACCCTGCTCGACGACGTCGGCGACGTGCTCCGCGAGGCCGCCGAGCGGATCGTCGTGCCACTGTTCCGGCGACTCGACGACCACGAGATCACCGAGAAGGCCCCGGGCGACGTGGTCACCGTCGCCGACCAGCGGGCCGAGGAGATGATCTCCGAGGAACTGCTCCGGTTGCGTCCCGGCTCGGTGGTGGTCGGCGAGGAGGCGGTCGCCGCCGATCCCTCCCTTTTGGCGCACCTGCGCGGTGCGGGCGACGTCTGGCTGGTCGACCCGGTCGACGGCACCGCCAACTTCGCCGCCGGGCGGCGGCCGTTCGCCCTGATGGTGGCCCTGCTGACCGAGGGGGAGCCGGCGGCGTCCTGGATCCTCGACCCGCTGGCCGACACCCTGGCCGTGGGCCGGGCCGGCGCGGGTGCCCGGCTGGCCGGCCGGCCGGTCGACACGGCCGGTCGGGTGCCTCCCCTCGGCGAGCTGCGTGGTGCGTCGATGAGCCACTACCTGCCGCCGTCGATGCGGTCCCGGGTGACGGCCGGCGGTCGGCGCATCGGCGAGGTCCTTCCCGGCCAGCACTGCGCCGGCCGGGAGTACCTCGACGTGATCGCCGGCACGCAGCACTTCGTCCTCTTCTGGCGGACGTTCCCCTGGGACCACGTGCCGGGCGCGCTGCTGGTCCGGGAGGCCGGCGGCGTGGTCCGCCGGTTCGACGGCACCGACTACCACCCGGCCGTGGACGACCACGGGCTGCTGGTGGCCGCGAACGAGCAGGTCTGGGACGAGGTGCACGCCGCCCTGCTCGCCGACTGAGACACCGGTGGCGTCAGGGCCGCGATCCGGGCCGTCACCGGATCGGCCGGCGGTCGGCGGTCCGGTATTGTGACCGGCGGTCCACGCCGAGGACGCATCCGGGGCCGGGCCCCGCGTCTCGTGACCCGGCTGACGAGAGGACATCGACTTTCGTGCGCAGGACGGCTCTCCACCGGTGTCGTGGCCTCCGGCCACTGGTCGCGCTGCTCGCCGTGGTGGCGCTGGTGCTGGCCGGGCCCGCTCCGGCCCACGCCGAGCCCGCCGAGGGCGGCACCAAGGCGCTGCGGGACGCGTTGGAGGCCAGCGCCAAGGGCCATCTCGAGGCCACCGCCAAGTTGGAGAACTCCAAGAAGCGGCAGGTCCTGCTGGCCGCCGAGGTGAAGAACATCGAGTCCCGGCTGGTCGGGCTGACCGCCCAGGTGGCCGAGGTGGCCGTCCACTCGTACAAGCAGGGCCGGCTGACCGCCACCGGCCTGCTGTTACGGAGCAGCGGCCCGGAGGCCTTCCTCCAGCGGGCCGCCGAGCTGGACGTGATGGCCCAGCGGGACGCCCGGCGGGTGCGGGCCCTGACCGAGGAACGCAGCCGGGCCGACCGGGCCAAGTTGGCCCTCGACGCCGAGGTCCGCGAGCAGCTCAAGCAGGTCAACCAGCTGGCCAAACGGAAGCGGGAGGCCGAGCGGGCGCTCGCCGCCGTCAGCTCCGGCCCGAGTGGCGGCTTCGGCAGCGGCGGTTCCGCCTCGGCCCGGCCGGCGCCGCGCAACCCGGACGGCTCCTGGCCGTCGGAGTCCTGCTCGGTGAACGACCCGACCACCTCGGGCTGCATCACCGCGCGCACCCTCAACGCCCTTCAGCAGGCCCAGTCGGCCGGCTACCGGCGGCACGTCTCCTGCTACCGCGGCGGCGGATCCGGCGAGCACCCCAAGGGCCGGGCCTGCGACTTCTCCGCCGCCACGAACGGCTTCAAGGACGAGACCGCCACCGGTGGGGACAAGGACTACGGCGACCGGCTCGCGGCCTGGTACGTCCGTAACGCCAGCCGTCTCGGCGTCCTCTACGTGATCTGGTACCGGCAGATCTGGCACCCGGGCACCGGCTGGCGGGCGTACGGCGGCAGCGGCAGCCCGGCCGCCGACCACACGAACCACGTTCATCTCTCCATGTACTGACCGCTCCTACCAGGAACGCTGCGTACCATCGCAGCGGTGAGCTCCCCGAAGTCCCCCGTCGACGTCGACGTCGCGCCGCCCGCGCCGGTGACCGGCCGCGCGCTGCCCACCGGTCTCGCCGCGTTCCTGGTCTTCTTCTCCAGCGGGGCCGTGCTGGTGCTGGAGACGGTGGCCCTGCGCCTGGTCGGCCCGTACGTCGGGGTCACCCTCCAGGTCACCAGTTCGGTGATCGGAATCGCGCTGGCCGCCATCGCGTACGGGGCGTGGACCGGCGGCTGGCTCGCCGACCGGCGGGACCCGCGTCCCCTGCTCGCCCCGGCGCTGGTGCTGGCCGGCATCGCCACCGCGGTCACCCTGCCCGTGGTCCGGTACGCCGGTGAGGTGCTGCGCGGCGGCGCGGCGAGTGCCATCCTGCTGCTCGTCGCGGCGGCCGTCTTCGTGCCGGCGGCCCTGCTGTCGGCGGTCACCCCGCTGGTGGTGAAACTGCAGCTGGCCGACCTGCGCCGGACCGGGCAGGTGGTCGGGCGGCTGTCCGGGATCGGCACCCTCGGCGGCATCACGGCCACGCTGGCCACCGGCTTCGTCCTGGTGGCGGCCCTGCCCAGCTCGGTCATCATGCTGGGGCTGGCGGTGGCGCTCGGGGTGAGCGGCATCGCCCTCGGGGTCCACCTGCACCGGCAGGACCGCACCGGGTTGCCCGGTCCGGCCCGCACCCGCGCCGCGCTGGCGGTGCTCGGGCTGGCCGGGGCGGGCCTGGCCGCCGTCGCGCCGAACCCGTGCGACGTGGAGACCGCGTACCACTGCGCGTCGGTGGAGGTGGACGGCAGCCGGCCGACCGGTCGGACGCTGCTGCTGAACTCGGCCCAGCACTCCTACGTCGACCTGGCCGACCCGACGCACCTGAAGTTCGAGTACACCCAGTGGATCGGGGCGGTCGCCGACGTGGCAGCCCCGACCCGGCAGCCGCTGGACGCGCTGCACGTCGGCGGGGGCGGCTTCACCATGCCCCGCTACCTGGCCGCGACCCGCCCCGGCAGCGACAACCTGGTCTTCGAGATCGACGGGGGACTGGTCGACCTGGGCCGGACGGAGCTGGGGCTGCGCACCGGGCCGGGGATGCGGGCCGAGGTCGGCGACGCCCGGCTGCTGGTCGCCGGGGAGCCCGCCGCCAGTCGGGACCTCGTGGTGGGGGACGCCTTCGGACACCTGGTGGTGCCCTGGCACCTGGCCACCCGGGAGATGGCCGCCGAGGTCCACCGGGTGCTCCGTCCCGGCGGGATCTACGTGCAGAACGTCATCGACTACCCGCCGCTGCGGTTCATCCGCGCCGAGGTGGCCACCGTGGCCGCCGAGTTCCGGAACGTGGCGTTGATCGCCCCGCCGGCCGCGCTGCGCGGCGAGCACGGGTCCAACTTCCTCATCGTCGCCTCGGACGGGCCGTTGCCGCTGACCGCCGTCGGGGAACGGCTCGCCACCCTGGACCAGCCGACCCGGCTGCTGTCCGGTGCCGATCTGACCGCGTTCGTCGGTGACGCGCTGGTGCTGACCGACGACTACGCCCCGGTCGACCAGCTTCTCGCCACCGCCTGAGCCCGGCCTCCCGGCGGGGCGTCCGCACCGCGCCGCCGCGGCGAGGCTGACCGATTCTGCCGTGACCGGTGTAACCATCCGTTCCATCGGGCAACAGATGTTGTCATGGGTGGTGGGGTCAGGAAGGGCGCGCAGCTGCTGGGTGACCGGTACCGGCTGATCGAACAGCTCGGTGCGGGCGGAATGTCCGTGGTCTGGCGGGGCTACGACGAGGTGCTCGGCCGCCAGGTGGCGGTCAAGGTGCTCGCCTCCCGGCTGGCCAGCGACCGGGCGTTCCGCCACCGGATCCGCGCCGAGGCGCAGGCGTCCGCCCGGCTGATCCACCCGCACATCACCAACGTCTACGACTACGGCGAGTCGGAGCAGGTCGGGCTGACCGTTCCGTACGTGGTCATGGAGCTGGTCGACGGTGTGCCGCTGACCGCCCGGCTCGGGCGGGACCGGCAGCTGCCCTGGCGGGAGGCGGTGACCATCGCCGCCGAGACGGCCGCCGCCCTGGCCACCGCGCACGCCCGGGGGGTGGTCCACCGGGACGTCACCCCGGGGAACGTGATGCTCACCGCGTCCGGCGTGAAGGTCGTGGACTTCGGCATCTCCGCCCTGGTGGGGGAGAGTGAGAAGGGGCCGGACGGGGCGCTGCTCGGCACCCCGGCGTACCTCGCCCCGGAACGGCTGGAGGACGGCCAGGTCTCCCCGGCCACCGACGTGTACGCGGTCGGACTGCTGCTGTACCGGATGCTGACCGGGCGGCTGCCCTGGCAGGCGAGCACCACCACGCAGATGCTCCGCGCCCACGTGCACGCCGACCCGGAGCCGATGCCACCGGTGGCCGACCTGCCCGTGGACGTGGTCGAGCTGGTGCACCGCTGCCTGGCCAAGCGTCCCCAGGACCGGCCGAGCAGCGTCGAGCTGGCCAGTACCCTCGCCGAGGCGGCCGGGGTGGTCGCCGCCGTACCGGTGTCGCCGGCCGGACCGTCCGACCCGGCGCTGCTGGCCGCCGCGAACACCACGATCCTGCCCTGGTCGGCGGCGACCGACGCGCTGCCGTCGTCGGTGAGTCGGTCGCGGCGGGTGGCGAGCCGGCGACGACGTCAGGCGCAGGCGGGCGTGCTGGCGGCCGGACTGCTCGCGGTGACCGGCGTGGTCTGGGGGATGAGCGGGCAGCGTCCGGCCAACGGCGACCAGGTCACCCCGGACGAGGCCCGGATGGGGCTCGACCGCCCGGCTCCCTGCACGGTCGACTACGCGCTGCGCCGCGACGACGGCCGCACCTTCGCCGCTGACCTGACGCTGACCAACACCGGCCCGGCCGAACTGCGGGACTGGACGATGCGCTTCACCCTGCCGGGCGACCAGACGGTCACCGGCCCGCACCCGACCACGGTGCGACAGCAGGGCCGGACGGTCGAGGTCCACTCGGCTGCCGGGCAGGCCACGCTGGCGCCCGGTGCCGCCGCGAAGGTCGCCCTGACCGGCCGGTACGTCGGCGCGAATCCGTTGCCGGTGCGGTTCCAGATCGGCACGGAGACCTGTGAGGTCCAGGTCGCCGGGGTGGCCGGCTCACCCACCCCCCTGCCCGCCCCGGTGGGCACGTCGAGCGGGGCGACCCGGACCGGCGGCTCCCCGACCACGTCCGGCACGACCCCGCGCACCGGGGGCTCCGACGACGACGGGGACGGCGGGGGCAAAGGCAAGGGCAAAGGCAAGGGCAAGGGTGGTGAGGGAAAAAAAGAGGAAACTCCGGAGCCGGAGCCCCCGGTAACGGACCCGGCCCCGGCTCCGGAGCCAACTCCGGACGTGACCCCAAGTCCCGATGACACCGGTGGCGGCGGTGGGGACGACGACGATGACGACGGCGGCGGCGACGGAGGCGATGACAACGGCGGCGACGACGGCGGTGAGGAGCCGGCCGACCGGTGAGGTCCGCCGCCGGCTCCGGTGACCACTTCGACCGGTGCCCGACGAGCCGGCCCGCGCCGCTCAGGTCAGTCCGGCGAAACGTTGCACCTGGTCGATGCCGCCCTCCACGATCAGCAGGGACCCCTCGGTGAGCACCGTGTCCGGCGTGGCGTACTCGTACCGGCTCCCGGGCCGTTTCGCCCCGACCACCATGACGCCGTAGCGGGCGTTCGGGGTCACGTCGGCCAACGTGCGGCCGACCAGGGGCGGTGGGACCCGCACCTTGGCGATGGCGAAGTCGTCGCCGAACTCGATGAAGTCCAGCATGTTGCTGACGATCAGGTGGGCGACCCGCTCCCCGGTCTCCGCCTCCGGGAAGACCACGTGCCGCGCCCCGATCGCGGAGAGGATCCTGGCGTGTTTCCCGGAGGTGGCGCGGGCCCAGACCGACGAGGCGCCGACCTCGGTGAGTGCGAGGACGGTGAGAATGCTCGCCTCCACCGCCGCGCCGATGCACACCACCGCCCGTTCGTACTCACCGATGGCGAGTTGGCGCAATGCGGTCTCGTCGGTCGCGTCGGCCTGCACCACCCGGTCCAGGCGGGACGACCACCGCTGCACCGTCTGCGCGTCCCGGTCGATGGCGAGCACCTCGTTGCCGAGCTGGGCCAGGGTCGCGGCCAGGTAGGTGCCGAACCGGCCCAGCCCGATCACCACGACGCCGTCGCCTTTTCCGCCGGACTTACGTCTAGCCGACAATGGGTTGCTCCTCCGGGTACCGGTACAGCCGTCTGCGGGTGTTCAACGCGATCGCCGACCCGAGGGTGAGGGTGCCGACCCGTCCGATGTACATGAGGACGATCAGGGTGAGCTGCCCGGCGGGGGGGAGCGTCGGCGCGACGCCGGTGGAGAGCCCGGTGGTGCTGAAGGCCGAGGTCACCTCGAACAGCGCCCGGTCGTAGCTCACCTGCTCGGTCAGCAGGATCAGCACCACCGTGCCGACGACCACCAGGGCCACGCTGAGCAGGGCCACGGTGAGCGCCTGACGTTGGCTCGCGGTGGCCGCCCGACGCCGCCCGACGGTGACGTCCGGTTCGCCCCGCACCTCGGCCCAGATCGCGAACGCCAGCAGGAAGAAGGTGGCCACCTTGATGCCCCCGGCGGTGCTGGCGCTACCGCCGCCGATGAACATCAGGGCGATCAGCAGGGGGTAGCTCGCCTCGTCCATTCCGGTGACGTCCAGCGTGTTGAACCCGCCGGTGCGGACGAACGCGTCCTGGGCGACGGCGGTCAGCGCCTTGTCGTGCCAGCTGAGGGGGCCGAGCGTGCGGGGGTTGCTCCACTCGGCGGCCAGCAGGGCGGCGAAGCCGATCGCCAGCAGCACCAGACTGCCCCACATGGTCAGTTTGGTGCTGATCGTCCAACGGCCCGGTCGTCGCCAGCTCCGGGTCGCCTCGAAGAGGGCGGGGAAGCCGAGGCCCCCGATGATCGTGCCGAACGCCAGCGGCAGGGTGATCCATCCGTCGTGCGCGAAGCCGATCAGGTTGTCCCGGTAGAGGGAGAAGCCGCCGTTGTTGAACGCCTGGACCGCGTGGAAGAAGCCGTACCAGAGGGCTCGGCCGGGCGGATAGTCGTAGGCGAGGACGAAGCGCAGGGTCAGGATCGCGGTCATCACGGCCTCGCAGACGAGCGTGGTGAGTCCGATCCTGAACAGGAGCCGGCGCACGTCACCGATGCCGAACTCGGCGGTCTCCGCCTGCACCAGCAGTCGGCTACGCAGTGCCAACTGTCGGCCGACCAGCAGGATGACCAGCGTACCGCCGGTGAGAATGCCCAGACCGCCGATCTGCGTCAGGACGGTGATCATCGCCAGTCCGACCGGGGTCCAGTAGCCCGGGGTGTCCACCACGGCCATGCCGGTGACCGAAACCGCCGAGGTGGCGGTGAACAGGGCGGTGAGGAAGGGGGTGTACCGGTCCTCAGCGGTCGCCGGGGGCAGCATCAGCACGCCCGTACCGAGCAGGATCGCCACCAGGAAACCGAGGGGCACGATCCGTACGGGGTGACGGAGAAGCCGGTGCACCAGCCAATCTTCGTGGCGGAGCCCGGTCCCGGGTGCGGAAACGGCCATCCTGCCGGGAGCGGGAGCCGCCGCCCTCCCCGTGGTGGCAACGGCCATTCCGACATTCACCTGGCGGTCAGTCGGAGACCACCTTCCGGTCGCCGGCCGCCGCTTGGCTGATCGCGATTCCCCTCGATGACAGGAGACGGCGTTGCGACGTACCCTTTCCGCCCTCGGTGTGGCCGGCCTGCTGCTCACGGTCGCGGTGGCCGTGCCCACCGCCACGGCCGTCGGGGCCGAACCGCAGGCCCGCCCGGACCGGTCGCGGGCCAGTGACCGGCCGGTCGTGATCGCCCACCGCGGGGCCAGCGGCTACCGGCCCGAGCACACCCTGGAGGCGTACCGGCTGGCGATCCGGATGGGCGCGGACTACATCGAGCCCGATCTGGTCCGGACCCGGGACGGCGTACTGGTCGCCCGGCACGAGAACGAGATCTCCGGCACGACCGACGTGTCCGCCCGGCCCGAGTTCGCCGCCCGGAAGACCACGAAGACCATCGACGGGGTCCGGGTGACCGGCTGGTTCACCGAGGACCTCACCCTCGCCGAGCTGAAGACGCTGCGCGCCAAGGAACGGCTGCCGCAGGTCCGGGTCACCAACACCGCGTACGACGGCCGGTTCGAGGTGCCCACCCTCCAAGAGGTCATCGACCTGGCGCGTACGGAGGGACGCAAGCGGGGCCGGGAGATCGGCATCTACCCGGAGACCAAACACCCGACCTACTTCGCCTCGATCGGGCTGCCCCTGGAGGAGCCGCTGGTCGAGGTGCTGCGGGCCAACAGGCTGACCCGGCCCGGCTCGCCGGTGATCATCCAGTCCTTCGAGACCGCCAACCTGCGCCGGCTGAACCGGATGATCGACGTGCGGCTGGCCCAGCTCCTCGACGCCGCCGGCCGCCCGTACGACTTCACCGCCGCCGGGGACCCGCGCACCTACGCCGACCTGACCACCCCGGCGGGCCTGCGCTGGATCGCCGGCTACGCCGACGGCATCGGCGCGCAGAAGAACCTGATCGTGCCCCGGGACGCGGCCGGCAAGCTGCTCGCCCCGACCACCCTGGTCCGGGACGCGCACCGGCAGAAGCTGATCGTGCACGCCTGGACGTTCCGCGCGGAGAACCAGTTCCTCGCCGTCGACCACCGCACCGGCACCGACCCGAACGCCCGGGGCGACATCATCGCCGAGTACGAGCTGTTCTTCCGGTTGGGCCTGGACGGTGTCTTCGCCGACCACCCGGACACCGCCGTCGCCGCCCGCGCCGGCCTGTCCTGACGCCGCCTCACCGGCCAGTCCCGCCCCCCCCGGGCTTTCCTCCCTGCCGGCCCGCCACCCGACCGCCCGGGTGGCGGGCCGGCCCCGTCCGCGTCGCTGATCCGGGCCCTCGCCCCGTTGCTGTTCCGGTCCTTGTCCCGTCGCTGTTCCGGCGGCGGCCGGGCCCACGCCCCGTCGCTGCGCCGTCGCCGTTTCACCTCCCGCGCTGTCGCTGTTCCATCGCGCTTCGTCGGTTGTCGCCCGGCCGTGGCCGCCGCCGGCGGCCGACGCCATATGACATGGGACGCTGTGGAGCTGCCCCGTTTGTGCGCCCGCTTGCCGGCGGGACGGTGTGCCGGAACCCCACTACGAAGGGCACGTGCCACGTCCGAACTCTGCTCTGAGGCTCGACAGGACGTGGTTCCGGCCGGGCGGAGCGCCACAGGCGGACAGCGCGTGGCGGCTGCCCCGTCTGTAGGGGCAGCTCCGTAGTCGTCGAAACCCCACCCCGTCCTCCGGTGCGCCCGCGCTCCGCACCCGCTGTCCGCTGTCCGCTGTCCGGTATCCGGGGTCCGACACCCTGCGCCCTGCGCCCGGTCTCCTCAAGGCGAATCTTGGAGACTTTCCGTCCTCAGGGAACGGAAAGTCTCCAAGATCGCGGGGTGGCTATCGCGGTTGCTGCTCCGGGCGGTCGGCGACGTATGTGCCGCGTCCTCGTCGACCGATGATCAGGTTGCGGTCGTGGGGGATCGCCGGTTGCGGTCGTGGGGGATCGCCAGCGCCGGGTAGACGGTGTCGTTGCTGACGCCGTAAGCCGTGGCGAGCTGGCTGGTCGAGGGCAGCTTGTCGCCGGCCTTGAGGGCGCCAATCCGGATCTTCTCGGCGATCTCGTTCACGATCACGGCGGAACGATGGCTGTGCTGTGGGCATGGTGAGGACTCCGGTTGGTGCGGCAAACCCTCGGGGGCGGGCGTCCGAGGGTGCACCGGTGAACCGGGAACGGGGGCGGTTCGTGGTGCACCTCGGGTCTTCTGCGACCGGTTGCTCGCGGGGCCGGCGCTGTCCCCGGCTGGCCGGCCACGACGACGACTGTGGCCCCGAGCGACACCGGTAGATGGGGGGAGTCGACACGTCGGGCGACGTCCCGGTGGCGGTACCGGCTATCGACCGGAAACACCGGGGTGACCAATTGTCCCGACCGGCCACCTGAAGCGTGTGACTTGTGTGTTGCCGCCACATAGCCCGTGGGTGACGTCACTCCTAGCGTGAGCCGACAACGGATATCCCCCTCCCTCCGAGTCCTCACGTGGAGTCGCTATGACGGTCCGGACGACGCGGCGCGCGGTCCTCGCCGCCGCCACCATGATGGCCGCGGCGGTCGCCGCGACCGCCTGTGGCAGCCCGCAGGACACCGCCTCCGGTGGCGGTGACGGCGCCGCCCCGGTCAAGGTCGGCCTGGTGTACTCCCAGTCGGGAGCCCTGGCCAGCTACGGCAAGCAGTACATCGAGGGGTTCAGGGCCGGCCTCGACTTCGCCACCGACGGCACCGGCAAGGTCGACGGTCGGACCATCGAGGTCACCGAGGTCGACGACGCCGGTGACCCGGCGAAGGCGGTGTCGGCGGCGAAGGACCTGATCGGCAAGGGCCACAAGATCCTCGCCGGGTCGACCGCCTCCGGGGTCGCGTTGCAGGTCGCCCCGATCGCCGCGCAGAACAAGGTCCTCTTCATCTCCGGCCCGGCCGCCACCGACGCGGTGACCGGCGCGAACCGTTACACGTTCCGGTCCGGTCGGCAGTCGTACCAGGATGTGGTGACCGCCAAGTCGTTCATCGGCGACCCGGCCGGCAAGAAGGTCGTGGTGTTCGCCCAGGACGGCGCGTTCGGCGACGCCAACGAGGCCGCCGTCAAGGCCGTCATCGGCGGTGCCGGGGCGACCGTGAGCAGCGTGCGGGCCCCGGCCAGCGCGACCGACTTCACCCCGTTCGCCAGCCAGATCACCGCCGCCAAGCCGGACCTGCTCTTCGTCGCCTGGGCCGGCACCACCGCCCCGGCGATGTGGCAGACCCTCGACCAGCAGGGCGTGCTGACCTCCACCACGGTCGTCACCGGCCTCGACATCCGTGCCTCCTGGGCGACCTTCGGCGCGGCCGGCACCAAGATCTCGTTCCTGTCGCACTACTTCGACGGGGCCAGCGACACCGAGGCCGCCAAGGCCGCCAAGGCCAAGGTCCAGGGCGGGACGCTCGACCTGTTCCACCCGGACGGCTTCGCCGCCGCGCAGATGGTGGTCCGCGCGGTCGCCGAGGGTGGCGACGACGTGGAGAAGATGGTCACCGCGCTGGAGGGCTGGAGCTTCGACGGGGTCAAGGGCAAGATGACCATCCGCAAGGAGGACCACGCCCTGCTCCAGCCGATGTACCAGGCCAGCCTCGCCGGCAGCGGCACCGCGTTCACCGCGACCGCCCAGAAGAGCCTCACCGGCGACGAGTCCGCGCCGCCGGTCGTGGCGATGAAGGGCTGATCCGGCGATGCTCGCCACCCGCGGTCTGACCTGGCGGATCGGTGAGGTCGCCATCGTCGACGACGTGCACCTCGACCTGGCGGCCGGAGAGTTCCTCGGCGTGATCGGGCCGAACGGTGCCGGCAAGACCTCACTGTTCAACCTGATCACCGGCCTGCGTGCCCCCACCGAGGGAACGGTCCTGCTGGACGGGAGGGACATCAGCACCCTCCCGCCGCACCGGCGGGCCCGGCTCGGGCTGGGGCGTACCTTCCAGGCGTCCTCGGTCTTCGGCTCGCTGAGCGTGCGGGAGAACGTGCGGCTCGCCGTCCAGGCGCACCGCGGGGGTTCGATGAAGCTGTGGCGGCGGGCGGCGGCCGACCGGGAGGTGATCGCCGCCGCCGACGCGGCGCTCGACCGGGTCGGCCTCGCCCACCGGGGTACGGCGCTCGCCGGCACCCTCGCCCACGGCGAGAAGCGCAAGCTGGAGATCGCCCTGCTGCTCGCCGGGGAACCCCGGGTGATGCTGCTCGACGAGCCGATGGCCGGGGTGAGCGCCGAGGACGTGCCCGAACTGGTCAGCGTGATCAAGTCGCTGACCGGGGAGAGCGGCCGGGCAGTGCTCATGGTCGAACACCACATGGACGTGATCCTGGAGCTGGCCGACCGGATCGCCGTGATGCACCACGGCGCGCTGCTCGCCTGCGACACCCCGGAGACGGTGATGGCCAATCCCACCGTCCAGGAGGCCTACCTGGGGGAATCCCTATGACCGCCGCCATCCTCACCGTCGAGGACCTGTCCGTCCGGATCGCCGGGCTGCACATCCTCCAGGGGGTGTCCTTCACGGTCGCCCCGACCGGGGTCACCGTGCTGCTGGGCCGCAACGGCGTCGGCAAGACCACCACGCTGCGCGCTGTCGTCGGGCTCACCCCGGCCGGCGGGGAGGTGACCGGCCGGGTCCGGATGGGCGAGCGCAGCCTGCTCGACCGGCCCACCCACCGGCTGGTCCGGGACGGTCTCGGCTACGTACCCGAGGACCGGTGCGTCTTCGCCGGCCTTACGGTCGCCGAGAACCTGCGGCTCGCCGAGCGGCGCGGCAGCACCCCGGCGTACGACCGGGTGTTCGCGCTCTTTCCCGAGCTGGACCGACGCGGACGCCAGCGGGCCGGCTCGCTCTCCGGCGGCCAGCAGCAGATGCTCTCCATCGGTCGGGTGCTGCTCAACGACAACAAGCTGCTCCTGGTCGACGAGCCGACCAAGGGGCTCGCCCCGAAGGTGGTGACCGAGGTGGCCGAGGTACTGGAACGCGTCGCCACGACGGTGCCGGTGCTGCTCGTCGAGCAGAACCTCGCCGTGGTACGCCGGCTCGCCACCGACGCGGTGGTGATCGATGCCGGGCGGGTCGCCTGGAGTGGCGACGGCCGGGACCTGCTCGCGGATGCGGACCTGACCCGGTCCCTGCTCGGCGTCGGCTCGGCGGAGGCGCACCCTCCGAGCGCGAGGAGTGAGCTTGCGAGCCCTGCGGTCGCGGAGGAGAAGGATCACCCTCCGAGCGCGAGGAGTGAGCTTGCGAGCCCTGCGGTCGCGGAGGAGAAGGATCACCCTCCGAGCGCGAGGAGTGAGCTTGCGAGCCCCGCAGTCGCGAGGAAGAAGGATCACTGATGAGCACGGTTGTGCTGCTCACCCTCACCGGCCTGGGACTGGCCGCGCTCTACTTCCTGGTCGCCTCCGGGCTCTCCCTGGTGTTCGGCCTGGCCGACGTGCTCAACTTCGCGCACGGGCTCTTCCTGGGCGTCGGGGCGTACGCGACCTGGTGGGCGGCGGGGAACCTGCCCGGTGCCGGCCCGGACGGTCTCGGCTTCGTGGTGGCCGCCGCCTTCGGCGTGCTCACCGGCGCGCTGGTCGCGGTGCTGGTGGAGCTGGTGCTGATCCGGCCGCTCTACTCCCGCACCATCGCGCAGGTCCTGGTCACCGTGGGGCTCTCGCTCGCCGGGGTGGCCCTGCTCCAGGCGGTCTGGGGTGCCGACCCGCGGCCGTTCCCGCGTCCCGCCTGGACCCGGGAGGTGACTTCGGTGCTCGGCGCGAAGGTGCCGAACGCCGGACTGCTGCTGATCGTCGCCGCCGGACTGGTGCTCGCCGCGCTGCTGGCCTTCCTCCGCTTCACCCGGTACGGCCTGGTGATCCGGGCCGGGGTGGAGAACCGGGAAATGGTCACCGCGCTCGGCATCGACGTGCGGAAGGCGTTCACCCTGGTCTTCGCGATCGGCGGGGCCGCCGCCGCGCTGGCCGGCGCGCTCGGCGGGGTCTACTTCGGCTCGGTCTCGCCCGGTCAGGGCAGCTCGCTGCTGATCTTCGCGTTCATCGTGGTGGTGATCGGCGGGATGGGCTCGGTGGTCGGCTCCGCGTACGCGGCCGTCGCGGTCGGACTGCTGCAACAGTTCGTGAACTACTACGGCACCTCCGGCCTGGGCGACATCTGCGTCGTCGCGCTGCTGGCCGTGGTGCTGCTGCTCCGCCCGCAGGGCATCGCCGGAAAGGTGGCCACCGCATGACGAACTCCGTGGTCGACGGGGCGGTGGAGCCGCCGAGGGCGGCCGTGCCGGCGGAGCCCGAGCCGACCCGGTGGCAGCGGCTGCGGCCGTTCCTGCCGCTGGTGGCGCTGGCGGTCGCGGTGATCCTGCCGTACTCGACGGTGCACCTGCCGGGGATCTTCGAGGGGCCACTGAACTCGCCCGGCACCCTGCAACTGCTCGCCATCTGCCTGATCTTCGGCGGGCTCGCCGCCGGCTACGACCTGCTGTTCGGGCGGACCGGGATGCTCTCCTTCGGGCACGCGCTCTACTTCGCCGCCGGGGTGTACGGCACCGACATCCTGGTCACCAAGGCCGGGCTGCCGCTGTGGCAGGCGGCGCTGCTCACCGTGACCGGCGGGACGATCCTCGCCGCGCTGCTCGGCGCGGTCGCGCTGCGGACCGTGGGCATCGCCTTCGCCATGGTCACCCTCGCCTTCGCCCAGGTCGGCGCGATCCTGGTGGCGCGGGACTTCGGCGGGCTGACCGGGGGCGAGGAGGGGCTGCCGCTGGACGTCTCCGGGCTGCCGGCGGCGCTGGTCGGCGTGCCGAACACGGTGAACCTGTACTGGCTGGCGCTGGCGTACCTCGCGGTGGTCGTCCTGGTGGTGCACCGGGTCGGCGCGTCGCCGACCGGGCGGGTACTCGCCGGGCTGCGCGACGACGAGCGGCGGGTCGGGGTGCTCGGGCTGGACCCGTACCGGTTCAAGCTGGTCGCGTTCACCCTGGCCGGCGGGCTGGCGACGGCCGGCGGGACGGTCTACTGCCTGATCGTCGGCGGTGCCTCGCCGCACATCACCTCCAGCGAGCTGACGCTCTCCCTGCTGGTCATGGTGGTGCTCGGCGGACCGGGCACCCGTTGGGGCCCGGTACTCGGCGGCATCCTCTACATGTACCTGGACCACCGGCTGACCGCCTTCGGGGCGTCCGAGGCGGTGGACGCGCTGCCCGGCTGGCTCAGCGCCCCGCTCTCCCAGCCGCTGTTCGTGCTCGGCACGGTGTTCATCCTGGCGGTCTACTTCTTCCCCGGTGGCCTCGCCACCCTCGCCAACCGGTTCCCCCGGCTCTCCCCACGTCGTCGGACCTGACCCGCGCGGCCCGTCCGGGTCGTGGACAGGGCGGGCGGCGGCCCCCCCGTGTGGCCGCCGCCCGCCCTGTCGCCACGCCGTCAGCCGTTCAACAGCTCGTACGCCGGGGCGGGGCGTCCTGCGCGGCGCTGCCGCCCGGCGATGTCCTGGTCTTCCTTCCGCCGGCCGAGCCGCCGGGCCGGAGTTGACCGTCCACCCGGAGGACGTCGCCGGCGGTCCTCCCCGCTGGCGGTGACCGCCGGGGGCGCCCTCGCGCACCTGGTAGAAAGGGCGGATGGGGTGGGACCGGGCGGCGGTACGGGAGCGGGCCGAGGCGGTGCTCCGGCGGTTGGCCGGCGAGCACGCCCGGCTGCGTGAGGACCAGTGGCGGGCGATCGAGGCCCTGGTCGTCGATCGGCGGCGGGTGCTCTGCGTGCAGCGCACCGGGTGGGGCAAGTCGGCCGTCTACTTCGTCGCCACCGCCCTGCTGCGGGAGCGGGACACCGACCCCGCCCCGGCCAGCGGCGTCGGCCCCACGGTGATCGTCTCGCCGTTGCTGGCGTTGATGCGCAACCAGGTGGAGGCGGCGGGTCGGGCCGGTATCCGGGCCCGCACGATCAACTCGGCGAACCTCGACGAGTGGGACGGCATCACCGCCGAGATCCAGGCCGGTACGGTCGACGTCCTGCTGATCAGCCCCGAACGGCTCAACAACCCGGACTTCCGGGACACCGTCCTGCCCCGGCTGGCCGCCACCACCGGGCTGCTCGTGGTCGACGAGGCGCACTGCGTCTCCGACTGGGGCCACGACTTCCGTCCCGACTACCGCCGGCTGCGTACCTTCCTGGCGAACCTGCCGACCGGCACGCCGGTGCTCGCCACCACGGCCACCGCCAACACCCGGGTCACCGCCGACGTCGCCGAGCAGCTCGACACCGTCGCCGCCGCCCCGGCCGGTGGGCGGGGGGAGGTGCTGGTGCTCCGCGGCAGCCTGGACCGGGAGTCGCTGCGGCTGGCCGTGCTCGACCTGCCCACCCCGGCGCACCGGCTCGGCTGGCTCGCCGACCACCTGGAGCGCCTCCCCGGCTCGGGGATCGTCTACACGCTGACCGTGGCGGCGGCGGGCGAAACCGCCGACTTCCTCCGCTCACGCGGTTACCCGGTCGCCGCGTACACCGGGCAGGCCGACGACGCCGACCGGCGCGCCGCCGAACAGGATCTCCTCGACAACAAGATCAAGGCGTTGGTGGCGACCTCCGCCCTCGGTATGGGCTTCGACAAGCCCGACCTGGGCTTCGTCGTGCACCTCGGCGCACCGCCCTCGCCGATCGCGTACTACCAGCAGGTCGGCCGGGCGGGCCGGGCCGTCGAGCACGCCGAGGTGCTGCTGCTGCCCGGTCCCGAGGACGCGGCGATCTGGCGGTACTTCGCCTCGCTCGCCTTTCCGCCGGAGGAGCAGGTGCGTACCGTGCTGGCCGCGCTGCGGACCGACCGGCCGCTCTCCACCCAGGCCCTCGAACCCGTGGTCGACCTGCGCCGGGCCCGGCTGGAGATGATGCTCAAGGTGCTCGACGTCGACGGCGCGGTCCGCCGGGTCCGCGGCGGCTGGCTCGCCACCGGCGAACCCTGGGCCTACGACGAGCCCCGCCTGCGCCGCGTCGCCCAGGCCCGTACCGCCGAGCAGCAGGCCATGCGCGAGTACGCCAGCACGCCCCGCTGTCGGCTGCGCTACCTGCGCGAGTGCCTGGACGACGACGCGGCCACCGACTGCGGCCGGTGCGACCGGTGCGCCGGGCCGCTGTTCGGCGCCGAGGTGTCCGGGCCGGCGCTCACCGCCGCGCAGGCCTTCCTCGGCCGCCCCGGGGTGGAGCTGGCACCGAAGAAGCTCTGGCCCACCGGCCTGGACGCGGTGGGCGTACCGCTGAAGGGGCGCATCGCCCCGTCCGAGCAGGCACTGCCCGGACGCGCGGTCGGACGCCTCTCCGACCTCGGGTGGGGCGGGCGGCTGCGCGCCCTGGTCGGCCCGGACGCCGCCGACGCGCCGGTGCCGGACGACGTCGTCGCCGCCGTGGTCGAGGTGCTCCGGGACTGGTCGCACGGGGACGACCCCTGGCCACGCCGGCCGGCGGGCGTGGTGGCGGTCGGTTCCCGGCGGCGCCCCCGGCTGGTCGGCTCGCTCGCCGAGCGGATCGGCACGATCGGCCGGCTGCCCCTGCTCGGCCAGGTCACGCCGGCCGGCGCCGCCGGTCCCGACGGCCCGCGCGGCAACAGCGCCCAGCGGGTACGCGCGTTGCACGACGCCTTCACCGTGCCGGACGACCTGGCCGCTACGCTCGCCGGACTGACCGGCCCGGTGCTGCTGGTCGACGACCTGGTCGACTCCGGCTGGACGTTGACCCTGGTGGCGCGGTTGCTGCGTCGCCACGGCGCGCCCGACGTCCTGCCCCTGGCCCTGGCCGTCGCCGGCTGAGCCACGGGTGGCCGACCCGGGCCGTACCGGAGGCGGGCGCGTCCCGGATCGGGCGGAAAAGTTCCCGGCCGGGACGGAATGCGACCGTTACCACGCCGTCGTCGTGGCCGCCCGGTGACCGGTCGTTCCGACGGTACCGTGAACCTCATGAACGACCAGTTCCCCGTGAGTACCCTCCGGCTGGCGCTGGTGGTGGCCGGGCTGGTCCTCGCGTTGATCGCCGGCTTCGGCATCGGCCGGCTCAACCCCCACCCGTCGTCGGTGGCGGGAACGGCCACCACGGCCGGCACCGACCACGCGCATGCGGCGGGCACCCCCGCCCACGAGCATGCCGAGGGCGCGATGGAGGTCGGCGGCCTGGCCGTCACCGCAGCCGGTCACACCCTCGTCCCGCTGGACGGGACGTTCACCGCCGGCCGGGCCGACGAGTTCCGCTTCCAGATCCAGGAGGCGGGGCAACGACCGGTGACCCGCTTCGCGATCGTGCACGACAAGCCGATGCACCTGATCGTGGTACGCCGGGACCTCACCGGCTACCAGCACCTGCACCCGACGATGGCCGCCGACGGCACCTGGTCGGTCCCGCTGACGCTGCCCGAGCCGGGGAGCTGGCGGGCGTACGCGGACTTCGCCACGGTGACCCCGGACGGCGTGCAGACACCGGTGACCCTCGGGGTGGACCTGGTCGTCCCCGGCGCGTACACCCCCCGGGAGCTGCCCCCGGCGACCCGGACGGCGACCGTCGACCGGTTCACCGTCGACTTCCAGGGTGACCCCCGCATCGGCGTGTACGCGCCGTTGGCGTTCCGGGTCCGGGTCGGTGACAGCACGCCCACGCTGGAGCGCTACCTCGGTGCGTACGGGCACCTGGTGGTGCTCCGTGAGGGCGACCTCGGCTACCTGCACGTGCATCCGGAACCGGAACTGGCCGGGCAGGCGATGATGTTCCGGCTCACCATGCCCGGCCCCGGTCGCTACCGGTTCTACCTCGACTTCCAGGTGGCGGGTGAGGTGTACACCGCCGAGTACACGGTGACGATGCCCTGACGACTCCGCCCGGCCCGGCCGCGTCGGTCCGGCGGGGGAACTGTTCGGTGAGGGCTCAGCCCGCCCGCCGGGCGGGCCGGTGGGCGAGGTACCGCAGCAGGTCCCGGATCTGGTGCTTCTCCTCGGCCGGGACGGTGGGGTCGGCGAGCCGGTCGAGGATCACCCGGACGTCCGCCTCGACCGGGGCGTCGTCCACCCGGCGTCGGGCCGCCGGAGCGCCGTCGGGCAGGCCGAGCGCCCGGAACGCCGCGGTGACCGGCACGTCCAGGGCGGCGCAGAAACCACGGACCTTGGCCAGCTCGGGGTAGTCCTGCCAGTCGCCGGCCAGCCAGCGGAAGATCGTCGACCGCCCCACCCCGGTGTGCGCGGCCAGGTCGGTGACGGTCCAGCCGCGATCCTGGCGAGCGTCGTCGATGGCCCGTCGGACGAAACGCGCGAAGGCCATCTGCGGCGAAACCTCTGCGGAGCCCATGGTCGGGTGTCCCTTTCCGACGGGGTGCACCGGACGGTGCGCCTTCGAGGGTAATACCGCCGGCGGGGTGGGGGACCGCCTGATCGCTCGGCCGGTCACGGCTGTTCCGGTACTCCGGACGGCAATAGTTGCCGGCCGTCAACCAAGCCCGTGCCGCTCGTCACGGTGGTCGACCCGAAGGGCTACGCACCGTCGCCGAGCAGCGTCTCCAGGCGGGGCGTGACCTGCCACTGGGTGACCAGGGCGCGGTAGTCGGCGTGCGGTTCGTCGGTGCCGGCGGCGGCGGTGGCGCGACGGGCGCGGATCAGCAGGTTCCGGGGGGTGTGGCGGGAGTCGACGAACTCCACCACCTCGGCCCGGTAGCCGTGCGACCGGAGCAGCCCGGCCCGGAGCGCGTCGGTCAGCACGTCGGCGAAGCGTTCCCGCAGGATGCCCTGCCGGGTGAGCAGCTCGTACGGGGCCGGCGCGGGGCGGGCACGCAGCTGCGCGGCGAGGTCGTGGTGGCAGCACGGAGCGGCGAGCACCCAACGGGCCCGCCAGCGGACCGCCCGGGCCAGCGCCTCGTCGGTTGCCGTGTCACAGGCGTGCAGCGCCAGCACCAGGTCGGGTGCCGGGTCGACCTCCGCGCCGAGGATGGTGCCGGCGACGAACCGAACCCGGTCGGTCCAGCCCAGCCGCTCGGCGATAGCGGTGTTGCGCTGCCGCTGGTCCTCCCGGACGTCCACGCCGACGAGTTCCACGTCGACACCGCGCCGAGTCAGGTAACGGTACGCGGCGAAGGTCAGGTAGGCGTTGCCGCAACCCAGGTCGACCACGCGCAGGGTGCCGGTCAGCTCCTCGGGGAGGGTGGCGGCGAGGGCGCGGAGGAAGGCGTCCACCTGTCGCCGTTTGGCCGCCGACCCACCGATCTCGGCGAAGATCGGGTCACCCGGGTCGAGCAGGTACTCCTTCTCGCGGTCGTGACCGTCGGCGGCGGCGGGCCGGCTGGCGGTGGCCCGGTGCACCTGTGCCTCGCCGGACTTGGTCACCCGGAGCTGGACGGTCGCGTCGGTGGTCTCCACGTGCCAGTTGCCGAACGGCTCGGCCAGCAGCGCGTCGACGGCCTCGTCCGCCTCCGGGCCCGGGGCGACGTTGCGGGTGTACGGGCGGTTTCCGTCGGAGGTGGAGATCTGGAGCCGGGCACCGGACTTGAGGGTGACCGGTCGGAGTTCGGCGCGCACCACCGAGGGCCGCTGCCCACGGCGTCGTCCGGCAGCGACCGCCCTGGTCAGGGCGGGGTCGAGCAGCAGGGCCCGGAGGTCGGTGAGGGCGTCGTCCAGGGGTACGGGCATCGGTCCATCATCCTCGGCGGCACGGGTGGGCCGAAAGCGGACGTCCCCCGTACCGGCGGACCGGTGCGGGGGACGTCGGTGCTTGCGGGGTGTCAGTCGGCGATCGCCTCGGCGGGCGTACCGGCGGTGGAGCCGGCACCACCACGACGGCGACGGCGGCGGCGCGGCTTCGCCTCGCCCTCGGCGGCGGTGGCCGGGCTACCGGCGGTGTCGTCCGTGATCACCGCGGTCGGCTCTCCGTCGGAGACCACCTCTCCGGCCCGCCGGCGACGCCGGCGACGCGGGGTACGGAGACTCTCCTCGTCGGTCGACGCCGACCCGGTCGACACGTCCGCCGACGGCGCGTCGGGCGAGGGGTCGGAGTCGCGCCGACGGGAACGGCTCGGGCGCTCGCCCCGACGGCCGCTCTCGCCGCGCCGGCCACCCTCGCCCCGGCGGCGGCCACCGCCGAGGTCCTCCTCGACCTCGGCGGAGAGCCCGGCCCGGGTGCGCTCGGCGGTGGGCAGGGTGCCGGTCATCTCCGTGGAGATGCCCAGGTCGGTGTAGAGGTGGGCGGAGGTGTGGTACGTCTCCGGCGGCTCGGGCATGTCCAACCCGAGGGTCTTGTCGATGATCCGCCAACGCGGCATGTCGTCCCAGTCGACGAAGGTCACCGCGACCCCGGTCGCCCCGGCCCGGCCGGTGCGGCCGATCCGGTGCGTGTAGGTGTCCTGGTCCTCGGGACAGTCGTAGTTGATCACGTGGGTGACGCCGCTGACGTCGATGCCGCGTGCGGCGACGTCGGTGGCGACCAGCGTGTCGATCTTGCCAGCCCGGAACGCCCGCAGGGCCCGCTCCCGCGCGCCCTGCCCCAGGTCGCCATGGACGGCGGCCACCGCGAAGCCCCGGAAGTCGAGGTCCTCGGCGACCCGGTCGGCGGCCCGCTTGGTCCGGGTGAAGATCATGGTCAGGCCGCGCCCCTCCGCCTGGAGGATCCGCGCCACGATCTCGATCTTGTTCATCGAGTGGGTGCGGTACGCGAGCTGCTGGGTCTGCGGCGACGGGCCGGTCTCGGCGGTGTGCCCGGCGTGGATCGTCACCGGTCGGCGCAGGAAGCGCCGGGAGAGGGTGACGATCGGGTCCGGCATGGTGGCCGAGAAGAGCATGGTCTGCCGGTCCTCCGGCAGCATCGACAGGATCTTCTCGACGTCGTCGAGGAAGCCCAGGTCGAGCATCCGGTCGGCCTCGTCCAGCACCAGGGCGTGCACCCGGTCGAGCCGGAGGTGCTTCTGCTTGGCCAGGTCGAGCAGACGGCCCGGGGTGCCGACGAGGATCTCGACACCGGTACGCAGCGCCTCGATCTGCGGCTCGTACGCGACGCCACCGTAGATCGGCAGCACCCGCACGTTCCGGGTGCGGCCGGCGGCGGCGAGATCCTTCGCCACCTGGATGCCCAGCTCGCGGGTGGGGACGACGACCAGCGCCTGCGGCACGCCGTCGCTGCCCTCGCCGGGCGCGAAGACCCGCTCGAGCAGGGGGACGCCGAAGCCGAGGGTCTTGCCGGTGCCGGTGGGGGCCTGGCCGATCAGGTCGGTGCCGCGCAGCGCGATCGGCAGCGCGTACTCCTGGATGGCGAAGGCGCGGGTGATGCCGGCGGCGGCGAGCGCCTCGACGGTTTCCTGCCGCGCGCCGAGTTCGGCGAAGGTGGGCGCCTCCGGGCGAACCGGAGCCGCCGGGACCAGTACCGGACCGTCGGTGTGCAGGTCTGTGAGGGTCAGTTCCTGACCGTCCGTGGGGAGATTCTGTTCGCTCATGTGGTGTTTGGGGTGCCCTCTCGTGGTGCGCCCCGTCATGTCCTCAGGGCGCGTTTCGGTTTGGCGCGGGCCACACGGTCGGCGGCGGGAACGCCGTGCCGGACCGGGCCGCACGCGCGCCGTGGGCAGGACGTTCAACCGGATCGACGGCCGCACCTGCGTGCGGGCGAACATTGGAGCGACGCCCACGACAACTGCTCCATACTACCTGGTGAGCCCGGATGTCGTCCTGATCTGTGCCACAGTCGGTCCAGCCGGGGGTCGATGTTGTGATTCAGGTCACAACATCTCGGGTTCGGGAATCCATGATCGGGTGCCCCACGCCCCGGGCCGCCGACGGGTAGCCTGCGCTCGTGTCCGCCGCCTCCGTGCCCCCGTCCGCCGTCGTCGACCTGCTCGGCCTGGTGGCCCTGGGCGAGCTGTTCGCCTTCGACCGGATGGCCGCCGACGCCCGGCTCGCCCCGGATCTGCGGCGTCGCGCCGAGCTGAGCGCCATGGCCGCCGCGGAGATGACCAACTACCGGCGGCTCGCCGACCGGCTCACCGAGCTGGGCGCGCTGCCCGACGACGCGATGGCCCCGTACGTGACCGCGTTGCAGGCGTACCACGACTCGACCGAGCCGAAGGACTGGTTGGAGGCGGTGACCAAGGCGTACGTCGGGGACGCCGTCGCCGACGATTTCATCCGGGAGATCGCCGGGGCGCTCGCCGAGCCGGACCGGCAACTCGTCCTCGACGTACTGCACGAGTCCCGGTACGCGGACTTCGCCGCCGCCGAGATCAGAGCGGCGATCGAGGCGGACCCCCGGGTGGCCAACCGGCTCTCGATGTGGGCGCGACGCCTGGTGGGGGAGGGGCTCTCCCAGGCGGGGCGGGTGGCCGCCGCCGACCGGGGCGCGCTGACCGGGCTGATCGCGCGGGACGGGGACGCGCAGAAGCTGTTCCGGAGGTTGACCGCCGCCCACACCGAGCGGATGGGTGCGGTCGGACTGAACAACTGACCGGCGGTCGGGGTCGGCGCGTGCCCTTACCGACCGGGCGGTGAGGGCACCGACGCGCCGTACCGCTGCTCGGAGGGTTGCCGCCGGTCGGACGGTGCCGCCGGTCAGGTGGTGACACCTGCCGGTCAGGTGGGGCTACCGGGAGTGGGCGGTCGGCCGGGTGGCACGGGACCGGTCCGCGGCAGGTGAGTTTCCGGCACCTGCCGCGGCGACCCTGGTGGACCGGTGGACGGTGGGTCCGCCCGTCAGCGGACGGTGAACCCGACCGCGCGCGGCGCGGCCTCGGCGATCTCCACGTAGGCGAGCTTGCTGACCGGCACGATGACCCGCCGGCCCTTCTCGTCGGTCAGCGAGAGCGTCCCGTCGCCCGCGATGGCGTCGGTCACGATCTGCTCGATCTCGGCCGGCGACTGCGCGCTCTCCATGACCAGCTCGCGCGGCGCGTACTGCACGCCGATCTTGACCTCCACTGTGCCTCCTCATCCGGGCGAAACGACCGCCCTGGGAAGGCTAGCCGATCCGGGCAGGCGATGGTCACGGTGACTCGGTTTGCCCCGTGGGTCACGGTGCCTGGCGCTGACCTGTCGGTCACGTGCCTCGCGCTGACCTGTCGGTCACGGTGCCTCGCTCGGCCCCGTCCCCGCGGCCGGCTCGCCCTGGAGCGGGAAGCTGGCGATGCCCCGCCAGGAGAGGGCGGCGAGCAGCGCCTCCGCCTCCGCCTTCGGCACCTGCCGCCCGCCGGCCAGCCAGAACTGCGCGGCGCTCTCGGCCGCCCCCACCAGTCCGGACGCGAGCAGCTCGGCGTGCGCCCGGCTGACCCCGGTGTCGGAGATGATCGTGTCGGTGATCGCCGCGATGCAGCCCTGCTCCACCCGCTCCACCCGCTGACGGACGGCCGGGTCGTTGCGCAGGTCCGACTCGAAGACCAGCCGGAACGCCTCGCTCTCGTGGTCCATGAAGTCGAAGTACGCCCGGACCGCGCCGCCGACCCGCTCCTTGTTGTCGCTGGTCTCCCGCATCGCCTCGTGCACCTTGGCCACGATCGCGTCGCAGTGGGTGTCGAGCAGGGCGAGATAGAGCTCGAGCTTCCCGGGAAAGTGCTGGTACAGGACGGGCTTCGAGACCCCGGCCCGCTCGGCGATGTCGTCCATCGCCGCCGCGTGGTAGCCCTGCGCGACGAACACCTCCTGCGCCGCCGCGAGCAGCTGCTTGCGCCGTGCGGACCGGGGCAGGCGCGTGGGACGACCCGCCGTCTGTGAGCCGTTCCCCACCGCTGTCATGGGAAGACCTCCGAGTTCGTCGTACGAGCCGGCACTTCCTACCCGAACCGGCCGGGTCACTCGCCCTGCCGTCGAATTTGGCCCGCCGCTGTAACTTATCGCCACTGTCACCACACGGTAGCCTCAGCGGGGGCGACCAAGGAGCGCGCGGTGGATGAAACAGGGCAACCCGGTGCCGCCACCCCGGGAGAGCACGGCGATGGGACGGGTCAGCGGGATGACCTGGCCCACTCGGCCAGCGCATGGGCGCCGTCAGGCGCCGGCTGGTCCCGTGCGGCCGACGGCGGGTCCCGGGGGGAACCGGCCCGGAGCCAGTGGCGTCCCGCCGATTCGGGCCGCGGCTGGGCTTCGTCGTCGCCGGAGCACGGCGACCTGCCCGCCCCGATGCCCGGCATCGACGAGGTGAGCGAGCTGCCGAGCCGGGTCAACGGCCGGCGGCTCAACGGCCACGCCCACCGCGACGAGTCCCCGAGCGCGCGACAGGTGCCGGTCAGCGCGCCTCCCGGGCTGGCCGGTGAACCCGATCACGGTCGCCTCGCCGTCCCGGCGCAGCGGCCCGCGCCCGCGCTGGAGCAGGCCGGTGAGCCGGGACGGGAGGCCGCCCTCCGGCATCCGACCGGCGGGCAGCCGGTGCTGCCCTCGGACGGCCCCGCCGTCCGCCACCCCACCGGCGGGTATCCGGTGGTGGGAAGTGGTGGGACGTCGATCCGCCCCGCGGTGGACGCCGACCCGCTCCGCCATCCCACCGGCGGGTACCCGGCGCTGTCCGCCGAGGGCAGGGCGGCGCGGCACGCCTCGGACGAGCCCCCGGCCCCGACCGTCGAACGTCGGGTCGGCCCGGAACCGAGCGAGGGCCCAGAGCCCGCCGGCCAGCGCCGGCCGGAGGGGAGCCGCCCGGAGTCGGTGCCCCCGACCCCGCCGCCCGCCGGGTTCGACACCCTGCCGTCGCGTTCGACGCCGTCCGTCGCGGCACAGCCGGCCGACGGTCCGGGCGCGGGGGGCACACCGACCGGCTCCCCGGCCCGGGGCGAGCCGGCCGACCGGTACCCGACCGACGCGTACCCCGCCGACCGTCACCCGACCGACGCGTACCCCGCCGACCCGTACCCGATCGACCCCGGGCCGGCAGTGTCCGGCGTCGACGCGGAGCGCCGGCCCTGGAATCCGCCCACCGAGCCGGAGCGTCCCAGCTGGGCCGGGGGTGGCTGGGCGCCGCCGTGGTCCCGCGAGCAAGGCGGTGGCCGGCGGTCCCGCGCCGAGCGGCACCGCGAGGACGACGAGCCGACCGGTCGCCGGCCCCGCGAGGAACGGCCCCGCGAGGACGTGCCGCCGGCCTGGACGCCGCCGCCCGCCGCCCGGGAGCCCGAGCCGCGTCGCCTCGCCGACCCGGCCCGGCTGCCGTCGACCGACCCCGCCGTCGCCCGGACGCCCGCACCGGAGCCCGATGCCGGCCGGGCACCCCGGCCGGAGCCCGGTTCCGGCCGAACACCCCCGGCCGAGCCCGCTGCCGCCCGGACACCGACGACGGAGCCCACGCCGTACCGGGCCGCCGAGACGGGTGACCCGCGAGTGCCGTCGGCGGAGCCCGGCGCGCCGTACCGGGTCGCCGGCCGGCGCTCCCCCGAGCCGGAGTCGGAGCCGCGCCGACCGTATCCGCCGATGGACCAGACCAGCTGGGCGTCGGCTCGCCCGTCGGCCGTGCCGTCCAGCGCCCCACCCGTGCCGTCCCCGGTCGACCCGACCGACCCGTCCGGCGCCCGTCCCGAGACCCGTACCCTCCGGCCCTTCCGGCTCCGGCCCGAGGCCGCCGAGGCCGACCATCCCCCGTCGGTCGGTCGCCATCCGGACCGCCCCGGTGCCGGTCCCCTCGCGGCACCCGCCACGGGCGGGACCGGGCGGTCCGATTCCTTCCCGCCCGCGCCCGCCCCGGCGAGCGCACCCCCGTACACGGCCCGTCGATCCGCGCCCGACCCGGTGTCCCCGGCTCCGTCCACCGTCGCCGACCGGCATCCGGCCGGTACGCCGGCGGTGCTGCCCCAGCGCGTACCCGCCGAGCCGGATGTGCCCGTCGTGCCGGAGCCGCCAGCCGTGGAGCCCCCCGCCCAGACCCCCGAACTCGCCCGCATCGCCACCCACCTGAGACGGGAGGACGAGCCGGCACCGCCGCAGGAGCGCCCCGAGGGGTTCGACGTCAACGCGATCCTCGACGCCGTCCGGGGCGTGGCCGGGGTGCACGACGCGTCGCTGCGCCGCACCGCCGCCGGCGCGCACAGCCTGCGGCTCGACCTCGCGGACGGGGCGGACGCGGCCGAGGTGAGCCGCATGGTCGCCCGCCTGCTCCAGGAGCGGATGGGGCTGGCCGCCGCGCCGCACCTGCCCGGCCCGGCACCCGTACCCGACCCGCCGGTGCGCCGCCGGATGGCACCCCCGCCGGAGAACCGGGCCGAGTTGCCGGCCGACGTACGCCGTCGTCGCCAACAGCCCGGCACGCCCCGGGGCCGGGCCAGCGTGGAGGAGCAACCGACCCCCTGGGCCGCCTTCGGCGGGGCGGCCACCGGCAGCCCCGTGGCGGCCACCGGGAGTCCGGCGACGCTGGCTGCCTCGTACTCGGGCGGGCAGCGGACCACGACGGAGACCGCGCCGTCCCGGCCGCTGGACACCGGTGGTGCCCCCGGTCCCCGGGTGGTGATCGACCACGTGCAGGTCAGCACCTTCGGCCTCGACGCGGACGTCGAGGTCCGCCTGCTGGCCGGCGAGCGCAACGCCGCCGGCCGCGCCGTCGGGCCGGCCGTCGACGGGTACGTCCTGCGCCTCTGCGCGGTGGCCGCCGCGGCGGCCGTCGACGAACTGCTCCGGATCGCCGGATCCGGACGCGGGCGGTGCTTCGTCGAGCACGCCGCCGTGGTGCCCTTCGGCACCTGTGAGGTGGCCACGGTGGTCGTCCTGCTGGTCTGCGACGGCTGGGTCGAGCAACTGGCCGGGTCGGCGCTGGTCTCCGGGGCCGATCCCCGGCAGGCGGTGGTCCGGGCCACCCTCGCCGCGGTCAACCGGCGGTTGGAAGCGCTGCTGACCTGAGCATCCGGCGGCAGACTGGAGACATGAAGCCCGCCACGCTCGGCCCGGACGACCTGCTCCCGGCCGACCGGATCCCGCCGCCCTGGCCCGGCCGGTCGGTGCTCCTCGACGGCTCGGTCATCCACGTCCGGGACACCCCGGCCACCGCCCCGGACGCGGAACCGGCGCTCTACGTGCACGGTCTGGCCGGGTCGGCGCAGAACTGGACCGACCTGGCCGGGCTGCTCGCCGGCCGGCTGGACGGTCAGGCCGTCGACCTGCCCGGGTTCGGGCACAGCGACCCGGCCCCGCGCTACACCATCGGGGCCTTCGCCGACCGGATCGTCCGGTGGATCGAGTACTCCGACCGGGGGCCGGTGCACCTGTTCGGCAACTCGCTGGGCGGGGCGGTGGCGGTCCGGGTGGCGGCGCTGCGGCCGGAGCTGGTCCGCTCGTTGACGCTGATCTCGCCGGCTCTGCCCTTCCTCGACTTCCGCCGCTCGTTGCAGGGACGGATGCTGCCCCTGCTGGTGATCCCCCGGGGCGAGCGGCTGGCCGCCTGGCGGCTGGCCCAACTGGCCCCCGAGGTGATGGCCCAGCAGGTGATGGAGGCGTGCATCGCCGACCTCACCCGGATCGGTGAGCAGCGTCGTCGCGAGGCGCTGGAGGAGCTGCGGCTCCGGCACCAGACCGAGCACCACGCCGCCGCGTACGTGCGCACCTTCCGGGGGATCGTCTCCAGCTTCCTGCGGTCGTACCTGCCGGGTTCGGGTTCGCTGTGGCAGATGGCCCGCGCGGTGCGGGCCCCGACCCTGGTGATCGGTGGACGGCAGGACCGGCTGATCGACGTACGGGTGGCCCCGCAGACCGCCCAGGTGATCCCGGACAGCCGGCTGTTGATGCTCGACGCCGGGCACGTCGCCCAGATGGAGCTGCCCCGCACGGTGGCCCGCGCGGTACTGGGACTTCTCGACGACGTGGCGCGTGTGCGGGACCGGGGGTGACATGGCACGCTGAGCGGGATGTCCCTGTCCTCCCGCTTCCGTCGTCCACTCGGGACGATCCTGGCGTACGTCCTGGCCGGCTCGGCCGCCGCGGCCGTGGTCGTGTCGGCCGTACTGCCCGCCCGGTCCGGCACCGGACCGGCCACCACCGAGCCGGCCTCGGTCGGGTCGGCCGCCCCTCTGGCCGCACCGTCACCGTCGCTGTCGGCGTCGCCGAGCGTCGCCGCACCGCCTCCGCTGCGGATGCCGGGTCCGGTGCCGTCCGGCGGTCGGGGCACCTTCGGCTACGACGACCGCCCGGGTGAGCTGCTCGGACGTGCCGGCACCCTGCGCCGCTACCGGGTGGCGGTGGAGGCGGGTTCCGGAGAGGACGTCCGGGCGTTCGGTGCCGAGGTGGAGCAGGTGCTCGCCGCGCCGGGCAGCTGGATCGGCAGTGGGCGGCTCCGCCTGCAACGGGTGCCGGGGAACGCGCCGCACGACTTCACCGTGTACCTGGTGACCGCCCGGACGGCGGCCCGGATGTGCGCGGCCGGCGGGGTGAACATCCGGGTCGGCGGCCGGCCGTACACCTCCTGCCGGGCGCCCGGGAAGGTGATCCTCAACCTCGACCGGTGGCGGACGTCGGTGCCGCACTTCGTCGACGCCGGGGTGCCGCTGGCCGTCTACCGGGCGTACGTGGTGAACCACGAGGTCGGCCACGAGCTGGGGTACCGGCACGAGCGCTGCCCGAGGCCGGGGCGTCCGGCGCCGGTGATGATGCAGCAGACGCTCTTCCTGAAGGGCTGCGTCGCGAACCCGTGGCCGTACCTCGACGGTCGGCGGTACGCGGGCCCCCGGCTCTGAGGCCCCTCCTCCCGCAGCCGACTCGGGCATTGGCTTTCGTCAATCAATAGGCCGGTGCGGCGCCGTCGGCCATCCGGTCCGTCGCCGCCGGCGAATGGCGTCGGCCGCTCGCGCCGGGCACTCCACCGCTCGCGGCGATCACTCGGCCGATTGGCATCCGCACCCACGGTGACCAGCCGCGTTGCCGGCATCCCGAGGAACCTCGACCATCATCGCTCTGTTCGCGAGAAGTCTTCATATATCGCAAGATCGGGTTTACGCTCGGGCGGTCCTGAAGTGAATCACAATGGAGGTCCCATGAGGAAGATGGCCATCCGCCGCACGAGCGCCCTGCGCCTGGTGTCCGGCGCCCGCCGGCTGTGGTTCGAGTGGTGCTGGTAGTTGCCGGCCGGGCGGGCGCCCTCGGGCGCCCGCCCATTCGGCGATCGGCCCGGTCGTGACCGATGTGTCCGGTGACTACGACTGCCACCGCGACCTCGGGCCGTACGCCGGGGTCGCCGACTTCCTCGGCCGCGTCGCCACCGACCGTCCCCGCCTGGCCGCCCGCCACCGGGTCGAGCTCCAGGCCATCGCGTCCGGCCTCGACCGGGCGGCACGACCTGCGGCGGAGGAGGAGCCGATCCGGTTCCATCCGGCGCGACGCACCGCCTGCCTGGCCTACGGTGCCGCGGAGTTCGTGGCGGCCTGGGCGGGCCGGCTCCGTCGCCCGGTCACGGTACGGTTCTCCCACGTCGCCGACGCTGACGAGACCACCCGCGAGCTGATCGAGACCCTGGTGCGCCGGGTCGGGTCGTCCCCGCTGCGGCTGGATCTACGCGACGGCGGCGACCGCCGGGCACCGGTGGCCGACCCGGCGCCGGAGGCCGTCCGCGCCGCCCTCGGTGAGAGCCTGGCGTGCGGCTTCTACCACCACGCGGCCCGGGTCGCCCGTCACGGTCGCGCCACGGTCACCCCGGCCGACGATCTGCGGCACTGGTGGGCGTTCACCACCGGCCTGGCCACCGCCCTGGTGGCGCTGGACCGCCCCACCGAGGCCCTACAGCTCTACGACGAGGTACGCGCCACCACCGACGACCCCAAGATCATCATGTCGGCGGCGTACTCCACCGCCATGCTATACGCCCGGCACCTGCCGGCGGCCGACCAGGAGGCGGCACGGGCGCGGCACTGGCTGGAGCGGGCCCTCGACCTCGCCGCCGGCCTCGACGATCCCCGGCAACGCACGATCTCCACCGTCTTCTACGAGCAGGGCCTGGCGCTGTTGGACAGCAGGGCCGGTGAGCCCGACCGTGCGCTACGGCTGATCGACGACGGCCTGGCCCGGCTGGCGGCGGTGCTCGCCCCCGGCGAGCGCCCGCAGGACCTGGCCCGGCTCCGCCACAACCGGGCGCAGGTGCACCTCGCCCTCGGCGATCCGGCACGGGCCCTGGCCGACCTGGACACGGTGATCGGCCACGACCCGGGCAACTGCGAGTACTACGTGGACCGCGCGGCCCTGCACCGGGCGGCGGGCCGCTCTGTCGCCGCGATCCGGGACTACGGCACCGCGATCCGGCTGGGTCCGCACCTGCCCGAGGCGTACTACAACCGGGCCGTGCTCCAGCAGGAGCGGGGCCGTGTCGGTCGGGCCCGCGACGACCTGGAGCGCGTGCTCGCCATCGACCCCGGGCACCTCGACGCCCGGATCGCCCTGGTCAACCTGCACCGGGAGCGTGGCGCGCTGGACGCGGCCGAGGCCGGCGCGCGGGCCGGGCTGGCCCGCGCTCCCCAGGATGCCGCACTGCTGTGCACCCTCGGGCTGATCTGCTCGGAGCGGGGCAACGCCGCCGAAGCCGACGATCTGCTCACCCGGGCCCTGGCCCGGGATCCGGAGCTGGTGGAGGCGTGGACCAACCGGGCGGCCGTCCGGTTCGAACGCGGCGAGATCGCCGCCGCCGTGGCCGACCTGGACCGGGCGGTCGCGCTGTCGGCGGCGCCCGTGCCGCGCTACAACCGGGGTACGGCGTTGCTGCGCCTGGGCCGGTGGGAGGAAGCCGCCCGGGATTTCTCCCACGCTCTCGCCCAGCCCGGTCTGGACCGGGCACTGCGCCGTGACCTCCGGGCGGGACTCGCCCGCTGCCGGCGCCCGATGGCCGGGTGACCGCTGGCGGCACCCCGTCGCCGGCGGTCGCGGGGTGGGCGTGGCGTCGGATGGGGTGGCGCCCCGTCGCCGGCCCGCAGATATGCGGTTTCTACGCGAATCAGAATATTCATTCGGTTTCACCGTGCATCCTGCTGGTATGCGAAGGTTCATGCCTCTCGGCGGACCCGGTGCTCCCGCCGCCCCCCACGACCCGGTCGGTGGCCCTCCCGCCGGGGTGGGCGGAGCGGTCACGGATGCCGGCCGCCGTCGGTTCCGCCCCCGCGCACTGCTGGCCCTGCTGGTGGCGGCAGTGGCGGCGCTGGCCCTGCTCTGGTCCGCCACCACCCCGACCGGCCCCGGTCCCCGGGGGCGGACCGAGGGCGGCGGCGCCCCGGCCCCCGTGCCGGGCCCGAGCACGGAGCCGGACGACCGGCCCTCGGCGGCCCGGAGCGACCACGGTGCCGGTGAGCAGCGCCGAGCCGCCGACGGGGACGGTCGTTTCCTGGCAGTGGCGGGCGGTTCACCGGTGGCCGGTACCGACGGTCCGGTCCACCGGTACCGGGTGGCCGTGGAGACCGGCACCGGCCAGGAGCCGGCCGAGTTCGCCGCCACCGTCGACGCGACGCTGGCCGATCCCCGCAGCTGGATCGCCTCGGGCGAGCTACGGGTGCAGCGGGTCGCCGGGGCGGGGGCCGCGGACTTCACCGTCTACCTGGCCACCGCCGTCACCTCCGAGCGGATGTGCGCCGAGGGTGGCCTGCACACCGCCGGCTACAGCTCCTGCCGGCTGCCCGGGAAGGTGATCATCAACCTGGACCGGTGGCTCACCGCGGTACCGGACTACGCCGCGCCGCTCGCCGTCTACCAGGCGTACGTGATCAACCACGAGGTCGGGCACGAGTTCGGCGAGCTGCACGAGGCCTGCCCCGGCCCCGGCCGACCCGCCCCGGTGATGCAGCAGCAGACGTACGGCCTGGCCGGCTGCGTCGCCAACGCCTGGCCGTACCTCGACGGCCGCCGGTACGCCGGTGACCTCATCCCCTGACCCGCGTCCACGCTGGTCGTCGCCGCTCCCGGAGGTCGGGGGCGACCGTTGGTTATTCCCGCTCCCGCATGTCGGGCGGGGTGTCCCTCCTCATGGCCGACCGGCGGCCCGGCGAGCGACAATGGCGCGGCAACCCAACGCCGATCCCGGGGAGTCCACCGTGTCGTTGCCCCCGCTCGTCGAGCCCGCCGCCGAGCTGACCGTTGACGAGATCCGCCGCTACTCGCGCCACCTGATCATCCCGGACGTCGGGGTGGAGGGGCAGAAGCGGCTGAAGAACGCCCGGGTGCTCTGCGTGGGCGCGGGCGGCCTCGGCTCACCCGCCCTGATGTACCTGGCCGCGGCCGGGGTGGGCACCCTCGGCATCATCGACTTCGACACGGTCGACGAGTCCAACCTCCAGCGCCAGGTCATCCACGGCCAGTCCGACGTCGGCCGGTCCAAGGCCGAGTCCGCCGCCGCGACGATCCGCGAGATCAACCCGCTGGTCACCGTCGAGATCCACAACACCGCGCTGGACCGGGACAACGTCCGCGACATCTTCTCCCGGTACGACCTGATCGTCGACGGCACCGACAACTTCGCCACCCGGTACATGGTCAACGACGCGGCGGTGCTGCTCGGGAAGCCGTACGTCTGGGGGTCGATCTACCGCTTCGACGGTCAGGCGTCGGTGTTCTGGGCCGAGCACGGCCCCTGCTACCGCTGCCTCTACCCGGAGCCCCCGCCGCCCGGCATGGTCCCCTCCTGCGCGGAGGGCGGCGTGCTCGGCGTGCTCTGCGCCTCGATCGGCTCGATCCAGGTGAACGAGGCGATCAAGCTGCTCGCCGGCATCGGCGAGCCCCTGGTCGGCCGGCTGATGGTCTACGACGCCCTGGAGATGAGCTACCGCAAGATCAAGGTCCGGAAGGACCCGGACTGCGTCCTCTGCGGCGAGAACGCGACCCTCACCGACCTCATGGAGGACTACGAGGACTTCTGCGGCGCGGTCTCGGTCGAGGCGCAGGAGGCGGTGGTCGACGCGACCATCACCGCCGCCGAGCTGAAGGAGTGGCAGGACGCGGGGAAGGACGTCTTCCTGGTCGACGTCCGGGAGCCGGCCGAGTACGAGATCGTCCGCATCCCCGGAGCCACCCTGATCCCCAAGGGCGAGATCCTCTCCGGCGAGGCGCTGTCGAGGTTCCCGCAGGACCGGCAGATCGTGCTGCACTGCAAGTCCGGCGTCCGCTCCGCCGAGGCGCTCGCCGCGCTCAAGGCGGCCGGTTTCACCGACGCGGTGCACGTTCAGGGCGGGGTGCTCTCCTGGATCAAGCAGATCGATCCCACGCTGCCCGCGTACTGAGTCGTCGGTCAGGGGCCCGGCCGTTCGGCCGGGCCCCTGACCTGTCCAATCCGCGTCCGGGTACCCCCACCGGCTGGTATTTCGCCGGCCGAGCTACCGAGGCGGAATCCGGCCGGGGTCGGTAGCGTCGTCGTCGTGGTCGATCTGGACGCCGCCATCGGCTTCGTCGTGGCACACGGTGACGCGGTGGAGCGCGCGCGGCTCAACTGGCTCCGCGCCGGCACGCCGCCCGCACCCGAGATCCTCGACTCGGCCGAGGTGGGACAGGCCCCCGACGGCGGCTGGCCGGCGGTGTGGGCGGGCGACGTCACCTCGGTGGACGCCACCTGTTTCCGCCTCGGCGAACTGGACGACCTCGGTGCGCTCGGCCGTCCGGCCGCCCGGAGGGCGCTGGACTGGCTCGCCGCCGGGCAGCGGCGCGACGGCTGCTGGGAGGAGGACCCGGCGCTGGCCGACACCGCCCCGGCCTGGGCCCGCCCCGGTGACCCGGAGGCACGGCTCTACCTCACCGCCAACGCCGCCTTCCGGCTCAGCGTCGCCGGCCTGGACGCCCGGGCCGCCGGGCCGCTCGATCACCGGGTGGGCGGGGCGTACGCCGGTGTCGTGCACGCCGCCGCCCGCGCCCTGGCCGCCGCCCTCCGCCCGGACGGCACCTGGCCGTCGTACCTGCCGGTGGGCTGGCTCAGCGCTGCTGTGCTGCACCTCCAGCAGGCGTACGACGAGGCGGCGCGGATCCGGGCGGTGCTCGACGAGCGGATGCGTGAGCTGTCTCCGGCCGACGTGGCCTGGCTGGCAGCGACCCTGCGCCGGGCGGACGTGCCGGCGGCGGAGTGGACGCTGGTGGCCGCCCGCCACCGGCTCGCCGCCACCCAACGCAGCGACGGCGGCTGGGACAGCGACGGCGGCCACCAGTTCGACGTGCACACCACGCTCGCGGTGGTCCGCGCGTTCCGCTGACCCGACCCCGGGCGGCTGCGGGCGTCAGGGCCGGCGGGCCACCACCGCGCCGTTGGCCCCCGGCGCGTCGAACGCGATCGTCCGTACGTCGGTGAAGCCGGCCTCGGTCAACCAGGCGGTGTACTCGGCCCCGGAGTAGTTCCGGCCGCCCTCGGTCTCGACGAGCATGGTCATGCCCATCAGGGCCGCCGCCGGTGGACCGGTCCGCTCGTCGTCGAGCAGGAGTTCGCAGATCACGATCGCCCCGCCGGAGGGGAGCGCGTCGTGGCACTTGGCCAGGATCGACCGGTTCTGCGCCTCGTTCCAGTCGTGCAGGATCATGCTCAGCAGGATCACGTCGTGGCCGGTCGGCAGGGCCCGGTCGGTGAGGAAGTTGCCGTCGGTCGTGCCGATCCGGTCGGTCAGCCCGGCGGCGGCGATCTTCTCCGCCGCCTTGGCGGTGACGTGCGGCAGGTCGAGGATGGTCGCCCGCAGCTCGGGGTACCGCCGGCACAGTTCGATCGGGAAGGCCCCGGCCCCGCCGCCGACGTCGAGCAGGCGCCGGCGGTCACCGAAGTCGTACGCCGCGCCGAGCGCCTGGGCGGTGAAGGCCGAGGTGGAGTACATCGCCTCCCAGAACAGCGCCAGCATCTCCGGGTCGGCGGTGGTGAAGAGCGAGTCCTGGGTCTCCGGGTCCCAGGTCAGCGGCCGGTCGGTGCGCAGCGCCTCGCTCAGCCGGTGGTAGGGCAGGTAGGTGCGCTCGTCGCAGTAGCGCACCTGGCCACCGAAGTAGTGCGGCCGACCGGGGACGAGGAACTGCTCGGAGAGTTCGGTGTTGCGGTAGCCGTCACCGGCCTTCTCCAGCAGACCGAGCGAGGCGCACGCGGAGAGCAGCAGGTCGGCCGGCCGCTCGGGCAGCCCGAACTCCTTCTCGACGTCCTGGCGGGTGACCACCCGCCCGTCGGCGAGCCGTCCGAACAGGTCGAGTTCGACGGCGGCGGCGAGGGTCTTGAAGGCCCAGTAACCGGTCACGAGGCGCATGAGGGGAGTGGGGGTGATCATGAAGACATGTGATCATTTTTCCCGGTAGATGGGTGTCGTGAATCCGATAGTCAGTATCGGCGTGTCGACTACCCGAACACCCTCGGTGAGGGTGGCGCCCCGGTCCTCGCTCGCGGTCGGGGCCGGCGACGCGCCGTCGACCCCGACCGCGAGCACGGTCATTCGCGCAGGTGACCGTCGCCGGTCACCACGTACGTGGTGCTGGTCAGCTCGGGCAGGCCCATCGGCCCCCGGGCGTGCAGCTTCTGGGTGGAGATGCCGATCTCCGCGCCGAAGCCGAACTCGCCCCCGTCGGTGAACCGGGTGGAGGCGTTCACCATCACCGCCGCCGAGTCCACCCGGGCCACGAACTCCCGGGCCGCCGCCTGCGAGTCGGTGACGATCGCCTCGGTGTGGCCGCTGCCGTACCGCCGGATGTGCGCGACCGCCCCGTCCAGCGAGTCGACGACGGCGGCCGAGATGTCCGCCGACAGGTACTCGGTGGCGAAGTCCTCGTCGGTGGCGGGCACCACCGCCGTCGAGTACGCGGCCACCCGCGCGTCGCCGTGCACGGTCACCCCGGCCTCGGCGAACGCGGCCAGCACCGGCGGCAGGAAGGCGTCCGCGACGTCGGCGTGCACCAGCAGCGACTCGGCGGTGTTGCAGGTCGAGAGGCGCTGGGTCTTGGCGTTCAGGGTGATGGCGACCGCCTTCGCCAGGTCGGCGGTGGCGTCCACGTAGACGTGGCAGTTGCCCACCCCGGTCTCGATCACCGGCACCGTCGACTCCTCGACCACCGTCCGGATCAGCGACGCCCCGCCGCGCGGGATCAGCACGTCCACCAGGCCCCGGGCCCGCATCAGCTCCTTGACCGAGTCGCGCGAGGTGGCGTCGAGCAGCTGCACCGCGTCCGCCGGCAGCCCGGCCGAGGCGACCGCGTCGCGCAGCACCGCCACCAGCGCCCCGTTCGAGTGCGCCGCCGAGGACGACCCGCGCAGCAGCGCGGCGTTGCCGGACTTCAGGCAGATCCCGGCGGCGTCGACGGTGACGTTCGGCCGGGCCTCGTAGATGATCCCGACCACCCCGAACGGCACCCGGACCTGACGCAGCTCCAACCCGTTCGGCAGCGTGGAGCCGCGCACCACCTCGCCGACCGGGTCGGGCAGCGCCGCCATCTGCCGCAGCGCGTCGGCGATCCCGGCCACCCGGTCGGTGTCCAGCGCCAGCCGGTCCAGCACCGCCGCGCTCAGCCCGGCCTCCCGCCCGGCGGCCAGGTCCGCCCCGTTCGCGGTCAGGATCTCCGGCGTACGCGCCACCAGCGCGTCGGCCATCGCGTGCAGAGCGGCGTCCTTCACGGTCCGCGTCGCCACCGCCAACGCCTCCGCCGCCTCCCGCGCCCGACGGGCCTGCTCGGTAACGCTCATCTTTCACCTTCCTGTCAGGAGGGGGCCCCGGTCACCGCTTCCTGCGGGGCAGGGGACCCCTGCGACCATCCCGCCCCGGCGCACCCGTCACCGTCACAGCAGCACCAGGTCGTCGCGGTGGACCACCTCACGCTCGTACGCCGGGCCGAGTGCCGCGGCGAGTTCGGAGGTGGAGCGTCCGAGCAGGCCGGGCAGCTCCACCGCGTCGTAGTTGACCAGTCCCCGGGCGACCGGCGCGCCCTCGTCGTCCACCAGGTCGACCGGGTCCCCGGCGGTGAACGCGCCGTCGACGGCGGTGATACCGGCCGGGAGCAGGGACTTGCGTCGGCCCACCACCGCCTGGACCGCACCCGGGTCCAGGTGCAGCCGGCCCCGGGGCGAGGTGGCGTGGGCCAGCCAGAAGAGCCGGGCGGTGGGCCGCTGGCGTACCGGGTGGAAGAAGGTGCCCACCGGCTCGCCGGCCAGCGCGGCGGCGGCCAGCGGCGCGGCGGTGAGCACCACCGGGATGCCGAAGCCGGTGGCGATCCGGGCCGCCTCGACCTTGGTCACCATGCCGCCGGTGCCCACTCCGGCCCGTCCCGCCCCGCCGATCTCCACTCCGGCGAGGTCCCCCTCACCGTGGACCTCGGTGATCCGGGTCGACTCCGGCCGGGTCGGATCACCGGTCCAGAGCGCGTCGACGTCGGAGAGGAGCACCAGCAGGTCGGCGTGGACCAGCGCGGCCACCAGCGCGGCGAGCCGGTCGTTGTCGCCGAACCTGATCTCCTCGGTGGCCACCGTGTCGTTCTCGTTGACGATCGGCACCGCCCGCAGGTCGAGCAGCTTGCGCAGGGTCCGGTACGCGTTGCGGTAGTGCGCCCGCCGGGTGACGTCGTCGACGGTGAGCAGCACCTGCCCGACGGTCAGCCCGTGCCGGGCGAAACTGGCCGCGTACCGGCCGATCAGCAGGCCCTGCCCGACGCTCGCGGCGGCCTGCTGGGTGGCCAGGTCCCGCGGGCGGCGGGGCAGACCGAGGGGGGCCAGTCCGGCGGCGATCGCGCCGGAGGAGACCAGGACCACCTCGCGTCCGTGCCCGGCCCGCGCGGCGAGGGCGTCGACCAGGTCCGTCACGCGGGTCTCGTCCAGCCCCCCGTCGGCGGTGGTCAGCGAGGAGGAACCGATCTTGACGACGACGCGTCGGGCTGTGGTGACTGCTTCGCGCACCCGCCCATTCTGCGTGGTCGGTCCCGCCCCGCCCGCTGCCGTTCCCATATCGTGGCTGGCCATGACCCCCGAGGAGTACGTCGAGGCGGTGCTGGAACTCGTCGAGCGGATCCCGCCGGGCCGGGTGATGACGTACGGCGCGGTCGCCGACGCGCTGGCCGAGCGCTCCGGTCGCACGTCGGCCCGACTGGTCGGGTCGATCATGGCCCGGCACGGTGGCGGGGTGCCCTGGCACCGGGTGGTCAACGCGGCGGGGCGGCTCCCACCCGGCCACGAGCGGGAGGCCGGGGCCCGGCTGCGCGCCGAGGGCGCCCCGCTGCGCGGCGAGCGGGTGGACCTCACCGCCGCCACCTGGCGGCCACCGGACCGACCGACCACCCGGTGCCTCCCCCGCAGGCCGGAACACCCGGGCACGTGATGACGGACACAATGTGAGTACCATTCGGCTCCATGAGCGCGCCGCCGGCTGAGCTGCCCCGTCGGGTGCACCTCGGTTACGCCCTGGGCTCCCTGGCGACCGGGGCCTTCGGCACCGTCCCGGGGCTGCTGCTGCTGCCGTACCTCACCGACACCCTGGGTGTGGCGGCCGGCGTGGCCGCCCTGCTGGTGCTCCTGCCGAAGGCGTGGGACGTGCTGGTCAACCCGGTCGCCGGGCGGATCTCCGACCGGACCCGGTCCCGCTGGGGTGCGCGCCGGCCGTACCTCCTCCTCGCCGGGGCCGCGCTCGCCGTGCTCTTCGCCGCGATCTTCGCCGCACCGTTCGGCACCGGCCCGGCCGCCGCGGTGTACGTCGCGGTCGCCTTCCTGGCCACCGCGACCGCGTTCGCCTTCTTCCAGGTGCCGTACGTGGCGATGCCGGCCGAGCTGACCGGCGACTACGCGGAGCGGACCCGGCTGATGAGCTGGCGGATCGCCGTCCTGGCGGTCGCCATCCTGGTCTCCGGGGCGGTCGCGCCGCTGGTGGTCACCGCCGGTGGGGACGGGGTTCCCGGGCACCGCTGGATGGGGCTGTTCGTCGCGGCCCTGATCGTGACGGGCGCAGTCGGGGCGTTCCTCGGCACCCGGGGCGCCCCGGCCGGTGAGGTCGGCCAGAGCGAGCCGACGCTGCGCGCGCAACTCGCCGTCGCCGGCCGCAACCGTCCGTTCCGGGTGCTGCTGATCTGCTTCGTGGTGCAGTCGGCCGGGGTGGCCACCATCCTCGCCGGGGTCAACTACTTCGCCGACCAGATCCTGGTCGAACCGGAGACCGGGCCGACCCTGCTGTTCGCCTGCTTCGTCGGCCCCGCCCTGCTGGTCATGCCGCTGTGGACCCGGGTCGGCGCGCGGGTGGGCAAGCGCGCCGCGCTGGTCGCCGCCTCGGTGATCTTCGCGGTCGGCGCGCTGGCGCTGGCCGCCGCACCGGTGCTGCCCCCGGCCGTGGTCTACCCGCTGGTCGCGGTGATCGGATGTGGCTACGCCGGGCAGCAGGTCTTCGCGTTGGCCATGCTCCCCGACTGCATCGCCTACGACACCGCGCGCACCGGTCGCCGCCAGGCCGGCGTGTTCACCGGGCTCTGGACGGCGGGGGAGACCTTCGGGCTCGCCCTCGGCCCCGGCATCTACGGCCTGGTGCTCCAGCTTTCCGGATACGTCTCCTCGGCGACCGGCTCGGCGGCGGCCCAGTCCGACACCGCCCGCCTCGGCGTGCTGCTCGGCTTCACCGTGCTGCCGGCGCTGCTGGTCGGCCCGGTCGTGCTGCTGCTGCGCCGCTACGACCTGACCGCCGAACGACTCGCCGCCGCCGAGCAGGTCGCCGCCGACCGCGCAGAGAAGGGGACCACCCGATGACCGACGACGCGAGGACGGCTCCGCCCGAACCGGCCAACTCCCCGGACGGACCGACCGGCGTGGTGCCGACCGACGGGACGGGCACCACACTGGCCGACCCGGCGGGCGCGGTACCGGGCGAGGCGGGGAACGCGGTGCCGTCGGCGTTGCCGGCGCGGGGCGTACCGGCGGACCAGGTGCTCGCGGAGATCGGGGCGCTGCGCGCCGCCGACCGTCCCACCCACGGTGGACGCCTCTTCGCGTACGTCTACGACCCTGCCGTGCCCGGCCTGGACGAGTTGACCGGCGCCGCGCACGCGGGCAGCGCGCACGTCAACGGGCTCGACCCGACCGCCTTCCCGTCCCTACTGGCGATGGAGAACGCGCTGGTCGGGGCGGCGGTGACGCTGCTCGGCGGTGGGCCGGGCACGGTTGCCCCGGACGCGGTGGGCAGTGTCACCAGCGGGGGCACCGAATCGCTGATCCTGGCCGTGAAGGCCGCCCGGGACGCCCGGCCCGACATCGTCGAGCCGCGGATCGTGGTGCCGGTCAGCGCGCACGCGGCGTTCGCCAAGGCGGCGCACTACCTGCGGGTGGCGCTCGACCCGGTGCCCGTCTCGCCGGAGACGCTGCGGCCGGAGGTGGCCGACGTGGCCGCCGCGATCCGCCCGGAGACCGTACTGGTGGCCTGCTCCGCGCCCTCGTACGCGCACGGGGTGCTCGACCCGGTGGAGCAGATCGCGGCGGTGGCCGCCCGGTCCGGGGTGCGCTGCCACGTGGACGCCTGTTTCGGCGGCTGGACGCTGCCCTACCTGCGGCGACTCGGCCTGCCGGTGCCCCCGTTCGACCTCTCGGTGCCCGGGGTCACCTCGATCTCGGTGGACCTGCACAAGTACGCCTACGCCCCGAAGGGCGTCTCGGTGCTGCTGCACCGGGATCCGGCGCTGCGTGCCCCGCAGTACTTCGCCTTCGCCGACTGGCCCGGCTACACGATGATCAATCCCGGGATCGCCTCCACCCGGTCCGGCGGGCCGATCGCCGCCGCGTACGCCACCCTGCGGCACATCGGCGACGCCGGTTACGTGGAGTTGGCCGCCCGTACCGTCGAGGCGGTCCGCCACCTGGCGGCGTCGGTGCGGGCCACCGGCGGGTTGCGGCTGATGGCCGAACCGGAGTCCACCGTCGTCTGCTTCACCAGCACCGACCCCGGGCTCGACCTCTTCGTCCTGGTCGACGAGCTGACCGCGCGGGGCTGGCACACCCAGCCCCAGATGGCGTACGGCGAGCTGCCGGCGAGCGTCCACCTGACCGTCACCGCCTCGGTGGCCGCCCGGGTGGCCGAGTTCCGCGAGGATCTCGCCGGCGCGGTGGCGGCGACCCGGGCGGCCGGCCCCCTCACGTTGCCGGCGGAGGTGCTGGCGATGGCGTCCGACCTGCCGCCCGAGGCGCTCACCCCGGACCTGGTCGCCGGGCTGGCCGCCGGTCTCGGCCTGGCCGGCGGCACCGGCCTGCCGGACCGGATGGCCCCGGTCAACGCCCTGCTCGACGCCGCGCCGCCGGCCCTGCGGGAACGGCTGCTGACCGAGTTCGTCGGCTTGCTCCAGCGTCCGACGTACTGAACCACCGGGACGTCCCCGCCCGGACCGGCCGTCGCGCCGATTGCCGGCGGAGGCTGCCGGAGTGCTGTGGTTGACTGTGATCCGGGGACACGGGAGGGAGGCCGGCGTGCAGTTGCCGGGAGTGCTCGGTGAGCCGATCCGGTTCGTGCTCAACTGGGGCCGCCGCTACTCGCTCTGGGTGTTCAACTTCGGGCTGGCCTGCTGCGCGATCGAGTTCATCGCGACCAGCATGGGCCGGCACGACTTCATGCGGCTCGGCGTGATCCCCTTCGCGCACGGTCCCCGGCAGGCCGACCTGATGGTGGTCTCCGGCACGGTCACCGACAAGATGGCGCCGGCGATCAAGCGCCTCTACGACCAGATGCCCGAGCCCAAGTACGTCATCTCCTTCGGGGCCTGCTCCAACTGCGGCGGGCCGTACTGGGACTCGTACTCGGTGACCAAGGGGGTCGACCAGCTCATCCCGGTCGACGTCTACGTGCCCGGCTGCCCGCCCCGACCGGAGGCGCTGCTGCACGGCATCCTGCGCCTCCAGGAGAGGATCGCCGCCGAGCAGTCCGGGATCGGCGGGGTGCCGCGCCCGGACCCGCTGGCCTCCCCGGCGGACGGGCCGCCGCCGGGCGCCGCGCCGCCGCCCCGCCCGGTCGAGTCGCTCACCGCACCGGTGGTCCGCCCGCCCTCGGAGCACTGACCCCCGAGCGCGGGAAAAGGGTCCTTGGATATCGCTGATCTTCGCTATGGTCCCTCACCATGAAGATCTTGCGGGCGACGGGGGCCGCCGTGGCGGCGCTCGCCCTGATTCCACTACTCGCCGCACCGGCGGCTGCCGACACCGCCGGCTACACCGGTCTGGTCAGCGACACCGGGGGCACCCCGATCGCGGGGGCCTGCCTGGCTCTGCACACCACGGCCACCGAGGTCGCGGCGGAGTTCTGCACGGACGCCAACGGCCGCTACACGATCAGCGGCGTGCCCACCGGTGTCGGCTACAAGATCCGGACGTACGCGGACGGCTTCCGTACCCGGTGGTGGCACGACGAGCCGGACCACCACAACGCGGAGACGGTGTGGATTCCGACGTCCAGCCTCGTGGACCGGGACCTGACCCTGGGGCAGGGCGCGGGCACGATCCGGGGCCGGATCACCGACCCGAGCGGTACGCCGGCCGACGCCACGGTCACCGTGCGCGACGTCGGCGGTTCCTTCGACGCCAGCGCCTACACCTGGGACCTCGGTGACGGCCGGTACGAGATCGGCAACCTGGCTCCCGGGCAGTACCGGATCTCGGTCTACGACAATTTCCGGGGCACCCAGTGGTTCCCGCAGAAGGAGACGCAGGACGACGCCGGCCTCGTCACGGTCACCGACGGCGGCACCGTCGTCGCCGACGAACAGTGGTTGCCGCTCGGCGTCGTCGAGGCCACCGTCACCGACGCGGTGACCGGTCAACCGGTGCCCCGGCCCTGCCTCTACGTCCACAGCACACCGAACGGCCGACAGGCGTGCGGCACGAACGGCACCGTCCGGGTCGACGAGGTGCCGCCCGGGTGGTGGGAGGTGACCGTGAGCGGCGGTGCCTCCTACGTCGACGGCGAGTCGGGACGGCACGTCGACGTGCTCCGTGGCCAGGTCGTCCGGGCGGACACCGCACTGGCCCCGGCCACCGCCGCCGTCACCACCGTGCTGGACGCCGCCACCGGCGCGCCGGTCGGCGGGGTCTGCGTCCGCCTGGCCGCGCCGAAGTGGGGCGGACAGTCCGCGAGCATGCAGTCGTACTGTTCGACGGCGGACGGCCGCCTGGAGATCGGGCCGTTCAGCGGTGGGGGCAAGGTCCAGCTCTACGCGTACCAGCCGCGCAGCCCGTACGTCACGCCGGCGAAGTACTACGGCGCGCAGTGGGTGACCGCGAACGGCGGAACCGGGGACCAGCGGCAGGCGCTGACGGTCAAGCTGCTCGACCAGCGGACGGTCACCGTGCCGCCGATCCGGATGGATCCGCCGGGGGCGATCAGCGGGATGGTCCGCAACGCGACCACGGGGGCGGCCGTCTCCGGCATCTGCACCTACCCGTATGCGTTCCACCCGGGCCAGGGCAACGTGTGGGGGCCGAACTGCTCGAACGCCCAGGGCCGGTACACCATCTCCGACCTGGGCCCGTACCGCTGGCCGGTGGAGTTCGCGCCGACCCGGAACACCGGCTACGCGTGGCAGTGGTCCGGTGACGTGGCCGACCGGTTCAGCGCCACGCTGACCCAGGTGACCACGGGGGCCACCGCCGCGATGGACGCGAACCTGGTCGCCGGTGGCAGCGTGACCGGCACGGTGACCGAGGGGGGCACCCCGCTCGACGGTGGGTACGTCTGGACGTACAACGCGACCACCGGTGACATCGCCAGCCCGTCGTTCGTCAACATCGGGTCGAACGGGACCTTCACCATCGGCGGCCACCGCACCCAGCAGGTGTACCTGGAGTACTGGAGCCAGACCGAGGGCTGCTGGTACGCCGCCGGGGGGCGGGCCGCCACCCCCGTCGCGGTGACCGCCGGTGCGTCCACCACGATCGCGCCGACCATGACCACCACCTGTGCCCGGCACCCGGGTGACGCCGTCTCGCCGGTCCGCCGGGCCGGCGGACCGCTCGTCGCGCCGGTGCCGTCCGGCGCACCCCGCTGAACTGCGCCCCTTCGGGAGCCGCCACGGCCGGTCCGGTGGGATTCGTCCCGCCGGACCGGCCCCGGTCCACCGGACCTGACGCGATGATCACGCCGTGGCGGCCGGGGACTAGCGTGGCCGTCCATGAGCCAGACCCTGGACCGCCGTTCCGCCCACATCGTCGACGTCCTGATCGAGGAGTTCGGGGCGTCGATCGCCCTCGACCCGGCGGCCTTCCGTCGCAAGTTCCGCAAGATGGCCGCCTCGCCGTTCGCCTTCTACCGGGGCAGCGCCTCGCTCTTCTACGCCGACCAGGTCGGCGAGTACGCCGACGACCGCTTCCTCGACGAGCGGACCAGCCGGGTGTGGATCCACGGTGACCTGCACGCGGAGAACTTCGGCACCTACATGAACGCCTCCGGGCAGCTGGTGTTCAACGTCAACGACTTCGACGAGGCGTACGTCGGCCCGTTCTCCTGGGACCTGAAGCGGTTCGTGGCGAGCGTGGCGCTGATCGGGTACGCCAAGGCCCTCTCCGACCAGGTGATCGGCGACCTGGTGCAGGTCTTCGCCCGGTCGTACCTGACCGAGCTGCGGGCCATCGCGCACGGCGGGGACGACGCGATCGGCTCGATCACCCTGGAGAACGCCGACGGCGTGCTGCGTCAGGTGCTCCAGCAGGCCCGGCTGAACACCCGGGTCGACCTGCTCGCCGCGCAGACCACCATCGACAACTACGAACGCCGCTTCTCCCTCGGTGACGGGGTCTACGAGGTCGACGAGGCGACCCGGGAGGCGGTCTGCGCGGCGTTCCACCGCTACCTGGACACGCTGCCCGCGTCCACCGCCCGGCTGCGTCCGGTCGCCGCCCAGGTCAAGGACGTGGTGCTGCGCAAGGGTGTGGGCATCGGGTCGGCCGGGCTGCCGTCGTACAACCTCCTCCTGGAGGGGCACACCCAGGCGCTGGAGAACGACGTCGTCATCTACATGAAGCAGGCCCAGGTGCCCGCCGTGGCCCGGCACATCGACGACGAGCGCGTCCGCGGCTACTTCCGGCACCAGGGGCACCGGACGGCCGAGTCGCAGCGGGCCCTCCAGGCGCACGCCGACCCGTGGCTGGGCTTCACCGAGCTGAACGGGGTGGGCCAGCTGGTCGCCGAGGTCTCCCCGTACGCCGCCGACCTGGACTGGGCCGACGTCAACGAGGCGGAGGACCTGGCCGGGGTGATCGCCGACCTGGGGCGGGCGGTCGCCCGGATGCACTCGGTCGCCGACGACGAGTCCAGTCACGATCTGGTCGACTACTCCACCGAGGAGGCGATCGTCGCCGCCGTCGACGCCGACGAGCAGGGTTTCGTGACGTACCTGGTGGAGTTCGCCCACACGTACGGCCTCCAGGCCCGTCGGGACCACCAGCTCTTCGTCGACCTGTTCCGCAACGGGCAGCTGCCCGGCCTCTGAAGCCCCCGGCCGGTCCCGCCGCCTCCGGTGGCGGGTCAGCGGGCGAACTCCAGCACCACCTTGATGTCGTCCCGGCCGGGGTGGTACGCCTCGGCGTACTCCTCGACCGGGACCCGGCGGGTGACCAGGCTCTCGAGCCAGGACGAGTCGGCCCGGCCGAGGGCGCGGGCGGCCAGCTCCCAGTGCCGGCGGTTGGCGTTCACCGAGCCGAAGACGACGTTGTTCTCCAGCACCATCGCCCGGTTCAGCGCGCCCGCGTCGAAGTTGATGACGCGCCCACCGCTGGAGACTCCGGTGAGACAGACGATGCCGACCGGACCGGCCTTGCACATCACGTCCAGCACCACGCTCGGCGCGCCGGTGCACTCCAGGGTGATGTCGGGTTCGAAGTCCAGTTCGCCGACCGTGCTCGTGTGGTACGTCGCGCCGAGCGCCGCCGCCAGCGCCGGTTTCGGCCCGGTCGGGGTACGGTCCAGCACATGTACGGCCAGCCCCCGCTGGGTGGCCAGCAGCGCGGCGAGCAGGCCGATCGGACCGGCCCCGGTGACCAGGACGGTCTGCGGCTGCCACTCGCTGCGCTGGCTGATCCGGTCGATGTGGTCCCACGCCTTGGCCACCACGCTGGCCGGTTCGAGGAGCATTCCGACGTGGGCCAGGTCGGGGTCGAGCCCGATCGCGAACTTGGGCGGGATCCGCCAGCGGTCCCGCGCGAAGCCGGGCAGCGCCTTGATGCCGTGCTCGGTGTAGCGGCCGTTGCGGCACATGTCCCACTCGTCGGCCGCGCAGTTGGCGCAGGGCACCGGGTCGGGATGCCGGACGATCCCGGCGACCAGGTCGCCGGCGCGCAGGGTGCCGGTCGGGTCCTCCAGCACCCGGCCGAGCGACTCGTGCCCGAGCACCAGGCGGTCGGCCCCCGGGGGTGCCTCGCCGTACTCCCCGGCGATGATCTCGTAGTCGGTGCCGCAGATGCCCACGGCGATCGCCTCGACCAGGATCGCGCCCTCTTCGGGGTGCGGATCCGGCCAGGCCTCGTCCAGCCGTAGGGAGTTCGCCACCCCGGGTGCCACCGTTATCGCCCGCACCCCCCGATCTTCCCCGCTGCCACCCGGGCGCACACCGGGTTACCTCGATCGAGCATGCGTTGGCGGTGCGGCTCCCGACCCCGAGCAGCGCCAACCTCATGATCAACGGGTGGGGGCGGGTGCGGGGGTCGGGTGGGCCATAGGATCGGGGCATGGCGGCGGAGGAGGTCGGGCGGCGGCTGGTCGAGCTGGTCGCGGACGAAGCAGCGGTCGCGGGCGTCTCCGGCGGCCAGGCGTACGCTCGCGCGACCGTCGACGTGCCCCCGGCCCGCTGGCGGGACGCGCTGCGGGCGGCGCGGGACGACGCCGGGCTGGCCTGCGACTTCTTCGACTGGCTCTCCGCGGTGGACGAGTTGGACGCCGGCTTCGACGTGGTGGCCCACCTCTGGTCGACCACGCACCGGCACGGGATCCTGCTGCGCACCCGGATCCCCAGGGAAGCCGCCGAGGTGGCGTCGGTGGTGGACGTCTACCCGGGCGCGGCCTGGCACGAGCGGGAGACCCACGAGATGTTCGGCATCGCGTTCGCCGGGCACGAGGGGCTCCGCCCGCTGCTGCTGCCGCCGCAGTTCGAGGGACATCCGCTGCGCAAGGAGTTCGTGCTCGCCTCCCGGGTGGCCAAGCCGTGGCCGGGGGCGAAGGAACCGGGCGAGTCGGTGGCCGGCGGTGGCCGGCGGACGGTCCGCCCGCCGGGCGTTCCCGCACCGGGGGAGTGGGGGACCACACCGACCCCGGCCGGTGCCGGTGGCGTCGGCGAGGGGCCGCGCGGCGGCACGCCCGCCCGCCCCGCCCGCCGACCCCCGGGCGAGCGACCGCCCCGGGGCGACCGCCCAGACCGGCCTGCCGCCACTGACCGGCCTGCCGCCACTGACCGGCCTGCCGCTGACGGCGACCGTCCGCAGCGGCCCGCTCCGCCGGACGACGACGGGGGTGCGGTCTGATGCCGCTCTGGCTGGAGCTGACCCTGCGGGTGGTGGGGGTGCTCGCCGCCTTCCTGATCCTGCCGCTGGTGGTGGGGCAGGCGGAGCACAAGGTGATGGCCCACATGCAGGGCCGACTCGGCCCGATGTACGCCGGTGGTTTCCACGGCTGGGCCCAGCTCGTCGCCGACGGCATCAAGTTCGTGCAGAAGGAGGACATCACCCCGCGGGAGGCGGACCGGCCGGTGTTCCGGCTGGCCCCGGCGGTGGCGCTGGTGCCGTACCTGCTCGCCCTGCTGGTGATCCCGCTGGGCCCCGGTGACCTGGTCGGTCAGCCGCTGGACATCGGCCTCTTCTTCGTCCTGGCCGTGGTCGGGGTCGGGGTGGTGGCGGTGCTCATGTCGGCCTGGGCGTCGGCCAACAAGTACAGCCTCCTCGGCGGCCTGCGCGGCGCGGCCCAGCTGCTCGGCTACGAGCTGCCCCTGGTGCTGGCCGCCGCGTCGGTGGCCATGGCGGCCGGCACGCTCAGCCTGCCCGGCATCGTCGAGGCGTGGCAGCCGTGGTGGCTGCTCTGGCAGGCCCCCGCGATGGTGGTGTTCTTCGTCGCCGGGCTGGCCGAGATCCGGCGGCCCCCGTTCGACATGCCGATCGCCGACTCCGAGCTGGTGTTCGGCTACATGACCGAGTACACCGGTCTGCGCTTCGCCTTCTTCCTCCTCGCCGAGTACGTCGGCATCGTGGTGATCGCCGCGCTGACCACGGTGCTCTTCCTCGGCGGCTGGCAGGGCCCGTTCGGCGACGCGTACCTCGGTTGGCTCTGGACGCTGCTGAAGGTCTTCGCCGTCTCGTTCGTGATCATCTGGCTGCGGGTGTCGTACCCCCGGCTCCGTGAGGACCAGCTCCAGCGCCTCTGCTGGCTGGTGCTCGTGCCGGTCGCGCTCGGCCAGCTCGTGCTGACCGCCGCCGTCCGGGTCGCGACCTGACCGACCGGCACGCCCCGCCCAGGCGTCCCCGTTTCGCCGATGTCGGGGTGTCGGCGAGACCGGAAACCGCGACATCGGCGAAGAACACACCCCGACCGGGGGCGCCCGACCCGGGCGCCCGGATCGGGTCAGCGCAGCGGGGTGTGGGCGGGGTCGACCCGCTCGGCGGGCGGGGGCGGCGGGGGCGGGGTGCCGTCACCGAACGGGCGTCCGCCCAGTTCCTCGCGGCCGTGCGGGGTGAGCCAGTTCGCCAGGTCCGGCCCGAGCGGCACCACCCCGGTCGGGTTGATGTCCCGGTGCACCTCGTAGTAGTGCCGCTTGATGTGGTCGAAGTCGATGGTGTCGCCGAAGCCGGGCGTCTGGAAGAGGTCCCGCGCGTACGCCCAGAGCACCGGCATCTCGGCCAGCTTCTGCCGGTTGCACTTGAAGTGGCCGTGGTAGACGGGGTCGAAGCGGACCAGCGTGGTGAACAGGCGCACGTCCGCCTCGGTGACGGTGTCCCCGACGAGGTAGCGCTGCCCGGCCAGCCGGTCACTCAGCCAGTCCAGCCGCTCGAAGAGGCGGCGGTACGCCCGCTCGTACGCCGCCTGGCTGCCGGCGAAGCCGCACCGGTAGACGCCGTTGTTCACGTCGGCGAACACCAGCGCGTTGACCTCGTCGATCTCGGCGCGCAGGCGCTCCGGGTAGAGCTCCGGCGCACCGTCGCGGTGGTACGCCGTCCACTCCGTCGACAGGTCGAGGCTCATCTGCGCGTAGTCGTTGGTGACCACCTGCCCGGTCGGCACGTCCACGATCGCCGGCACGGTGATGCCCCGGTCGTATCCGGGGAAGCGCTTGAAGTAGGACTCGGCGAGCCGCTCGACGCCGAGCACCGGGTCCCGGCCGTCGGCGTCCAGGTCGAAGGTCCAGCTCCGCTTGTCGTGGGTGGGACCGGCCACCGCCATCGACATGGCCTCCTCCAGGCCGAGCAGCCGCCGGACGATGATCAGCCGGTTCGCCCACGGACAGGCCCGGCTCACCGCCAGCCGGTACCGGCCGGGCTCCACCGGGTAGCCGTTCCGCCCGTCGGCGGTGATCCGGGTGGCGATGTAGCGCTGGTCGCGGGTGAACTCCCCGCCGGGCTCGACGTACTTGCCCCCGGTCCGCTCCAGGACCTCGTCGTCGTTCGTCGCCGAGCCGCTGTCGGTGTCGCTCACGTAGCCCCCTCGCGGTGCGCCAGGTCGTCTGCCGCCCCCATCATGTCCGATCTTCCGACGGTCGGCGCACCGACTTCCCAGGTGCCCCGCGCCAGCCGTCGCCGTGGTCGACGCCCGGTCCGGCGCTCGGTCTGCCGGCCGTGCGCGGTACGCCGTCGCGCTCCGTCCGCCGGCCGGTGCGCGGCCGTCGCCGACTAGGCTCGGCGGGTGACCGACCTGGAGGCCCTGGCCCGTCGGCTCGTCGCCGACGTCTGGAACGACGGCCGGGCGGAGACGGCGTACGACCTCATCGCCGCGGAGTGCCCGGGGCTGGGCGGGACCGGTCCGGAGGCGACGCTGGCCTGGCACCGGGAACGCCGGGCGGCCTTCCCCGACCTCCGTTACAAGATCGTGGACGTGGCGGCCGGTGGCGACCGCGTCGCGGTGCGCTGGCGGGCGGCCGGCACCCAGACCGGACACTTCGGGCCGGTGCCGCCGACCGGGCAGGTGGTCAGCTACTCGGGGGCGAGCTTCCTGCGGTTCGACCCGCACGGCCGGATCGTGGACGTGTGGAGCGTCAACGAGCTGTTCCAGCTCCTGCTGCAACTCGGCGTGGAGGTGTTGCCGCCGGTCACCGGCCCCGGGGCGTGATCCGGGCGATCGGCAGGTGCACCGGGAACGGCTCCCCGGTGTGGACGACCGTTGCACCGCCCGGTTTCCGGGTACACCTCGTCCACCGTCGCTCTCCCGGTGTTCGTGCGGCGCGTCGTTGGTGTTCGTGCGGCGCGTCGTCCTCCCCGCCGCAGACGGTACCGGCGACAACTGCCGGGTGGTGGTCGCGCGCGCCGGGGGGCACAGGGCAGGATGACTACATGAGTGACAGCGGTGTGCCCGGAAGCGGACTGGCGAAGGGACTGGCGGTCACGCTCAAGACGATGACCCGCCGCTCGACCACCCAGCAGTACCCGGACGTGGCCCCCGAGCTGCCGCCCCGGTCCCGTGGGGTGATCGCCCTGCTGGCCGAGAACTGCACCGTCTGCATGCTCTGCGCCCGGGAGTGCCCGGACTGGTGCATCTACATCGACTCGCACAAGGAGGAGGTGGCCGTGCCCGGCGCGGCCCGCCCCCGCCAGCGCAACGTGCTCGACCGCTTCGACATCGACTTCTCGCTCTGCATGTACTGCGGCATCTGCGTCGAGGTCTGCCCGTTCGACGCCCTCTACTGGTCGCCGGAGTTCGAGTACGCCGAGTACGACATCCGGAACCTCCTCCACGACAAGGACCACCTCGGGCAGTGGATGGCGACGGTCCCGCCGCCACCCGCGCACGACCCGAACGGCGAGCCGTCCAAGGAGGAGACCACCGCCGCGCGCAAGGCCGCCGGCGGCCCCGCCGCCACGCCGACCCGGGCACGCCCCGACGCCGGCACGGAGGGGACCGGCCGGTGACCGGGGCGGACGTGCTGCTGCTCGCGCTCGGCGCGGTGGCGGTCGGTGCGGGCGCCCTGGTGGTGACCACGCGACACCTGGTCCGGGCCGGTCTTCACCTGGTGGTCTGCCTCGGCGCGCTGGCCGGGTCGTACCTCGTCCTCACCGCCGAACTGGTCGCCTGGGTGCAGGTGCTCATCTACGTCGGCGCGGTGGTGGTGCTGCTGCTCTTCGCGGTGATGCTCACCCGCGCCCCGATCGGTGCCTCCGACGACCTGGACCGGCCCGGCTGGGCCGCCGCCCTGGTCGGCGGCGGGACCGGGCTGGGGCTGAGCGCGCTGCTGATCGACGCGTACCGGTGGTCGGCGGTGGAGTTGCCCGAACCGGGCAGCGCCGAGCGCCTCGGCGGGGAGATCTTCCGCAGCTGGGTCCTCCCGTTCGAGCTGCTCTCGGTGCTGCTGCTCGCCGCCCTGGTCGGGGCGGTCGTCATCTCCCGCCCCGAGATCGGCTCGACCGGCACCGGGCGGGACGGGTCGGCGGACGGGGACGCCCGATGAGGCCGGTCATCCCGTACGTCACCGCCGCCCTGCTCTTCGGCCTCGGCGTCTACGGTGTGCTGCGCCGACGCAACGCCGTGCTGGTGCTGATGGCCGTCGAGCTGATGCTGAACGCGGTCAACCTGATCCTGGTCACCGCCGACACCACCGTCCGGGCCACCCTGCCGCACGGCGGGCAGGTCTTCGCCCTGTTCGTGATCGTCCTCGCCGCCGCCGAGATCGGCGTGGGGCTGGCCATCGTGCTCCAGCTCTACCGGCTACGGGCCACCGTCGCGGTGGACGAGGTCCCGCTCACCGAGGGGACCGACCGTCCCGACGAGAGCGACCGCACCGGGCAGGGCGACCGTCCCGAGGAGGTCGCCCGGTGAACCGCGTCCAGACCCTCGGCGCGCTGCTGCCGGCCGTACCCCTGGTGGCCGGGCTGACCGGGTTGCTGCTGGCACCCTCCCCGCGCGGCCGGGCCGACGGCGGGGCGCGGGCCCGGCGGACGGCGATCGGCCTCGGGGTGGCCGGGGCCGCCGGGACGCTGCTGCTCGCGGTGGCCCTGCTGGTCACCCTCGACGACCCGACCGACCACGCCCGGACCTGGATCGAGCTGGGCGACCTGCGGGTGACCCTCGGCGTCCGGCTGGACGGCGCGGCGGCACTGGTCGCGGTCGCGGTGGCCGCGGTCGCGCTCGCGGTGCAGGTCTACTCGGTGGCCTACCTGCGGCGGGGTCCGGACGACGACGTCGTGGTGGACCACCGCTACCCGCCCTACGCGGCGCAGATCAGCCTCTTCACCGGTGCCATGCTGCTGGTGGTGGTTTCCGGCGACCTGATCCCGCTGCTGGTCGGCTGGGAGGTGATGGGCGTCTGCTCCTACCTGCTCATCGCCCACGACCGGCGGTTGCCGCAGGCGCCGGCCGCCGCGATGAAGGCGTTCCTGGTGACCCGGGTCGGTGACGTGGGCTTCCTGCTCGGCATCGCCCTGCTCGGGGTGAGCGCCGGCAGCTTCCGGATCGCCGACGTGCTCCGCCACGACCACGCCACCGGCACGCTCACCGCCGCCTGCCTGCTGCTGCTCGCCGGGGTGGCCGGCAAGAGCGCCCAGTTCCCGCTGCACACGTGGCTGCCGGACGCGATGGCCGGTCCCACGCCGATCTCCGCGCTGATCCACGCCGCGACCATGGTCGCCGCCGGGGTCTACGCGGTCACCCGTCTGTACCCGCTCTTCGCGGCGGCCCCGGTGGCACTGGCGGTGCTCGGCGTCATGGGCGCGGTCACCCTGCTGCTCGGCGCGTTCGCCGCCACCGCCCAGGACGACCTGAAGCGGGTGCTCGCCTGGTCCACCGTCTCCCAGATCGGCTACATGACCGGTGCGCTGGCCGTCGGCTCTCCCTCCGCAGCCCTGTTCCACCTGCTCACCCACGCGGCGTTCAAGGCGCTGCTCTTCCTCGCCGCCGGTGCGGTGATCCACGCGGTCGGCACCACGCTGATGTCCGGCATGGGCGGGCTGCGCCGGACCATGCCGGTCACCTTCTGGTGCACCCTGATCGGGCTCGGCGCGTTGGCCGGGGTGCCGCCGCTGTCCGGCTTCTTCAGCAAGGAGGGCGTGCTCGCGGTCGCCGAGGACGCGGCCCGGCACGGTGCCGGTCCCGCCCCGGCCTGGGTCGGCTGGCTGGTCTGGCTGGCCGGGCTGGTCGGCGTCGCGGTCACCGCCTGGTACGCCACCCGGCTGCTGCTGCGCACCTTCCTCGGCACCAGCCGGGCCCCGCTGGCCCACCCGCACGACCCGCCGGCCCTGATGCGCTGGCCGATCCTGCTCCTCGCCGTGCCGGCCGCCCTGCTCGGCCTGGCCGGTTTCGACCGGGCCTTCGCCCGCCGGCTGCTCCTCACGCCGGCCGCCAACGCGCCGACGGACGACGTCGCACTCGTCCACCTCGGCCCCGAGCTGCTGCTGCCGGTGGCGTTGCTGCTGGCGGGGGCGGGGCTGGCCGGGTGGCGGTGGCGGCGGGACCGGGCCGCCGACCCGGCGGACACGCTCGGCCCGCTGCGGCCGGTGTTCGCCGCCGCGTTCCGGCTCGACGACGTCCAGCACGCCCTGGTGGTACGCCCGGTCGTCGGGCTGGCCCGGTTGGCGCGGTCCGGCGACGAACGGGTGGTGGACGGGGCGGTCGAGGGCAGCGGACGGGCCGCCACCGGGCTCGGCGGCGGGCTGGCCGCGCTGCACCGGGCGGCCCTGCCCCGGGCGGCGGTGGCGGTACTGGCCGGCGTCCTGCTCATCACCCTTGCCGCCGTCCTGGTCGGCGGTGTCGCATGACGGCCCGTCCGTCCCGTCCGCCCGGGGGTGTCGCGTGACGACCGGTCAGTTCCTGCTGGTGGCCGTGCTGGCGCTGCCCGCGCTCGGCGCGGCCCTGGCCGCCGCGCTGCCCGGCGATCGGGCCGGTCGGCTGGCCGGTACGGTCGCCGCCGCGCTCACCCTGGTCGCGGCGGCGCTGCTCGCCACCGGTGACCGCGGCTGGACGGCGTACGCGGCGGCCCCACCCGGGGTGCTTCCCTGGCACCGGCTCGACGTGGCCTGGGTGCCCGACCTGAACCTGCGGTTCCACCTCGGCGTGGACGGCATCTCGTACCCGCTGGTGGTGCTGACCGCCCTGCTCACCCTGCTCTGCTGCGGCTACTCGCTCTGGCGGGTGCCCGACGGCGGTCGGGGGAGCCTCCTGGTCGCCCTGCTGCTGGTGATCGAGGTCGGCATCCTCGGTACGTTCCTCGCTCTCGACCTGGTCCTCTTCTTCCTCTTCTTCGAGGTCGTCCTGCTGCCCATGTACGCGGTCATCGCCGGCTGGGGCGGTACGGGCCCGGCCGGCGCCGACGCCGCCGGCCGCCCGGCGGGCCGGGACACCGCCCGCGCGGCGGCCCGCAAGTTCGCCCTCTACACCCTCGCCGGCTCGGTGCTGCTGCTGGTCGGGGTGTACGTCGTGGTGTCGGCGGCCGGCACCGCCGACATCGTGGCGCTGACCGGCGGATCGGAGCTGTCCCGGAGCACCCAGCTCGTCGCGTTCACCCTGCTCGGGCTGGCCTTCGCGGTGAAGAGTCCGCTCTGGCCGCTGCACTCCTGGCTGCCCGACGCGCACACCCGGGCACCCACCGTCGGCAGCGTGATCCTCGCCGGGGTGCTGCTCAAGATGGGCACGTACGGCCTGGTCCGGGTGGCCGTCGGGGTGGCACCGGAGGGTGCCCGCTGGGCCGCGCCGGTGCTCGGCGTGCTCGCCGTCACGGCGATCCTCGTCGGCTCGCTGGTCTGCCTCGCCCAGAACGAGCTGAAGCGCCTCATCGCGTACTCCAGCGTGGGGCACATGGGCTTCGTGCTGCTCGGCATCGCCACGCTCACCGCCACCGGCATCCAGGCAGCCCTGATCGGCAACGTCGCGCACGGCGTGATCACCGGTCTGCTCTTCTTCCTCGCCGGGGCGGTCAAGGACCGTACCCACACCGGTGACCTGGCCGACCTCTCCGGGCTGCGGGAGACCGCCCCCCGCCTGGCCGGACTGCTCGCCTTCGCCGCGGTCGCCTCGCTCGGCCTGCCCGGTCTCGCCGGCTTCTGGGGGGAGGCGTTCGCCGTGGTGGCCGCGATCGAGGCCGGTGGGGTGCTCTGGACCACGCTCGGCGTGCTCGCCGCGGTGGGCGGGGCGCTCACCGCCGCGTACCTGCTGCGGCTGCTGCGGCGGGTCACCCACGGCCGGCCCGGTCCGGCGGTGGCGGGCCTGGCCCCGGGCATCGCCGGGGCGGAACTCGCCGCCTGGGCACCGCTGGTCCTGCTCGCCCTGGCCGTCGGGCTGGTGCCGACGCTGGTGCTCGGCGTCGCCGAAGCCCCGGTCGCCGCTCTCCTGGAGGTGGTGCATCCGTGAGCGTGAGGAGTGCAGCGCAGCGGAGCCCCGCAGTCGCGAACGAAAGGCGGGCATCCGTGAGCGTGAGGAGTGCAGCGCAGCGGAGCCCCGCAGTCGCGAACCAAAGGCGGGCATCCGTGAGCGTGAGGAGTGCAGCGCAGCGGAGCCCCGCAGTCGCGAACGAAAGGCCGGCATCGTGAGCCCGGTGACCAGCGTGGTGCAGTCCGTGGACCACGTGGCGCTGTTGCCCGGCTACCTGGCCGCCGGGACGGCCGTCCTGGTGCTCCTGGTCGACCTGCTGCTGGCCCGGCCGCGCGCCACGGTGGCGGCTGCCGTGGTCGGCGCGACGGCCACCGCGCTCGGCGCGGCTCTGGTCGGCGCGGGCGGCGACCGGGGGACATTCTGCGTCACCGACGGCTGCTCCTGGGTGGCCGACGACCGGGCGGGGCTGGTCGGAGCGGTGTTCGCCCTGCTCACCCTCGGGGTGCTGGCGCTGTCCGGTCCGCTGCTGCGCGGTGGGCGGATGCCGGTGGGGGAGTTCTGCTTCCTGCTCGCCTGCTCGATGACCGGTGGTGTGGTGCTCGGCGCGGCCGGTGACCTGATCACCCTGATCGTGGCGCTGGAGACGCTCACCCTGCCGCTCTACGTGCTGGTCGGGCTGCGCCGGGGCAGCCTGGCCGGGGCCGAGGCGGCGGTGACCTTCTTCGTGGTGAGCGTGGTGGCCACCACGGTCACCCTGCTCGGCGCTGCCCTGCTCTACGCGGTCACCGGCCGGCTGCACCTGCGTCCGCTCGGCACGGCGCTGACCGACGGCGCGGACCTGCTCGACCTGCCGCTGACCACGGTCGCGGTGACCCTGGTGGTGCTCGGGCTGGCGTTCAAGGTGGCGGCGGTGCCGTTCCACGCCTGGGCGCCGGCCACCTACGACGGCGCGCCCGTGCCGGTGGCCGCCTACCTGTCGACCGCGTCGAAGCTCGGTGGGGTGGTCGCCCTGCTCGCCGTGGTCGGCTACGCGCTGCCGGCGACCGTCACCGGGCCGGTGCTCGCCCTGTTGGCCGCGCTGACCATGACCGTCGGCAACCTGGTGGCGCTGCGGCAGCGGCGGATGGTACGGCTGCTCGCCTGGTCCTCGGTGGCCCAGGCCGGCTACATCCTCGCCCCGCTGGGCGCGTTGGCCCTGGCCGCCGGGCGCACCGCCGACGCCCGCGCGACCGCCTACGCCGCCGCCGTGGCGTACGCGGTCTTCTTCGTGGTGCTGGAACTCGCCGCCTTCGCGGGCGTGGTGGCGCTGCGCCCGCCCGGGGCGGACGGCGGCACGATCGAGCAGTACCGGGGCGTGGCGCGGCGGCACCGCTTCGCCGGGGCGGCGTTCGGGCTGGCCCTGGTCGGGTTGGCCGGGCTGCCGCCGGGGCTGGCCGGACTGTTCGCCAAGGTGACCGTGGTCCGTTCGCTGACGGCCGGCGGCTCCGGTTGGCTGGCCCTGGTGGTAGCGGTGAACGCGGTCGTCGGGCTGGCGTACTACCTGCGCGTCGCCGCGACCGTGTACGCCGCTCCGACCGGCCCGGCGCCCGCCCACCAGTCGTCACGCAGTGTCATCACCGTGTTGGCGACTGCCACCGCCGTGGCGGTCGTGCTCGGTCTTGCCCCGCAGCTCCTGTTCGATCTGGTCTAGGCGGGGGCTCCTCCTCAGGGCACTTCCCGGTGCCTTCGCGTGCCATTCTCAGGTTACTCACAGTCATGAGAGGGATGGTTGCGGGGTACCGGGTTGTTGACCCGGTTGACGGATCCCGACAGGTCCGGGCACCGAAGGAGTGATCGTGCACCACAACCGTCTCAAGACCGCCGCGCTGCTCGGTCTGCTCACCTCGCTGATCCTCGCGGTCGGCTACTGGTTCGGCGGCAGCGGTGGACTCGTCATCGCCGTCGTGGCGTCCCTGGTCATGAACGGCGTCACCTACTTCTTCTCGGACAAACTGGCCCTGCGGTCGATGCGGGCGCAGCCGGTCAGCGAGGCGCAGTTCCCGGAGCTGTACCGGATGGTCCGCGAGTTGGCGACCGAGGCGCGGCAGCCGATGCCGAGGCTCTACGTCAGCCCCACGGCCCAACCGAACGCCTTCGCCACCGGTCGTAACCCGCGCAACGCCGCGGTCTGCGTCACCCAGGGCATCACGGAGATCCTCGACTACCGGGAACTGCGGGGCGTCATCGGACACGAGCTGTCCCACGTCTACAACCGGGACATCCTGATCTCCAGCGTGGCCGCCGGCCTGGCCGGCATCATCACCATGTTGGCCAACATCGCCTGGTTCATCCCGCTCGGTGGTGGGGACGACGAGGAGAGCCCCAACCCGGCCGTGCTGCTGCTGACCATCATCCTCGGCCCGCTCGCGGCCACGGTGATCCAGTTGGCGGTCAGCCGCAGCCGGGAGTTCCAGGCGGACGCCTCGGGTGCCCAGCTCACCCGGGATCCACTGGCCCTGGCCAGTGCCCTGCGCAAGATCCACATGGGCACCCAGCGCCGGCCGCTCCCGGCCCAGGGGCAGCTGACCAGCACCGCGCACCTCATGATCGACAACCCGTTCAAGGGCGGTGGCATCGCGAACCTCTTCTCCACCCACCCGAAGATGGAGGAGCGGGTCCGCCGGCTGGAGCAGATGGCCGCGAACAGCGGGCCCGTGCAGTTCCAGCGCTGACCGTACGGCGGGGAACCGTCCCCGGCCGCCCCTGAACGGCATCCGTTCCGCCCGCGACCAGGTCCCGGTCGCGGGCGGAACCCTGTCACCCGTCCGGCCAGCCGTCCCCGGCCGGCGCGGTGGCCATTTCTCCGTGCCTCCGGGGCAGGCTAAGGTCGGAACGTCCGGCGTCAGGGTCGTAGAGCCGTCCGCCCATTACCGCGCCGCCACCCTCATCACCGCTCACCGCGGGCGCGAACGGCTGCGCCCGCAGCAGAGGAGAAACCGTGGCAGCGCTGGGTCGGTACCGTGACGTGTGGCGGATCCCCGGAGCACCGGTGTTGCTGGTCACCGGCATCATCGGCCGGCTCGGGATCGGGATGACCTCGCTGGCGCTGCTGCTGCTGGTCGAGGAGGTCACCGGACGTTACTCGCTGGCCGCCGCAGCCGGCGCGACGTACGCCGTCGCGGGCGCCGCGTGCAGCCCGGTGGCCGGTCGGGTCGCCGACCGGATCGGCCCCACCCCGGTCCTGCTCGCCACCGCCGTGGCCCACCCACTCGCCCTGGTCGGGCTGCTGCTGGCCAGCCGCTCGGGAGCCGAGGCGCTGCCCCTGATCTACGTCGCGGCCGGCCTGGCCGGTGCCACGTACCCGCCGCTCACCGCCGCGCTCCGGGGGGCCTGGAACGACCTGACCACGGTCGCCAGCGGCCGGTACCACCTGCGCAACACGGCGCTGGCCGCGGAGACCACCCTCTTCGAGGTGGTCTTCGTCCTCGGCCCCCTGCTGGTGGCCGGCTTCGTGCTGGTCGCCGACGCTCGGGCGGCCCTGGTCGGCTCGGCCCTGGTCACCCTGGTCGGTACGGGCGTGGTCGCCCTCGGCCGGGTGATGCGCAACTGGCAGCCGCACCCCCGGCACGCCCACGCCAGGGGCCTCGGCCCGCTGCGGGTGTCCGGCCTCCCCGCCCTGCTGCTCTGCGTCGCCGGCCTCGGCATCGCCTTCGGCGCGGCCGGGGTGACCGTCCCGGCGTACGCGAGCGCCTCGACCGACGGCGACGCGGAGAGCCTCGCCGGCCTGCTGCTCGCCGTCTGGGGGGTGGGCAGCGCGGTCGGGGGGTTCTGGTTCGGCACCCGCCGCCCGGCCCGGAACATGACCCGCCAGTTCGCCTGGCTGCTCGGCGGCGTGGGGGCCAGCTTCCTGGTCTTCGCGGTGATGCCCACCCCGCTGGCGCTCGGCGTGGCGCTGGTCGTCGGGGGAGCGACCATCGCCCCCGCGCTCACCCTGGAGAACACCATGGTCGGCCGGGTCACCCCGGCCGGCATGCTCAACGAGGCGTACACCTGGGTGGTGACCATGTCGGTCGGCGCGAGCGCCGCCGGCAGCGCGGTGGCCGGCCTGATCGTCGACCACGGCAGCGTGCCCTGGGCCTTCGTCTTCGCCGGCTCGGCGGTCGTCGTCGCGGCCGGGGTGGCGGGCCGCCCCGGCGGCTCCATCGCCCGCGCCGAGGCGCGGGCGGTACGCACCGAGCACGCCCTCGCCGCCGATCCGGTCTAGGACCCGTCTCGCGGAACTCGTCACCGACGCGAATCCGGGTGCAGAGCAAAGGGCGGAAACGGGTACCAGGCCGCCCAGCAGGGCATCACCCACGGTGAAGATCCGTCAACCCGCCAGCAGCGGGTGCTCAGCGTGACCTAGTCGATGGCTGGCACCCACCCGCCGGGCGTCAGTCGCCGGCGCGCACGCACTCGTCTGCACCCCGCCGGGGCAGCCGTGAGGACGGCCAGTCGAGGCCGCACGGCAGGGCCTGACCCGCCCGATCAGTCCCGCAGATCGAGCGTCCAGTGGTGGGTCCGGAAGAGCCGGTCGCGGAACGACGTCTCCCGCTCGCCGACCAGGTGAAACCCAGCCGGCGGCAGAGCCGGTTCGAGGGGGTGTTCCCGACGCCGGGGAAGGCGTGCACCACGCTCCATCGACCGCCCCGGCGGACCTCGTCCAGCACGCTCGACACCGCCCAGCGGGCCAGGCCCCGGCCCTGGTGCTCGGGAAGCACCATCCAGCCGATCTCCGCCGCCGGTGTGGCGTCGATCTCGTGCTGCGACACGGTCACCGTGCCGGCGACCGTGTCCGGCGCGGGCGAATCCACCAGGATCATCTTGACCAGGCCGGCGCCGCTGCCGACCAGTGCGAGATCGTGGCCCACCTGGGCCTCGGCCCGTTCCTCGGGGAACGGTCCGCCGAGGTGGGCCATCATCGCCGGATCGCAGCGCATCCGCACGTACGCCGGCCCGTCGCCGCTCTCGACGTCGCGTAACCGCATGCCCGTGCCTCCTGGCGTTGGCGGGCCGACCGGAGGCCTCTCCTCGTCCTGCTGACCAGACACCCCACCGACTGCCGGATGGATGGGTCGGCCGACCATTCGGCAGCCGGCCGACCGTACCGACGAACTGGCGCCGGGTGCGTCAGCGGTAGTTGGTGAACTGGAGAGCGACCCCGAAGTCCTCGGCCTTGAGCAGGGTGATGACCGCCTGGAGGTCGTCCTTCTTCTTGCCGGTCACCCGGAGCTGGTCGCCCTGGATCTGCGCCTGGACACCCTTCGGCCCCTCGTCCCGGATCTTCTTGCCGATCGCCTTGGCCTTGTCCGAGTCGATGCCCTGGATCACCTTGCAGTCGATCTTGAAGATCTTGCCCGACGCGCGGGGGTCCCCGGCGTCCAGCGACTTCATCGAGATGTTCCGCTTGACCAGCTTCTCCTTGAAGACGTCCAGCGCGGCGCGGACCCGCTCCTCGGTCTCCGCCTGGAGGCTGATCGCCTCCTCACCCGACCAGGAGATCTCCGCCCCGGTGCCCCGGAAGTCGAACCGCGTCGCGAGTTCCTTCTCCGCCTGACGGAGGGCGTTGTCGACCTCCTGACGGTCGACCTTGCTGACGATGTCGAACGACGGGTTCGCTGCCATGGCTCATGCTCCTGCTTGTCCGGCTGTCTGACTCTGCTGCGGTCGTCCTCGACCAGCGGTACGACCCCCTGACGGTACCCGGTTGTCCGGATCCCGGACCGAACCCGGTTGCACGGACCCCGGGTGGAGCCGCTATCCTTGCTCCGCTACCGCGTTACGACGTGGTGGCACGCCCTGGCGGGTTGCCCGAGCGGCCAATGGGAGCGGACTGTAAATCCGTCGCGAAAGCTACAGAGGTTCGAATCCTCTACCCGCCACCAGGTGCAGGAATGGCCCCTGATCAGCGTAAATGCCGATCAGGGGCCTTTTTCGTGATCGCCACTCTTTCGATCCGGGGCTGGCCGTTCCCACTCGTCGTGTCGCGTACGTGCCGCCAGCCGAATCTGGGCGAGCTGCCGAGGTTGCTGGGATGATCCTGTTTCCCGGCTACACCGGCCGGGTCTCGTAGGCTCGGGCCGTGGAAAGCAGCCGAGGACGGATCGTGGTGGAGATGTTGGAGGCGGCGGAGAACGCCTCGCCGGTCGAGGCGGTCGAGGCCGTCACCCGACAACTCGGTGCGGCGCTGGAGGCACGTACGATCGCGTTCCTGATCGCGGACCTCAGCGGGCGGGCGCTGGTCCGGCTGGCCCACGTGCCGTTGAAGGGGACCGGTGAGGGGCGCCGGGACGCCGACGAGGTGGCCACGGTGATGCCGTTCGACGGTGGCCCCGCCGAGCAGGCCCTGCGCACCCAGCAGGTGCAGGTGCTCGGGCAGTCCGACGGTTGGTTGGTGCTGGCGCCGGTGACCGACCGCGGTGAGGCGATCGGACTGCTGGAGATGGTTCTGCCGGACGAGCCCGATTCTCGGGTGCGGGCGGAGATCGCGCGTACCGCGCACGTGCTGGCGTTCGTGGTGATCGCGAACCGGCGGTACACCGACCTCTTCGAGTGGGGGCAACGCACCACCCCGTTCACCCTGTCCGCGGAGATCCAGCGCCGCCTGCTGCCACCCTCGTTCACCTGTGAGGCCAGTGCGTTCACCGTGTCCGGCTGGCTCGAACCGGCGGCGAGCATCGGCGGGGACACCTTCGACTACAGCCTCGCCCGGGACGCGCTGCACTTCAGCGTCACCGACGCGATGGGGCACGGGGTGGCCAGCGCGCTGACGGCCACCCTGGGCGTGGGGAGCCTGCGCAACAGTCGGCGCCGGGCGGCCAGCCTGGTGGAGCAGGCCGCTGCCGCGAACGCCGCGGTGGCCGACCACGGCGCCGTACCCGGCAGTTACGTCACCGCGGTGCTCGGCCGGCTCGACCTGCGCACCGGAATGTGCGCGCTGCTCAACGCCGGGCACGTGCCGCCGATGCTGGTACGCGACGGGGACACCCGGGAGCTGCCGTTACCGGGCAACTTTCCGCTGGGCATGTTCGCCGAGGCCGACTATCGCGCCGGCGAGATCGCGCTGCGACCCGGCGACCGCCTGGTGATCGTCACCGACGGCGTGCGGGAGCGCACCGCGGCCAGCCTGGACCTGCCGACCCTGTTCCGGTCGATCGCCGATCTGCACCCGCGCGAGGCTGTCCGGGCGTTGGCCGACGCCGTACTCGAGGTCAGCGGGCCGACCCTGGCCGATGACGCCACCCTGCTGATCCTCGACTGGCACGACGGGCACAGCGAGGACCGGCGGACCAGCGCCGGCGCCGACCAGGCGCGCGCCAGCGCCGCGCTGCCCGACTGACTACCCGCCGGTGGCGTCCTCCGTGGACGGCATGTCCGCTTCGGCCGCCCGCACGCTCTCGTAGACCTGGATCACCCGATCCACCGACGTCACCGTGAGGACGTTGCGGACGGGGGGCTGCACTGCGGCGAGACTCAGCCGACCGCCGACGTCCCGCAGCGCCTTGAACGTCACCACCAGGGCGCCCAGTGCGCTGGAGTCCATGAACCCGACGCCGGCCATGTCCACCACCACCTGACGGTCGCCGGCATCGACCAGCCGTTGCAGGCCCTCGCGCAACTGCGGGGACGTCGCCATGTCCAGCTCGCCGCGCACCTCCAGCACGGTGCAACCCCGGCCTGGCCGGATCGAGACCAGATCCACGACAATCTCCCCACGCCGATGATTCCCGCCCACCCTAGTGCGCCCGGCGGGCGAACCGCTGCCGGACGTACGTCGAGCCCACGCCCGGACCGTTTCACCTCCGCGCTGTCGGGTAGTGCTGATCACAATCGGAGGTTCCCGCCTTAGGGTGTTACGCAGTAGCCCGGCGGGTTCACGCACGGGACGGGGGAGGAGCTACGCGATGCGGGTGAGCATGACGCTGTCGCTCCCGCGCCAACCGTCCTCGGTGACCCGTGCCCGCCACGTGCTCACCACCCTGCTGAGCCTCACCGAGGCCGACGAGGAAACCCGGGGGCAGCTCGCCGTGCTGATCACCGAGGCGTGCGCCAACGCGGTGGTGCACGCCGATTCTGACAGCGCCGTCGACATCGCCATCACCATCGACGACCACGTCTGCCTGCTCGAAGTCGGCAACCGGGGCAGCACACCCAACGGCGGTGGACTCGAGGCCAACCTCCCCGACCCGCTCACCGTCGGCGGCCGTGGACTGCCTCTGATCGCCGCGCTCGCCGACACCGCCGCCTTCGTCGTCGGGTCACCCGACCAGGTGCTGCTACGCATCGCCAAGCACCTCACCGAGGTACCGACAGCACCGGTCCGATGACCGGAACGGCCGCGTCGGTCGCGCCGGGTCCGGAATGAACCCGGCCTCCGGTGACCGGGCGTCCGTACGAGCGGCGGCGTTGCGGCACCCGCCGCTCGCCGTCCGGTGGCGAAAACCGGTGGACATCGCATCCACGTCCGGCGATGGTCGACGGTATGCGCCAGGAGGACGTCTGGGACGTCGACACCGCCCGGAACTACGACACGCCCGGCACCGGCATGTTCGCCCCGGAGGTGCTCGGCCCGACCGTCGACCGCCTCGCCGAACTCGCCGGCGGCGGTCGGGCGGTGGAGTTCGCCATCGGCACCGGCCGGGTGGCCATCCCGCTCGCCGGACGGGGGGTGTCCGTCACCGGCGTCGAGCTGTCCCGTCCGATGATCGACCAACTGCGGACGAAGGTGGACGAGGACACCATCCCCGTGGTCGTCGGCGACATGGCGACCACCCGTGCGCCCGGCGAGTTCTCGCTGGTCTACCTGGTCTTCAACGCGATCTCCAACCTGCTCACCCAGGCCGAACAGGTCGCCTGCTTCCGCAACGCCGCCGGGCATCTCACCCCGGGTGGGCGGCTCGTGATCGAGTTGTGGGTGCCGGAGCTGCGCAAGCTCCCGCCCGGTCAGTCGGCCCTGGTCTGGAACTCCCAACCCGACTACATCGGCCTGGACACGTACGACGTGCTGCGCCAGCACGTCGTCTCGCACCACTTCAGCTTCGGGACGGGGCGGCAGGCGACCCTGGGCCGAAGCCCGCACCGCTACATCTGGCCCGCCGAGCTGGACCTGATGGCGCAACTGGCCGGCTTCGAGCTGGAGAGCCGGCATGCGGACTGGGACGCCTCCGAGTTCACCGCCGACTCACGTTCGCACGTCTCCGTCTACCGTCTCCCGCCGGCCGACTGACCGTACGTCGACGCCCGCCACCCGCCCGTCGCCCGCCGCGGTCGAAGCCGCGCAGGGCCAGCCTGATCCGGAGGAAGCCCGACCCCCACAGCAGGGCCAGCGCCGTCAGCCGGGCCGGACGGGCCCCGACTGACGGCCCACCGGTGCCCCGCGACCGCCGCTACTGCTGGCAGACGCGCCAGGCTCCGTCCTCCTTGACCAGTCGGAGGAGCTGGGTGGTCTCGGTGCCGTTCTCCTGGGTCAGCCGGACGGTCGCGGAACCCTCGGTCCGGCCGTTGGTGCTGGCGACGTGCACGCCGGTGATCTCGTAGTCACGCAGGCGGGGTTGGGCTGCCTGCATGCGGGTGAACGCGTCCTCGCTGATCCGGTTCCGCATGGGTGCGCAGAGCTGCCCGTAGGCGGTCGGGTGGGACCGGCTGGTATGCCATGGCCCCGAGGGTAGGGAGCAGGCGCCAGGCTCCGTTACCGCGATCCCGCCTCGCTGCGCCTGGTCGGCGCGGTCCTGCCCGGGGCGGTCCGGGTCGGGTGGCCGTCGGCGCGGTGGTGCGCCGTGGCCACCCCGTTCCCCGCCGGGCGGGTGACGGACTGCCCACTGTGGTGACGCCGGGACGGACCGTGGCGCCGTTGTCGAGGTGTGCCGGCGCGATGGGCATTTGCCGGGGCAGTTCCCCGTACCCCCATTCCGTTTGTTCGACACCTCTCTATTTTTGTCAGTCCTGCGGCTAGGGTGGGAGGCGCATCCTGGCAGGTGGGGCCCGGTGTGCAGAACGAGGCGATCTTGGGGATTGATGGCGAATCACGTACTGCGGCAACATGAGCGGGAAGGTGCAGATGGTGAGATGAACGCCGAAACCAGGGGTAGCTATTCGGGGGCGGGGTAGGTACGAACGGTCTGAAACTGACCAATCCTCGGTGGGCCCGTTCCCAGGCCTCTTTGCTCGATCGGGCCTCTGTGGCACGATCGTGGAACCTCCTCCATCCGTCTCCCCCTTACCCCTGTTGACAGGAGCGCACTGATGTCTGGTCGGAAGCCCTTCCGGTTCGCCGCAGTCATGGCGCTGATGGCCTTTGCCGTGGTCGCCTCCGGCTTCCTCGGTACCGAGTCCGCCGGCCCGCTCGCCGATTTCGAGTGGAGCGCCCCGGTGGTCACCGTCCTCGCCCCCTGAGGTCGGTCCGACGTCGTCGGGAGGTCGCTGGTTGGAGGCCCGTTCGAGGCACGAGTAACGAGGGAGCCGGATGGCGAGCGTTCGCCCGTCGTCGCGCAGATCGACCGACCAGGCCTGGCTGATCACCGGTCCGCTGGCCCTCTTCGCGGTCGTCTGTTCCGTCCTCCTCGCCCTCGTGTCGGACCGGTCCTCCGGTAATCCGGTACTGACGCTCACCCTGCTGGCCGTGATGGTCGCAGCCGGCACCCAGGTGCTGCACTTCGTCATCCGCCGGCAGGGCCTCACCTTCACGATCAACGAGATCCCGCTGGTTCTCGCCTTCTTCTGGCTACCACCGCTGACAGTCGTCGCGTTGAGCGTGGCGGCGGTGCTCATCGTGCAGTTCTGCCGCCGCGTCTCGCCCACCAAGCTCTGGTTCAACGTCGCCAAGGCGGGTGCCTCGGTGTCGTTGGCCGGGCTGGTCCTGGTCGCCCTGCCGCCGTTGGACGGCGTCGGACCGGCCACCTGGCTCTCCCTGTTCGGCGCGGTCATCCTGAACACCCTGGCGTCCCTGGCGGCGGTCGGCGGGGTGATCTCCCTGATGCACGGCTGGCAGGCCGGGCGGGAGGTGGTCCGGACCGCAGGGCCGCCGCTGCTGACGTCGGGGATCAACGTGGTCATGGGCCTGGTGGTCCTGATCGCTATCGAGACCACCTGGTGGGCCCTGGTCCTCATCGCGGTGCTGGCCTTCGCGGTGGTGCTGGTCTACCGCTCCTACGCGCAGTTCTTCCGCCAGCACCGGACCCTCGGCGACATGTACGAGCTGACCCGGGCGATGACCGCCAGCGGCCAGGACGGCACCCTGATCGACGTCCTGCTGGCCCGGATCCGCAAGCTCATGCAGGCCGAGTACGCCACCCTCTGGCTGCCCGCCCAGGGTCGGCACTCCGAGGTGATGCTCACCGCCCGGGTGGACACCCCGGGCCTGCTCGACGTCGCCCCCACTCCGGTGGTGGTGCGGGAGGAGGCCCGCCGGGAGCGGCGGACCCTGGTCTGGGGCGCCCGGCTCGACGGCGACGATCTGCTCGGGTCCGCCCTGCGCGGCACCGGCGTGAAGGACGTCATCGCCGTGCCGTTGCGCTCAGGCCAGGCGGTGATCGGCACCCTCGAGGTGGTCAACCGGCTCAGTGACGCCGGCCACTTCACCCCGGACGACATCCCCGTCTTCGAGACGGTGGCCGCGCACGCCGCCGTCGCCCTGGAGAACTCCCGGCTGGTCGACCGGCTCCGGCACGACGCGTACCACGACGGGCTGACCAAGCTGCCGAACCGGCGGCGGATCGCCGACGCGCTCGGCGAGGCGGTCCGGATCCGGGCCCCGGGCGAGGTCGTCGCCGTGCTCCTCTTCGACGTCGACGGGCTGCGCCAGGTCAACGAGTCGCTCGGCCACGCCGCAGGGGACAAGGTCCTCGTCGAGGTCGCCGAGCGGCTGCGCGCGTCGGCCCCGTCGTCCGCCCTGGTCGGCCGGCTCGGCGGGGACGAGTTCCTGCTCACCCTCCGGGTGGAGAGCGCCGACGCGGCGCTGGAACTGGCCGCCCGGCTGCGCGAGCAGATCCGCGACGAGATGGTCTTCGAGCCGCTCACCCTGGACGTGGACACCGCGGTCGGGGTCGCCGTCCACCCGGACCACGGCACCGACGCCGCCACCCTGCTGCAACGGGTGGAGTTGGCGGCGACCGCCGCGAAGTCCATGCCGGGCAGCATCCAGCTGTTCAGCCCGGCGCTGGAGTCCCGGTCGTTGCGTCGCCTCGGCATCGCCGGTGACCTGCGACAGGCTCTCGAGGAGGGTGGGGTCGAGGTCTACTACCAACCCAAGGTGACCCTGCGCGACCGGCGACTGGTCGGCGTGGAGTGCCTGGCCCGCTGGGAGCACCCGGCACACGGCTCGGTCACGCCGGAGGACTTCGTCGCGGTGGCCGAGCACACCGGCCAGCTCGGTCGGCTCACCGAACTGGTGCTCCGGGAGGGGCTGCGGCGCAGTCGGGACTGGACGCACGCCGAGCAGCCACTCTCCGTCGCGGTCAACCTCTCCGCGCGTACGCTCACCGACCAGCATTTCCCCGACCAGGTGCGCGAGCTGCTGGACGAGTACGGCGTACCGCCGCAGCGACTCACCTTCGAGATCAGGGAGACCGGGGTCCTGGACGGCACCGACCGCCCGATCCCGACCCTGCGCCGCCTACGCGACCTCGGCGTCCGGCTCTCCGTGGACGACTTCGGCACCGGCTCCTTCTCCCTGGCCTACCTGCGCCGGCTGCCGGTGCACGAGGTGAAGGTCGACCGGTCGTTCGTGCAGGGCATGGCGACCGATCCGGGCGACCTGGCGATCGTCAACGCCGTGGTGACCCTCTCCCAGCAGTTCGGCCTGGCGGTGGTGGCCGAGGGGGTGGAGAGCGAGCTGACCCTGGAACTGCTCCAGGACATCGGCTGCGACATCGGCCAGGGCTTCCTGTTCAGCCGTCCGCTGCCGTACGAGCGGCTGGAGGCCTGGTTCGGCGCCCAGGCGGAGGTCGAGTCGCTGCCCGGCGCGGACGTGCGCCGCCTCCGTGTAGTGCCCTGACCTGCGCCGATGCCCGCTGCGGCAGAGGAGGGGGGATCCGATTTCACCTCCCGGGATCCGCCGTGTACTGTTACCCCTGCGCGACACCCCCCGGGGTGATCGGGTAGGCCCCCTTAGCTCAGTCGGCAGAGCGTCTCCATGGTAAGGAGAAGGTCTACGGTTCGATTCCGTAAGGGGGCTCAGAGGGTCCGGCTGGACCCGCCTGCGGCGGTGTAGCTCAGATGGCAGAGCAAGCGGCTCATAATCGCTGTGTCGCCGGTTCAAGTCCGGCCACCGCTACTCTCGTCCTCCGGGCCGATGTCCGGTGGCCGGTGAAAGGGGCGCCCCTGGCGCCCACTTTGCGTGTCCGCGTGGCCAGCGCATAGGCTGCCACGCCGTAGGTGATCCGTTAGCGAGGAAGGCACTCCGCCGTGGCGAAGGCGACCGATGTTCGGCCGAAGATCACTTTGGCGTGTGTGGAGTGCAAGGAGCGCAACTACATCACGCGCAAGAACCGTCGTAACGACCCGGACCGCATCGAGCTGAAGAAGTTCTGCCCCCGGGACGGCAAGCACACCGTCCACCGCGAGACCCGCTGACCCGGCGGCCGGCCCCGCCGGCCGGCCGACGCAGCTTCCGACGCCGATCCGGCGCGCAGGGCATGGATCCATCGCCCGTGTGCCGGATCGGCGTTTTTCGTCCGTGTAGGTTCTCCGCATGTCACTGGACCCGTCCTTCGTCGGCCGGAGCTACCCGCCGACCGCCCCCTACCAGGTGGGCCGAGAGAAGATCCGTGAGTTCGCCACGGCGATCGGCGCCACCGACCCGGCCCACCACGACCCGGAGGCCGCGCGGGCCCTCGGCCACCGCGACGTGGTCGCCCCGCCGACCTTCCCGGTGACGATCACCATGGCGGCGAGCCGCCAGATCGTCGACGATCCGGACCTCGGGGTCGACTACAGCCGGGTCGTCCACGGCGACCAGCGGTTCGCCTACACCCGCCCGGTGGCCGCCGGGGACGAGCTGGTCTGCGTCAACCACGTCGAGGCGATCGACAACCGGGGTGGGCACGGCTTCCTGACCATCCGGACCGAGGTCTCCACGGTGGCCGACGAGCCCGTGGTCACCGTCTGGTCGAAGCTCGTCGTACGCGGGGAGGACTGAGATGGACGCGGCAACCACGGCGGCCGACGCGGGGCAGGCCCGGATCGAGCTGCCCACCCGGACGTACCGGATCACCCGGGCCGACCTGGTCCGCTACGCGGGTGCCTCCGGCGACTTCAACCCCATCCACTGGAGCGACCGCTTCGCCACCGGCGTGGGGCTGCCCGGGGTGATCGCGCACGGGATGTTCACCATGGCGCTGGTCGGACGGGCGGTCACCGAGTGGGCCGGCGCGCCGGACGCGGTGGTCGACTACAACGTCCGCTTCACCCGCCCGGTGGTCGTGCCGGACGACGACGAGGGGGCCGAGATCGAGGTCGCCGCGAAGGTGCGGGAGATCACCGAGGACGGGCTCACCCGCCTCGACCTGACCGTCACCTGCGGGGGCGAGAAGGTCCTCGCCCAGGCGCGGGCGGTCATCCGGGCACCCCGCTGACCTGCTGTTCGACCCGCGAGGGGTGGACCGGTTGGGAAAGTGGACCCACTACCCGTACACTGGTCCGCCGTGGGGCAAGTGACCCCTGCACCGTCCTGCGTGTCGGTGTGGGGTGAGCAGCGCCGCACAGGGGTGTAGCTCAATTGGCAGAGCAGCGGTCTCCAAAACCGCAGGCTGCAGGTTCAAGTCCTGTCACCCCTGCGCCTCAGGCCTGACCGTTTCGTGGGTCGCGCCGCCTGCCGGCGGCGTTCGGCCCGTGGTGGTGGCATCGGCAGGATGGCTCCGAGGCATCGGGCCCTTCGGCTGATCCGCCGGCCGCGGCCCGTCGCGGGACGGTTGGTCCGGCCGGCGTGACCAGCGCCGCGCACGTCCAACAACGTGCGACCCGACATCCGCGACGGAGGGCGAAGTGGCCGACAACAAGCGGCGCGGCGAGGACGCCGGCGACGACCGTCTCGACGACGAAACCGTCGAGAGCGTTGCCGACGACGACGACGCCACCGACGCGGAGGAGCCGGTCTCCCGGGGCGGCACCGCGACCCGGTCGCGGACCAAGGCCGACTCGGCCGACAGCAAGCCGAGGACCAAGTCCGACGACAGGGTCGGATTGTTCGGGCGCTTCGCGCGGTTCATCCGCGAGGTCGTGGCCGAGCTGCGTAAGGTCATCTGGCCGACCCGCAAGGAGCTGCTGACCTACACCGCGGTGGTGGTCGCGTTCGTGACGGTGGTCACCGCGCTCGTCGTCGGACTCGACTTCGTGTTCGCCAAGGGTGCGCTGGTGGTCTTCGGCGGATCCAGCTGACCAAGCGATAGTGACGGAAGTGAGCGAGCGTGCCTGAGTACGACGAGACCGCCGGACCCGCGGACGAGCAGTCCTCGGTAGTGACGGCGGCGGGTGACGAGTCGGTCGAGGCCGCCAGCGAGCCGGAGTTCGCACTGACCGAGCCGGAACCGGAAGAGGAGTTCGACCCGGTCGCCGAGCTGCGTCAGAAGCTGCGCTACGCCCCGGGCGACTGGTACGTGGTGCACTCCTACGCGGGCTACGAGAACAAGGTCAAGACCAACCTCGAGACCCGGATCACGTCCCTCGACATGGAGGACTACATCTACCAGGTCGAGGTGCCGACCCGGGAAGAGGTCGAGGTCAAGAACGGCAAGCGCCTCCAGGTCCAGAACAAGGTCTTCCCGGGTTACATCCTGGTCCGGATGGAACTCACCCCGGAGTCGTACTCCTGCGTCCGCAACACCCCGGGCGTCACCGGCTTCGTGGGGGCGACCGACCGGGCGGACCGTCCGGCCCCGCTCTCCCTCGACGAGGTGCTGAAGTGGCTGGCCCCGGCGGTGGAGACCGAGCAGAAGAAGGCGAAGCCCGAGATCAGGGTCCTCGACTTCGAGGTCGGCGACTCGGTCACCGTCACCGACGGTGCGTTCGCCTCCCTGCCGGCCACCATCAGCGAGATCAACGCCGACCAGCAGAAGCTCAAGGTGCTGGTGTCGATCTTCGGCCGGGAGACCCCGGTGGAGCTCAACTTCAACCAGGTCACCAAGATCTGACGTCGCGTCCGGGGCGGTGGGCATGGCCCGCCGCCCCGACTCGTACCCGGCCCGTGGGCCCTCACCGCAAGGGGTGGCAGCGGGCTGCGCTACCCTAGAACGTCGCCCCCGTTCTGTCGTGCTGACCGTGCGCGCATCGAGCGGGACGCGCCAGCATCACTTTTCCCGTTCCAAGCCCCAGGAAGAGACATGCCTCCGAAGAAGAAGCTCGTCAAGACGTTCACGCTTCAGCTGCCGGCGGGCCAGGCCACTCCGGCGCCGCCGGTCGGCCCCGCGCTCGGCCAGCACGGCGTGAACATCATGGAGTTCTGCAAGACCTACAACGCGCAGACCGAGTCGCAGCGGGGCGACATCGTCCCCGCCCAGATCAGCGTGTACGAGGACCGGACCTTCACCTTCGTGCTGAAGACCCCGCCCGCCGCCCGGCTGCTGATCAAGGCCGCCGGTGTGCAGAAGGGCTCCGGGGTGCCGCAGAAGGACAAGGTCGGCTCGGTCACCCGCGCCCAGCTGCGGGAGATCGCCGAGAAGAAGATGTCCGACCTCAACGCCAACGACCTCGACCAGGCTGAGAAGATCATCGCCGGCACCGCCCGGTCGATGGGCATCGTCGTCAACGACTGACCTCGGCGACCCGACACCAGACCCGTTCGTGGGAGGGCGCGTGATGCACGGCGCCCGCCAGAGACCACAGGAGTAGTTGGAACATGCAGCGCAGCAAGAGCTACCGCAAGGCCGCCGAGGTCATCGACCGGTCGAAGCTGTACAGCCCGTCCGAGGCGGTCAAGCTCGCCAAGGAGACCACCGCCGTCAAGTTCGACGCCACGGTCGAGGTCGCCATGCGCCTCGGCGTCGACCCCCGCAAGGCGGACCAGATGGTCCGGGGCACGGTCAACCTGCCGCACGGCACCGGTAAGACCGCCCGCGTGATCGTCTTCGCCGCCGGTGCGAAGGCCGAGGAGGCCGCTGCCGCCGGTGCCGACGAGGTGGGCACCGACGAGCTGGTCGCCCGGATCCAGGAAGGCTGGCTGGACTTCGACGCGGCGATCGCCACCCCGGACCAGATGGCCAAGATCGGCCGGATCGCGCGGATCCTGGGCCCGCGCGGTCTCATGCCGAACCCGAAGACGGGCACGGTGACCATGGACGTCGCCAAGGCCGTCGCGGACATCAAGGGCGGCAAGATCGCCTTCCGGGTGGACAAGCACTCGAACCTGCACCTGATCATCGGCAAGGCGTCCTTCTCCGAGACGCAGCTGATCGACAACTACGCGGCCGTCCTCGACGAGGTCCTGCGGGTCAAGCCGTCGGCCGCCAAGGGCAAGTACCTCAAGAAGGTCACCCTCACCACCACGATGGGTCCGGGCGTCCCGGTCGACCCGAACCTGGTGAAGAACCTGCACGAGGACTCCTCCGAGGGCTGACGAACTCAACACCCGGATCGGGGCGTCGCCACCACTGGTGGGGGCGCCCCGATCCGTCTCTCCTGTGGCACGCTCGTCGGCATGCGGCTGGAGAACGTCTCGGTGCGGTACCACCGGAGGGGGCCGTGGGTGCTGCGACAGGCGGACGCCCGGGTCGGGCCGGGTGAGGTGGCCGTCGTCCTGGGCCGTAACGGGGCCGGCAAGTCCACCCTGCTCCAGGTGGCGGCCGGTGTGCTCCGCGCCACCCGGGGCCGGGTCGTGGACCGTCCCCGGCACGTCGGCTGGGTGCCGGAGCGGTTCCCCGCCGACCAGCCCTTCACGGTGTCGTACTACCTCACCGCGATGGCCCGGGTGGCCGGGCTCTCCGCCACCGAGGCGGACCGGGCGGTGGACGAGTGGACGTCCCGGCTGGGCATCGCGGGGTTCCGCCGGGTCCGTCTGCCCGACCTGTCGAAGGGGACGGCACAGAAGGTCGGCCTGGCGCAGGCGATGCTCCGCCGGCCCGGCCTGCTGGTGCTGGACGAGCCCTGGGAGGGGCTGGACGCCGCCGCCCGTGACCTGGTGCCGCTGGTGGTCGACGAGGTGCTCGCCGCCGGGGGCCGGGTACTGGTCAGCGACCACCGCAACGAGACGGTCCGGCTGCCGGGCGCGCGGCACTGGACGGTGGCCGACGGCACGGTCACCGAGGCCGGCCCGGCCGAGTCGGAGGGCGTCGCGGTGGTGGAGGTGGCCGTCCCGGCGGCCCGGGTCGCCGGCACCGTCGCCCGGTTGCGCGCCGCCGGCCACCAGGTGTTGCGGGTACGCACCCCCGAGCCGGACACAGCACCCGACCCCGGGCCGACGGGCCACGGCGTCGCGCCGGACGACGGCCCAGCATCCGACCCCGGGCCGACGGGTGACGGCGTCGCGCCGGACGACGGTGGCTCCCGACCGGATACCGGAGCGGTCGACGAACCGGGGACGGGTGCCGGGGCCGCGCCGCGACAGCCGGTGGCCGACGGCACCGTCCTCCCGGACGGGGCGGCCCGGTGACCGCGCTGGTCCGGCTCCGGCTGGCCGGCTTCCTGCGTACCGGCCGGGTCCTCGCGCCCCTGCTCGCCGGCCTGGTCGTGCTCGGGGTCCTCTACGGCGGCGGTCGTGCCCAGCCGGCGGAGGCGTACGGCGTCTCGGCGGTGGTCCTCTTTCCGGTGCTGGCCTGGCAGACCAAGCTGCTGCTCGACGTGGAGCCGGACGTGCAGCGCCGGATGGCGCTGGTGACGGTCGGCAGCCGTCGCCGGGAACAGGTGGCCGGACTGGTCGCCGCCACGGTGGTGGCGCTCGGCACGGTGACCCTGGCGCTGCTGCTGCCGTGGCCGCTGGGCGGGCTGGCCGGCCCGGAGGCCGCCGCCGACCACCCGCTGCCGATGGGGATCGCGCTGGGGCTCTGGGCCCACCTGCTCGCCGTACCCGCCGCGGTGGCGCTCGGCGCGCTGGCCAGCCGTGCCTGCGTGGGCAGCACCGGGTACGGCGTCGCGGTGCTCGCGGTCGGCTCGGTCGTCGCGCTGGTGTTCGGCCGGTCCGGCTCGGTACTGCCGTGGCTCGCGCCGCCGGTCATGGCGACCGCGCGGGCCACCACGGCCGGGGTGGCCGGGCCGGCGGCGCTCCTGCTGACGGGTTGGGCGGTGCTCTGGAGCGGCGTGGTGCTGGCCGGGTACGCCTGGCGTCGTCGGCTGCGGGGCTGACTCGCCCGACCGTCCGCCAGTGCTGCCGCCGGGGCGACGGTCCCCACCCGGAGCCCGCGCGACGGCTGCCCGACCGTCGCCGGTACGCCGGATGCTGCCCACCCAGCGGCCGGACGTGACCGGGCCCACGCCCGGGGCGATTTGGTGTTGGGGGAGGGGTCGCGTAGTCTTCCGACGTCATCCAATGTACTTTTGGCTGACGTACCACCCAGAGACCGCTGGTCACCGTGCTCCGGCACGGTCGAAGGTCCCGCGAACGACGGGCGACCCGCGTAGGGCGGCAAGCGAAAAATCGGTTCGATGGTACGTGGTCCGCCGACTGCGTTCCGATCCGCCGGCCCTCGCCCCGCGCGCCCTGCGCCGGGGCTTTTCTCGTTACCCGCGATTCCTCCGCCACCACCGACGCCTCCCGGCTTCGGTGGTGACCAGCCTGGCGTAACGAGAGAGGAGGGACATGGCGGACAAGCCGATCCGGGCCGACAAGGCCACGGCCGTCGCCGAGCTGACCGAGCAGTTCCGGGGCGCCGGCGCCACCGTGCTGACCGAATACCGCGGCCTCACGGTCGCCCAGCTGACCCAGCTGCGGCGCTCGCTGGGCCAGGAGACCACCTACACGGTCGCCAAGAACACGCTGGCCAAGCGCGCTGCGACGGATGCCGGTATCAACGGCCTCGACGAGCTGTTCTCCGGTCCTACCGCGCTGACTTTCGTTTCGGGCGACGTCGTCGAGGCGGCGAAGGGCCTTCGCGACTTCGCGAAGGCCAACCCGAAGCTCGTCATCAAGGGCGGTGTCTTCGAGGGCAAGGCCATCTCCGCGGCCGAGGTCACGAAGCTCGCCGACCTGGAGTCCCGTGAGGTGCTGCTGGCCAAGCTGGCCGGCGCGATGAAGGGCAACCTGAGCAAGGCCGCGGCCCTGTTCCAGGCCCCGCTGTCGAAGACCGCCCGTCTGGCGGCCGCTCTGCAGGACAAGCGCGAGAAGGAGGGCGCCGAGCAGGCCTGACGGCCTTCCGGTACCCGGTTCGAACTTCCGTAGATGAGAAAGGACGCCAGCCATGGCGAAGCTCAGCACCGACGAGCTGCTCGACGCGTTCAAGGAGATGACGCTGATCGAGCTCTCCGAGTTCGTGAAGCAGTTCGAGGAGACCTTCGAGGTCACCGCCGCGGCCCCGGCCGCGATGATGGTCGCCGGCCCGGCGGCTGGCGGCGCGGCCGCCGAGGCCGAGCCGGAGAAGGACGAGTTCGACGTCGTCCTCGAGGCCGACGGTGGCAAGAAGATCCAGGTCATCAAGGTCGTGCGTGAGCTGACCGGCCTGGGCCTGAAGGAGGCCAAGGACGCCGTCGAGAGCGCCCCCAAGGCCATCCTGGAGAAGGTCAACAAGGAGACCGCCGAGAAGGCCAAGGCCAAGCTCGAGGGCGAAGGCGCCAAGGTCACCCTGAAGTGACCCGCGCGTGCCTGCGCGGGGCCCCGGCTCACGTGAGCTGAGGCACACGACGGCACGCAACGGGCGGTGATCCCTGACCGGGGTCACCGCCCGCTGTCGTTCCGTCACCTGTTGGTGTGCCCGTGAGCTGCGCTTGCGTTCTGGCGGCCGGTGACGCTGCGGTGTCGGACGGTCGCACGGCGGTGGGAAAGAGGGCTCCGGAAGGTGATCAGCCCTTGACGCGACCCCGCCCGGGCAGGCACGCTGACACCTGCAAGACCTTCCACGCTTGCGACGGCCACGCCCGGGGTAAGGGCTGCGGCAGCACCATGCCGCAGTACGCCGGACGGTCCAGCGGGAGCGCCGCGTTCCGAGCGGCTCGGTAGACCCCGTTTCGGGGGTCCCGAGGCACGTTCCGCGGCGACCCGCGGGGTGGGCTGGACAGCGGTTAGCCTTTCGGCTACACTGCTAGTTTGCGCTGCCTTCCGATCTCGACCCCTGCTCGGAATGTCCAATTATGGGTGTTCCTGGTGGGGTCATTGGAGTGCACGCGTACCAGCCGTTCTGCAGCACCGGTCCTCGGAAGGACGCATCTTGGCAGCTTCCCGCCCTGCGAAGACCAGTCGTACGTCGAGCGCTTTCGCTCCCCGCCGTGTCTCATTCGGCAGGATCACCGAACACCTCGAGGTCCCCAACCTCCTCGCCATCCAGAACGAGTCCTTCGACTGGCTCGTCGGCAACGAGGCCTGGCAGGGCCGGTCGGCTGACGACCCGCACGCACGCTCGGGTCTCGCGGAGATTCTCGACGAGATCAGTCCCATTGAGGACTTCTCCGGCACCATGTCGCTCTCCTTCTCGGCGCCGCGCTTCGACGAGGTCAAGGCCTCGATCGAGGAGTGCAAGGAGAAGGACCTGACCTACTGCGCGCCGCTCTTCGTGACCGCGGAGTTCACCAACAACACCACCGGCGAGATCAAGAGCCAGACGGTGTTCATGGGTGACTTCCCGATGATGACGCCGAAGGGCACCTTCATCATCAACGGCACCGAGCGCGTGGTGGTCAGCCAGCTCGTCCGGTCGCCGGGCGTCTACTTCGACAAGCAGCCGGACAAGACCTCCGACCGCGACCTCTCCAGCGTCAAGGTCATCCCGAGCCGGGGTGCCTGGCTGGAGTTCGACATCGACAAGCGCGACACCGTCGGGGTCCGGATCGACCGCAAGCGCCGGCAGGCCGTCACCGTCCTGCTCAAGGCGGTCGGCTGGTCGGCCGAGCAGATCCGCGAGCGGTTCGGCTGGTCCGAGCTGATGATGACCACCCTGGAGAAGGACCACATCGCCGGCCAGGACGAGGCGCTACTCGACATCTACCGGAAGCTGCGCCCTGGCGAGCCGCCGACCCGGGAGAACGCCCAGACCCTGCTCGACAACCTCTTCTTCAACCCGAAGCGGTACGACGTCGCCAAGGTCGGTCGGTACAAGTTCAACAAGAAGCTCGAGGTGAGCGTCCCGATCACCACGGGCACGCTGACCGAGGACGACATCGTCGCCACCGTGGAGTACCTCTGCCGGCTGCACGCCGGTGAGGACGGCTACGAGGCCGACGACATCGACCACTTCGGCAACCGTCGCCTGCGTACCGTCGGCGAGCTGATCCAGAACCAGGTGCGGGTCGGCCTCTCCCGGATGGAGCGGGTCGTCCGCGAGCGGATGACCACCCAGGACGTCGAGGCGATCACGCCGCAGACCCTGATCAACATCCGTCCGGTGGTGGCGGCGATCAAGGAGTTCTTCGGTACGTCGCAGCTGTCCCAGTTCATGGACCAGACCAACCCGCTGGCGGGCCTGACCCACCGGCGCCGGCTGAGCGCGCTCGGCCCGGGTGGTCTGTCCCGGGAGCGGGCCGGCTTCGAGGTCCGGGACGTGCACCCGTCGCACTACGGCCGGATGTGCCCGATCGAGACGCCGGAAGGCCCGAACATCGGCCTGATCGGCGCGCTCTCCACCTTCGCCCGGGTCAACCCGTTCGGCTTCATCGAGACGCCGTACCGGAAGGTCGTCGACGGTCGGGTCACCGACCAGATCGACTACCTGACCGCGGACGAGGAGGACCGGTTCGTCAAGGCCCAGGCGAACGCGCCGCTGCTGGCCGACGGCACCTTCGCCGAGGACCGGGTCCTGGTCCGTCGTAAGGGTGGCGAGACCGAGGACGTCCAGCCGTCCGCGGTGGACTACATGGACGTGTCGCCGCGGCAGATGACCTCGGTCGCGACCGCGATGATCCCGTTCCTCGAGCACGACGACGCCAACCGGGCCCTGATGGGCGCGAACATGCAGCGGCAGGCCGTGCCGCTGGTCAAGGCGGAGTCGCCGCTGGTCGGCACCGGCATGGAGTACCGCGCCGCGGTCGACGCCGGTGACGTGGTGGTGGCCGAGGTCGGCGGTGTGATCGAGGACCTCTGCGCCGACTACATCACCATCCACCAGGACGACGGTCACCGCCGGACGTACCTGCTGCACAAGTTCCGCCGCTCCAACGCCGGCTCCTGCGTCAACCAGAAGCCGGTGGTCTTCGAGGGCGACCGCGTCGAGGCCGGCCAGGTCATCGCCGACGGTCCGTGCACCGACGAGGGCGAGATGGCGCTCGGGCGCAACCTGCTCGTGGCGTTCATGACCTGGGAGGGCCACAACTACGAGGACGCGATCATCCTGTCGCAGCGCCTCGTGCAGCAGGACGTGCTCACCTCGATCCACATCGAGGAGCACGAGGTCGACGCCCGGGACACCAAGCTCGGCCCGGAGGAGATCACCCGCGACATCCCGAACGTCAGCGAGGAGATGCTCGCCGACCTCGACGAGCGCGGCATCATCCGGATCGGCGCCGAGGTCGTCCCCGGCGACATCCTGGTCGGCAAGGTCACGCCGAAGGGCGAGACCGAGCTGACCCCGGAGGAGCGGCTGCTCCGCGCGATCTTCGGCGAGAAGGCGCGCGAGGTCCGGGACACCTCGCTGAAGGTGCCGCACGGCGAGACCGGCACGGTCATCGGCGTCCGGACCTTCTCCCGCGAGGACGGCGACGAGTTGCCGCCGGGCGTCAACGAGCTGGTCCGGGTCTACGTCGCCCAGAAGCGGAAGATCCAGGACGGTGACAAGCTCGCCGGCCGGCACGGCAACAAGGGCGTCATCTCGAAGATCCTGCCGGTCGAGGACATGCCCTTCCTGGAGGACGGCACCCCGGTCGACATCGTGCTCAACCCGCTCGGTGTGCCGGGCCGGATGAACATCGGTCAGGTCCTGGAGACCCACCTCGGTTGGGTCGCCAAGACCGGCTGGAACGTCGAGGGCGACGAGGCCGACTGGAAGCGCGCACTGCGCTCGATCGACGCCGCCGAGGCCGAGCCGGACACCAACGTGGCCACCCCGGTCTTCGACGGTGCCCGCGAGGAGGAGATCTCCGGTCTGCTCGCGTCGACCCTGCCCAACCGGGACGGCAAGCAGCTGATCGGGTCGAGCGGGAAGGCGCAGCTGTTCGACGGCCGCTCCGGGGAACCGCTGCCGGACCCGATCGCGGTCGGCTACATCTACATCCTCAAGCTGAACCACCTGGTCGACGACAAGATCCACGCTCGGTCGACCGGCCCGTACTCGATGATCACGCAGCAGCCGCTGGGTGGTAAGGCGCAGTTCGGTGGCCAGCGGTTCGGCGAGATGGAGTGCTGGGCCATGCAGGCCTACGGGGCGGCCTACGCGCTCCAGGAGCTGCTCACCATCAAGTCCGACGACGTCCTGGGCCGGGTGAAGGTCTACGAGGCGATCGTCAAGGGCGAGAACATCCCCGAACCGGGCATCCCGGAGTCGTTCAAGGTCCTGCTCAAGGAACTCCAGTCGCTCTGCCTCAACGTCGAGGTGCTCTCCTCCGACGGTGTGGCCCTGGAGATGCGCGAGACCGACGACGAGGTGTTCCGGGCGGCGGAGGAACTCGGCATCGACCTCTCCCGCCGGCCCAACGAGGGTGTGAGCAGCGTCGACGAAGTCTGATCGGGCCGGGTGCGGCGGCGCGAGCCCGCCGCCGCACCCGATCCGCCGAACCATCAACCGAGCTGACTTGATGTGAGGGATAACCAAGTGCTCGACGTCAACTTCTTCGACGAGCTGCGCATCGGCCTCGCTACCGCCGACGACATCCGGCAGTGGTCCCACGGCGAGGTCAAGAAGCCTGAGACGATCAACTACCGCACCCTGAAGCCGGAGAAGGACGGACTCTTCTGCGAGAAGATCTTCGGTCCGCAACGGGACTGGGAGTGCTACTGCGGCAAGTACAAGCGGGTCCGGTTCAAGGGCATCATCTGTGAGCGCTGCGGCGTCGAGGTGACCCGCTCCAAGGTGCGTCGTGAGCGCATGGGGCACATCGAGCTGGCCGCCCCGGTTACCCACATCTGGTACTTCAAGGGCGTGCCGAGCCGGCTGGGCTACCTGCTGGACCTCGCCCCCAAGGACCTCGAAAAGATCATCTACTTCGCCTCGTACGTGGTGACGAGCGTGGACGCCGAGTCGCGTCACCGTGACCTCTCCACCATCGAGAACGAGATCCTCGCCGAGAAGCGGCAGGCCGAGAACAGCCGCGACTCGGAGATCGAGAAGCGGGCCGCCAAGCTCGAGGCCGACCTGGCCGAGCTGGAGGCCGAGGGTGCCAAGGCGGACGTCCGGCGCAAGGTCAAGGAGGGCGGAGAGCGCGAGATGCGCCAGATCCGCGACCGGGCCCAGCGCGAGATCGACCGTCTGGACGAGGTGCTCGACACCTTCCGCAAGCTGGACTCGAAGCAGCTGGTCACCGACGAGCTGCTCTACCGTGAGCTGCGCGACCGGTTCGGCGAGTACTTCACCGGTGGCATGGGCGCCGAGGCGATCAAGGCGCTGGTCCAGAACATGGACCTCGACGCCGAGGCCGAGAACCTCCGCGAGATCATCCGTTCCGGCAAGGGACAGCGGAAGATCCGGGCGCTCAAGCGGCTCAAGGTCGTCGCCGCGTTCCTGAACACCCGTAACTCGCCGCTCGGCATGGTGCTCGACTGCGTGCCGGTGATCCCGCCGGACCTGCGGCCGATGGTGCAGCTCGACGGTGGCCGCTTCGCCACCTCCGACCTGAACGACCTGTACCGCCGGGTGATCAACCGGAACAACCGCCTCAAGCGACTGATCGACCTCGGCGCGCCCGAGATCATCGTCAACAACGAGAAGCGGATGCTCCAGGAGGCCGTCGACGCGCTCTTCGACAACGGTCGTCGCGGTCGTCCGGTCACCGGCCCGGGTAACCGGCCGCTGAAGTCGCTCTCCGACATGCTCAAGGGCAAGCAGGGCCGGTTCCGGCAGAACCTGCTCGGCAAGCGGGTCGACTACTCCGGCCGTTCCGTCATCGTGGTCGGCCCCAAGCTGAAGCTGCACCAGTGCGGCCTGCCCAAGCAGATGGCGCTGGAGCTGTTCAAGCCGTTCGTGATGAAGCGGCTGGTCGACCTCAACCACGCGCAGAACATCAAGTCCGCCAAGCGGATGGTCGAGCGGCAGCGGCCGGTCGTGTGGGACGTGCTGGAAGAGGTCATCGGCGAGCACCCGGTGCTGCTCAACCGGGCGCCCACCCTGCACCGACTCGGTATCCAGGCGTTCGAGCCGCAGCTGGTCGAGGGCAAGGCCATCCAGATCCACCCGCTGGTCTGCACCGCGTTCAACGCCGACTTCGACGGTGACCAGATGGCGGTGCACGTGCCGCTCTCCGCCGAGGCGCAGGCCGAGGCGCGGATCCTGATGCTGTCGTCGAACAACATCCTCAAGCCGGCCGACGGCAAGCCGGTGACCATGCCCACCCAGGACATGATCATCGGTCTGTACCACCTCACCCACTTCACCCCCGGTGGCAAGGGCGAGGGCCGGGCGTTCAGCTCGGACGCCGAGGCGCGGATGGCCTTCGACAACGGCGAGCTGCACCTCCAGTCGCCGGTGCGGATCCGGCTGCGCGGCGTCACCGATGTCGACAACGGCGCCGGGGCCGAGCCGTGGGTCGCGCCGGAGGGCTGGGTCGAGGGCGAGCCGCTGATCGTCGACACCACCCTCGGTCGGGTGCTGTTCAACGAGACCATGCCGGTCGGCTACCGCTTCGTGAACTACGAGGTGCGCAAGGGCCAGCTCTCGGCGATCGTCAACGACCTCGCCGAGCGGTTCCCGAAGGTGGCGCTCGCGGCCACCCTCGACGGGCTCAAGGAGGCCGGTTTCCACTGGGCCACCTGGTCCGGCGTGACCATCGGCATGGAGGACGTCGTCACTCCGCCGCGCAAGCAGGAGATCCTGGCCCGGTACGAGAAGGAAGCCGACCGGATCGACAAGCAGTACCAGCGTGGTCTGATGACCGGTGAGGAGCGCCGCGGCGAGCTCATCGAGATCTGGACCAAGGCCACCAACGAGGTCGCCAAGGACCTGGAGACCTCGCTGCCCCGGGAGAACCCGCTGTGGAAGATGATCCACTCGGGTGCCCGCGGTAACCTGCTCCAGCTCCGGCAGATCGCCGCGATCCGGGGCCTGGTGGCCAACCCGAAGGGCGAGATCATCCCCCGGCCGATCAAGTCGAGCTACCGGGAGGGTCTGTCCGTACTGGAGTACTTCATCTCCACGCACGGTGCCCGGAAGGGTCTGGCGGACACCGCGCTGCGGACCGCCGACTCGGGTTACCTGACCCGTCGTCTGGTGGACGTCTCGCAGGACGTCATCATCCGCGAGGAGGACTGCGGCACCGACCGGGCGATCCCGATGCAGGTCGGTGAGCGGATCGACGGCACGCTGGTGGTGCACGAGCACGCCGAGACCGGGGTGCACGCCCGGACCCTGGCCGACGACATCAAGGGGCCGGACGGCACCGTCGTCGTCGAGCGGGGCTCGGACCTGAACTCGATCCTGGTCGACAAGATCGTCGCCGCCGGGGTGGAGAACGTCCGGGTGCGCAGCGTGCTGACCTGCGAGTCGAAGCTGGGCGTCTGCGGTGCCTGCTACGGTCGCTCGCTGCCCACCGGTAAGACGGTGGACATCGGCGAGGCGGTCGGCATCATCGCCGCCCAGTCCATCGGTGAGCCGGGTACGCAGCTGACCATGCGTACCTTCCACACCGGTGGTGTCGCGGGTGAGGACATCACCCAGGGTCTGCCGCGTGTCACCGAGATCTTCGAGGCCCGGGTCCCGAAGGGCAAGGCGCCGATCGCCGACACCCCCGGCCGGATCCGGATCGAGGACGGCGAGCGTTCGCGGAAGATCATCGTCATCCCGGACGACGGCAGCGACGAGATCGTCTACGACAAGATCTCGAAGCGGGTCCGGCTGCGGCCGGGCGTGCACGACGGCGGTCACGTCGAGGTCGGCGAGAAGCTCACCGAGGGCACCATCGACCCGCACGAGCTGCTGCGCATCCTCGGCCCGCGGGCGGTCCAGGTCCACCTGACCCAGGAGGTCCAGGAGGTCTACCGCTCGCAGGGTGTGCTCATCCACGACAAGCACATCGAGATCATCATCCGCCAGATGCTCAAGCGGGTGACGGTCATCGACTCCGGCTCGACCGAGTTCCTGCCGGGCGTGCTGGTCGACCGGGCGCTGTTCGAGTCGGAGAACCGCCGACTCGTCGGCGAGGGCGGCGAGCCCGCCGCCGGCCGTCCGGTGCTGATGGGTATCACCAAGGCGTCGCTGGCCACCGACTCGTGGCTGTCGGCGGCCTCCTTCCAGGAGACCACCCGGGTGCTGACGGACGCGGCGATCCACGCCCGCAGCGACTCGCTGATCGGCCTGAAGGAGAACGTGATCATCGGTAAGCTCATCCCGGCCGGTACGGGCATCAGCAAGTACCGCAACGTCCGGGTGGAGCCGACCGAGGAGGCGAAGGCCAAGGTCTACTCGATGACCGGCTACCCGGAGACCGACTACGGCTTCGGACCGGCCAGTGGCCAGGCGGTGCCGCTGGACGACTTCGACTTCGGGTCGTACCGCTAAGCAGTGACGACGAGGCCCCCGGCAACGCGCCGGGGGCCTCGTCGCGTACCGGGCGTCGGGGCTCCGCCGCGGCCCCGACGGCCGGGCGGGCATGATGGAGGGCATGACGACGGCCCCCGGGCAGCCACCCGCCGTGCGTCAGGGCCTGCGCCATCCGCTCGACCCTGACCCGGCCCGCTCGACGAAGGCTCGGGCGGTGTTCGCCCTCGGGCTGGTCGCCGCGCTGACCGGCCTCTTCCTCGGGGGTGTCGTACCGGCGACCGTCGCACTGCGCCTCTCCCGGCAGGCGCGCCGGGAGGCGTACGCCTCGGGGGGTTTCCTGACCGGCGCGGCCTGGCTGCGCCAGGGGGAGCGGTTGGCCTGGATCGGCCTGGGCCTGGCCATGGTCACCGTGCTGCTCGCCGTGGTGTACGGCCTGGTCCGGCTCGCGGAGGCGCCCTACACCCAGGACTTCGGGCCGAACGTCAACTGACCCGGCCGTGCCGGGCGGCGTCCCGGCGGTAGCCTGACCCCGGTACCCGCCGCGCGGCGGTGGCCGGTGCCCGTCGACAGGAGGACCCAGTGACCGAACCGGTGCGGCCGTCGGCGGAGGCCCCGGCGCAGCCGGCGGTGACCCCCGAATCCGGCCCCGGGGCCGGCCCGGCTCCCGTCCCCCCGGCGGTGGCCCCGACCTCCGACCCCGCTGCCGACCCGGCCCCGGTTCGGTCGGCGGTGACCCCGGCCTCCGCGTGGTCGGCCGGTCCGGCTCCGGTACCGCCGCCGGTCGGAGAGAACGGACCCGCACCCGCCGGAAGCGGTGCGGCTCCCGGTCCGGTGATGGCACACCCCGGTGCCGTGGCCGGTGGTCCGTACCCACTGCCGGGCCCGGTCGGGCATCCGGCCTGGCCCGGCCATCGGCCGGTGCCGCCGCCCCGGGAGGCGGTGCTGCCCCCGAAGCGGATCGACCCGGTCCCCGGTACGCCGTTCGGCGTGGCGCACCTGGAGGTGCCGCCGGTCACCTCGGGCCTCGCGGTGGGTTCGCTGGTCGCCGGCATCATCTCGATCCTGGTGTCCCTGGTGGTCGGCTGCTTCGGCCTGCTCGGAGCCGCCGGGGGCTGGGGCGCCTGGGCGGCGGGGGCGTTCACGCTGCTCGGTGTGCTCACCGGGGCCGGGGCGGTGGTCGCCGGTCTGCTCGGCACCCGGCAGATCCGCCGGCCGGCGGTGCCGCCGGCGGTCCGGTTCGCCGGCCGGGGGTTGGCCGTGGCGGGGATCAGCTGCGGCGCGACCGGGCTGGCACTCAGCCTGCTCGGCCTGGCTGTGGCGGTGCTCGCCCAGTTCGCCTGAGGCCTGCCCGGGGTCGCCGGGCCCGGACGCGGGGTAGCCGTTACACTTGTTACCTGTAGATGCCCGACGCGGACGGGCAGGTCGTCGGGAGCCGGGAGAGCGTTCGTATTCCTACCGGACCACCCCGTTTTGACCTGCACGCTTGTGGTAGGTACTCTTTCCCCTTGTGCCCGGCCAGTCCGGGCAACTCGTGCGTGCGCTGGACTCGGCGACTCGATCGTCGAGCGGCATCACCACAGAGCCACAACACCTGGCGAGCGGGCGACCGTGTGCCAGGGACACACCCGGTGCGGCGCGCGCGTCGGCACCGGAAACCGTGAATCGGGCGACACGCCCGACCGCGGGTGCCGGGACCTCCGCGAGGCGGCCCTGGCCGGGAATGTAGGAGAGTCGTCCATCAGGGCGGCTACGAGCAGACGGCGCGGTCGCGTGATGCGGCCGAAGGGAGCGGAGAAACCCGGTGCCCACGATCCAGCAGCTGGTCCGCAAGGGCCGCCAGGCCAAGACGAGTAAGACCAAGACCCCGGCGTTGAAGGGTTCCCCTCAGCGTCGTGGCGTGTGCACCCGCGTGTACACCACCACCCCCAAGAAGCCGAACTCGGCGCTGCGCAAGGTCGCTCGTGTGAAGCTCAGCAGCCAGATCGAGGTGACCGCCTACATCCCGGGCGTGGGTCACAACCTGCAGGAGCACTCGATCGTGCTCGTCCGTGGCGGCCGGGTGAAGGACCTCCCCGGCGTGCGTTACAAGATCGTCCGCGGATCGCTGGACACCCAGGGCGTCCGGAACCGCAAGCAGGCGCGCAGCCGCTACGGCGCGAAGAAGGAGAAGAGCTGAGATGCCGCGTAAGGGACCCGCTCCGCGGCGGCCGCTGGTCGCTGACCCGGTGTACAACTCGCCGCTGGTCACCCAGCTCGTGAACAAGATCCTGCTGCGCGGCAAGCGTCAGCTCGCCGAGCGCATCGTGTACGCGGCCCTGGAGGGCTGCCGCGAGAAGTCCGGCACCGACCCCGTCGTCACCCTGAAGCGGGCGATGGACAACGTCAAGCCGACCCTCGAGGTGCGCAGCCGCCGTGTCGGTGGCGCCACCTACCAGGTTCCGGTCGAGGTGCGTCCGGCGCGGGCGACCACGCTCGGGCTGCGCTGGCTGGTCACGTACTCCCGCGCGCGTCGCGAGAAGACCATGGTCGACCGGCTGATGAACGAGCTGCTGGACGCCAGCAACGGTCTCGGCGCCGCCGTCAAGCGGCGTGAGGACACGCACAAGATGGCCGAGTCCAACAAGGCCTTCGCGCACTACCGCTGGTAACACATCAGGTTCCGGTGCCCTCCGGGGCGCCGGAACCGCCACCAGTTGAGTCGAGACGACGATAAGTAGGGATTGAAGTGGCCGCCGCAGACGCGCTCGCCAACGTACGCAACATCGGCATCATGGCGCACATCGATGCCGGTAAGACCACGACCACCGAGCGGATCCTGTTCTACACCGGCATCACGTACAAGATCGGTGAAGTCCACGAGGGCGCCGCCGTCATGGACTGGATGGAGCAGGAGCAGGAGCGGGGGATCACCATCACCTCCGCCGCCACCAAGTGTGAGTGGAAGGGCCACACGATCCAGATCATCGACACGCCCGGCCACGTCGACTTCACGGTCGAGGTCGAGCGGTCGCTGCGGGTGCTGGACGGTGCGGTGGCGGTCTACGACGGTGTCGCCGGTGTGGAGCCGCAGACGGAGAACGTCTGGCGTCAGGCCGACAAGTACAACGTCCCGCGGATGTGCTTCGTCAACAAGCTCGACCGGACCGGTGCCGACTTCTTCCGCTGCGTGCAGATGATGATCGACCGGCTCAACGCCACCCCGCTGGTGCTCCAGATCCCGATCGGCAACGAGTCCGACTTCATCGGCGTGGTCGACCTGGTCGAGATGCGTGCCCTCACCTGGCGTGGCGAGACCCAGAAGGGCGAGGACTACGCGGTCGAGGAGATCCCGGCCGACCTGGCCGACTCCGCCGCCGAGTGGCGCGAGAAGCTGATGGAGACCCTCGCCGACGTCGACGACGCGGTGATGGAGAAGTACCTGGAGGGCGAGGAGATCTCCGTCGAGGAGGTCAAGGCCGCCATCCGCCGGGCCACCATCGGCGGCAAGGCGAACCCGGTCCTCACCGGTACCGCCTTCAAGAACAAGGGCATCCAGCCGATGCTCGACGCGGTGGTCGCCTACCTGCCGTCGCCGCTGGACATCCCGGCCATCGAGGGCACCGCGACCGACGGGGAGACCCCGTTGCAGCGGAAGCCGTCGAAGTCGGAGCCCTTCTCCGCGCTGGCCTTCAAGATCCAGACGGACAAGCACCTCGGCAAGCTCACCTACGTCCGGATCTACTCCGGCACGCTCGAGTCCGGCTCCCAGGTGGTCAACTCCACCAAGGACCGCAAGGAGCGGATCGGCAAGATCTACCAGATGCACGCCAACAAGCGGGAGGAGCGCGGCTCCGCCCAGGCTGGCGACATCATCGCGGTGCAGGGTCTGAAGCAGACCACCACCGGTGACACGCTCTGCGACCCGGCGAACCCGGTCATCCTGGAGTCGATGACGTTCCCGGAGCCGGTCATCGAGGTCGCGATCGAGCCGAAGACCAAGGCCGACCAGGAGAAGCTCAGCACCGCCATCCAGCGGCTCGCCGAGGAGGACCCGACCTTCCGCGTGAAGCTGGACGACCAGACCGGCCAGACGGTCATCTCCGGCATGGGCGAGCTGCACCTGGACATCCTGGTCGACCGGATGCGCCGCGAGTTCAACGTCGAGGCGAACATCGGCAAGCCGCAGGTGGCGTACCGCGAGACCATCCGCCGCAAGGTGGAGAAGGTCGAGTACACCCACAAGAAGCAGACCGGTGGTTCCGGCCAGTACGCCCGGGTGATCATCAGCCTGGAGCCGCTGCCGCTGGGGAACGACGCCCCGACCTACGAGTTCGCCAACGCCGTGACCGGTGGCCGTATCCCCCGGGAGTTCATCCCCTCGGTGGACGCGGGCGCCCAGGACGCCATGCAGTACGGCATCCTCGCCGGCTTCCCCGTGGTGGGCGTCAAGCTCACCCTGGTGGACGGCCAGTACCACGAGGTCGACTCGTCGGAAATGGCATTCAAGATCGCCGGCTCGATGGCGATGAAGGAGGCGGCCCGCAAGGCCGACCCCGCTCTCCTCGAGCCGATGATGGCCGTTGAGGTCACCACTCCGGAGGAGAACATGGGTGACGTCATCGGCGACCTCAACTCCCGCCGCGGCATCATCCAGGCGATGGAGGAGCGCAGCGGCGCCCGCGTCGTCCGGGCTCTGGTGCCGTTGTCGGAGATGTTCGGCTACGTCGGCGACCTGCGGTCGAAGACCCAGGGCCGGGCTAGCTACAGCATGCAGTTCGACTCCTACGCCGAGGTTCCGGCCAGCGTGGCGAAGGAGATCATCGCGAAGGCCACGGGCGAGTAATCCTCTCGCCCACGGCCTCCGCGGGGCTGTGTGAGACCGGGCCTGTAGGCTTCACCGCCGCAAGTCCCACAAGCTCTCCGACCGTACGGTCGGAAAGGCTGTCGACAGAGTCCTAAGCGCCGAACGGCGCGCCGGGGCGTACGAACCAAGAAGTCCACAGGAGGACACCAGTGGCGAAGGCTAAGTTCGAGCGGACTAAGCCGCACGTCAACATCGGCACCATTGGTCACATCGACCACGGTAAGACGACGCTGACGGCGGCCATCACCAAGGTCCTGCACGACCAGTACCCGGACCTCAACCCGTACACGCCGTTCGACGAGATCGACAAGGCGCCGGAGGAGAAGGCCCGCGGCATCACGATCTCGATCGCGCACGTCGAGTACCAGACCGAGAACCGGCACTACGCGCACGTCGACTGCCCCGGGCACGCCGACTACATCAAGAACATGATCACCGGTGCCGCGCAGATGGACGGCGCGATCCTGGTGGTGGCGGCGACCGACGGTCCGATGCCGCAGACCCGCGAGCACGTGCTGCTGGCCCGCCAGGTCGGCGTGCCGTACATCGTCGTGGCGCTCAACAAGAGCGACATGGTCGACGACGAGGAGCTCCTGGAGCTCGTCGAGCTCGAGGTTCGTGAGCTGCTCTCGAACCAGGAGTACCCGGGCGACGACCTGCCGGTCGTCCAGGTCTCGGCGCTGAAGGCCCTCGAGGGTGACCCCGTGTGGACCGAGAAGCTCCTGGAGCTGATGAACGCGGTCGACACCGCGATCCCGCAGCCGGAGCGCGAGACCGAGAAGCCGTTCCTGATGCCGATCGAGGACGTCTTCACGATCACCGGTCGTGGCACCGTCGTCACCGGTCGCGCCGAGCGCGGCATCCTCAAGCCGAACGAGGAGGTGGAGATCGTCGGCATCAAGGAGAAGTCGATGAAGACGGTCTGCACCGGTATCGAGATGTTCCGCAAGCTGCTCGACGAGGCCCGCGCGGGCGAGAACGTCGGTCTGCTGCTGCGGGGTATCAAGCGCGAGGACGTCGAGCGCGGCATGGTGGTCGTCAAGCCGGGCACCTCGACCCCCCACACGGAGTTCGAGGCGACCGTCTACATCCTCTCCAAGGAGGAGGGCGGCCGGCACACCCCGTTCTTCCAGAACTACCGTCCGCAGTTCTACTTCCGGACCACGGACGTCACCGGCGTCGTCACGCTGCCCGAGGGCACCGAGATGGTCATGCCGGGTGACAACACCACGATGACCGTGAAGCTGATCCAGCCCATCGCGATGGAGGACAACCTCAAGTTCGCGATCCGGGAGGGTGGCCGTACGGTCGGCGCTGGTCGCGTCACCAAGATCATCAAGTGAGCTGGGTAACCCCGATTAGGCCCGCCGCCGGTCGTGCGGCATACTAGTCAGGTTGCGTAACGACAGTTCGTCGCCTGCGTTCGGATTTCCGCCGAACCTCCGGGTGAGAGAACAGTCGGGCGTAGGGTGGTTGGCGGCCTGCTGCCAACCACCCTCGCACGGCGTTCAGGTCGCGGTAGTGCGATCGGCGCCTTGACCCACCGTGCGGTCAGTGTCGCTCCGGCATCCCGGGGCGGAGCCTGGCCCGAGGGCGCGACACGCCCGACCGCGGGGGTCGGCGGAAGTGGGCCTGTGCCAGCCGGTGCAGGCGCCCGCAACACAGCGGCATCGAGAGAAGGAACAGAAGCCACCATGGCGGGACAGAAGATCCGCATCCGGCTCAAGGCCTATGACCACGAGGTCGTCGACTCCTCGGCTCGGAAGATCGTCGAGACGGTGACGCGCACCGGGGCGCAGGTCGCGGGCCCGGTGCCGCTGCCCACGGAGATCAACCGTTTCTGCGTTATCCGCTCGCCGCACAAGTACAAGGACTCGCGCGAGCACTTCGAGATGCGCACGCACAAGCGGCTGATCGACATCATCGACCCGACCCCCAAGACGGTCGACTCGCTCATGCGCCTCGACCTGCCGGCTGGCGTCGACATCGAGATCAAGCTGTAGGGACCGGACAAATGGACAGGCAAGTAAAGGGGATCCTGGGCGCCAAGCTCGGCATGACCCAGGTCTGGGACAACAACAAGGTTGTGCCGGTGACCGTGGTTCAGGCCGGCCCGTGCGTCGTCAGCCAGGTTCGTAGCGCCGAGAAGGACGGTTACCCCGCCATCCAGCTGGCCTACGGCGCGATCGACCCGCGCAAGGTCAAGAAGCCGATCAGCGGGCACTACGCGAAGGCCGATGTGGCGCCGCGCCGGCACATCGTCGAGCTGCGCACCGTCGACGCCGCCGAGTACTCGCTCGGCCAAGAGGTCACCGTCTCCGAGTTCGCCCCCGGCGTCTCGATCGACGTGACCGGCAAGACGAAGGGCAAGGGTTACGCCGGCCCGATGAAGCGGCACGGCTTCCACGGCCTGCGGGCCAGCCACGGTGTCGAGCGCAAGCACCGCTCGCCCGGCTCGATCGGCGCCTGCGCCACCCCGGGTCGCGTCTTCAAGGGCACCCGGATGGCCGGCCGGATGGGTGGCGTGCGCTACACCGTCCAGAACCTGACCGTCCAGGCGGTCGACACCGAGAACAACCTCCTGCTCGTCCGCGGCGCCATCCCCGGCCCGAAGGGCGCGCTGGTCCTGGTCCGTACCGCGGCCAAGACCAAGGCGAAGAAGGGCGGTGCGGCGAAGTGACCACGGTTGACGTGCTCACCGTCGACGGCACCAAGAAGGGCTCCGTCGAGCTCCCGGCAGACGTCTTCGACGTGCAGGCCAACGTCGCGCTGATGCACCAGGTGGTGGTGGCCCAGCTCGCGGCCGCCCGCCAGGGCACGCACAAGGTGAAGACCCGCGGCGAGGTCTCCGGCGGCGGCAAGAAGCCGTACAAGCAGAAGGGCACCGGCCGCGCCCGCCAGGGTTCGACCCGGGCGCCGCAGTTCGCCGGTGGTGGAGTGGTGCACGGCCCGGTGCCGCGCGACTACAGCCAGCGGACCCCCAAGAAGATGAAGGCCGCCGCGCTGCGCGGTGCCCTCTCCGACCGGGCCCGCGCCGGCCAGGTACACGTCGTCGAGGCGTTCGTCACCGGCGAGAAGCCGTCCACCAAGGCGGCTCTGGCCACGCTGACGAAGCTGTCCGACGCTCGCCGGGTCCTGGTCGTGCTGAGCAGCACCGACGAGCTGAACTGGGTGTCGCTGCGCAACCTGCGCAACACGCGGGACAGCCGGGTGCACCTGATCGAGGCCGGCCAGCTCAACACGTACGACGTGCTGGTGGCCGACGACGTGGTCTTCACCAAGGACGCCCTGGACGAGTTCCTCGGCGTTCCCGCCGAGACCACCGAGGAGGGTGGCAAGTGAGCACGATCGCCGACCCGCGCGACATCATCGTGGCGCCGGTCGTCTCGGAGAAGAGCTACAGCGAGCTGAACCGCAACTGGTACACCTTCCTGGTGCACCCGGACGCCAACAAGACCGCGATCAAGATCGCTATCCAGCAGATCTTCAACGTCCGCGTCCTGACGGTCAACACGCTCAACCGCGAGGGCAAGCGCAAGCGGACCAAGACTGGGTTCGGCCAGCGCAAGGCCACCAAGCGCGCGATGGTGAAGCTGGCTGACGGTGACCGTATCGAGGCCTTCGGCGGCCCGGTCAGCTGAGGGGTGTAGACAATGGCTATCCGTAAGTACAAGCCGACGACGCCGGGCCGGCGTGGCTCCAGTGTCGCCGACTTCGCCGAGATCACCCGGTCGACGCCGGAGAAGTCGCTGCTGGCTCCGCTGCCGAAGAAGGGCGGTCGGAACGCCCACGGCCGGATCACCGCCCGGCACCAGGGTGGTGGCCACAAGCGTCAGTACCGTCTGATCGACTTCAAGCGGGTCGACAAGGACGGCGTGCCGGCGAAGGTCGCCCACATCGAGTACGACCCGAACCGCACCGCGCGCATCGCGCTGCTGCACTACGCCGACGGCGAGAAGCGCTACATCCTCGCGCCGAAGGACCTGAAGCAGGGCGACGCCGTCGAGTCGGGCCCCGGCGCGGACATCAAGCCGGGCAACAACCTGCCGCTGCGGAACATCCCGGTCGGTACCACCATCCACAGCGTGGAGCTGCGTCCGGGTGGCGGTGCCAAGCTGGCCCGCTCGGCCGGCGTCGGCATCCAGCTGCTCGGCCGGGAGGGCGCGTACGCCACCCTCCGGATGCCCTCCGGTGAGATCCGGCGGGTCGACGTCCGCTGCCGCGCGAGCGTCGGCGAGATCGGCAACGCCGACCAGTCGAACATCAACTGGGGCAAGGCCGGCCGGATGCGGTGGAAGGGCAAGCGCCCGACCGTCCGTGGTGTGGCGATGAACCCGGTGGACCACCCGCACGGTGGTGGTGAGGGTAAGACCTCCGGTGGTCGCCACCCGGTCAACCCGAAGGGTAAGCCCGAGGGCCGTACCCGCCGTAAGGGCCAGCCGAGCGACCGGCTGATCGTCCGCCGCCGCTACGCCACGCGTAAGCGCGGCTGAGGGAGATAGAAGATGCCTCGCAGCCTGAAGAAGGGCCCGTTCATCGACGACCACCTGCTCAAGAAGGTGGAAGTGCAGAACGAGAAGGGCTCGAAGAACGTCATCAAGACCTGGTCGCGGCGCTCGACGATCATCCCGGAGATGCTGGGACACACGATCGCCGTGCACGACGGACGCAAGCACGTCCCGGTGTTCGTCACCGAGGCGATGGTCGGGCACAAGCTCGGCGAGTTCGCGCTGACCCGCACGTTCAAGGGTCACGAGAAGGACGACCGCAAGAGCCGCCGCCGCTAGGCGAGCCACGGATAGAGGAACAAGGGGTTACAGCGATGCCAGGAAAGGGCGACGCTCCGGTGCTTCCGGGCGCGCGGGCGATTGCGCGGCACGTGCGCATCTCGCCGATGAAGGCGCGCCGGGTGGTCAACCTCGTCCGCGGCCTGCCCGCGAAGGAGGCGCTCACGGTGCTGCAGTTCGCGCCGCAGGCCGCGAGCGAGCAGGTGTACAAGGTGCTCGCTAGCGCGATCGCCAACGCGGAGAACAACGAGCGGCTGGACCCCGACGCGCTGCTCGTCAGCGAGGCGTTCGTCGACGAGGGCCCGACCATGAAGCGGTTCCGGCCGCGGGCGCAGGGCCGGGCGTACCGGATCCGCAAGCGCACGTGCCACATCACCGTGGCGGTCGAGGCGGTCGCGCCGGCCGCGCCGAAGAAGTCTTCGGCGAAGAAGGCGGCTCCGGCGAAGCAGGCCGAGCCGGCTGAGACGGCCGAGACGCAGAGCAAGACGGAGGGCGCCGAGTAATGGGTCAGAAGGTTCACCCGCACGGGTTCCGGCTCGGCATCTCGACCGACTGGAAGTCCCGCTGGTTCGCGGACAAGCTCTACAAGGACTACATCGGCGAGGACGTCAAGATCCGCCGCATGATGTCCAAGGGGCTGGAGCGGGCCGGCATCTCCAAGGTCGACATCGAGCGGACCCGGGACCGGGTCCGGGTCGACATCCACACCGCCCGTCCGGGCATCGTCATCGGCCGTAAGGGCGCCGAGGCGGACCGGATCCGTGGCGAGCTGGAGAAGCTCACCGGTAAGCAGGTGCAGCTGAACATCATCGAGGTGAAGAGCCCCGAGTCGGACGCTCAGCTCGTCGCGCAGGGCGTGGCCGAGCAGCTCTCCAGCCGGGTCAGCTTCCGTCGGGCGATGCGTAAGGCCATGCAGTCCGCGATGAAGAACCCGGTCTGCAAGGGCATCCGGGTCCAGGTCTCGGGCCGGCTCGGCGGCGCCGAGATGAGCCGGACCGAGTTCTACCGTGAGGGTCGGGTTCCGCTGCACACGCTGCGGGCCAACATCGAGTACGGCTTCTTCGAGGCCCGTACCACCTTCGGCCGGATCGGCGTGAAGGTCTGGATCTACAAGGGCGACGCGGTCCCGGGCCGGGAGGCCCCGGCCGAGACCGCCCCGTCCCGCCCGCGCCGTGAGCGTGGCGACCGTCCCGACCGTCCGCGCCGTGGTCGCTCCGGTTCCGCCGGTACGACCTCCGGTGGCACCGAGGCCGGCCGCGCCGCAGCGACCACCGTCGCGCAGCAGGCCGAGACGCCGAGTGGCGAGCCGGTGGACGCTTCCGCCGTCGCCGCCGCGGCAGAAACGCAGCAGGAGGGCTGACAGATGCTGATGCCGCGCAAGCCCCCGAAGGGCTTCCGCAAGCCGCACCACCCGGACCGCAGTGGCGCGTCCAAGGGTGGTAACCGGGTGGTGTTCGGCGAGTTCGGGATCCAGGCTCTCGAGCCGGCGTACGTCACGAACCGGCAGATCGAGTCGGCTCGTATCGCGATGACCCGTCACATCAAGCGTGGCGGCAAGGTCTGGATCACGATCTTCCCGGACCAGGCGCTGACCAAGAAGCCGGCGGAAACCCGGATGGGTTCCGGTAAGGGATCGCCCGAGTGGTGGGTGGCCAACGTGAAGCCGGGGCGGGTTCTCTTCGAGATGTCCTTCCCCAACGAGCAGATCGCGCGAGAGGCGATGCGTCGCGCGATCCACAAGCTCCCGATGAAGTGCCGCATTGTGACGCGCGAAGTGGGTGAATCCTGATGGCAGCGGGCGTTAAGGCCGCCGAGCTGCGTGAGCTCTCCGACGAGGAGCTGGTCACGAAGCTGCGGGAGGCCAAGGCGGAGCTGTTCAACCTCCGCGTTCAGGCCGCCACCGGTCAGCTTGACAACAACCGGCGGCTCCAGGTCATCCGTCGGGAGATCGCCCGGATCTACACGATCATGCGTGAGCGCGAGCTGGGGCTCTCGGTCGCGCCGACTGAGGTGACTGCATCATGAGCGAGACCGAGAACACCACCGCCACCGTGCGGGCTCGCCGCAAGGTCCGGGAGGGCCTCGTGGTCAGCGACAAGATGGACAAGACCGTCGTTGTCGAGGTCGAGGACCGGGTCAAGCACGCGTTGTACGGCAAGATCATGCGCCGGACCCGCAAGCTGAAGGTGCACGACGAGCAGAACGCCGCCGGCATCGGCGACCGGGTCCTGATCATGGAGACCCGGCCGCTCTCGGCCACCAAGCGGTGGCGGCTCGTGGAGATCCAGGAAAAGGCCAAGTAGCGAAGGCTCGAGCTCGCCCGGCGTCAGTCGGGCGCAGGTTCCGCCAGGCTCCGGCCGCGTGCAGCGGCCGGAGAACCGGCAGACATAGGAGATAGACGTGATTCAGCAGGAGTCGCGACTGCGCGTCGCCGACAACACGGGTGCCAGGGAGATCCTGTGCATCCGGGTTCTCGGTGGCTCCGGTCGGCGCTACGCGAGTATCGGCGACGTCATCGTGGCCACCGTCAAGGACGCGATCCCGGGTGCCGGTGTGAAGAAGGGCGACGTCGTCAAGGCCGTCGTCGTCCGCACCGCCAAGGAAAGGCGGCGGCCGGACGGCTCGTACATCCGCTTCGACGAGAACGCCGCCGTCATCATCAAGGACGGTGGGGACCCGCGCGGTACCCGTATCTTCGGCCCGGTCGGTCGGGAGCTGCGGGACAAGCGGTTCATGAAGATCATCTCTCTCGCGCCGGAGGTGTTGTGACCGTGAAGGTCAAGAAGGGCGACACGGTCGTCGTCATCGCCGGCAAGGACAAGGGCGCCAAGGGCAAGGTCATCGCGGCCTACCCGCGGCAGGACAAGGTCCTGGTCGAGGGCGTGAACCGCGTCAAGAAGCACACCCGCATCCGCACCACCCAGCGTGGCGCCAAGACCGGTGGCATCGTCACCCAGGAGGCCCCGATCCACGTCTCGAACGTGCAGGTCCTGGACTCCGAGGGCAAGCCGACCCGCATCGGGTACCGGTTCGACGACAACGGCCAGAAGGTCCGCATCGCGCGTAGCACCGGTAAGGACCTGTGATGACCACGGCTACCGAAACCAAGACCCTGCCGCGCCTCAAGGAGCGGTACCGCAACGAGATCGTGGCCAAGCTGCAGGAGCAGCACAGCTACGCGAACCCCATGCAGGTTCCGCGGCTGGTCAAGATCGTCGTCAACATGGGTGTGGGCGAGGCCGCCCGCGACGCCAAGTTGATCGACGGCGCGGTCCGCGACCTCGCGACGATCACCGGCCAGAAGCCGCAGGTGCGGCGGGCCACCAAGTCCATCGCGCAGTTCAAGCTCCGCGAGGGCATGCCGATCGGCGCGAAGGTCACCCTGCGCGGCGACCGGATGTGGGAGTTCCTGGACCGGCTGCTCTCCATCGCGCTGCCGCGTATCCGGGACTTCCGCGGTCTGGACGGGCGCAAGCTCGACGGGCACGGCAACTACACGTTCGGTCTGACCGAGCAGTCGGTGTTCCACGAGATCGACCAGGACAGGATCGATCGCCAGCGGGGCATGGACATCACGGTGGTCACGACCGCCACGACCGACGACGAGGGCCGGGCGCTGCTCAAGTTCCTGGGCTTCCCGTTCAAGGAGAACTGAGATGGCCAAGAAGGCGCTGATCATCAAGGCGGCCGCGAAGCCGAAGTTCTCGGTTCGCGCGTACACCCGCTGCCAGCGGTGCGGGCGTCCGAAGGCGGTCTACCGCAAGTTCGGTCTCTGCCGGGTGTGCATCCGGGAGATGGCCCACCGCGGTGAGCTGCCCGGCGTGTCCAAGGCTTCCTGGTAATAGCCCGGCGCGCTCCGCGCGTCAGCTGCACTGTCTCTTCGCCGTAGGCCCTGGGCGTACCCGTGGGAACCCCGGCGAGAAAGGTAGACGAAATCCATGACGATGACCGACCCGATCGCAGACATGCTCACGCGTCTGCGGAACGCCAACCAGGCGTACCACGACCGGGTGACGATGCCCTACTCCAAGATCAAGGCGAACATCGCCGAGGTCTTGAAGGCCGAGGGTTACATCGCCACCTGGTCGGTCGAGGAGCCCGAGGAGGGCGCCGTCGGCAAGCGACTGGTCGTCGAGCTGAAGTACGGCCAGAACCGGGAGCGGAGCCTGGCCGGCATCAAGCGCGTGTCCAAGCCTGGTCTCCGGGTGTACGCCAAGTCGGAAGGGCTCCCGCGGGTGCTCGGCGGCCTCGGCGTGGCGATCATTTCGACGTCCCAGGGGCTGCTCACTGACCGGCAGGCCCGCAAGCGGAGCGTTGGCGGGGAAGTCCTCGCCTTCGTCTGGTAACGGGAGACAGGTAGAAATGTCGCGTATTGGACGTAAGTCGATCCCGGTGCCAGCCGGCGTCGATGTCACGATCGACGGCCAGACCGTCAAGGTCAAGGGCCCCAAGGGCGAGCTGTCGCACACCGTCTCCGAGCCGATCACGGTGGAGAAGGCGGAGAACGGCGAGCTGCAGGTCAACCGCCCGAACGATGAGCGGAAGGCCAAGGAGCTGCACGGCCTGAGCCGGACCCTGGTGGCGAACATGATCGTCGGGGTCACCGAGGGCTACCGCAAGAGCCTGGAGATCGCCGGCACCGGTTACCGGGTGACCGCCAAGGGCAATGACCTCGAGTTCGCGCTCGGGTTCTCGCACCCGGTCCTGGTCCCCGCTCCGGACGGCATCACCTTCACCGTCGAGAAGCCGACCGTGTTCCACGTGGCCGGCATCGACAAGCAGCTCGTCGGTGAGGTAGCCGCCAACATCCGGAAGATCCGCCCGCCGGAGCCGTACAAGGGCAAGGGTGTGAAGTACCAGGGCGAGGTCATCCGCCGTAAGGCTGGAAAGGCAGGTAAGAAGTGAGCGCCACGCTGCTCAAGCGCCGCCGCGGCGTCGCCGCCAAGCGTGCCGTCGGGCGTGCGCGTCGGCACTTCCGGGTGCGCAAGAACGTCAACGGCACCGCCGAGCGTCCCCGCCTGGTCGTCACCCGGTCGCTGCGTCACATCGTGGCCCAGATCGTCGACGACACCAAGGGTCACACCCTGGCGTCGGCCTCGACCCTGGACGCCTCGCTGCGCGGCACCGAGGGCGACAAGAGCGCCCTGGCCGGCAAGGTCGGCAGCCTGCTCGCCGAGCGGGCCAAGGCCGCCGGCGTCTCGAAGGTCGTCTTCGACCGTGGTGGCAACCGGTACGCGGGGCGCGTCGCCGCCCTGGCCGATGCCGCTCGCGAAGCCGGACTCGAGTTCTAACAACCCCGTCACGAGAGAGAAGGAAGGCTGCTGATGCCAGGTCAACAGCGCCGTGGCGGCGGGTCCGGTGGCAACGAGGGTGGTCGCCGCGACAACCGCCGTGAGGGCGGCCGCGGAAACGCGCCCGTCGAGAAGACCCCGCACCTCGAGCGGGTCGTCGCGATCAACCGCGTCGCCAAGGTCGTGAAGGGTGGTCGTCGCTTCAGCTTCACCGCCCTGGTGATCGTGGGCGACGGCGACGGCACCGTCGGCGTGGGCTACGGAAAGGCCAAGGAGGTGCCCGCGGCGATCGCCAAGGGCGTCGAGGAGGCCAAGAAGCACTTCTTCAAGGTGCCGCGGATCGGCGCCTCGATCCCGCACCCGGTGCAGGGCGAGGACGCGGCCGGTGTGGTGCTGCTCAAGCCGGCGTCCGCCGGTACGGGTGTCATCGCCGGTGGCCCGGTGCGTGCCGTGCTGGAGTGCGCGGGTATCCACGACGTGCTCTCCAAGAGCCTCGGCTCGTCGAACCCGATCAACATCGTGCACGCCACGGTGGCGGCTCTGAAGGGGCTGGAGTCCCCGGAGCAGGTCGCTGCCCGTCGTGGCCTGCCGGTGGAGGATGTCGCGCCGGCCGCCATGCTGGCCGCGCGGGCGGGGGTGGCGTCCTGATGGCACGTCTGAAGGTCACCCAGGTCCGGTCCGGGATCGGGACCAAGCACAACCAGCGTGAGTCGCTGCGTTCGCTCGGTCTCAAGCGGATCAACGACGTGGTGGTCAAGGAGGACCGCCCCGAGATTCGGGGCATGATCTTCGCGGTCAACCACCTCGTGAAGGTCGAGGAGGTCGAGTAATGACGATCAAGGTCCACCACCTGCGCCCGGCGCCCGGTGCCAAGACCGCCAAGACCCGGGTGGGTCGTGGTGAGGGCTCCAAGGGCAAGACCGCCGGTCGCGGTACGAAGGGCTCGAAGGCCCGTAAGAACATCTCGCCGGCGTTCGAGGGTGGGCAGATGCCCATCCACATGCGCCTGCCGAAGATGAAGGGCTTCAAGAACAAGTTCAAGGTGGTCTTCCAGGTGGTCAACCTGGACCGCCTCGCCGAACTCTTCCCCAACGGGGGTCAGATCGGTCCCGACGAGCTTGTCGAGGCCGGGGCGGTCCGTAAGGGCCATCCGGTGAAGGTTCTCGGCAGCGGGGACCTCGGTGGGGTGGCGCTCCAGGTGTCGGCGCACGCGTTCAGCGCGTCGGCCAAGGAGAAGATCGCTGCCGCCGGTGGTTCCGCCACCGAGCTGTAGGGCACCCAGGACCGTGGCGCCCGCTCAGTTGTCAACAACTGGCGGGCGCCACGGTCTACTGCGCGTCAGTGTTCCGAATCACATCGTTACCGGTTTATGTTTCCGGGCAAGCCTGCCCGGACAGCGGTCGGACTGTTAGAGTCCGTTCCCAGCTATGGATATCGGGCGCTCGCCCGACCGCCATCCCGCCCCGTCCCCGCCAGGGTTCCACCGGCGGCCCGCCTCGCGCAGGAGGAAGAAGTTGCTGTCCGCCTTTCTCAGTGCGTTCCGTACGCCTGACCTGCGCAAGAAGCTGCTGTTCACAGTCGGCATCATCGCGGTCTACCGGCTCGGCGCGACACTGCCCAGCCCGGGCGTCTCGTACGCGAACGTGCAGAAGTGCATCGACAGCATGGAGGGGGGGTCGAACGGGGTCTTCAACCTGCTCAACCTCTTCTCCGGTGGTGCGCTGCTGTCGCTCTCGGTCTTCGCGCTGGGCATCATGCCCTACATCACCGCGTCGATCATCCTGCAGCTGCTGACGGTGGTGATCCCCCGGCTGGAGCAGCTCCGCAAGGAGGGGCAGTCCGGCCAGGCGAAGATCACCCAGTACACCCGGTACCTGACCCTCGGTCTGGGTGTCCTGCAGGCGTCGGCCTTCGTCGCCCTGGCCCGCTCCGGCCAGCTCTTCAACAACCAGTGCGACCAGTTCCCGATCATCCCCCAGGGCACTGGCATCCCGGACTGGCTGACCCTGACCATCCTGGTCATGACCATGACCGCCGGTACCGGCATGGTGATGTGGCTCGGTGAGCTGATCACCGACCGGGGCGTCGGCAACGGCATGTCCGTCCTGATCTTCACCTCGATCGCCGCCCGGCTCCCCAGCGAGGGCTGGCAGATCAAGATCAGCAAGGGCTGGGACTGGTTCGCCCTCGTCATCGTGCTGGTCCTGCTGGTCATCACCGCGGTCGTCTTCATCGAGCAGGCTCAGCGCCGGATCCCGGTGCAGTACGCCAAGCGCATGATCGGCCGGCGGATGTACGGCGGCACCTCGACCTACATCCCGCTGAAGGTCAACCAGGCGGGTGTCATCCCGGTCATCTTCGGTTCGTCGCTGCTCTACCTGCCGCAGCTGGCGCTCCAGTTCTTCGACCAGAACGACCCGGGCAAGACCCAGGTGTGGATCCAGAACAACCTGGCCGACCCGACCAGCCCGATCTACATCACGGTGTACTTCCTGCTGATCATCTTCTTCACCTACTTCTACGTCTCGATCACGTTCAACCCGACCGAGGTCGCAGACAACATGAAGAAGTACGGCGGCTTCGTGCCGGGCATCCGCCCCGGCAAGCCGACCGCCGAGTACCTCGACTTCATCCTCAGCCGGATCACCCTGCCGGGCGCGCTCTACCTCGCGGCCATCTCGGTCCTGCCGAACTTCTTCTTCATCTGGCTGGACAGCCAGGCCTACGTGAACTTCCCGTTCGGCGGTACCGCGGTGCTGATCATGGTCGGTGTGGGCCTGGAGACCGTGAAGCAGATCGAGAGCCAACTCATGCAGCGGAACTACGAAGGGTTCCTGCGGTAGATGCGACTCGTTCTGGTTGGCCCGCCGGGCGCGGGTAAGGGCACACAGGCGGAGTTCATCGCCGCGCACCTGTCGGTTCCGAAGATCTCGACCGGAGACATCTTCCGGGCGAACGTCTCGCAGGGCACCCCGCTCGGGGTCGAGGCCAAGCGCTACATGGACGCCGGCAAGCTGGTCCCGGACGAAGTGACCATCAACATGGTCCGGGGCCGGCTCGCCGAGCCGGACGCCGCCGAGGGCTTCCTGCTCGACGGCTTCCCGCGGACGACGCCGCAGGCCGCTGCCCTGGACAAGCTCCTCGCCGACCTCGGCACCGCGCTCGAACTGGTGCTGGAGCTGGTCGTGGACGACGACGAGGTGATCCGGCGGCTCTCCGGCCGCCGGACCTGCCGGGGCTGCGGCAAGATCTGGCACGTCGAGTTCGACGCGACCACCCGGGAGGGCATCTGCGACCGCTGCGGCGCGGAGCTGTTCCAGCGCGACGACGACCGGCCCGAGACGATCGCGGCCCGACTGCGGGAGTACGCCGAGAAGACCGCTCCACTGGTCGACTACTACGGTGCCCAGGGCAAGCTGGTCGGGATCGACGCGACCGGACCGGTCGAGGACGTCACCGTCCGGGCGATCGACGCCCTGCGTTCCTACGGCGGCTGACGCCGCGCTCCCGCGACGGCCGGGGCCCTGCGTTTCGCGGCGGATAGAGTGCGAGGAGTACGAGCGCGTCCGTCGTGCCCCGCCTCCCGTTGACGAAAGGTAACCGCGCCATGCGCCGTCCCCAGCTGGACATCCAGCTGAAGACCCCCGAGCAGATCGACAAGATGCGCGCCGCCGGTCTGGTGGTCGCCGCCGCCCTGCACCAGATGCGCGAGGCGGTGGCACCCGGGGTCAGCACCGCCGACCTCGACGCGATCGCCGAGTCGGTGATCCGGGGCGCCGGCGGGGTCCCGTCGTTCAAGGGCTACCACGGCTTCCCCGCCTCGATCTGCGCCTCGGTCAACGAGCAGATCGTGCACGGCATCCCCTCGCCAGGGCAGGTCCTCCGGGAGGGCGACCTGATCTCGATCGACTGCGGGGCGGTCCTGGACGGCTGGCACGGCGACGCGGCGATCACCGTCGGCGTCGGTGCGGTCGATCCCGCACTGCTGCGGATGGCCGAGGTCGCCGAGGACGCGATGTGGGCGGGGATCGCCGCCGCTGCCCGGGGCGCGGCGAACGGCCGGGGTCGGCTGACCGACATCTCCCACGCGGTGGAGAAGGCGGTCCGCCGGGGCGGCCGGTACGGCATCGTCGACGGGTACGGCGGGCACGGCATCGGCACCGAGATGCACCAGGATCCGCACGTGCTCAACCACGGCCGTCCGGGGCGTGGCCCGCGTCTGGTCCCGGGGATCGCGCTCGCCATCGAACCCATGATCACGATGGGCTCGCCCCGTACCGCCGAACTCGCCGACGGCTGGACGGTGGTGACCCGGGACGGCTCGTTCGCCGCGCACGTCGAGCACTCCATGGCGCTGCTGGAGGACGGTGTCTGGGTGCTCACCGCCCCGGACGGCGGCCGGGCCCGCCTGGGCGACCTGGTGACCTCCCGCCAGCCCGCCGGCTCGCCCACGGTCTGACCGGCCCGCCCCGGCGGGTCGCACCGGTCAGGGCCGTCTCGTGCCGGCTGCCGGCGTCGCCCCCGATGCGCCCCTGCCGGCCCCGAACACCAGGAGGCCCTGCCGGGCCGTCGGACGTCCTGGTGGCGGACCTGCCGGTCAGCGGGCCGGCCGTACCGGCGGTGGCCCTGTCGGCGGTTCCGGCCGTGCCGTCCGGGGCCGACCCGGCGCTGGCTGCTCGCGACGTGGGAGCCGTGGCTGACGGTCGTCGCCCTGGTGACGGCGGTCTGGGGAACCACCGCGCTCCTGACCGGGGAGACGTCCTCCTTCTGGCCCGGCTGGGTGGCCACGGCCCGTGGGGCGCGGTGCACCTGGTCCGGACGATCAGCGGCCCGGCCCACGGGGAGCCGGCACGCGGGGCGGCGAAACAGGAGCAGCGTCGCCCGGAGCGTGCGGCCCGGAGACGCCCGGACGGCGGCGGCGACGAGGCCTGATCAGTACCCGCTTGTCCTGATTTCGAGTGACCGGGGTGGCCGGTTTGGCGTGTGCAGGTCAGCGAGCGTACACTTTCAGATCGGCGCACAGCGTCCACTCCGGCATGCCCATCCTGCGCTTCGGTGGGAGTCGGAGCCGCGGCTGGCTCGAACCGTCCGATGACCATCGGGAGTTCGTGTAAGACGTTGTGGGCCGTCCGGAGTAACCGACGTCAGGACAGCGGAGGACATGCCGAAAAAAGACGGAGCCATCGAGATCGAGGGTCGAGTCATCGAGCCCCTGCCGAACGCCATGTTCCGGGTGGAGCTCGCGAACGGTCACAAGGTGCTGGCTCACATCAGCGGCAAGATGCGGCAGCACTACATCCGCATCCTGCCGGAGGACCGGGTCGTCGTCGAACTCTCGCCGTACGATCTGACCCGCGGGCGCATCGTCTACCGCTACAAGTAACCACGCCTGACGGCGGCCGGGTAGTCCCCGTGTCCGTCTTCGACGTCCGGCGTCGCGCTCCGTCGCGTCCCCGGGCCAGATGGGAAGTAAGGCAACCGTGAAGGTCAAGCCGAGCGTCAAGAGGATCTGCAACAAGTGCCGGGTCATCCGTCGGCACGGCCGGGTCATGATCATCTGCTCCGACCCGCGCCACAAGCAGCGCCAGGGCTGAACCAGGGCTGACCGACCGTCCGACGGTCGGTCGAACCGGTTCGGGCCGCGGATCCTGACACCACAGCACCAGCTCGTCCCAGCCGCGAGCGGTACGCATCGCGTACTCACCCGTGGCTGACCCCCGGTCGGAGGCCGGGGCCCGTTCGGGCAACGACCGCCCGGTGGCGACGCGTCACGACGTGTCCGGCCGGAAGAAGCGGTCGGAACGGGGTGGGGCGGGCACAGACCTCCGCCAGAACACCACAAGGGAGTACGCCCGCACATGGCACGTCTAGTCGGCGTCGACCTCCCCCGCGAGAAGCGGATGGAGATCGCGCTCACCTACATCTTCGGCGTGGGCCGCACCCGCGCCCTGGAGACGCTCGCCGCCACCGGCATCTCGCCGGACAAGCGCGCTCGGGACCTCACGGACGAGGAGCTGGTCCAGCTCCGCGACCACATCGAGGGGAACTACAAGGTAGAAGGCGACCTGCGCCGCGAGGTCGCCGCTGACATCCGCCGCAAGGTCGAGATCGGCTGCTACGCCGGCATCCGGCACCGCCGGGGCCTGCCCGTGCGCGGGCAGCGGACCAGGACCAACGCGCGGACCCGGAAGGGCCCGAAGCGGACCGTCGCCGGCAAGAAGAAGCCCGGCAAGAAGTAACTAGGAGCGCACAGACTTATGCCACCGAAGGCTCGTGCCGGAGCCGCCGTCAAGAAGGTCCGGCGCAAGGAACGCAAGAACGTCGCCCACGGGCAGGCGCACATCAAGAGCACCTTCAACAACACGATCGTGTCCATCACGGACCCGACCGGTGCGGTCATCTCCTGGGCCTCCGCCGGTCAGGTCGGCTTCAAGGGCTCGCGCAAGTCGACCCCGTTCGCCGCGCAGCTGGCCGCCGAGGCCGCCGCGCGCCGGGCGATGGAGCACGGCATGCGCAAGGTCGACGTCTTCGTGAAGGGTCCCGGCTCCGGCCGGGAGACCGCCATCCGTTCGCTGCAGGCCGTCGGGCTGGAGGTCGGCCAGATCGCCGACGTCACCCCGCAGCCGCACAACGGATGCCGTCCGCCGAAGCGTCGCCGGGTCTGAGAGGTAGAGAGAGATGGCTCGTTACACCGGTGCTGACTGCCGCCGTTGCCGGCGGGAGAAGATGAAGCTGTTCCTCAAGGGCAGCAAGTGCGATGGCCCGAAGTGCCCGTTCGAGTCGCGGCCGTTCCCGCCCGGACAGCACGGTCGGGGTCGCACCAAGGAGACCGAGTACCTGCTCCAGCTCCGCGAGAAGCAGAAGGCCCGCCGCGTGTACGGCGTGCTGGAGAAGCAGTTCCGCGGGTACTACGAGGAGGCCGTGGCCAAGCAGGCGAAGACCGGTGAGGTCCTCCTGCAGATCCTCGAGTCGCGGCTGGACAACGTGGTCTACCGGGCCGGCTACGCCAAGTCCCGGGACATGGCCCGGCAGCTGGTCAAGCACGGCCACTTCACGGTGAACGGCAAGAAGGTCGACATCCCGTCGTTCCGCGTGAAGGAGCACGACATCATCGAGGTCCGGGGCAAGAGCAAGGAGCTCACCCCGTTCATCGTGGCGCAGGCCGAGGCCGGCTCGAAGACGGTGCCGGCCTGGCTCGAGGCCATCCCCAGCCAGATGAAGATCCTGGTGCACTCGCTCCCGGCCCGGCAGGTCATCGACACGCAGGTCCAGGAGCAGCTGATCGTCGAGCTCTACTCGAAGTAGTCGGAGTTCGTTGCGGTGGTCCGTCCCCTCCGGGGGACGGACCACCGGAACAGTTTGTCGTGGGCGTCATATGGCGGGCGCCCCGGAAGAGAAGAGAAGACATGCTCATCAGCCAGCGACCGACCCTCTCCGAAGAGTCGATCAACGAGACCCGGTCCCGGTTCACCATCGAGCCGCTGGAGCCGGGCTTCGGCTACACCCTGGGCAACTCGCTGCGGCGTACGCTGCTGTCGTCCATCCCGGGTGCGGCGGTGACCTCGATCAAGATCGACGGCGTGCTGCACGAGTTCACCACGATCCCCGGTGTCAAGGAGGACGTGGTCGAGCTCGTCATGAACATCAAGGAGCTCTGCGTCAGCTCCGAGCACGACGAGCCGGTCAGCATGTACCTGCGCAAGCAGGGTCCGGGCGACGTGACCGCGGGCGACATCCAGCCCCCGGCCGGCGTCTCGGTGCACAACCCGGAGCTGAAGCTCGCCACCCTCAACGGCAAGGGCCGGCTCGACATGGAGCTGACCGTCGAGCGGGGTCGCGGCTACGTCACGGCGGCGCAGAACAAGCAGGCCGGCGCGGAGATCGGCCGGATCCCGGTCGACTCGATCTACTCGCCGGTCCTCAAGGTCACCTACCGCGTCGAGGCGACCCGGGTCGAGCAGCGGACCGACTTCGACCGGCTGATCATCGACGTCGAGACCAAGCCGTCGATGGGCCCGCGTACCGCGCTGGCCTCCGCCGGTTCGACGCTGGTGGAACTCTTCGGGCTGGCCCGGGAGCTGGACGAGACCGCCGAGGGCATCGACATCGGGCCGTCCCCGCAGGACGCCCAGCTCGCGGCGGACCTGGCCCTGCCGATCGAGGAGCTGGACCTCACCGTCCGCTCCTACAACTGCCTGAAGCGCGAGGGCATCAACACCGTTGGTGAGCTGATCGGGCGCACCGAGGCCGACCTCCTCGACATCCGCAATTTCGGTCAGAAGTCGATCGACGAGGTCAAGATGAAGCTCGCCGGGATGGGGCTGGGCCTGAAGGACTCGGCGCCCAACTTCGACCCGGCACACGTCGTGGACACCTTCGGCGAGGCTGACTACGACACCGACGACTACCGCGAGACCGAGCAGCTGTAACCGCGGCTGAGCATCTAAACGAGGAGCACCAACCATGCCCACGCCCACCAAGGGCCCCCGCCTCGGCGGCAGCCCCGCGCACGAGCGGCTGATGCTGGCCAACCTGGCCACCGCGCTGTTCCAGCACGGCAAGATCCAGACCACCGAGACGAAGGCCCGGCGGCTGCGTCCGTTGGCCGAGCAGCTCATCACCAAGGCCAAGCGCGGTGACCTGGCCTCGCGGCGGCGGGTGCTGGGTGTCGTCAAGGACAAGGACGTGGTCTACGCCCTGTTCGACCAGATCGCGCCCCGGTACGCCAACCGCAACGGTGGCTACACCCGGATCGTGAAGACCGGTCCGCGTAAGGGTGACGCCGCGCCGATGGCGATCATCGAGCTGGTCGAGGCGCTCCAGGTCGCCGAGTCCAAGGCGAACCGGAAGACCGCCGCCCGCAAGGCCGCGCAGCAGGACAAGGTCGAGGCGCTCGCCCCGGCCGACGAGGCTCCGCAGTCCAAGAGCGACGACCAGGACGCCGAGGCGCCGGTGTCGGCGTCCGGCGACACCGCCGCCGCCCGCGAGGACAGCGACGAGGCCGGCGAGAACGACAAGGCCTGAGCATGAGGCCACCATCGGGCCCGGCACCCTTCGGGGTGCCGGGCCCGATGCATGACGCGGAGGTACGAGTGGAGGAGCGGATCCGGCTTCGGCTGGACGTCGCGTACGACGGCACCGGTTTCTCCGGGTGGGCCGCGCAACCGGAGCGGCGGACGGTGGCCGGGGTGCTCACCGCGACCCTGGACCTGGTCCTCGGCGCGGGCACCGCGACCGGGCTGACGGTGGCCGGCCGCACCGACGCCGGGGTGCACGCCTCCGGGCAGGTGTGCCACCTCGACCTGCCCGCCGAGGTGTGGCGGGCCCACGAGGGCGCGCTGCTGCGCCGCCTGGCCCGGCTGCTCCCGCCGGACGTGCGGGTCCGGGCGCTGACCGAGGTGCCGGCCGACTTCGACGCCCGCTTCTCGGCCACCTTCCGGCGCTACGAGTACCGGGTGACCGACGCGCCGTGGGGTGCGGAGCCGCTGCGTCGGCACGAGGTGCTGGCCTGGCCCCGTCCGCTGGACCCGGCCGCGTTGAACGCCGCCGCGGCCGGGCTGGTGGGGGAGCACGACTTCGCCGCGTACTGCCGGCGCAAGGAGAACGCCACCACGCTGCGCGAGGTGACCCGGCTGGACTGGCGGCGGGATCCGGACGGCCTGCTGGTCGCCACCGTGCAGGCGGACGCGTTCTGCCAGGCGATGGTGCGCAGCCTGGTCGGGGCGATGCTGGTCGCCGGAGACGGCCGACGGCCGACCGGCTGGCCCGCGAGCCTGCTCACCCGGCGGGAACGGTCGAGCGAGGTGACCGTGGCTCCGGCGCACGGGCTGACCCTGGTCGCGGTCGGCTACCCCGAGGATCCGGTGGAGTACGCCCGCCGGGCCGACCTCACCCGTCGCCTGCGGGTACCGAGCACGTCCTGACGCCGCCGCCGGGCACCGGTGGGGTCGGGGCAGGTCCGCCCGGCGCTCACCGTGGGGCCCGTCCGCCCGGCCCCGCCGTGGTCGGTCGGGCGGCTCAGTCGTCGTCGGAGCCGGACGAGTTCGTTCGGTCGTTGTCGGTCGACCGTGGGTCGGGCTGGAGCAGGTCGCCGTCGGCCCGGCGTTCCAGCACCCCCTTGTCCAGGTGGAGCTGGGTCATGTCGTGGAGCACCTGCTTGGCCTTCGGGTCGCTCGCCTCGACCGGCTGACCGTCCGCCCGGACCACCAGGCTGTAGGTGACGTAGTGGCCGCGCACCTGCCAGGCGACCCGGGCCGCGGCGGTCGCCAGCACCTCGGTCCGGCTGTCGGCCTCCAGGGCCAGGAAGCGGCCCCGGCGCTGCTGGAGGATCTCCCGGACCCGTTCCCGGACCCGCTCGGCGGTGGCCCGGTCGGGGAGGTTGAACAGCCCGGCGGTGGCCAGGTAGGCGCCGTCCGGTGACCGGACGGTGCCCCGGACGACCTGGCTGCAGCCGAGCTGGACCAGCAGGTCGCCGAGATCCTCGCTGGCCGCCACCGCACAGCTCGCGCTGGACTGGGTCTTGAGGACCTCGTACGGCGACCGGCTGTCGCCGACGACCAGCCGCTGACGCGGGAAGACCTCCTTCGCGGTCAGCGGCAGCGGGTCGGTGTCGCGCGAGTCCAGGTCGGTCCGGACCGGGTCCTCGGTGCGCGCCGCGCCGGGCTGGGCGGTCGGCGGACTCTGCGGGACCGGCGTGGATTCCCGTTCGAGCAGCACGGCGGCGGTGCCGAGGCCACAGATGGCCAGCAGGACGAGGACCGCCGCGCCGCCCACCACCGCCTGCCAGAGCCGGCCACCCATCCGGTTGACGGTCACGGTCGGGTGCACCACGGCGGACGCCGGGACCGCCTGGGGGACTGCCAGCGGCGGGGCGGGTGACTCGGGCCCGGCGGCGTACGGTGCGTCCGCCTCCGGGCCGATGGGTTGCGGGCTGGTCGGGGCGGTCTCCTCGGGCACCGGCGTGCCCCGTGGCAGCACCGGAACGACGGCCTGGACCGGCTCGGCAGCCGCCCGAGGGGGCGGGGGCAGGTCCGGCGTCGGGAAGCGGGAGGGTGAGGGGCCGGCGGAGGCGCGTCGTACGCCGGTCGCCGACGGTTCAGCTCCGGAGTGCGGAAGCCGCTGCAATGCGTCCTCATCGGACTCGTACCGGTACACCATGGCCATAGGGTAGGGGCATTACTCCTTTAGTGGAGTAAAACGGGAAATTAGCCCTCTGTCCCTCGCTCCCGACATCCGACCCGTCGGTGCCGGCACCCCGGCGGCGTAGGCGAGAATGCCGACGTGACCGGCGACCACTACTTCAGTTCCCGCCCCGCGAGTCCGTCCCCGCCCCGGCAGGTCGAGTTCTCCGTCGCCGGGCGCGACTACCACCTGGAATCCGCCGGCGGCGTCTTTTCCGCCGCCCGCCTCGACCCGGGCACCGCCGTCCTGCTGCGCAAGGCGGAACTGCCCGCGCCGGAGACCGCCGGGGCGCTGCTCGACCTCGGCTGCGGGTTCGGCCCGATCGCCTGCGTCCTCGCCACCCACGCCCCGGCGGCGACGGTCTGGGCGGTCGACGTCAACGAGCGCGCCCGGGACCTCACCACCGGCAACGCCGCCCGGGTCGGCGCCGCCGGCCGGGTGCGGGTGGCCGCGCCGGACGACGTACCCGACGGGGTCGCCTTCACCCAGCTCTGGTCCAACCCGCCGATCCGGGTCGGCAAGGAGGAACTGCACACCCTGCTGCGACGCTGGCTGCCCCGGCTCGCCCCGGACGGGGTCGCCTGGCTCGTGGTCGCCCGGCACCTCGGCGGCGACTCGCTGCACGGCTGGCTCACCGAACAGGGTTGGCAGGTCGTTCGGCACGCCAGCCAGAAGGGCTACCGGGTGCTCCGCGTCACCCGGTAATTGGATGTCCCCGGCCGGTGCCGCTCGGGCAGGATGCCCGGGTGGGATACGTGGACGTGGCCGGGGTGGCGCACACCCTGCCGGACGGTCGGGAACTCTTCGCCGACGTGTCGTTCCGGGTCGGCGAGGGGGCCAAGGTCGCCCTGGTCGGACCGAACGGTGCGGGCAAGACGACCCTGCTGCGGATGGTCGCCGGGGACCTGCCGGTCGCCGTCGGTGGCGTTGCCCGTTCCGGTGGGCTCGGCGTGATGCGCCAGTTCATCGGCATGATCGGTGACGACTCCACCCTCGCCGACCTGGCCCTCGGCCTGGCCCCACCCGCGCTGCGCGTCGCCGGGCGCCGGCTGGTCGAGACCGAGGCGGCGATGCGGACCGCCGAGGTGCGCGGCAAGTACAGCACCGCCGCCGGCAAGGCCCAGCTCGCCTACGCGGACGCGCTGGCCACCTGGGGCGAGGCCGGCGGCTACGACGCCGAGGTGCTCTTCGACACCGTCGCCACCATCGTGCTCGACCTGCCCTGGGACACCGCGCGGGACCGTCCGGTGCGGACGCTCTCCGGCGGCCAGCAGAAGCGCTTCGCCCTGGAACTGCTGCTGCGCGGCCCGGACGAGGTGCTCCTGCTCGACGAGCCGGACAACTTCCTCGACGTGCCCGGCAAGCGGTGGCTGGAGGCGCGGCTGCGCGAGTCCACCAAGTCCGTGCTCTACGTCTCGCACGACCGGGAGCTGCTGGCCCAGACCGCCGACCGGGTGGTCGCGGTGGAGGGCGGTAGCGCCTGGGTGCACCCGGGCAGCTTCGCGACCTGGTACGACGCCCGGGTGGCTCGGCACGCCCGCCTCGACGAGCTGCGCCGCCGCTGGGACGAGGAACACCAGAAGCTGCGCGAGCTGATGCTGATGTACAAGCAGAAGGCCGCGTACAACGACGGGCTGGCATCCCGCTACCAGGCCGCGCAGACCCGGTTGCGCAAGTTCGAGGAGGCCGGGCCGCCGCCCGTACCCCCGAAGGACCAGGACATCCGGATGCGCCTGACCGGCGGACGGACCGGCAAGCGGGCGGTCATCTGCGAGCAGGTGGAGCTGGACGGCCTGACCTACCCCTTCGACCTGGAGATCTGGTACGGCGACCGGGTGGCGGTGCTCGGCGCGAACGGCACCGGCAAGTCGCACTTCTTGCGGCTGCTGGCCCGGGGTGGTACCGACCCGGACCCGGCGAACGGCCCGGTCGACGGGGCCGCCGCGCTCGCCCCGGTGAGCCACGGCGGGCTGGTCCGGCTCGGCGCGCGGGTCCGGCCGGGACACTTCTCGCAGACTCACGACCGCCCCGAGTTGATGGCGAAGACCCTCGTGGAGATCCTCTGGCGGGGTGACGAGCACCGGGCCGGCATGGACCGGCACACCGCGATGGCCGCCCTCGGCCGGTACGAGTTGGCCGGTCAGGGTGACCAGCGGTTCGGCACCCTCTCCGGCGGACAGCAGGCCCGGTTCCTGGTGCTGCTGCTGGAACTCTCCGGGGCGACCCTGCTGCTGCTCGACGAGCCCACCGACAACCTCGACCTGGCCAGCGCCGAGGCCCTCGAAGAGGGGCTGAAGGCGTTCTCCGGCACGGTGGTCGCGGTCACCCACGACCGCTGGTTCACCCGCTCCTTCGACCGCTTCGTCCTCTTCGCCGGTGACGGCGAGGTCCGCGAGACCCCCGAACCGGTCTGGGACGTCGGCTGAGTCCCGGGCCGCCGGGGTGGTAGCGGGGGAGCCCTGTCACCGCTTTCGCGTAGCAGGGGACCCCGGCCACATCGCGGCATAGAGTTGATCTCGTGACTGAGATGACCTTCCGCCGGCTGGGCGACTCGGGGCTCGTGGTGTCCGTCGTCGGTGTCGGCTGCAACAACTTCGGCCGCAAGCTCGACCTGGCCGGGACCCGCGCGGTGGTGGACGCCGCCCTCGACGCCGGTATCAACTTCTTCGACACGGCCGACATCTACGGGCAGCCGCAGGGCGGCTCGGAGGAACTGCTCGGCGCGGCCCTGCGCGGACGGCGCGACGACGTGGTGCTGGCCACCAAGTTCGGCATGGACATGCACGGCATGAACGGTCCGGACCACGGTGCGCGGGGCGCCCGCCGGTACGTCGTCCGGGCGGTCGAGGCGTCACTGCGCCGGCTCGGTACCGACCACATCGACCTCTACCAGATGCACGAGCCCGACCCGGGCACGCCCGTCGAGGAGACCCTCGCCGCCCTGGACGACCTGGTCCGCGCCGGCAAGGTCCGCTACCTGGGCAACTCCAACTTCGCCGGCTGGCAGATCGCCGACGCCGACTGGACCGCCCGGACCGCCGGCACGACCCGGTTCGTCAGCGCCCAGAACCACTACAGCCTGCTGGAACGCTCGGTGGAGACCGAGGTGGTGCCGGCGTGCGAGCGGTTCGGGCTCGGACTGCTGCCGTTCTTCCCGCTCGCCGACGGCCTGCTCACCGGCAAGTACCGGCGCGGGGAGCAGCCTCCGCAGGGCAGCCGGCTCTCCGGGGGCGGCCGGTACGCCCAGCGGTTCGCCACCGCCGACTGGGACACCATCGAGGCCATCGGGGCGTACGCCGACCAGCGGGGACTCACCATGCTCCAGGTGGCCATCGGAGGGCTGGCCGCCCAGCCGGCGGTCACCTCGGTGATCGCCGGGGCCACCACGCCGGAACAGGTACGGGCCAACGCCGTAGCCGGCGCCTGGCACCCGGACGACGACGACCTGGCCGCCCTGCGCGCGCTGCTCTGACCACTGGGCACCCGCCGCACCGCCCGGACCCTGACCGGGCGGTGCGGCGCCCGGTGCACGGGTGACCGCTGCGCCGGCAGCCGTCCGCCGGTAACGGCCTGCCCGGGAGTCTCCTCACGCCCGGCGGGCCACGGTGGTCGGTTCAGACCAGACCGTTGACCCGGTGCGCGGGTCGCCCCCGCAGTGCGGCCGTCACCATCCGGACCGTCCGGTTGGGGTGGCGGAGCACGTCGTCGGAGGTGAAGCGGAGCACCCGCCAGCCCGCCGCGCGCAGCGCGTGGAACCGGTTCGCCTCCCGACGGAGCAGCGCCGGGTCACGGGGCGGGCCGGGTTCGTACTCCAGCGCGACCCGGCGGGTGGGGTAGGCGAGGTCCACCCGGCCGACGAACTGGCCCACCGTGTCACGCACGTCGTGCCGGACGGCCGGGGCGGGCAGTCCGGCGTCGATCAGGAGCAGGCGCAGCCGGGTCTCCATCGGGGAACCGGCGAGCGGGTCGGCCAGGGAGAGCACCTCGCGCAGCAGCGGCAGGCCGGGCCAGCCGGCGCGACGGGCCGCGAACCCCCGCAGGGCGGGCAGGTCCACCACCCGGTGATGCAGCAGCGCGTCGACGGCGACCACCGCCTCCGTGCGGGGCGGCCGGCGACCGAGGTCGAAGGCCGTCCGGAGGGCGGTGGTGACCGGCAGGCCGGTGTGGACGGTCAGGTCGGCCTCGGCGAGGACCGAGCGGGTGACGGACACCCGGGCGTGTGGACGCATCCGGGCCGAGCGGGGCAGCACGACGGTGACCGGCGCGTCCGGCGGCAGCAGCCCGGCGCCCCACAGGTACGCCGCGCTCAGCCCGGCGATCGCGGCGCCGGCCGGGAGCACCAGCGCCACGGCCTGACACCAGATGCGATGGTCGTCGGGGCGGTGGGCCGCCCGGTGTACGTAGACGTCGGGCAGCAGCCGTTGCCAGGCGCGCCCGCGCAACATCGTCCAGGTGAGAAGGCCGTCGGCCACGGCAGTGCTGCCGCGGAACGGCCGGGATTCGAGACCGGGCGGAACCTGGGGGAGGCGCGGCATCAGGACAGCATGCCGTGACCGGACGGTCACGCGCTGCCCCCAAACGGCGATTGTGAGATTCTCTCCACTGTTGTCGTGGCAGGGAAACCGCCTCGACCTGCGGAAAAACGACGCGGCGGCCTTGGCGGATTTCGCGATTCGTCGTACCGTGTGGCACGCAAACAACCCACGGGAGCCCGGTGGACCGGGCTGAGAGGGGGGCTGGAAGCCCCCGACCGTCGAACCTGATCCGGGTAATGCCGGCGCAGGGAGGAGAACTGCCGTGCCGTCCCTGGGACGACTGCATCTTGTCACCGACACCCGCCCGGGGCGTGACCCGCTCACCGTGGTCCGGGCCGCGCTCGGCGTCGCCGGTCCCGACCTCGTGGTGCAGGTCCGGGTCGAGGACTCCGCCACCGACCGCGAGGCGTACGACCTGACCTGCCGGATCCTCGACCTGTGCGCGCCGGTCGGCGCGACGTGCCTGGTCAACGACCGGTTGCACGTGGCGCTCGCGGCCGGCGCGGCGGGCGGACACGTCGGCGCGGACGATCTGCCGGTCGACGCGGCCCGCCGGGTGCTCGGCCCGGACGCGGTGCTCGGTGCGACCGCCCGGGACCCGGTCGCCGCCGCGCGGGCGGTCGCCGCCGGGGCCGGCTACCTCGGCGTCGGCCCCTGCCACGCGACCACCACGAAGAAGGGCCTGCCGGCACCGATCGGCCCGGACGGGGTACGCGCGGTGGCCGGGGCGGTGCCGGTGCCGGTGATCGCCATCGGTGGGGTGACCGCGGCGGCGGTGCCGGTGCTGCGGGCCGCCGGCGCGTACGGAGTGGCGGTGGTCGGGGCGCTCTCCGCCGCCGCCGACCCGGCCCGCGCGACCGCCGACCTGCTCGGAGCCCTGCGGTGCGGGTAGCAGGGGTTTCCTCCGCCTCGAGAAGCGGTGACCGGGGACCGCAGGTGGCGGTGGTGGGTGGCGGGGTGGTGGGGTGGGCGATCGCCTGGCGCTGTGCCGTCCGGGGACTGTCGGTGACCGTGCACGACCCGGCACCCGGGTCGGGGGCGTCCACGGTGGCCGCCGGGATGCTCGCTCCGGTCGCCGAGGCGTCCTTCGGGGAGACCGCGCTGACCGGGCTGCTGGTCGCGTCCGCCGCCCGCTGGCCGGCGTTCGCCGCCGAGCTGACGGCTGCCAGCGGCACCGACCTCGGGTACCGCACCGAGGGCACCCTGATCGTCGGGCTCACCGGCGACGACCTGACCGAGGTGCGCCGGCTCGGGGCGTACCAGCAGGGGTTGGGCCTGCCGGTCACGCTGTTGCGCCCGAGCGGGCTGCGGGACCGCGAGCCGGCGCTCGCCCCCCGGGTGCGCGGCGGTGCGTTCGCCGCCGGTGACCACCAGGTCGACCCGCGCCGCCTGCTGCCGGCCCTGCGTACCGCCGCCGAGCGGGCCGGCGCCGCGTTGGTCACCGAGCCGGTCGGCCGGCTGGGCGACCTGACCGCGCCGGCCGTCGTGGTCGCCGCCGGCTGCGGCACCGCCGCGCTCACCGGCCTGCCGGTCCGGCCGGTGAAGGGGCAGATCCTCCGGCTGCGCGCGCCCGGGGGCGGCCCGCCGGGCTTCCGGCACGTCGTCCGGGGGTACGCCGACGGCGAACCGGTCTACGTCGTGCCCCGGTCCGACGGGGAGGTGGTGGTCGGGGCGACCGTCGAGGAGCGGGCGGACCCGACGGTGACCGCAGGGGCGGTACTGCGACTGCTCCGTGCCGCCGTCGGCCTCCTTCCGGAGCTGGCCGAGTACGACCTGGTCGAGACGACCGCCGGGTTCCGCCCCGGCACTCCGGACAACGCCCCGGTCATCGGGGTGCTCCCCGGCCGGCCCGGGGTGCTCGTCGCGGCGGGCCACCACCGGCACGGCATCGTGCTCGCCCCGGTCACCGCCGACCTGGTCGCCGACCTGCTCGTCACCGGCATCCCCGACGCGCTGCTCGCCCCCTTCGCCCCGGACCGGTTCGACCCGCCCGTCGGGTCGGTGACCGGCCCATGACCCCCGAACGGATGTCCCGCACGGGCCCGTGCTCCCCGACGGAAGGACGACAGGTGGAACTGACGGTCAACGGTGTCGGGCGGAGCCTGCCCGACACGGCGACGGTGGCGGATCTGGTCGGCGCGGTCACCGCCGACCGGCGCGGGGTGGCGGTCGCGGTGAACGGCGAGGTGGTGCCGAGGAGCGGCTGGCCGGCCGCGACGCTGCGTGACGGCGACCGGGTCGAGGTGCTCGGCGCGGCGCAGGGCGGGTGAGCACGGTGACCTTCGCCCTCGGCGGTACGACGTTCACCTCCCGGCTGATCCTCGGCACCGGCGGTGCGGCCAACCTGCACGTGCTGGAACGGGCGGTCCGCGCCTCCGGCACCGAGCTGGTCACCCTGGCGCTGCGCCGGGTCGACCCGACCGGCGGGCACGGCGGACTGCTGGAGCTGCTCGACCGGTGCGGGGTGCGGCTGCTGCCCAACACCGCCGGCTGCTACACCGCCCGGGAGGCGGTGAAGGTCGCCCACCTGGCCCGGGACGCGTTCGACACCGACTGGGTCAAGCTGGAGGTGGTCGGCGACGAGCGGACCCTCCTGCCCGACGGGGTGGAGCTGCTGCGCGCCGCCGAAGAACTCGTCGACGACGGGTTCGTCGTCCTGCCGTACACCTCGGACGACCCGGTACTGGCCCGACGGCTGGTCGACGTGGGCTGCGCGGCGGTGATGCCGGCCGGCGCGCCGATCGGCTCCGGCCTGGGCGTCACGAACCAGCACCACATCCGGCTGATCCGGCAGGAGGTGGACGTGCCGGTGATCCTGGACGCCGGCATCGGCACCGCCAGTGACGCGGCGCTGGCCATGGAACTCGGCTGTGACGCGGTGCTGCTGGCCAGCGCGGTCACCCGGGCCGCGGACCCGGCGGCGATGGCCACCGCGATGCGGCACGCCGTCGAGGCCGGGCGGCTCGCGTACCGGGCCGGCCGGATCCCGCGCCGGTTTCACGCCCTGGCCTCCACCCCCGACGAAGGACGGCCGGAGCTGTGACGGCGCGGACGCTCCGGGCCGACCTCCCCGCCGGCATCGTCGCGTTGACCGATCGGCGGACGGCCCGGCGGCCACTGCCGGAGGTCGTGGCGGCGGCGGTGGCCGGGGGAGTGCGCTGGGTGGTGCTGCGGGAGAGGGACCTGCCCCGCGCCGAACGGGTCGCCCTCGCCGCCGAGTTGCGGGCGATCCTGGCCGGGGTGGCCGGCACCCTGGTCGTCGCCGGCCCCGATCCGCTGGACGGGGACGCCGTCCACCTGCCCGCCGTCGGCCCGTACCCGCCGCCGGTGCTGCCGCTCGTCGGCCGGTCCTGTCACGACGTGACCGAGCTGGGTCGGATCACCACCGAGGACTACGTCACCTGCTCGCCCGTCTACCCGACCCGGACCAAACCCGGCCACGGTCCACCCCTGTACCCGGACGGGCTGGTCGACCTGATCCGGGCCAGCCCGGTGCCGGTCCTCGCCCTCGGCGGCGTGGAGACTCCCGACCAGGTGCGCGCCTGTGTCGCGGCGGGAGCCGTCGGCGTGGCGGTGCTCGGTGCCCTCATGCGGGCCGCCGACCCCGAAACGGTCGCGGCGACGCTCACGGCGGCCCACCGGGCTGCTGGCCCGGTCGGTCACCGGGCGGCCCGACCGGCGTCAGCCGAACAGCAGGCGGTCACCCCGGCCGGAGGCGAGCGGTGACGCCGACGACCGTGCTCACCGTCGCCGGCTCCGACTCCGGTGGCGGCGCGGGCATCCAGGCCGACCTGAAGGTCTTCGCCGCCCTCGGCGCGTACGGCACCAGCGTGGTCACCGCCGTGACCGCCCAGAACACCCGGGGCGTGGACGCGGTCCTGCCGCTGCCCCCGGCCACGGTCACCGACCAGCTCGACAGTGTGCTCGGCGACTTCCGGGTCCGGGCGGTCAAGACCGGCATGCTCGGCACCCCGGCGGTCGCCGACGCGGTGGCCGTGGCCGCCCGAGCGGGACGACTGCCCAACCTGGTCGTCGACCCGGTGCTCGTCGCCACCAGCGGACACCGGCTCGGTGTGATCGGGGCGGTCGAGCGGCTGCTGCCGTACGCGCTGGTGGTGACGCCGAACCGCGCGGAGGCCGAGGCCCTCACCGGAGCCCCGGTGACCACGGTCGGGGAGATGGTCACCGCCGCCGGGGCGCTCGCGGCCGGCGGCCCGGCGTACGTGGTGGTCACCGGCGGCGACGTGGACGCCGACGGCGAGGCGGTCGACGTGCTGGTCGGCGCCGGCACGACCACCGTGCTGCGCGCACCCCGGGTGGACACCCGGCACAACCACGGCACCGGCTGTTCGTTCTCGGCGGCGATCGCCGTGCGGCTGGCGGCGGGCGACCCGGTGCCGACGGCGGTGGCGACCGCGAAGGAGTACGTCACCCGTGGGCTGATCGGCGCGCGGGGCTGGGAACTGGGCGCGGGTCGTGGCCCGTTGGACCACTTCGGCTGGTCCTGACGACCGACCGGTCAGTCGCGCTGGTGCCGTCCGGTGGAGCGGAGGGTGCGCCGCTCGTCCGGGTCCGAGGCGTTGGTGGTGTCCGGCATCGGCTGGCCCAGTTGGGCGACCCAGTCGACGTACTCCTCGTCGTGCGGGAGCAGCGCCTCCTCCCGTGCCCGGCCGCCGGCGCCCTTCGTCCGGTCACCGTCGACCGCGTCGGCCCGGGACCGCTCGCGCCGGAGCAGGCCCCGCAACCTACGGAGCCCCCCGGCGGTCCGGACGTCGTCCTGCGCACCGGCCGGCGGTCCGGTCACGTCGGCCGTCGCGTCGCCGTCCGCCGCCGGTCCCGGGTGGGGCGACGTGGCGGTCGTCCCGCCGGTGGCGGCCGGTGCGTCGTCGTGGCTCGTCGAACCGCGCTGCCAGCGTCCCGGCAGCTCACGGCCGGTGGGTACCGGTTCCGGACCGGTACCGTCGGCGGGGGCCCGTTCCCGCATCGCGGCGTCGACCGGCCGGGCCGGGGCGGGGCGGGACCAGTCCAGGCTCCCGGTGGACACCGTCTCCGCCGTGCCGGGCAGAACCGGCCAGTCGCCCGTGCCGGACCGGCTCGTGTCGGCACCGGCGGCCCGGGGCACGTGCCACGGCAGCCGCCCGATCGGCTGGGGACCGGTGCCGAAGGACTCCCGGGCGGTGTCGTCCCCGGCCGTCCCGGAGGTCGGGTGTCCCGGCGCACCGGAACCGTCGCCGGTCGGGTCGGCGGCCGGGACGTCGTTCGGGGCGGGGACCGGGTCGTCGGACGGTGGGGCGGGTGACGGCACGGGTGGCAGTCCGGTGCCGGGCGGTAGGGGACGCAGGATCTCGGTCGGCGTGATGACGCCGCTCCGGCTCCGGGTCCGGGACAGCCGGGGCAGCAGGCCGTGCCCGTCCCGCGACAGCCGGGGCAGCAGGCCGGCGACGTCCAGCGGTGGATACCGCAGCATGGTGGCCGCGGTCGCGCCGAGCGCTCCGGTCAGCACCGCGAGCAGGGCGGCGACGTAGGGCGTGGACTGGTAGCCGTCGTCGCCGCGCCCCGACCCGGCGAGCAGGTAGGCGACCGCGACCAGCAGCGGGGCCGCCACCCCGCTGGCCCCACCGGGCAGCGGAGGCTGGCCGTGCCGGCGGGCCACCCCGGCCACCGCCGCCCCGACCAGCAGGGCCAGTCCGGGCAGGAGCAGCATGGCCAGGCGTTCGGCCGAATCCGGCGCGAGCCAGGCCGGGTCCAGCGCGCCGAGGCGTACGGTCGGCAGCGGATCGGCCGCCCCGAGCGACGGGACGACCGACAGCAGCGCGAGGAGCCAGATCGCGGCGGTGGACGCGGCGACGTTCCAGGCCACCGGGGCGTAGTGGAGCACGGCGACCGCGGCGACCGTTCCGGCCAGTGCGCCGAAGAGGGCGCTGACCGCGACGGCCAGCACCGGGTCCACCGAGGCCACCTGCGCGTTGCGGGCCGGCAGCATGCACAGTGGCGCGACGACCGTCGCGCCGAGCGTGGCGGCCACGGCGAGGGTGACCCGTACGACGGCGGTGACCGGGCGGTCGTCCCGGCGGGCGTACCGCTCGGCGAGCACCGCACCGGTCACGGTGGCGCCGACCGCGAACCAGGCCACCCAGACGAGCTGCGCGGGCCAGTGCCCGGAGACGTCGGTGAAGGACCGGTTGAACCGGAGGATGCCGAGACCGTACGCGATGCCGAGCTGGCCTGCCCCGGCCAGCGCGCTCACCCCGAGCGCCACCAGCAGAGCTCTGCCCCAGGTCCGTATGGCCATGTGCGCACGGTACGGCCCGTGGACCCCGCTCGCCACCAAAACCGGACATGACGCGGCAGGCGAGCCGTCCGGGACGCATGGCCGGGAGCGGGTACTCGGGTAGTCCCCCGAGAACTACCTCCGTATGCCGGAGGCGGTTACTCAAACCCCCGGCGGTGGTTACTTCAGTTCGACCAGCCGCGCGAGGTACGTGGTGTCGCCGACGTTGGTGAGCATGTGGACGGCACCCGGGTCCCGGTAGACCACGCCGCCGGTCGGCTCGTCCGCGTCGATCCGCGTCCCGTCGACGGTCTGGATGACGTTCTTCGCCCCCTGCACCGCGATGACCAGGTACGGGTGGTCGTGCCGGTGCAGCGGCTGCTGCTCGCCCGGTTCGAGGCGGATGTGCCAGACCCGGACCTTGTCGTTCTCCAGGACGATCTCCTGGCCCACGGGGGCGAGTTCCGTGCTCATCTGTTCTCCAGTTGGGGTAGCACCTCGGCGGCGATCAGTTCGAGGTGGTCCAGGTCGTCGAGTTCGGTCAGGCGCAGGTGGACGCGGGTGGTGCCGACCGCGGCGAACTCGCCGAGCCGGTCGACGAGCTGGGCGGGCGAACCGATCACCGGGTCCTCCGGCGGCAGCGCGCTCTTGACGTGCAGCGGCGTCGCCCGGCGTCGGACCTCGGCGTCGGTGCGCCCGATCGCCACCACGATCCCGGCGGAGAACACCAGCGGGGCGCGTCCCGAGGCGTCCCGGCCGTGCCGGTCGCACGCCTCGCGCACCCGTTCGTACGCCGTCGCGGTCTCCGCCACGCTCTTGAACGGCATGTTGAACTCGTCGGCGTACCGGGCGGCCAGTTCGGGCGTGCGCTTCGGCCCCTTGCCACCGACGATGACCGGTGGGCCGGGCACCTGCGTCGGCTTGGGCAGGGCCGGGGCGTCCACCAGCCGGTAGTGCACGCCGTCGTGGTGGTACGTCTCACCGGCCGGGGTACGCCAGAGACCGGTGATCACCTCCAGTTGCTCGGCGAGCCGGTCGAAGCGCTCCACCACCGGCGGGAAGGGGATGCCGTACGAGGCGTGCTCGCGTTCGTACCAGCCGGCGCCGATGCCCAGCTCGACCCGGCCGCCGCTCATCTGGTCGACCTGCGCGACCATCACGGCCAGCGGCCCAGGCAGCCGGAACGTGGCCGAACTGACCAGCGTGCCCAGCCGGATCCGGGAGGTCTCCCGGGACAGCGCGGCCAGCGTCAGCCAGGCGTCGGTCGGGCCGGGCAGGCCGGACTCGGCCCCCATCGACTGGTAGTGGTCGGCCCGGAAGAACCCCTCGAAGCCGGCCTCCTCCACCCGGCGGGCGAACCGGAGCTGGTCGTCGTAGGTGGCACCCCGGTGCGGTTCGACGAAGACACACACCCGCACCGGTCATCGCCCCCTGGTCCCGGCCGGGGCCGGTTCCCGTTCCATCAACAGTTCGTGCAGGTCGGCGCTGACCCGGGCCACGTCGGCCAGGTGCGCGTTGCGGCCCAGGCTGCGCGGCCGGGGGATGTCGACGTCGACCACCTTGCGGATCCGGCCGGGCCGGGGACTGAGCACGACCACCCGGTCGGCGAGGAGCACCGCCTCGTCGATGGAGTGGGTGACGAAGACGATGGTGGCCTGGTTCTGCATGTGCACCCGCTGCAACTCGACCGAGAGTTCCTCGCGGGTGAGCGCGTCGAGCGCGGAGAACGGCTCGTCCATCAGCAGCACCCGCGGCTCGGCGATCAGCGAGCGGCAGAGCGAGACCCGCTGCTGCATACCGCCGGAGAGTTCGTGCGGCAACCGCTTCTCGAAGCCGGCCAGGCCGGCGACCTCCAGCAGGTCACGCGCCCGTTGCCGGTGCTTGGACCGGCGCCAGCCGAAGACCTCCACCGGGAGCAGGACGTTGTCCAGCACGTTGCGCCAGGGCAGCAGCGCCGGGCGTTGGAACAGCATCGCGATGTCCTGCCGGGGCCGGGTGATCGGCGTGCCGCCCACCTCGACCTGCCCGGCGGTGACCGGGAGCAGCCCGGCGATCAGTCGGAGCAGAGTGGACTTGCCGCAGCCGGACCGCCCGAGCACGGCGACGAACTCGCCCTCGGCAACGTTCAGGTCGATGCCGCGCAGGGCCTCGACCTCTCCGGAGCGACCGGTGAAGGTGCGCGACACCCCCGACAGTCGTATCATCCGGCGTTCTCCCATCCACGGTGTTCGCGAGCGACGCAAGGTTAACGGCATTACGTCGGGTTGACACCGTCCAGGGTGGACAACAATCTGTTGTCGTTCCGTAACCGGATCCACCTAGTGTCGCCGCGGTGACTCTCTCGTACGCTGTGCCGGCGAAGAGTCCCCCCGCGACGGTGACGCCGGTCCCCACCCCCCCTCACCACGGCGTCATCGGGTTCGACAACTCCTCCGGTGGCACCGCTGCCGGTCTGGAAAGGACATGGTGCTCAACAATGAGAAGGTTGACCCGCACTGTCGCCGCAGCCGCGTTGGCCGCGGCTCTGGCTCTGGTCTCCGCTTGCAGTAGTGACTCCGACTCCGGCTCCGGCAGTGGCGACGGCGCTTCAATGCGTAAGGTGACGTATCTCACCTCATTCGGTAACTTCGGCCGGGATTCCTACGCGTGGGTGGCGAAGGAGAAGGGCTTCTTCAAGGAGGCCGGCTTCGACGTCGACATCAAGCCGGGCCAGGGCACCGGTGGCGTGATCCAGACGATCGTCGGTGGGAAGGCGGACTTCGGTCCGATCGACCTGACCGGCGGCATCCTCCAGCTCGGCGGCGGGGACGACCGGCCCAAGGACTTCGTCGCCGTCGCCGCCATCCAGCAGCGCACCATGGCCGCCATCGTCACCACGGCGGACAAGGGCATCGCCTCCCCGAAGGACCTGGAGGGCAAGACCCTCGCCGACACCCCGGTCTCCGTGGTCCGCAACCTCTTCCCGACCTACGCCAAGCTCGCCGGCATCGACAACAGCAAGGTGAGGTGGGTCAACGGCGAGGCGCAGACCCTGATGGCGACGCTCGCCTCCGGTCGGGTCGACGGTATCGGCCAGTTCGTCGTGGGTGCGCCCACGGTTCGGGCGGTGGCCAAGAAGGAGCCGGTCATGCTCCCGTACAGCAACGTGATGACCGACCTCTACGGCAACGCGCTGATCACCTCCAAGAAGCTCGCCAAGGAGGAGCCGGAGATGGTGAAGCGCTTCACCGGCGCGCTGCTCAAGGGCCTGGAGTACAGCCTGGCCAACCCGAAGGAGGCCGGCGAGATCCTGAAGAAGAACGTTTCCGATGCCAACCCGGTGTCCGCCGCCGCGGAGCTGGAGCTGATGGCCGGCTACGTCCGGTCCAGCAACTCGGGTACCGCCATCGGCGCGCTGGACAGCGGCCGGGTCGCCAAGAGCATCGCGATCCTCCAGGGCGCCGGGGCGCTCAAGCAGAACATCACCCCGGAGCAGGTCGTCGACTTCAACCTCGCGCCGAAGGCCTGACCGAACACCCGGGGGTGTGTTCCGCCGTGACCGGCGGAGCGCACCCCCGCTCGTGCTCCGGCCGCCGGGACGGCCCGGGAGACCTCCGCCCGACGGCCGAGGAGAAGGAAGAAGACATGACGGAGTTGCAGGAGCGGGCCGCCGAGCCCGCGACAAGGAAGCCGGCCCCGACCCGGTCGGCGTCCCGCCACCTCGGACCCGGGTCGGCGGCCATCGGTCTGCCGTTGCTCGGCGTGCTCGTCGCGCTGGCCGTGTGGTGGCTGGTCACCTCGGTGTTCCACCTCATCCACCCGGCCTCGCTACCCCCGCCGGAGGACGTCTTCCGGGCCCTGGTCGAGAGCCGGGCGGTGCTGCTGGAGGCGGCCGGGGCGACCACCCTGTCCACGGTCGTCGGCTTCCTGCTGTCGACGGTGGCCGGTGTCCTGATCGGCCTGGCGCTGGCCGCCTCCCGGCGGGTGGAGCGGATGTTCTCACCGCTGCTGGTGGCGATCAACGCGGTCCCGAAGATCGCGCTCGGGCCGCTGCTGGTGGTCTCCCTCGGCTGGGGGCAGAAGCCGATCCTCACCATGGTGTTCCTGCTCTGCTTCTTCCCGATCGTGCTCTCCACCGCGACCGGGTTGACCACCACGCCCGCCGAGTTCGCCGAACTGGCCCGATCCCTGAACGCCTCCTGGTGGCAGGCGTTCCGCAAGGTGCGCTTCCCGGCGGCGCTGCCGCAGATCTTCGTCGGGCTCAAGGTGGCCATGCCGCTGGCCGCGATCGGCGCGGTGATCGGGGAGTTCCAGGCCGGCGAGGCCGGCCTGGGCTACCAGATCCTCCAGTTCAACGGGGTGGGGGCGTACTCCACCTCGTGGGCGGCGATCGTCCTGATCGCCGCGATGAGCATCCTGCTCTACTTCGCGCTGGTGGTGCTGGAACGGCTGGCCCTGCCGTGGGTCCGCGCCACCACGTCCAGCCGCTGAACCCCACCCGGTGCCCAACCGGGAACCACGTCGACCGGCAACCTTACGTCGACCGGGAACCGCTCAACTCACCAAAGGTGTGGCCCTGCCCCCGCCCGGCGCAGGGATCAAGCCTGACCGCCCGGAGCCGGGCGGGGGCAGGGCCACAACCCCCCGATCACCCGGCGAGCCGCCACCGGCCGCCCTGGGCGACCAGGGTGGTCAGGGCCTGGGGCATCAGCCCGGAGTGGTTGTCGGGGGTCATCCGGATCGGTCCGGAGAGGCCGTCCATCTGGGAGGTCTCGAGCACGTCGCGCAGGCCGTCCCGGTCGACCCGGCCCTGCTCGCCGCCGGCGCGCAGCTCGGCGTCCGCGATCAGCTGCACGGCGTCCGCGGCGAACGAGGAGAAGCCGTTGTACCCGCCGAAGCGGGCGGTGTAGTCCCGGAACCACTGCCGGCGGGCGGCCTTGGCCGGGGTGGTGGCGATGACGTCGTCGATCACCATGGTCTGGGTGAAGACCAGGGTGGCCTGTTCGGCCGAGCGGGCCGACGAACCGAGGAAGAGCTCGCCGGCGGCTGCCGCGTCCAGGAAGACCGCGCCCTTGAACTTCGCCTTCTGCGCCGCGGTCGTGGCCAGCATCGCCTGCTCGGACGGCGTCCAGAGCACCAGGGCGTCGGGCTTCTCCTCGGTCAGCGTCTCGACCGGTCCGGTGACGTCGGTGTCGGTGCTCTTGACCGGCCGGACGGCCGCCAGCTTGATCTTCGCCTTGGCGAACTCGTCCTGGAGGGCGGCGAGTCCCTCGCGTCCGTAGTCGTCGTCGCTGTGCAGCAGCGCCGCCTCCTTGACCCCGCGCCGGGTCAGCTCGGCGGTGAGGGCGTCGGCGCTGTCCTTGGCGTTCGGTGCCAGCTTGAACACGTACGAGCCCTGCTGGCCGGACGAGGACGTGATCGCCCCCGACGCGGCCAGCGCGATCGTCGGCACGCGCTTGTCGTTGATGGTGCGGACCGCGTTGACCGCACACTCGTTGCAACCGCCCATGATCACTGCGGTGACCGAGGCGTCGTTGCCGAAGTCGCCGATGTTGCGCTGCGACTCGGCGGCGTCGGAGCGGTTGTCCCTGACCTTGAGTTCGATCCGGCGTCCGCCCAGGGCGCCGGAGGCGTTCAACTGGTCGCGCTTGAGTTCCAGGGCGCGCTGGTACGCCTTGCCGGTGGCCGCCTGCGGGCCGGAGAGTTCGAGGTCGGCGCCGATGACGATGGGGCTGGTGTCCTGGGGTTCCTCGCCGAACTGGCAGCCGGTGAGCGTGATGGCCAGGACAGCCGATGCGAGCGCCGCGGTGGTCACGGAGCGGAAGGGGCTCAACTTGGTCCTCCAGAAGGCGGGTGGGCGGTGCCCGATCCCCGCTATATCCGTCCTCGGTGGAGAGACGGGTTGGGTCTGCCGTACGGTGTGCGCGAAGCCTGCAAAACCTTGCCAATGCCGAGGCCCCGTGGTCAAGCGCGGGTGCCCGGGGCGTTTCGGGATGGCCGTCCCACATGGTGGTGGCCCCGAAGGTTTGCAAATGCTCACTTAGCAGAAGCGGACGAATACTGTGGATCATCTGCCCTGATCAGGGCCTCGTGGAAATGAAGGTAATAGTTGACCACTTCAGCGGTTTGGTGCTCTCCTAACGTTTCCTGTCTCACTGCGGCTTCCCAAATCCAATCTTCTCTGATGAAATCGCGGCCGTGCCGCGCGTGGCGCTGTCCGCTGCACCAGGCGCGGGTCGGCGGGTCATACGTGGAAGAAACGACGGAGGCGATGTCGTGAGCACCGCACCTACGACCCTGCCCGAGAGCGGTCAGCCCACCCAGGAGAAGCGACGGCGCCGGCTACCCCGGCTGCGCGACGCGCGGATCCGGTCCAAACTGGCGCTGATCCTCGTCGTACCGGTCGCCGCGGTCGTCGCGCTGGCCACCGTACGTCTCATCTCGGTCGGTGAGGGCGCCTACGAGGCCAACCAGGCCCGCTCGTTGACCGCGCTCTCGGTCGACATCTCGGCGCTCACCCAGGACCTGCACCGCGAGCGGATGGCGGCGGCCACCTACCTCGCCTCGCCCACCGCCAAGCCGGACTCGTTCAACCTCCACGTACGCCGCAGCGAACAGCGGGTCTCCCAGTACAACGCCCAGCGGCGTGAGCTGGGCGAGGTGCCGTCGGCAGTCCGTGACCGGCTCCGCATCATCGACGACCACCTGGCCACCCTCAACGCGACCCGGCAGGAGGTGGTGGACCGCCGCCAGATGCCGGTCTCCGCGGCCGTGCTGCGGTACGGCGTGGTCCTGGCCGACCTGGTCGGCTACGGCGACGCGCTGGCCCAGCTCCCCGGTGACGGCGCGCTCGCCGACAGCCGGCGGGCGGTCGCCGCGTTCAGCCGCGCCAAGTCGGCCGTGGCCGAGGAGGAGGCGGTCGCCTTCGCCGCGCTCGCGGCCAACCGGATCGACGAGGAGCAGTTCTCCTCCTTCGTCGCCACGCTCACCAGCCAGCAGGAAGCCCTGCTCACGTTCTCGCTCGCCGCGGACCCGACCCAGCAGGCCCTGGTGGACAGCACGGTCACCGGTGACGCGGTGGTCCTCGCCGACCGGGTCGCCGCCGACATCACCCGTTCCGTCGGGCAGACGCCGGCCCTGGTCCGGGCCGAGGACGCGACCTTCGCCATCGGCGCGGTCCACGACCTGATGCGCTGGACCGAGGTGCAGCTCCAGGACCGGCTGCTCAGCCAGACCGACGACGCCCGTACGGCGGTCATCCGGCAGGCCGTGGTCGAGGCGCTGCTGGTGCTGCTCACCCTCATCGTCGCCGTCACCCTCGCCATCGTGCTGGCCCGGTCGCTCAACGACTCGCTGCGCCGGCTGCGGGAGGGTGCGCTCTCGGTGGCGAACCACGACCTGCCGGACGCGGTCAAGCGGCTCCAGAGCATGGGCAACGCCGGTGACGGCGGTGTGGAGGAGATCGTCAACGAGGTCCGCGACCCGATCAAGCTGACCAACAAGGACGAGGTCGGCCAGGTCGCGCTCGCCTTCAACGTCGTCCACCGGGAGGCGGTCCGGATCGCGGCCGAGCAGGCCGCCCTGCGGGCCAGCGTCTCGGCGATGTTCCTCAACCTGGCCCGCCGTAGTCAGACCCTGGTCGACCGGATGATCGGCGAGCTGGACGCCATCGAACGTGGCGAGGAGGACCCGAAGCGGCTCGCCCAGCTCTTCGAGCTGGACCACCTGGCCACCCGGATGCGCCGCAACGACGAGAACCTGCTGGTGCTCGCCGGCGCCGACTCGGCCGTACCGCGTCGCGACGACGCGCTCCTGGTCGACGTGCTGCGCGCCGCGCAGTCCGAGGTGGAGCTCTACAACCGGATCGAGTTCGGCACCGTCGACACCGACATCTCGGTCGCCGCGCACGCCGTCAACGACGTGGTCCGGCTCGTCGCCGAGCTGCTCGACAACGCCACCCGGTTCTCCCCGCCGACGACCACCGTGGTCGCCGACGGCCGGCGGATCCGTGACTACGTGCTGATCCAGGTCGAGGACCGTGGCCTCGGGCTCACCGACGAGCAGCTCGACTCGCTCAACCGGCGACTGGCCGCCCCGTCGACCGTGGACGTGGCCGCGTTCCGGCTGATGGGTCTCGCCGTGGTCAGCCGGTTGGCGTCTCGCTACGGCATCCGGGTCGAACTGCGGCGCAACGTGGAGGGCGGCACCGTCGCCCAGGTCACCCTGCCGAACTCGACCGTGGTGCTGCCGCAGGGTCGCGGCAGTGCTGTCCGGGACCCGCTGCCCCGGCCGCGTCAGCCGCTCGCCGTCGAGCAGGCCCCGGCCGCCGGCTCGTCGGCCCCGTTCGGCGAGCCGCTGGCCGGCGCCGGGCGCGCCTCGGCGGCCACCCTCACCAGCGACCAGTGGCGCACCAACCAGTCGCCGACGCCGTGGCCGGCCCCGAACGAGGTCCGCGACACCGGGCCGACGGTCAACGCGGGCGGCCCGACCACGGCGTCGCCGACCCTGGCCACCTCGGCGTTCACCCCGACCACCTCGGCCTTCACCCCGGCCACCCCGGTCGCCGGGAACGGGCTGGCGGGCACGCCGACCACCGCGTTCCCCACCCTGAACCCGCTGCCGCAGCGGAGCCCGGGGAACGACCGGTCGCAACCGTCGGCGCCCCCGCTGCCCGCCGGTCCGGTGGCCGGTCCGGTGGCCACCCCGTCGCCGTCGGTCGCCCCGCTCGCCCCGCTCGCCCCGCCCGCCCTGCCGGCTCCCCGGCCGGCCGAGCCGGCCGAGGTACCGATCTTCCGGGAGATGGAGACCGCCTGGTTCCGTACCCACGGAAACGACGCGACGGCCATCTTCGCCCGCCCGCAGTTCGACCAGCCGCCGGCCGCGCCGGTGGCGGCCAGCGCCCCGACCACCGAGGCGCCGCAGCTGCCGAAGCTGCCCGGACGTACGCCGGGTGCCACGGTCGTCCCGGCCGCGACGCCGCCGGTGACGCAGCCGCCGCCGCCGTCGTACGCGCCGCCGGCCATGCCGTCGGCACCGCCGCCGGCCCCCGAGCCGCCGGCCGCCCTCCCGCCGGTCCCGGTCCCGGTGGCCGACCCGACGCCGATCCCGGCTCCGGTGGCCCAGGCCGAGCCGGCACCGACGCCGGCGCCGACCGGCACGGACAGCTGGCGTACGGCGGCGGACGACGGCTGGTCCCGGGCGGTCAAGGCCGCCGAACCGACCGCTGCGGGCACCACCCGCTCCGGACTGCCCAAGCGGGTGCCGCAGGCGCAGCTCGTGCCCGGTGGAGTGGAGCCCAAGGGCACCCGGGCCAGCACCCGGCGCACCCCTGACGAAGTACGCGGTCTGCTGTCGGCCTACCACCGCGGTGTGCAACGCGGTCGGACGGCCGGTGCCGACCTGAACAGCGATTCGACCAAGGAGACGAGCCGATGAACAGGCCAGCGGCTATGCAGGACATGGGTTGGCTGCTCACCAACTTCGCCGACAGCGTGGCGGGTATCGCGCACGTCGTCGCGGTGTCCGCGGACGGGCTGCTGCTCGCCTCGTCGCGCGACCTGCCGGGGGACCGCGCCGACCAGCTCGCCGCGATCACCTCCGGCGTGGTCAGCCTGACCGAGGGCGCGGCCCGGATGTTCAGCGCCGGGGGTGTGCTCCAGACCGTCATCGAGATGGACAGCGGGTACCTGTTCCTGATGTCCATCAGCGACGGGTCGTCGATGGCGGTGCTCGCCGCCCGCAGCTGTGACGTGGGCCAGGTCGGCTACGAGATGGCGCTACTGGTGGAACGGGTCGGAGCGGCGCTGGTGCCGCTGCCCCGAGAGGCCGTGGTCCGGTAGTAGCCGAGCAGAAACCGTCACCCGGTGCCGACAGGCGGCGCCGGCGGAAGGAGGTGATCGCGAATGGACCGGAGGCGAGAGGACCCGCGCGGCGCGTTGGTGCGTCCGTACGCGGTCACCCGGGGACGCACCGAGCCGCGCCAGGACATCGCCCTGGAGGCGGTGATGACGGCAAGTCCGACCGCCGTCGCGGAGTCCCGATTCGCCGGCCACGACAAGCATCGCATCGCCACGATCTGCGAGGGACGTCCGCAGTCCCTGGCGGAGATCGCCGCATACACCCGAATGCCGCTGGGCGTGGCCCGGGTACTGGTCGCCGACATGGTGGCCGAGGGTCTGCTGACGCTACACACTGCCGCTCCCGCCGAGGCGTACGAGGAGCGGATGGAACTGCTTGAGAGGGTGCTAAGTGGACTTCGCAGGCTATGACCCCGCCGGGGCACGCCGTAACCGGGGTATCACCTCCGCGAAGATCGTGGTCGCGGGCGGGTTCGGCGTGGGCAAGACAACCCTGGTCGGCGCGGTCTCGGAGATCACCCCGCTGACCACCGAGGCGGTGATGACGGCGGCGGGTGTCGGCATCGACGACCCGTCCAAGGTGCCGGGGAAGCAGACCACCACGGTGGCCATGGACTTCGGCCGGATCACCATGGCCGAGGACCTGATCCTCTATCTCTTCGGCACCCCCGGCCAGACCCGGTTCTGGTTCATGTGGGACGAGATCATCAAGGGCGCGGTGGGTGCCGCCGTGCTGGTGGACACCCGTCGGATCACCGACGCGTTCGCACCGTTGGACTACTTCGAGAACCGCAAGCTGCCGTACGTGGTGGCGCTCAACCACTTCGACGGCGCGCCCCGCTACGACCTGGAGGAGGTCCGGGAGGCGCTGGCGATCTCGCCGCACGTGCCGCTGATCCTGACCGACGCCCGGCACCGCGAGGCCGTCAAGCAGGTGCTGGTGACCGTGGTCGAGCACGCCATGCTCCGCCTCCAGGCCGAGCACGGTCGCGGCTTCCCCACCCCGGTGGGCTGACCGTCGGATGACCGCGGGGTCCCCGGCTACCGCCTCCCGGTAGCCGGGGACCCCTGCGCGTCCCGAGGCAGAGGTCAGTCGACGCGCAGCCGGTAGCCGCGCTTGACCACGGTCTGCACCACCCGGGGGGCGTCCAGGCCGGCCCGGATCCGGGCCACCGCCATCTCCACCGCGTGTTCGTCCGCGCCGCGCGGCAGGGTGCGCAGCAGGGCGGTACGGGAGAACACCCGGCCGGGGGAGCGGGCCAGCGCCCGGAGCACCGCCATCGGCGCGGGGGCCAGCGGTCGCAGCTCCCCGTCGATCACGGCTGCGTGGCCGCGCAGGGTGAGCTGGTGGCCGGCGGCCCGCAGGGTCACCGTACGGCGGGGCAACTCGTCGACGAGGTGCCGCACCAGCGCGCCGAGCCGGGCCCGGGCGGGGACGCTCACCGACACCCCCCGACGCTGGAACGGCTCGGCGGTGACCGCCCCCACGCAACCGGCCAGCACGTCGCTGCGGAACGCCCCGAGCACCGCCTCGGCCCGGTCCCCGGCGGCCCGCAGCAGCGCCTCGGCCGCCGGTGCCGAGGTGAAGGTGACCGCGTCGACCAGCCGGGACGCGACCAGGTCGATCAGACGGTGCAGGGGAGCGGAGTCGGTGGGCGGGGCCCACCGGTAGACCGGCACCTCGATCACCGTCGCCCCGGCCGCCTCCAGCGCCATGGTGCACTCCGGCTGGCGGTCGCCGTGCAGCTGCATCGCGATCACCTGACCCGCGACCCCGCGCCGACACAGGTGCTCGACCACCTCCTCGCAGCTCTCCGAATCCGGCGACCACTGGTCGTGCAGACCGGCGGCCCGGATCGCGCCCCGCGCCTTCGGGCCCCGGGTCACCACGTACGTGTCGGCGAGCACGGAGCGCAGCGACTCGGCCAGGCCCCACCCCTCGGCCGCCTCCAGCCAGCCGCGCATGCCGATGCCGGTGTTGGCCATCAGGATGTCCGGTGGCCGGTGCAGGCAGGCGCGGGTGGCCTCGCGCAGGTCGCTGTCGTCGGCGAGCGGCACGATCCGCAGCGCCGGGGCGAGCACCACCCGCGCGCCGCGCCGTTCCAGCATCGCCGCGAGTTCGTCGCGCCGCCGGTCGGCGGTCACGCCGACGGTGAAGCCGGCCAGCTCGTCAGCCATCGAGAGTCCCGCGTTCCTCCTCGGCCCGGACCCCGGCCTCCGGGTCCGCCCCGGCCCGCGCGGGGACGCCGCCGGCCGCGACGGTCAGCCGTACCTCGACGACACCGTCGCGGCAGCGCACGTCGTGCCGGGTCACGGCTGCCCCGGGGCGGTCGAGGCAGTCGCCGGTACGCAGGTCGTACACCTGCCGGTGCAGTGGGGAGGCGAGGGTGGGCATCCCGTCGCGGCTGCCCACCAGGCCCCGGGAGAGCACGTACGCGCCGGAGACCGGGTCGCGGTTGTCCAGGGCGAACAGTCCGTCGACGGTCCGGAAGAGGGCGACCTGCACCCCGTCGACCAGGGCGGCCACGCCCCGGTCGGGCTCCAGCCGGTCGTATCCGCAGACCGGGGTCCAGCCGTGCGCCCCGCTCATCGCCGTACCGCTGGCAGGCCCAGGACGACCGGCTGCCGTCCGGCCACCGCCGGCACGGGCTGGCCCCGCTCCTCGGTGAAGGTGATGGACGGGTCGGGGACGTCCGGCGCGTTGACGAAGGAGGTGAAGCGGCGCAGCCGGTCCGGGTCGGCGAGGGTGTCCCGCCACTCGTCCGAGTACGACCCGACGTGCCGGGCCATCGCCGCGTCGAGTTCGGCGGCCAGCCCGAGCGAGTCCTCGACGATCACCGCGCGGAGGTGGTCGAGCCCGCCGTCCATCGCCTCGATCCAGGCGGCGGTGCGTTGCAGCCGGTCGGCGGTGCGGACGTAGAACATCAGGAACCGGTCGACGTAGGTGACCAGCTCCGCGGTGGTCAGGTCGGTGGCGAAGAGGTCGGCGTGCCGGGGGCGGAATCCGCCGTTGCCGCCGACGTAGAGGTTCCAGCCGGTCTCGGTGGCGATGACGCCGAAGTCCTTGCTGCGGGCCTCGGCACACTCCCGGGCACACCCGGAGACCGCCGACTTGATCTTGTGGGGTGCCCGGAGGCCCCGGTAGCGCAGCTCCAGCGCGATCGCGAGCCCGACCGAGTCCTGCACCCCGTACCGGCACCAGGTCTCGCCGACGCAGGACTTCACCGTGCGCAGCGCCTTGCCGTACGCGTGGCCGGACTCGAAACCGGCGTCCACGAGCCGCCGCCAGATCGCCGGCAACTGGTCCACCCGGGCGCCGAACAGGTCGATCCGCTGCCCACCCGTGATCTTGGTGTAGAGGTGGAAGTCGCGGGCCACCTCACCGATCACGATCAGCTTCTCCGGGGTGATCTCGCCCCCCGGGATCCGGGGCACCACCGAGTAGCTGCCGTCCCGTTGCAGGTTCGCCAGGACGTGGTCGTTGGTGTCCTGCAACGACGCCTGCTCGCCGTCGAGCACGTACCCGCCGCCGAGCGAGGCGAGGATCGAGGCGACCACGGGCTTGCAGATGTCGCAGCCCCGGCCGCGCCCGTGCTCGGCGACGAGCTGCGAGAAGGTCCGGATGCCCCGGACCCGGACGATCTCGAACAGTTCCCGGCGGCTGACGTCGAAGTGCTCGCAGAGCGCCCGCGACTGGACCACCCCGGCCGCGTCGAGCAACTGCTTGAGCAGCGGCACGCAGGAACCGCAGCTGGTGCCGGCCCGGGTGCACGACTTCAGCGCGGGCACGTCCGCGCAGCCGTCGGCGATCGCCGCGTCCACCTGCCCGCGCGTCACCGCGTTGCAGGAGCAGACCTGCGCGGCGGCGGGGAGCGTGGCCACCCCGCCGGTCGCCCCCTCCCCGGCCGGCGCGAGCAGCGTCAGCGGCGGAGCCGGCAGCGGGCCGCCGACACTCGCCCGCAGCGTCGGGTACGCGCTCGCGTCACCGACCAGCACCCCACCGAGCAGGGTGGTCGCGTCGTCGGAGAGGACCAGCTTGGCGTAGACCCGGGTGGCCGGGTCGGTGACCGTCACGTCCAGGCAGCCCGGGGTGACCCCGTGCGCGTCGCCGAACGACGCCACGTCGACCCCGAGCAGCTTCAGCTTCGTCGCGGTGTCCGCGCCGGGGAAACGGGCCGTCCCGCCGAGCAGCCGGTCGGCCACCACCTCGGCCATCGCGTAGCCGGGGGCGACCAGGCCGTAGCAGGTCCCGTCGACCGCCGCGCACTCGCCGACCGCCCAGATCCGTTCGTCGCCGGTGCTCCGGCAGGCGGCGTCGACCAGCACGCCGCCGCGCGGCCCGACCGGCAGCCCGGCCGTGCGGGCCAGCTCGTCGCGGGGGCGGACGCCGGCGGCGACCACCACCAGCTCCGCGTCGACCGCGCTGCCGTCGGAGAGGACGAGGCCGGCGACGGTGCCGTCCGGTCCGGGGCGCAGCGCGGTGGTGGCCACCCCGAGATGGGTACGCACCCCCAGCTCGTCGACGTAGCGTCGGAGCATCGCCCCACCCGCCTCGTCGACCTGGACGGGCATCAGCCGGGGCGCGAACTCGACCACGTGGGTGTCCAGCCCGAGCAGGCGCAGCGCGTTCGCCGCCTCCAGACCGAGCAGCCCGCCGCCGATCACCGCGCCGACCCGTCGACCCCGGGCGTGTTCCCGGATCGCCTCCAGGTCGTCCAGCGTCCGGTAGACGAAGACCCCGGGCAGCTCCGTGCCGTCCACCGGCGGCACGAACGCGTACGAGCCGGTGGCCAGCACCAACGCGTCGTACGGGTACTCGCCCCCGACCGTGGTCACCACCCGCCGGGCCCGGTCGACCGCCGTGACCGGTTCGCCCAGCCGCAGCTCGACCCCGTCGTCCGGGGTGTGCAGGCTCAACTCGTCGGCGTCCACGCCGTCGAGGAACGCCGAGAGCCGCACCCGGTCGTACGCCGGCCGGTGCTCCTCGGCGAGCACCGTGACCCGCCAGCGTCCGGCGGTGTCCCGGGACCGCAGCGCCTCCACCAGACGCTGACCCACCATCCCGTTGCCGACCACCACCAGCCGGCCTCCGGACGTCGTGTCGTCGCCCGTCCCGTTCCCCGTGTCCGTCAGGTCAGTTCTCACCGCGTCACCTCCACCGGGTCCACCCCGGCCAGCCAGTCGACGACTCCGGCGACCGCGTCCCGGCAGCTCCCGCAGCCGGTGCCGGCCCGGGTGGCGGTGACCACCCCGACCAGCGAACGCGCACCGGCCCGCCAGCAGCCGACCAGGTCCGCCTTGCTCACCGCGTTGCACCGGCAGACCGTCGTGGCGTCCGGCATCAGCGCCGGGGTCACCGCCGGTTCCGCCCCGCCGGCCGGGCCGTCGACCGTCCGTCCGAGCAACAGTGCCCGCCGGTCGGCGGGGACCGGGCCGCCCCGGTCGAAGAGTTGGATCACCGTGCCGACGCTCGGGTTGTCGCCGAGCAGGATCGCCCCGGTCAGCCGGTCGTCGACGATCCGCAACCGGGCGTACGTGCCCCGGGCCGGATCGGCGAAGGTCAGCTCCTCGCACCGCCCCGCAGTCCCCGGGGAACCCGAGGGCAGTTCGCCCATCGCGGCCAGGTCGATCCCGGCCGCCTTGAGCCGGGTCACCCCCGGCGGGGGCCGGTACCGGTCGAGGGTGTCCTCGCCGGTCAGCAGTCGGGCCACCACCCGGGCCTGGGCCCAGGCCGGGGCGACCAGACCGCCGACCACGCCGTCGTGCTGGGCGCAGTCGCCGATCGCGGAGACGTGCGGATCGTCGGTGCGCAGCCGGTCGTCGACCACGACACCCCGCTCCACCGTGAGTCCGGCCGCCGAGGCGAGGGCGGTGTCCGGGCGTACCCCGCAGGCGAGGACCAGCAGGTCGCCGTCGAGCGTGCGACCGTCGGCCAGGTCGAGACGGACCCGGCCGGGGCCGGCGGCCACCCCCGTCGCCGACACCCCCAGGTGGGTACGCACCCCGAGGCGGGCCAGGGTGTCGGCGAGCACCGCCCCGGCGGCCGGGTCGAGCTGGCGTTCCATCAGGTGGCCGACCGGGTGCACCACGTGCACGTCGAGGCCCCGGGCGGCCAGCCCCCGGGCCGCCTCCAGCCCGAGCAGGCCGCCCCCGAGCACCAGCACGGTCCGGGCGTCCCGGGCGGCGGCCAGGATCCGCCGACAGTCCTCCAGGGTGCGGAACGGCACCACCCGGTCCGGGAGCCGGTCGGGGTCCAGCCCGGCCAGCGGCGGCACCACGGCCCGGCTGCCGGTGGCGAGGACGAGGTGGTCGTACCCGATCTGCTCGCCGGTGTCGGTCCGGACCGTACGGGTGGCCCGGTCGATCGCGGTGACCGCCGTGCCGGTCCGGACCTCCGCGGCCTGCCCGGCCAGGTCGGTCAGCTCCACGTCGGGCTCGTCGACCTTCCCGGCGAGCAGGGTGGAGAGCATGATCCGGTTGTACGCCCGGTGCGGCTCCGCCCCGAACACGGTGACCGTCCGCCCGCCGGGGCGGGCGTGCAGTTCGGTGGCGAGGCGGGCACCGGCCATGCCGTACCCGACGATCACGACCCGGCTGGTCACGGCATCACCTTCTCCACCCGGACCGCGCAGGTCTTGAACTCCGGCATCCGGGAGACCGGGTCGAGGGCGTCGTTGGTCACCGAGTTGACCCGGCCGGCCCCGCCCCAGTGGAACGGCGCGAAGAGGGTGTCCGGGCGGATCGTCGCGGTGATCCGCGCCGACGCCCGGAACTCGCCCCGGCGGGAGCTGACCCGCACCTCCTCCCCGTCCCCGATCCCGAGCCGGGCGGCCAGGTCGGGGTGTAGCTCGACGAAGGGGTCGGGGGCGGTCCGCCGCAGCGCGCCGACCCGCCGGGTCTGGGTGCCGGACTGGTAGTGCGCCAGTACCCGCCCGGTGGTCAGGTGGAGCGGGTACTCGGCGCACACCTCCTCGGCCGCCGGGCGGTGCTCGACCGGGTGGAACCGGGCCCGGCCGTTGGGCGTCGCGAAGCGGTCGGCGAACAGGCGCGGCGTGTCCGGCCCGTCCTCGTCCGGGCAGGGCCAGAAGACCCCGTCGGTGGCGTCGATCCGCTCCCAGGTGACTCCGGCGTAGTCGGCCGTCCCGCCGGCCGAGGCCCGTCGCAGCTCCGCGAACACCACCCGGGGATCCGCGGTGGGCGCGGTAAGCGCGGTGGGCGCGAGGGAGGTGGTGAGGTCGGCGAGGATGCGCAGGTCGGTGCGGACGCCCGGCGGTGGCTCGCGGAGCGCCCGGCGGCGCAGCACCCGACCCTCCAGGTTGGTCATCGTGCCGTCCTCCTCGGCCCACTGGGCGGTGGGCAGCACCACGTCGGCGATGGCGGCCGTCTCCGAGAGCAGGAAGTCGGCCACCACCAGCAGGTCCAGATCGCGCAGCCGGCGCTCGATCCGGACCGCCCGGGGCGCGGAGACCACCGGGTTGGAGCCGAAGACCAGCAGCGCCCGGGGGCCGGTCGGGGTGCCGAGGGAGTCGAGCAGTTCGTACGCGGACACCCCGGGACCGGGCAGCTCGTCGGGGTCCACCCCCCAGACGGCGGCCACGTGCGCCCGCGCGGCGGGGTCGTCGATCCGCCGGTATCCGGGCAGCTGGTCGGCCTTCTGTCCGTGCTCGCGTCCACCCTGGCCGTTGCCCTGCCCGGTCAGGCAGCCGTACCCGGAGCCGGGGCGACCGGGCAGGCCCAGGGCGAGCGCCAGGTTGACGAAGGCGGTGACCGTGTCGACGCCCTTGGCGTGCTGCTCCGCGCCCCGGGCGGTGAGGATGATCGCGGTCCGCGCGGTGCCCAGCGCCCGTGCCGCCGCCTCCAGGTCGGCCACGGGTACGCCGGAGAGCCGCTCGGCGCGCGCCGGCCACCAGCCCGCCGCGATCCGGCGGACCGCGTCGAAGCCCTCGGTGCGGGCGGCCACGTACTCCCGGTCCACCCAGCCCTCGGTCAGCGCGATGTGCAGCAGCGCGTTCGCCACCGCCAGGTCGGTGCCGGGCAGCGGTTGCAGGTGCAGGTCGGCCAGGCGGGCGGTGGCGGTGACCCGGGGGTCGACGACGATCAGCCGTCCGCCGCGCTCACGCTGCTCGGTGAGGTACCGGGCGAGCGGGGGCATGGTCTCGGCCGGGTTCGCCCCGACCAGCAGCAGGGTGTCGGCGTGGCCCAGGTCGGCCAGGGGGAAGGGCAGGCCCCGGTCGATACCGAAGGCGCGCATTCCGGCCGCCGCCGCCGAGGACATGCAGAAGCGTCCGTTGTAGTCGATCATGCGGGTGCGCAGCGCGACCCGGGCGAACCGCCCGAGCGCGTACGCCTTCTCGTTGGTCAGCCCGCCGCCACCGAAGACCGCGACCGCGTCCCGGCCGTGCGCGGCCTGGATGTCGCGGACCCCGGTGCGGATCCGGGCGTACGCCTCGGCCCAGGTCGCCGGGGCCAGTCGCCCGTCCGGGCCGCGCAGCAGCGGGGTGGTCAGCCGCTCCGGGTGGTCGAGCAGTTCGGCGGCGGTCCAGCCCTTCTGGCACAGGCCGCCACGGTTGGTGGGGAAGTCGCGGGGCAGCACCTCGGTCCGCCCGTCCCGTTCGCTCAGCACCATTCCACACTGGAGAGCGCAGTACGGGCAGTGCGTGGCCGCCTCGCGGGACGCGTGTCCCGGTGGGGTCGCGGCCCGTGCACCGTCTGTCATGTCGGCAAAGCGTGCCGGCGGGCGGTTTCCGTGCCGGGTCCCGTTTGTTTCGGCCCTGTCAAGAGCCGCTCACACCGGGCCGGGGCAGCGGATCGGCGCCGATCGACGCCCGGGGCCACCGCACCCCGCGCCGAGCAGGGACGTCGTCGGGAACCTCCCGGTCTCACGGCAGGTCCGCACGGTCGGTGCGCCGCCGGTATCCGCGACGACCCGCGACGGGCACCGGCGGGTAACGCCGGGCGGCTAGCGTCTCCTGCGTCCCGCCCCGAGACGAGAAGGAGCCGTGGCGTGAGCGCCCTCTTCTCCACCGCACCGGTCACCGACACCCCCGCGAGGCCGGGCCGCCGGCACCGGCTCGACGACTGGCGTCCGGAGGATCCGGAGTTCTGGCGCACCACCGGGGCGAGGATCGCCCGGCGCAACCTGTGGGTGTCGATCCTCGCCGAACACGTGGGGTTCTCGGTGTGGAGCCTCTGGTCGGTGACCGTGCTCTTCCTCGGTCCCGAGTACGGCATCGACCCCGCCGGCAAGTTCCTGCTCACCGCCGTGCCGGCCGCGCTGGGGGCGGTGCTGCGGCTGCCGTACACCCTGGCGGTGGCCCGGTTCGGTGGGCGGAACTGGACCATCGTCAGCGCGCTGCTGCTGCTGGTGCCGGCGGTGCCGATGGCGGTGCTGCTCGAACCGGGCGTGTCGTTCCCCACCCTGATGGTGCTGGCCTGCCTCACCGGCGTCGGTGGCGGCAACTTCGCCTCCTCGATGGCGAACATCAATCTCTTCTTCCCGGAGCGGCTCAAGGGTAAGGCGCTCGGCCTCAACGCCGGGGGTGGCAACCTGGGGGTACCGGCGGTGCAGCTGGTCGGACTGGCGGTGCTGGCCACCGCCGGGGCCGCGCACCCCCGGCTGGTGCCGGCGGTCTACCTGCCGCTGATCGTGCTGGCAGCGCTGGCCGCGGCCCGTTGGCTGGACAACGTCCCCGCCGCGCGCAACGAGCCGGGGGCGCTGCGCCAGGCCGCCCGCGAACCGCACACCTGGGTGATGTCCCTGCTCTACATCGGCACCTTCGGCTCGTTCATCGGGTTCGGCTTCGCCTTCGGCCAGGTGCTCCAGATCGAGTTCGCCGACCGCTTCGCCACCCCGGTCGACGCGGCCTGGCTGACCTTCCTCGGGCCGCTGGTCGGCTCGCTGATCCGGCCGGTCGGTGGCCAGCTCGCCGACCGGCACGGCGGCGCCCGGGTGACCTTCTGGAACTTCGCCGCGATGGCCGGCGGCGCGGCGCTGGTGCTGTACGCCGCCCGCGAGCGGTCGCTCCCGCTCTACCTGACCGGCTTCCTGGCCCTCTTCGTGACCAGCGGGATCGGCAACGGCTCGACGTACAAGATGATTCCGGCGATCTTCCGGTCCCGGGCGGCCGCCGAGGTGGCCGAGGGACGGCTGGACGCGGTGGCGGCCGAGCGCCGGGCGCGGCGGCTCACCGGGGCGTTGATCGGCATCGCCGGGGCGGTGGGGGCCTCCGGCGGGGTGCTGGTGAACATCGCCTTCCGGCAGTCCTTCCTGACCTGGCAGAGCGCGGACGCCGCGTACCTGGCGTTCATCGGCTGCTACGCGTTGTGCCTGCTGGTGACCTGGCTGTTCTACCTGCGGCCGGGGAGCCGGCTCGCCGGGGTGTGATCAATGCCACATTGCGGCCGGTCGGCGGGCGACGTCGACCCCGTTTTGACCCGCGCGTCGGCCGCCGGGTATCGTTGCCTGCTGTTGTACGACATTCAGCGGCGTACCGCTTCAGGTACGCTTGGTCGTTCGTGCGCGCTGGTCCGGCCCGGAACCCCTGGTCACCTCGGCGCGCGACCCCAGACCGACGACGAGACAAGGTAGACCTGTGCGTACGTACAGCCCGAAGCCGGGTGAGATCGAGCGTCAGTGGCACGTCATCGACGCCTCTGATGTCGTGCTGGGCCGCCTGGCCACCCACGCCGCCACGTTGCTGCGTGGTAAGCACAAGCCGACTTTCGCGCCGCACGTCGACACGGGCGACTTCGTCGTCGTCGTCAACGCCGGCAAGGTCGCGTTGACCGGCAACAAGCGGCAGCAGAAGATCGCCTACCGCCACTCCGGCTACCCCGGTGGTCTGAAGCAGGTCGGTTACGACGAGCTGCTGACCAAGCGTCCGGAGCGCGCCATCGAGCTGGCCGTCAAGGGCATGCTGCCGCACAACAAGCTCGGCCGTCAGCTGATCAAGAAGCTGAAGGTCTACGCCGGCGCCGAGCACCCGCACGCCGCGCAGCAGCCGGTGCCGTTCGAGATCAAGCAGATCGCGCAGTGAGCGCGGGCGAAGGAAGCAGCATGACCGACATCACCGAGACCGAGGTCGGCGTCGACGCCACCGAGGCGCCGGCACCCGTCGCCCGCGCGCCCCGTGGTGACCGCCCGATCCAGACCGTGGGCCGTCGCAAGGAGGCCATCGTCCGGGTGCGCATCGTCCCCGGCAGCGGCAAGATCACCTGCAACGGTCGCGACCTTGAGGCCTACTTCCCGAGCAAGGTGCACCAGCAGCTCATCAAGGACCCGCTGGTCACCGCCGAGAAGCCCGAGGCCTTCGACGTGATCGCCAACCTGCGCGGTGGCGGCACCACCGGCCAGGCCGGCGCGCTGCGGCTGGCCATCGCCCGAGCGCTGATCGTCAGCGAGCCGGACGACCGTCCGGCGCTGAAGAAGGCCGGCTTCCTCACCCGTGACGCCCGGGTCAAGGAGAGCAAGAAGTACGGTCTCAAGAAGGCCCGCAAGGCGCCGCAGTACTCGAAGCGCTGATCAGCGTCTTCACCTTGTACGTCTGACGGACGGCCGGTCCGCCTCCCCTCGATTCCCGGGGAGGTGGACCGGCCGTTCCGCTTTCTCCACCAGTTCTCTCAGGCAGTGGCCGTTTCTGGAGGTTGCGGGTATGGGTCGGTTGTTCGGCACGGACGGTGTACGCGGGCGGGCGAACGTCGACCTCACACCCGAACTGGCACTGGGGGTGGCGGTGGCCGCCGCGCATACCCTCGCCGAGTCGGACCGCAGCCACCCGCCGCTGGCGGTCGTCGGGCGGGACCCGCGGGCCAGCGGCGAGATGCTGGAGGCCGCGGTGGTGGCCGGGCTGACCAGCGCCGGGGCCAACGTCGTACGGGTCGGCGTGCTGCCCACCCCGGCGGTGGCGTACCTGACCGCCGAGGCCAAGGCGGACCTGGGTGTGATGCTCTCCGCGTCGCACAACCCGATGCCCGACAACGGCATCAAGCTCTTCGCGGCCGGCGGGCACAAGCTGCCGGACGACATCGAGATCCAGATCGAGGGCGCGGTCGAGGCGAACGCCACCACCGCCTGGGACCGGCCCACCGGCGCCGGGATCGGCCGGGTTCACGACCTGCTGGACGGGGCCGACCACTACGTGCAGCACCTGATCGGCACGGTGCCGCACCGGCTCGACGGGATCAAGGTCGTGGTGGACTGCGCCAACGGGGCGGCCTCCGAGGTGGCCCCGGTCGCCTACCGGGAGGCGGGCGCCGAGGTCATCGCGATCAACGCCGAGCCGGACGGGCTCAACATCAACGACGACTGCGGCTCGAACCACATCGACGCCCTGTGCGCCGCCGTGGTCGAGCACGGCGCGCACCTCGGCATCGCCCACGACGGCGACGCCGACCGCTGCGTCGCGGTGAGCGCCGACGGCGACGAGGTGGACGGCGACCAGATCATGGCGATCCTCGCGCTGGCCATGCGGGACGCCGGCACGCTCACCGAGGACACCCTGGTCGCCACGGTGATGAGCAACCTGGGCCTGCGCCTGGCCATGTCCGCCGAGGGCATCCGGCTGATCGAGACCAAGGTCGGCGACCGGTACGTCCTGGAGGAACTGCGCGCCTCCGGTCTCGCCCTGGGCGGGGAGCAGAGCGGGCACATCGTCATGCCGGCGTTCGCGACCACCGGCGACGGCGTGCTGACCGGGCTGCACCTGATGTCCCGGATGGCGGCGACCGGCCGTAGCCTGGCCGAGCTGGCCGCCGTGCTGACCAGGCTGCCGCAGGTGCTGATCAACGTGCCGGTGGGCGACCGGACGGTCGGCGCGGGCGCGCCGGGGGTGCTCGCCGAGGTCGCGCGGGCCGAGGCGGAGCTGGGCGAGACCGGCCGGGTGCTGCTGCGCCCCTCCGGCACGGAGCCGCTGGTGCGGGTGATGGTCGAGGCCGCCACCCAGCAGGTCGCGCAGGAGGTCGCCGAGCGCATCGCCGCCGAGGTCCGGGCGGCCAGCCCCGCCTCCTGACCGTCCCCCGCCGACCCGACCTTGGTGCGGCGTGTCGGGGTGTCCGAGCGATCGGAGCCCCCGACACGCCGTGCGCCGGGTCGACGACGGGGACCCGGTGGGGTCTAGGTGGCCAGGGTGCGCAGGCGGGCGACCGCCTCGGTGAGTACCTCCGGTCGCTTGCAGAAGGCGAACCGGATCAGCGGGCGGCCGGCGGCGACGTCGTCGTAGAAGACCTGGGTGGGGACGGCCACCACGCCGCAGCGCTCCGGCAGTGCGCGGCAGAAGTCGACGCCGTCGGTCCCGCCGAGCGGGGTGATGTCGGCGGTGACGAAGTACGTCCCCTCCGGGGTCAGTACGTCGAAGCCCGCTCCGGCGAGCCCGCCGACCAGCTGGTCCCGACGCTGCCGCAGGTCGTCGGCGAATCCGGTGAAGTAGCTGTCCGGCAGAGCCAGCGCCACCGCGACCGCCGGTTGCAGCGGAGCGGCGTTGACGAAGGTGAGGAACTGCTTCACCCGGAGCAGCGCGGAGACGAGCGCCGCCGGGCCGCTCGCCCAGCCGATCTTCCAGCCGGTGCAGGAGAACGTCTTGCCGGCCGAGGAGATCCGCAGCGTGCGCTGGCGCATGCCGGGCAGGGTGGCCAGCGGGACGTGCCCGGTGCCGGTGAAGACGAGGTGCTCGTAGACCTCGTCGGTCACCGCGTACACGTCGTGTTCCTGGCACAGGTCGGCGACCAGGCGCAGCTCGTCGGGGGTGAAGACCTTGCCGGTGGGGTTGTGCGGGGAGTTGAGCAGGACCAGCCGGGTCCGGGGGCCGAACGCGGCGCGCAGCGCGTCCGGGTCGAAGGCGTACCGGCCGTCGGCGTCCGGGCGCAGGGTCACCGGCCGGCGGACCGCTCCGGCCAGCGCGATCGACGCCGCGTACGAGTCGTAGTACGGCTCGAAGCAGACCACCTCGTCCCCGGGCTCACAGAGGGCGAGGATCGCCGCCGCGATCGCCTCGGTGGCACCGGCGGTGACCACGATCTCGCCGTCCGGGTCGTACTCCAGGCCCCAGAAGCGGCGCTGGTGGGCGGAGATCGCGGTGCGGAGCGCCGGAATGCCCGGACCGGGCGGGTACTGGTTCTGGCCGCCACGGAGCGCGTCGACGGCGGCGGCCAGCATCTCCGGGGGCCCGTCGCTGTCCGGGAAGCCCTGCCCGAGGTTGACCGCGCCGGTCCGCACGGCCAGGGCGGACATCTCGGCGAAGATGGTGGTGCCGAACGGACGCATCCGGGCCACCAGTGGATCCGTGGGCGCGTCGGCATTCGTGGTCGTCGTCACGCCGGTCAGCCTACGGGCTGTCGGCGGCCCCGCACGCCCCCGCTACCGGCCGTGACGGTGGAAGCGTTTTGCCCCTTTATGTCTGGTGATGCGGGCTGATCGCTCAACTTCGGTGAGCGATAACCCCCGTTCTGCGCAAGCGTGGTGAGTGAAGCTGGGTTAGGCTGCGGTTCATGTGTGGAATCGTGGGTTACGCCGGCGCGCGCCCGGCGCTCGGCATCGTGCTCGACGGGCTCCGGCGGCTGGAGTACCGCGGTTACGACTCGGCAGGCGTCGCGGTCGTCTGCGCGGACGAGCTGCTGACCGAGAAGAAGGCCGGCAAGCTGGCCAACCTGGAGAAGGTGCTGGCCGAGCGGGTCAGCGCGGACCCGACCGGCTGCCGGGAGGTCGGCATCGACAACGGCACCACCGGCATCGGCCACACCCGTTGGGCCACCCACGGCGGTCCGACCGACCGCAACGCCCATCCGCACCAGTCCCCGGACAGCGGGGTCGCGGTGATCCACAACGGCATCATCGAGAACTTCGCCAAGCTCCGCGCCGAGCTGGAGAACGAGGGCGTCACCTTCCTCAGTGACACCGACACCGAGTGCGCCGCCCACCTGCTTGCCGCCGCGCTGGCCGAGCTGCGGTCCGCCGGTGAGCCGGACGGCCCGGCGCTCCTCACCGCCGCGATGCGGGCGGTGTGCCAGCGTCTGGAGGGGGCGTTCACGCTGCTCGCGGTGGACGCCCGGGTGCCCGGCGCGGTGGTCGGTGCCCGACGCAACTCGCCCCTGGTGGTCGGCCGGGGCGCCGGGGAGAACTACCTGGCCAGCGACGTCGCCGCGTTCATCGAGCACACCCGGGAGGCGGTCGAGCTGGGGCAGGACCAGATCGTCCTGATCACCCCGGACAGCATCGAGATCACCGACTTCGACGGTCGCCCGGCCAGTGGCAAGGACTTCCACATCGACTGGGACGCCTCCGCCGCCGAGAAGGGCGGCTACGACTGGTTCATGCTCAAGGAGATCGAGGAGCAGCCGCAGGCGGTCGCCGACACGCTGCTCGGTCGGCTCACCGAGACGGGCGAGATCATGCTCGACGAGGTACGCCTCAGCGACCAGGATCTCCGCGACGTCGACAAGATCTTCATCGTCGCCTGCGGCACCGCCTACCACTCCGGTCTGGTCGCCAAGTACGCCATCGAGCACTGGACCCGGATCCCCTGCGAGGTGGAGCTGGCCAGCGAGTTCCGTTACCGCGATCCGGTCCTCGACCGGTCCACGCTGATCGTGGTGATCTCGCAGTCCGGCGAGACGATGGACACCCTGATGGCGCTGCGGCACGCCAAGGAGCAGAAGGCCCGGGTCCTGGCCATCTGCAACACCAACGGCTCCACCATCCCGCGCGAGTCCGACGCTGTGCTCTACACCCACGGCGGGCCGGAGATCGCGGTCGCCTCCACCAAGGCGTTCCTCACCCAGCTCGTCGCCTGCTACCTGATCGGTCTGCACCTCGCCCAGGTGCGCGGGGTCAAGTTCGCCGACGAGGTGGCCGCCGTGGTGGAGCAGCTCCACCAGATGCCCGACAAGCTGCGCGAGCTGCTCGGCCGGATCGAACCGGTCCGGGAACTGGCCCGCGACCTGAAGGCGGAGCCGACCGTCCTCTTCATCGGCCGGCACGTCGGCTACCCGGTCGCCCTGGAGGGCGCGCTCAAGCTCAAGGAACTGGCGTACATGCACGCCGAGGGGTTCGCCGCCGGTGAGCTGAAGCACGGCCCGATCGCGCTGATCGACAAGGGCACCCCGGTGATCTGCATCGTCCCGTCCCCGGTCGGCCGGGGCATGCTGCACGACAAGGTCGTCTCGAACATCCAGGAGGTCCGCGCCCGGGGAGCCCGGACCATCGTGATCGCCGAGGAGGGCGACCAGGGCGTCGTCCCGTACGCCGACCACCTGATCTACGTGCCGCGCACCCCGACGCTGCTGGCGCCGCTGATGACCACCGTGCCGTTGCAGGTGCTCGCCGCCGAGATCGCCGCCGCCCGGGGGCACGACGTCGACCAGCCGCGCAACCTGGCCAAGTCGGTCACCGTCGAGTAGCCGCTCCGCCGTCCCCGGCCCCCTTCCGTCGTCTGCGGGAGGGGGCCGTCAGCGTCCCAGCACGATGCGGGCCATGCCGTCCAGGGCGGGGTTGGCCGGCTCCCAGTAGCCGGTGTGGCCGTACCGGCCGCTGGGGAAGACCCGTCCGCCGAAGCCCGGGTCGGTCGGGTCACGGCCGAACCAGAGGTCGTCGTCGGGCCGCCCGACCACGTCCCCGGCCAACCAGGGCAGGACCGCGCCGACCGCCGCCCGGCCGGCCACCTCGACCGGCGGCCGGACCAGGCCGATCACGTCGTCGTCGGCGGTGCTCGCCCAGACCCGGCCGGGCGGCAGGCGCAGCTCGGCGGCGTGCTCCACGCCGACCCCCGGGGAGCCGACGAAGACCAGGGCGTCGGCGGCCAGGCCGTGCTCCCGGGCGGCGGCGCCGACCACCAGCGATCCGTAGCTGTGCCCGAGGACGGTCTGCCGGGCCGGCGGTCCCTCGTGCGTGAGGCGTAGTCCCTCCTGGAAGCGGTGCAGCCCGGCGGCGGCGTCCTCGGCCTGCCGGGCCCGGTACGCCTCGTGGACGAAGTCCGGGGCGTCGTAGTCGAGCCAGAGCACCGCCGAGGTCTCCCCGCCCGGATCGAGCGCGGTGGCGCGGGCCGCGACCCGGGCCGCCCGGCCGAGTTCGCCGTCGGCGTCGGCGAGGTCGGCGGTCATCCCGGGCACATAGGTGAGCACCCGGTCGGCGCGGTCCGGGTTGCCGAGCGCGACCACCGCCCGCCCGTCGCCGGCCGGGTCCAGGCCGAGCAGGTACGCCCGTGGCGCGTCGGCCGTGCCCGGCGCGGCCAGCCGGTCGGTGAGCGTGGCCAGCCCGGCCAGCGTGGCGTCGAGCCGGGCCACCCCGGCCAGCTGCGCCGGCCCCGGAGGCACCCGCCGCAGCAGCTCCCGCCGCCGGGCCAGGAGCCGTTCCCGGTGGTCGTCGAGGAGGAGCCGGTTCGCCTGGTCCCGGGCGGTCGCGGGCACCCCGTCCAGCCGGCCGACCCGGGCCGGCTCGTGCCCCACCAGCCAGCGGCGTTGGGCCGGGGTCAGCCCGTCCCACCAGCGCCGGACCAGCGCCGGGTCGGCTCCCGGTGGCGGCCGGTACGCGGGCGGCGGCGTCACCCAACCGGAGCGCGCGGCGGCGGCCAGCTCGCCGAGCCGGGCCGTCGCCTCCCGGTCGGCCGCGTCGGCCAGGGCGAGCGCGTCGCCGATCTCCGCCGCGAGGCGGGCCGCCTCGGCCGACCGGTCCACCGGCCGGGTGAGCCGGCCCGGGGTCGGCCCGGTCTCCCGACCCGGGGCGGCGGCGGGCGGAACGGGGGCGGTGGCGGGCACGGTGACCCGCCCGTCCCGGTCGACCCCGAGCCCGGCCGCGTCGATCCGGGCCACCGTGCCGGCCAGTCGGGCCCGGGCGCGGCGGAGCCGGGTGGCGAACTCCGCGAGGATCTGGTCGACCTCGATCGGCACCGGGGAGACCGAGAGCAGCTCGGCACGGAGACCGGTGATCCGGTCACCGGCCGCCCCGGCGGCGGGGCCGGCCCAGGCGTCCCGGAGCCCGGCGGCCCCGGCCGAGAGCCCGGCGGCCCGGCGGTCAACCAGGGCGCCGACACCCCGCCAGGCGTTGCCGGCCCGATCCCAGCTCGCCGGGTCGGTCGTCCAGAGCCGCGCGTAGCCGCTCACCGGCCCGGAACGGGCAGCCGGCGGGCGGCCCGTTCGTCGCTCGCGGCATACCGGTCGGCGGCGGTGCGGACCGCCGTCGCGGTGTCGGCCAGCCGGGCGCCGAGCCGCCCGAACCAGGTGTGCGTCGCCGACTCCAGGTCGGACAGCGCCCGGGTGCTGTGCCACCGGGGCTCGGACGGGCTCAGCCCGGACACCCCGGCCAGCCCGTGCCCCAGCGGGTACGCCTCGTCGGCGAGCCGGCCGGCGGCGGTGCGCAGCGCCGGCAGGTCGACGGTCAGCGGCGGCCCGCCCGATCCACGTGCTCCGTCCACCCGGCACCTCCCGCTCGACGACCCGACGTGCCGCCGACGCTAGGTCCGGCGGGACGGTCGCGGAACCGCCTGTGGACAACCGGCGCTGGACGGACCCGGGCGCTGTCCACAGGGATTGCCCGCAGCTGGGCCGGCGGCTACCCTCCGCGCCGCTAGGGTTGGTGCCCGACGGTGTGCTTCGCGCCTCGCGCCGGACCGCAGCGGGGCGTCCTGAACCGACAGGATGGGGTAGGCATGAGGCCGGTGTGGCGGGTCGGTGACGTACGGGCGGCGGAGGCGGGGCTGATGGCCACCCTGCCGGCGGGCACCCTGATGGCGCGGGCCGCCGCCGGGCTGGCCCGGCGCTGCGCGCTGCTCCTGGCCGACCGGGGCGGCGTGTACGGCGGTCGGGTGCTGCTGCTGGTCGGCAGCGGCGACAACGGCGGGGACGCCCTCTTCGCCGGGGCGCACCTGGCCCGCCGGGGCGCGGCGGTCGAGGCGCTGCTGCTCGTCCCCGGGCGGGCGCACGCCGCCGGGCTCGCCGCGTTGCGGGCCGCCGGCGGCCGGACCGTCGACGACCTGCCGGTCCGGGCCGACCTGGTGCTCGACGGCATCGTCGGGATCGGCGGCAGCGGCGGGCTCCGGGAGCCGGCGGCGCGGCTGGTGGAGCGGCTCGGGGCGGTCCGGGGCCGGGACGGCGGGCGGGCCACCGTGCTCGCGGTGGACGTGCCCAGCGGGGTCGCGGCCGACACCGGGCACGTACCGTACGACGCCGCCGGACGGCCGGGCGCGCTGCGCGCCGACGTGACGGTGACCTTCGGCGCGCTCAAGCCGGCCCTGGTCGTGGGGGAGGCGGTGGCGTACGCCGGTCAGGTCGAGCTGGTCGACATCGGGCTGGAGCCCTGGCTGCGCGGCACTCCGGCACTGCACGTCACCGAGGTCACCGACGTGCGCGACGACTGGCCCCGGCTCGGCCCGGGATCGGAGAAGTACAACCGGGGCGTGGTGGGGGTGGCCACCGGATCGGCCACCTACCCGGGCGCGGCCGTCCTCTCCGTCGCCGGGGCGCTCGCCGGGCCGACCGGCCTGGTCCGGTACGCCGGCACCGCCGCCGCCGAGGTGCTGCACCACCATCCGTCGGTGATCGCCACCGGGCGGGTGGCCGACGCCGGGCGGGTGCAGGCCTGGGTCTGCGGATCGGGCCTCGGCACCGGTGCGCAGGCCCTCGCCGAACTGCGTACCGTGCTCGCCGCGCCGGTGCCGGTGGTGCTCGACGCGGACGCGCTGACCATGCTGGTCGACGGTTCGATGGCCGACCGGCTGCGCGGACGGGACGCGCCGATCGTGGTGACTCCGCACGACCGGGAGTACGCCCGGCTCTGCGGGGAGGAGCCGGGGGCCGACCGGGTCGGCGCGGCGCTGCGCCTGGCCGCCTGGATGAACGCGGTGGTGCTGCTCAAGGGGAACCGCACGGTGATCGGCACGCCGGCCGGGCAGGCGTACGTCAATCCGACCGGCACCCCGGCGCTGGCCACCGGTGGCACCGGCGACGTGCTGGCCGGTCTGCTCGGTTCGCTGCTCGCCGCCGGACTGCCGGCCGAGCGGGCCGCCTCGCTGGCCGCGTACCTGCACGGGCTGGCCGGCCGGGAGGCGGCCCGGCACGGCCCGGTCACCGCGACCGACGTGGCCGCCGCGCTCCGCCCGGTGCTGGCCGGGCTCGGCTGACCCGGCGGCGACCCGGGGCGCGGCGGGCGGATCGTCCGGAATTCCCTCAGCGGCGCTCGAGCACGCTGATCACCGTGGTCAGTAGGCTGGGAGCATGTGGCAGGCCGAGGTACGGGTTGATCTTGACGCCATCCGGGAGAACGTGGCGTTACTGCGCTCCGGCACCAGCGCCGAGCTGATGGCGGTGGTGAAGGCCGACGGGTACGGGCACGGCATGGTCCCGGCGGCCCGCGCGGCGCTCGACGCCGGGGCGACCTGGCTGGGCGTCTGCACCCTGGACGAGGCGCTCACCCTGCGCCGGGCCGGGGTCACCGCGCCGGTGCTGGCCTGGCTGCTCAGCCCCGGACTGCCGCTGCACGAGGGGGTGGCGGCCGACGTCGACCTCTCCGCCGCCAGCACCGACCAGCTCGACGAGATGACCGCCGCCGCCCGGCGGGCGGCACGACCGGTCAAGCTGCACCTCAAGATCGATACCGGGCTCTCCCGTAACGGGGCGACCGTCGCCGACTGGCCGGCACTGCTGGAGGCCGCCGCGAAGGCCCAGGCCGACGGTCTGGTCGAGGTGGTCGGCGTCTGGAGTCACTTCGCCTACGCCGACCTGCCCGGACACCCGACCATCGACCGGCAGATCGCGGTCTTCCACGAGGGGCTGGCCATGGCCGAGCGGGCCGGGCTGCGCCCCCGGCACCGGCACCTGGCCAACTCGGCGGCCACCCTGACCCGGCCCGACACCCACTTCGACCTGGTCCGGCCCGGCCTGGCGGTCTACGGTCTCTCCCCGGTGGTCGGCGAGCGGCACGGCCTGCGTCCCGCCATGACCGCTCGGGCCCGGGTGGCTCTCACCAAGCGGGTGCCGGCCGGGACGGGCGTGTCGTACGGGCACACCTACACCACCGACCGGGAGACCACGCTGGCCCTGGTACCGGCCGGCTACGCCGACGGGGTGCCCCGGCACGCCTCGAACGTCGGCCCGGTCCGGCTCGCCGGACGGAACCGGACCATCGCCGGCCGGGTCTGCATGGACCAGATCATGATCGACTGTGGGGACGATCCGGTGGCGGCGGGCGACGTGGCGGTCCTCTTCGGCAGCGGCGCCGACGGCGAGCCCACCGCCGACGACTGGGCCGAGGCGGTCGGCACCATCAACTACGAGATCGTCACCCGGTTCGGCGGCTGCCGGGTCAGCCGGGTGTACGACGGCGAGCGGACATGACCTCCCTGCTCAACCGGGTGCCCCGACCACGTACCGCCGCCGGGAAGGTCGCCGGCCTGGTCGGCGCGGCCGTCGGGGTGGCCGCCGCCGGGCTCGCCGCGGGGGTGGCCACCGAGCGGGCCCTGGTCCGGCGGTACAAGGCCGACCCCACCGACCGGTACGCCGACGAGTTCTTCGGCCAGCTCCGGCACGACGAGTCGTTCCGGATGGAACTGCCCGACGGCACCGACCTGCACGTGGAGGTGGTCGAGCCGACCCGTCCGGTCGCCGGGCGGCCCACCGTCGTCCTGGTGCACGGTTTCTGCCTGGACATGGGCACCTTCCACTTCCAGCGCAAGGCGCTCGCCGAGCGGGGTGAGCACCGCGTCGTCGCGTACGACCAGCCCGGCCACGGGCGCTCCGGCACGCTGGAGAGCGGCGAGTACGACCTCACCGCGCTCGGTCACGCCCTGCGCCGGGTCATCGACCGGACCACCCCGGAGGGCCCGCTGGTACTGGTGGGGCACTCGATGGGCGGCATGACCATCATGGCGTTCGCCGAGCTGTACCCGGAGATGTTCGGCGACCGGGTGGTCGGCACGGTGCTGATGGCCACCTCCGGTGGACTGCTCGCCGAGACCAAGCTGGTCGCCCCGGCGCTGCTCGGTCGGGTCGGCCCGCCGGTGCTCTACATGGCCAACACCACCACCCGGTACGGGGGCATGATCATCGACCGGGCCCGCCGGTCCACCTCGAACGTCGCCTGGCTGCTCACCCGCCGGTACGGCTTCGGCACGCCGCAGCCGAGCCCGGCCCTGGTGTCGTACGTGGAGCGGATGAACTCCCTGACCTCGGCCGACACGGTCACCCGCTACCTGCGTACCCTGGCGACCCACGCCCGCTACCCGGCGCTGGTCGCGCTGGCCGGCACCCCGGTACTCGTGGTCGCCGGGGAGAAGGACATGATCACTCCGGTGACCCACTCCGAGGAGATCGTGCGCCGGCTGCCGCACGCCGAGTTCGTCCGGATCCCGGACAGCGGGCACGTGGTGATGCTGGAGCACGCGGACGAGGTCAACGCCGCCCTGATGGACTTCCTGGAGAGACTGTGAGCGGTGGGCGCGGTGGAGGAACGGTGTCGGTCGTCGTGGAGCTGCCCACCCGGGCCGACACGCACGCCTTCGGCCGCCGGCTCGCCGGGCTGCTCCGCGCCGGTGACCTGGTGCTGCTCACCGGGCCGCTGGGCGCCGGCAAGACCGCGCTGACCCAGGGCATCGGCGCGGGCCTCGGCGTGCTCGGCGACATCACCTCGCCGACCTTCGTGATCGCCCGGGTGCACCGGCCCGACCCGGCGCGCGGTGGCACGGTCGGCCTGGTGCACGCCGACGCGTACCGCCTGGGCGACGCCACCGATCCGCGCGCGGAGATCGACGATCTCGACCTGGACGCCTCGCTGGACGACTCGGTGACGGTCGTCGAGTGGGGCGAGGGCCTGGCCGAGCACCTGACCGAGTCGCACCTGCACATCCGCCTCGACCGCCACGACGACGACACCCGTACGGCCGAACTCGTGCCGGTGGGTGGCGACTGGCCCACCCGCATCACCACCCTGTCACCCGTCTGATCCGCGCACGGCTCGAACGGTGGTCGGCCGGCGTCAGGCCGGCCTGCCGAAGCCTCACGGTCGGCGGCCGGAGCGGGGTGGGCAGGGGCGCGGGGACGGTCAGGCGGGGCCGTCGAAGTAGCCGATCTCCACGAGGTTGTTTCCGTCGAGCTGGTACACGGCGGTACGGCGGACCACGTCCACCGACGACGACGGGTCCTCGGGGCGCATCAGGAACTCCACCCTCACCCGTTGCGCACTGATCGTCACCTTCTCGATCGGGGTCCGGTCCCCGATGTCGACCATGGTCAGGTACGCCGGCTCGGCGTCGACGTTGCGGAACAGGGCGATCTGCCAGAACTTGCCCGTCCCACCGCCGTCCATCAGCACCGGCACCACCGCGTCGGCGGCGTTGTCGCCGGTGAGTTCGCCGACCGCGCACGGCCACTGCAACTGGACGACCACGCCGTCCTCGGACCACAGACCGTCGCGCAGCCGGATCGGCTCGGTGTGGTCCTGGTAGGGCTGGCTGGCGCTGCCGAGTCGGGCGGTCTTCAGTTGTCCGCAGGTCAGCGGTTCGACCGTGGCCGGGGTGGTGCTGCGCGTGGTGGCGGGTGCCGGCTCGGTGACGGTGCGGTCGTGGTCCGCGTCGGCGGTACGGTCGGCCGCGCCTCGGACGGACGTCTGATCCGCCCGCTCACCGCCGGAACCGCAGGCCAGCCCGGTGACCAGGGCGACGGCCAGGAACGGCAGCAGGGTCTTGCGCATCCAGGGTCCTTTCGTGAGGTGGCCGCAGCGTAGTGCGCCGTCGCCACCGCTGGTGCCGAGGTGGACGGGCTGGCCCCGGTCCGCCGGTGGGGACTGTCGGTCCGTACTGGTAGGAAGGAGCCGATCTGCTCGGTCGGACAGCCGACCGCTCGACGGAAAGGTGGCCCATGCCCGACGACGTGCCGACCCTGGACCTGCTGGATCTGTTGCCGGAGGGATGGCAGGCGGTACTCACCCCGCACCTCGACCCGGCGCGGACCGCCGCGTTGAGCGAGTTCGTCGCCCGGGAGTACGCCACCCAGACGGTCTTCCCGCCGGTCGAGGACCTCTTCTCCGCGTACCGGCTCTGCGCGCCGCAGGACTGCCGGGTGCTGATCCTCGGTCAGGACCCGTACCACAAGGCCGGGCAGGCGCACGGGCTCAGCTTCAGCGTCCGGGACGGGGTGAGTGTCCCGCCGTCGCTGCGCAACGTCTTCAAGGAGCTGAGCGAGGACCTCGGTGTGCCGAAGCCGCGCAGCGGCAACCTCGACGGCTGGGCGGCGCAGGGGGTGCTGCTGCTCAACGCGGTGCTGACCGTCCGGCAGGCGACGCCGGGCTCGCACGGCAACTCCGGCTGGGAGGAGTTCACCGACGCCACCATCCGGGCCCTCGACGCGCTGGATCACCGGGTGGTCTTCCTGCTCTGGGGCGGCTACGCCCGCAAGAAGGCCGCGCTGGTCACCAACCCTCAGCACGTGGTGCTGGAGGCCGGTCACCCGAGCCCGATGAACCCGCGTGGCTTCCTGGGCAGCCGCCCGTTCAGCGCGGCCAACAAGGCCCTCGCCGACGCCGGCCTGCCCACCGTCGACTGGGAGCGGTCGGCCGGCTGAACCGCCGTACCCGCCACGGGTCGGGCGCGTCCGTCGTCGCCCGACCGGTGGCGGCCGGAGCGGGGCCGGAGTGCGGCCGAGTCGGCGGAGGGCCGGCCACGGGTCCGGCTAGGGTGGGCACGTGCTCGTACTGGTGGTGGACTCCTCGACTCCGGCGGTGACCGCAGCGCTGGCGGAGATCGCGACGGACGGTGTCACGATCCGGGCCCAGCGCCGCACCGTCGATGCGCGCGCCCACGGAGAGCTGCTCGCACCGCAGGTCGCGGCGGTTCTCGCCGAGGTGCACGCCCGCAGCGCCGACCTGGGGGCGATCGTCGCCGGGCTGGGGCCCGGCCCGTTCACCGGGCTGCGGGTCGGGCTGGTCACCGCCGCCACCATGGGGCAGGCGCTCGGCGTGCCCACGTACGGTGTCTGCTCGCTGGACGCGGTCGGTCACCCGGCAGCCGCCGGTGAACCGGTGCTGGCCGCCAGCGACGCCCGCCGCCGGGAGGTCTACTGGGCGGTGTACGACGGGGCGGGCGAGCGGATCGCCGGCCCGGACGTCGACGTGCCGGCGGTCGTCGCCGAGCGGGCCCGCGACCTCGGCGCCACCGCCATGGTCGGCGACGGCGCGCACCGCTACGCCGACGTGCTCGGGCTGCCGCTGCGGGCCGAGCCACGCTACCCGTCGGCCGCCGCGCTGGCCGGCTTGGCCGCCGAACGGGTCCGGGCCGCCGCCCCCGGTGAGCGGCTCGTCCCGCTCTACCTGCGCCGGCCGGACGCGGTGGCGGCCACCGGCCGCAAGTCGGTGCTGCCGTGACCGCAGCCGGCCCGGCCGGCGACCGGCCGGTTCGCGTCGACCGGTTCCGCTGGTGGCACATCGAGGCGGTGCTGCCGCTCGAGGCCGACCTCTTCGGCGCCCTGCAGTGGTCGGCGGCGATGTTCTGGAACGAACTGGCCAACCGGCACCACTACCTCGTCGCCACCGGTCCGGAGGGCGCCGACCTGCTCGGCTACGCCGGGCTCACGGTGGCCGCCCCGGACGAGGCGTGGGTGCAGACCATCGGGGTCCGGCGGGACGCCCAGCGGCGCGGGGTCGGCCGGGCCCTGCTGGTGGCGCTGCTCGCCGAGGCCGACGCCCGGGGCGTCCGCGACGTGCTGCTGGAGGTCGCGGTGGACAACGCCCCGGCCCAGAAGCTCTACGCCGGGTACGACTTCGAGCCGGTCGGTATCCGGCGTGGCTACTACCAACCGACCAACACCGACGCGCTGGTCATGCGGCGCACCAGGGACTGACGACACGCGATGGCAGACGAACCGCTGATCCTCGGCATCGAGACCTCCTGCGACGAGACCGGGGTGGGTATCGTCCGGGGGCACACCCTGCTCGCCGACGCGCTCGCCTCCAGCGTGGAGCAGCACGCCCGCTTCGGCGGCGTGGTGCCCGAGGTGGCCAGCCGGGCCCACCTGGAGGCGATCGTGCCCACCATGGACCGGGCGCTCGCCGAGGCCGGGGTGACCCTCGCCGACATCGACGCGATCGCGGTCACCTCCGGCCCCGGGCTGGCCGGGGCGCTGCTGGTCGGCGTGGCCGCCGCCAAGGGGTACGCGCTCGCCGCCGAGAAGCCGGTGTACGGGGTGAACCACCTCGCCGCGCACGTCGCGGTGGACACCCTGGAGCACGGTCCGCTCCCCGAACCGGCGGTGGCCCTGCTGGTCTCCGGCGGGCACTCCTCGCTGCTGCTCGTGGACGACCTGGCCCGGGGGGTGACACCGCTCGGCGCGACCATCGACGACGCGGCCGGTGAGGCGTTCGACAAGGTGGCCCGCCTGCTCGGCCTGCCCTTCCCGGGCGGCCCGTACGTCGACCGGGAGGCGCGGGCCGGCGACCCGGCGGCGATCACCTTCCCGCGTGGCCTCACCGCCGCCAAGGACCTCGCCGCGCACCGGTACGACTTCTCCTTCTCCGGGCTGAAGACGGCGGTGGCCCGCTGGGTGGAGGCCCGGCAGCGGGCCGGCGAGCCGGTGCCGGTCGCCGACGTGGCGGCGTCGTTCCAGGAGGCGGTCTGCGACGTGCTGGTCACCAAGGCGCTGGACGCCTGCCGGTCGCACGGCGTGGAGACGCTGGTCGTCGGTGGGGGAGTGGCCGCCAACTCGCGACTGCGGGCGATGGCCGAGGAGCGCGCCGCCCGACACGGTGTCCGGGTCCGGGTGCCCCGGCCGCAGCTGTGCACGGACAACGGCGCGATGGTCGCCGCGCTCGGCTCGCACCTGGTCGCCGCCGGGGTCGCGCCGAGCCGGCTCGACCTGCCCGCCGACTCGGCCATGCCACTGACCCGGATCAGCGGGTAACCTTCGCGGACGAGGCGGAGACAGCGGCACCGGAGGCAGCGGCGAGGCGAGGGCAGGAGGCGGACGACGTGATCGTACGGATGTGGGAGGCGCGCGCCGAGCCGTACGGCTTCGACGACCTGCTGAACTGGGTCTGCGACATCGCGCTGCCGGAGTTCGGGCACGATCCGCTCTACCTGTCCAGTGAGGTCTTCACCTCCACCGACCACCGGGTGGTGGTCATCTCGAAGTGGCGCAACACGCCCCGCTCGATGCCCGAACCGCCGCCGACGCTGCTGGCCCGGCCCGCCCACTCCTGGGACTTCACGCAGGTCGATCGCTGACACGCCGACCCTCCGCTGGGTGACGTGCCGGGCGCGTTCCGTGTTCGTCGCCTAGGTTCGTCCTGTCATGCGTTCCCTACCGGCCGGCGATCCCGGCATCCCCGACTGCCGCTCGGCGGCCCGCTTCCTGATCTGGCTGGCGAACCGGAGCCGCCCGACCCTGGTCGCCGGGATCGGGCTCGGCATCGTCTGGATGGTGGCCCAGGCGCTCGCCCCGGCGGCCATCGGCCGGGCGATCGACGCCGGCCTGACCGCCCGTGACGCCGACGCCCTGCTCACCTGGGGACTGGTGCTGCTCGGACTCGGGGTGCTCCAGGCCGTCGCCGGGGTCCTGCGGCACCGCTGCGCGGTGTACAACTGGCTCGCCGCCGCGTACCGCACCGTGCAGCTCACCGTCGAGGCGGCGAACCGGCTCGGCGCGACCCTGCCCCGGCGGGTCGCCGCCGGTGAAGTGATCAGCATCGGCACGTCGGACATCGGGCAGATCGGCTCGGCGATGGAGATCCTGGCCCGGGGCAGCGGCGCGGTGGTCGCCGTCGTCACCATCACGGTGATCCTGCTGACCGCCTCGCTGCCGCTCGGACTGGTGGTGGTGCTCGGGGTGCCGGTGCTGATGGCGGCGGTCGGGCTGCTCATCCGGCCGCTGCACCGCCGGCAGCGCACCTACCGCGACCAGGAGGGCAGGCTGACCACCCGGGTCGGGGACATCGTGCGCGGGCTGCGCGTGCTGCGGGGCGTCGGCGGCGAGCAGGTGGTCGCGGCGCGCTACCGGGCCGAGTCCCAGGCGCTGCGCGCGGAGGGGGTACGGGTCGCCCGGGTCGACTCGCTGCTGGCGGCGGTGCAGATCCTGCTGCCCGGTCTCTTCCTCGCCCTGGTCGTCTGGCTCGGGGCCCGGTTCGCGCTGCGCGGGCAGATCAGCGCCGGCCAGCTCGTCGCCTTCTACGGCTACACCGCGTTCCTGGTCACCCCGCTGCGCACGATCACCGAGACGGTCGACCAGTTGGCCCGGGGACACGTGGCGGCCCGCCGGGTGGTCGACCTGCTCCGGCTGACCCCGGAGGTGACCGAACCGGCCCGCCCGGTGCCGCTGCCCGACGGGGCAGGGGAACTGGTCGATCCCGAGTCCGGGGTGGTGGTCCGTCCCGGCCTGCTCACCGCGCTGGTCGCCGCCGAGCCGGCCGACGCCGTCGCCATCACCGACCGGCTCGGCCGGTACGGGGACTCCGACGCGACGCTGCACGGCGTACCGCTGCGGGAGGTGGCGCTCGCGACGGTGCGGGAACGGATCCTGGTGGCCGACAACGACGCACATCTCTTCACCGGCGTGCTCCGCGCCGAGCTGGACCCGCAGGACGCCGTCGACGACGCCGCGATCGAGGCGGCCCTGGCGGCGGCGAGCGCGACCGACATCGTCGAGGCCCTGCCGGACGGGCTGGACACCCCGGTGGCCGAGCGGGGCCGGGAGTTCTCCGGCGGGCAACAGCAGCGCCTGCGGCTGGTCCGGGCGCTGGTCGCCGACCCGGAGATCCTGCTGCTGGTCGAGCCGACCAGCGCGGTGGACGCGCACACCGAGGCGCGGATCGCGGCCCGCCTCGGGGCGGCGCGGGCCGGCCGGACCACGCTGGTCTGCACCACCAGCCCGCTGGTGCTCCAGCGGGCCGACCACGTGATCGTCGTGGAGGACGGCAAGGTGGTCGCCGAGGGGCGGCACGAGGACCTGCTCGGCACCGAGCCCCGGTACGCGGCGACGGTCAGCCGGGGGGAGAGCTGATGACCAACACCCTGCCGGTGGCGGATGCGGCGCAGGTCCGCCGGTACGCCCGCACCCTGGCCCGCCGCCATCCGGCCGCGCTGGCCACCGCCCTCGCCCTGCACGCGCTGGCCGCGGCGGCCGGGCTGGCCGGGCCGCGCCTGCTCGGCGAGCTGGTCGAGGGGGTCTCGCGGGGCGACCGGAGCACCCCGGTGGACACGATCGTGCTGGTCATCGTGGGGTTCGTGGTGGCCCAGTCGGTGCTGCTGCGGTTGGCCCACCTCGCCTCGGCCCGGCTGGGCGAGCGGGTGCTCGCCACGCTGCGGGAGGAGTTCGTCGACCGGATCCTGTCCCTGCCGCTGGCCACCGTGGAGCGGGCCGGCACCGGCGACCTGCTCACCCGGACCTCGCGGGACGTCGCGGCGCTCTCCCGGACGGTCCGGCTGGCAGTGCCCGAGACCCTGATGGCGGTGGTCACCGCCGGGTTCGTGCTCGGCGCGCTGCTGCTGGTCGGCCCGTTGCTGGTGCTGCCCTGCCTGGTCGCGGTGCCGGTGCTGGTCGCCGGCACCCGCTGGTACCTGCGTCGGGCCACCGCCGGCTACCTGCGGGAGAACGCCGCCTACTCGGACATCACCGACGGGATCAGCGAGGCCGTCGAGGGTTCGCGGACCACCGAGGCGTTGCGGCAGCAGGCGCGCCGACGGGCCCGCACCGACGCCGACATCCGCCGGTCGTACGCGGCCGAGCGGTACACCCTGTGGCTGCGGACGATCTTCTTCCCGATCACCGAGATCGGGTACCTGGTACCGGTGGTGGCGACCCTGGTCGTCGGTGGCTGGTTCTACCTCGAGGGCTGGGTGACCCTCGGCCAGGTCACCGCGGCCACCCTCTACGCGCAGCAGCTCATCGAGCCGGTCGACCGGCTGCTCGCCTGGCTGGACGAGCTCCAGGTCGGCGGGGCGTCGCTGGCCCGGCTGCTCGGGGTGGCCGCCCCCGACGGGCCCGGCCGGGCCGACCCGGCCGTGCCCCGGTCCACGCCGGCCGGATCCGGCCTGTCCCCGGCGGGCGGGTCCCCGGGCGGTGTGTCCCCGGGCGGTGTGTCCCCGGGCGGGGTGTCCTCGCGCGGGGTGTCCTCGCGCGGCACGTTTCCCGTCGGCGGGTTCCCGGTCGGCGGCGTGGTCGGCGCGTTCCCGGCCGTCGGCCGTCCGGGGAGCGGCCGGCTCGCCGTCCGGGACGTCACGTTCGCCTACCGCGAGGGGCGGGACGTGCTGCACGGCGTGACCCTGCTCCCGGAACCGGGGGAGAAGCTGGCCATGGTCGGTCCGTCCGGGGCGGGCAAGTCCACGCTCGGCCGGCTCCTGGCCGGGGTGCACACCCCGGGCACCGGGTCGGTCACCGTGGACGGGACGCCCCTGACCCGGTTGCCCCTGGCCGAGCTGCGCCGGCACGTCGCCCTGGTCACCCAGGAACACCACGTCTTCATCGGCACGCTGCGGGAGAACGTGGCGATGGTCCGTCCGACCGCCACCGACGCGGACGTCCGCTCGGCGCTGGCCGCGGTGGACGCGCTGGAGTGGGCCGAGGCCCTGCCCGACGGGCTGGCGACCGGGGTCGGCGCGGGCGGGCACCCGCTCACCGCCGCGCAGGCGCAGCAGCTCGCCCTGGCCCGGCTGGTGCTGGCCGACCCGCACACCCTGGTGCTGGACGAGGCGACCTCGCTGATCGACCCGCGCGCGGCCCGGCACCTGGAACGGTCGCTCGCCGCCGTGTTGGCGGGCCGTACGGTGATCGCGATCGCGCACCGGCTCTTCTCCGCGCACGACGCCGACCGGGTCGCGGTGGTGGAGGACGGTCGGATCACCGAACTCGGCTCGCACGCCGAGCTGCTCGCCCGGGGTGGCTCGTACGCGGATCTCTGGCGCTCCTGGCACGGTCCCCGCCCCTGACCCGCCGCCGACCGCCCGGCACCGGTGGCGGCCCGGCCCCGGGCCACCGTCGATGACCGGGGGCCGGTGGCGGGCACCGGGCCGGCCGTCCGGGTCGGTCAGTCCCCCAGCGCCAGGCAGAGGTTCTCCTGTTCACCGACGGCGACGGCCAGCCGGCGGGTGCCGTCGGCGTCGAACGTGACGACGTGCAGCCCGTCGAGGAGGTAGTAGCCCCGGGGGTGGTGGTCCCCGGGGCGGAAGCCGAAGCCGGCAGGGCCGACGATGGTGTAGCGGGACCAGGTGCCGTCGCGACGGTGCTCGGCGGCGCCGGAGCCGCCCGCGTCGCGCCGGGCGGTCCGTCCGGTGTCGCCGTTGACGAAGTCGACGACCAGCGGACCGGCGAACTCCTCCCGGCGGACCGCGCCGTCGGGGTACCGGGCCACCACCCGGACCCGGACGTCCTGGCTGACCACCCGCACCTGGAGCGGGAAGGAGCAGTACCGGCCGGCGGGGGCCGCCCACTCCTCCTGCACCCAGGTGCGCCAGGGCTCCGGCCGGTGGCCGCCGGGACGTGCCCCGTCGACCGCGGACACGGGCGCCGCCGCCAGCAGGGAACCGAGGGTGACCGTGCCCACCAGCACCGTCCGGACGAGCCTCCGCGTCATCACACCACCGCCTAACCGGTAAACGTGAAGTAACCAGTGTGGAGAGATTGACTGGTTAGCTGCCGTCCCGTCAAGGCATACTGGCCGGGTGCACTGGATCGACGTCGACGGTCATCCCATGCCGGTGCTGCTCGCCGGCCACCGTGGACTGGAACTCTGCAACACCTGGGGCGGCTGGGCGGAGTCGCCCGCGCCGCACCGGGAATGGCTGCGCGACTACGACCGGCTAGCCGTCTGGGCCGGGCACGCGCATCTGCTCGACGCGGCCACGGTGCGCCGCCTCCGGGCGGTGGCCGAGGAGCAGGCGGACGCGGCCGACCGGGTGCTGGCGGAGACGAGGACCCTACGGGCCGCCCTGCGCGCCGTTCTCCTGACGCCCGGCGACACCGCCGCGTTCGACGTCGTCGCGGCGGTCGCCGAGCGGGCCGCCGCCGCTCAACGGCTCCGCGCCGACGCGGAAGGTGCACGGTGGACGCTCGACGAGGCGGCGGGACTGGCCCTGCCGCTGCTCGCCTGCGGTCGGGCCGCCGCCGACCTGCTCACCACGGCGGACCGGCCCCGGATCCGGGCCTGCCCCGGCGACGACTGCGGGTGGCTCTTCGTCGACCCGCGGGGCCGGCGGCGCTGGTGCAGCATGGCGGTCTGCGGCAACCGCGCCAAGGTGCGTGCCTTCGCCAGCCGCCAGCGCCGGCCCGCCGGCTGACCGTCGACGACGTCAGACGTCGAGAGGATCGGCGAGCAGCCGCTCGAAGGCCAGCTCGGCCGCGCCGATCAGGGGCGCCTCGTCACCCAGCTTCGGGGTGCGCAGCCGGACGTGCTCCCGGCAGGCGGCCAGCGCCATCGAGTTGAGCCGGCTGCGCACCTGCGCCGCCGCGGCGAGGTAGAGGTCCCGCATGGTGCCGCCGAAGACGACCATCTCGGGGTTGAGGATGTTGACCAGGTTGGCGACGCCGAAGCCGAGCCAGTCACCGGCCTGGCGGACCGCCGCCTGGGCGCTGGCGTCTCCGCGCGCCGCCGGGTCCACCACGGACAGGACGGCGTCCTGGCCCTCCACGCCGTCGCGGCCGGCGGCCCGCAGCAGCGCGGGTCCGCCGATCTCGGTCTCCCAGCAGCCCCGGGAACCGCAGCCGCACGGCTGCCCGCCGGGGTTGACCACCATGTGGCCGACCTCGCCGCCGTAGCCGGCGTGCCCGGTGACCCGCCGCCCGCCGGCGATGATGCCCGCCCCGACTCCCGCGTCGCCGTGCAGGTAGACGACGTTGTCGCAGCCGACCGCCACGCCACGGACGTGCTCGGCGAGGACCGCCAGGTCGGCGACGTTGCCGACGGCGACCGGGTGTCCGGTGCCCAGCCCGGCGCGGAGCAGTTCGCCGAAGGGCTCGTCGACCCAGCCGGTGGTGAGGTTGGAGCGGACCAGACCGTCGTCCCGGCGGACCATGCCGACCACCGCCACACCCGCGCCGACGCAGACCACACCGGGCGGGGTGTCCTGCTCCATCTCCTTGGCCATGGCGGTGAGCAGCGGCGCGGCCTCGGCCACCGCCGGGCCGTACGGGCGGGGCATCTCCCGGCGGTCGAGCAGTTCACCGCCGAGCCCGACCCGGGCGGCCCGCAGCCGGTCCACCTCGACACTGAAGGCGTACGCGAAGACCCGTTCCGACTCGGGCCGGACGACCAGCGACGGTCGTCCGGCCCGGCCGGTCTCCTTCGGCGCTCCCTCGCTGACCAGGCCCGCGCCGGCCAGGTCGGCGGTGAGCGCGCCGATCGTGCTGCGGTTCAGCCCCAGGGCGGTGGTGAGTTCCGCCCGCGAGGTCGCCCCGTGCACGTGCACGAAGCGGAGCAGCGCGCCGAGGTTCTGCCGGCGGATCTCGTCCTGGCTGGGTCCTGTGCGCATGCTCCTGGTACTCCGGTCGAGGGGCGTGGTCAGCGGTTGCCGGTGGCGGCGGCGCGTCGTCGGGAGAACGCGTCGACGCTCGCGGCGAGCAGCAGCACGACCCCGGTGACCACGTACTTGACCCCGGCTTCGTAGCCCATCAGACCCATGCCGTTGTCGATCACCGCGACCACCGCGCCGCCGAGCACCGCGTCGAGCACCCGCCCCTTGCCACCGAAGAGGCTGGTCCCGCCGATCACCGCCGCGCCGACCGCGTAGAGCAGTACGTTACTGCCCCCGGTGTTCGGGTCGACGGAGTTGGCCCGGCTGGCGGCCACGATCCCCCCGATGGCGGCCATCGTCGAACAGATCACGAAGACCGAGATCCGGATCCGGTCGACGTTGATGCCGGCCCGGCGGGCCGCCTCCCGGTTGCCGCCGACCGCGTAGACGTGCCGGCCGTAGCTGGTGCGCTGGAGCACGAAGGTCCAGAAGATCAGCAGGACCGCGATGATGGGCACCACGATCGGCACGCCCTTGAGCGAGTTGATCAGTACGTTGCGGCTGCGCTCCAGGTTGAGGATGTAGACCGCCAGACCGAGGATGACCGCCAGCCCGCCGATCCGGGCCAGCACCACCGGGAACGGGTCGGTGAGCAGGCCCCGGGCGGTCCGCTTGCGGTGGCGCAGGAGCTGCACCGCCGCGTACCCGCCGACCACCACGGCGAAGAACAGCCAGCCGAGCGTCGGCGTCAGGTTGCGGTTGGCGATCGCCACCAGCACCTCGTCGCGGACGGAGATGTTGCTGCCGCCGCTGATCAACAGCAGCACGACGCCCTGGAAGGCGAGGAAGGCGGCGAGGGTGACCACGAAGGACGGAATGCCGATCTTCGCGACCAGGGAGCCGAGGACGAGCCCGATGACCAGGCCGGTGGCGATGGCCGCGAACACCGCGACGTACCACGGCCAGCCCGCCTTGGTGACGATGTTGGCCAGTACGGCGGCGCAGACCCCGCTGGCGAAGCCGGCGGAGAGGTCGATCTCGCCGAGCAGCAGGACGAAGACCAGCCCCATCGCGATCAGCGTGACCGCCGCGCCCTGGGTGAAGAGGTTGGCGAAGTTCTGCGCCGACAGGAACGACGGTCGCATGATCGAGAAGACCGTGCAGAGCACGACCAGTCCCAGGACGGCCGGCAGCGCGCCGATGTCGCCGCCGCGTACCCGGCTGATGTAGTTGCGGACGTGGCCGCCCACGGTCGGCGTCTCGGTGACCGCCACCGGACCGACCTTGCGCACGGCGGTGCTGGTCATCGCAGGGCTCCTGGGGTGCTGTCGGCGGATGCGCCGGTGTCGGGGGGCTGCGCACCGTTGCCGGCCGGGAGGCCGAGCGCGCCGGACCGGCCGGCGGTGATCAGTTCGACCACCTGGGCGTGGGTGATGTCGGTGGTCTTCACCTGGGCGACCATCTGCCCGAGGTAGAGCGCGGCGATCCGGTCGGAGACCGCGAAGACGTCGTTCATGTTGTGCGAGATGAGCACGACGGCCAGGCCGTTGTCGGCGAGCCGGCGGACCAGTTCGAGCACCTGGGCAGTCTGCGCGACGCCGAGTGCGGCGGTCGGCTCGTCCAGGATCACCAGCCGGCTGTTCCAGAGCACCGCCTTGGCGATCGCCACGGTCTGCCGCTGGCCGCCGGAGAGGCTGGAGACGTGCTGGCGCAGCGACTTGACCGTCCGGACGTTCAGCCCGGCCAGGGTCTCGGCGGCCATCTGCTCCATGGTCGGTTCGTCGAGCACGATGCCGGTGCGCTTCTCCCGGCCGAGGAACATGTTCTGCACGATGTCGAGGTTGTCGCAGAGCGCGAGATCCTGGTAGACGACCTCGATGCCGAGGGCGGCGGCGTCCCGGGGGCTGTGGATGCTGACCGGACGGCCGTCGAAGAGGAACGTGCCGGCGTCCGTCGGGTAGATGCCGCTGATGCACTTGACCAGGGTCGACTTACCGGCGCCGTTGTCGCCGACCAGGGCGGTCACCTCCCCCGCGTGGGCGGAGAAGGCCACGTCACGCAGGACCTGGACCGGACCGAAGCTCTTGTCGATCCCACGTAGTTCCAGCAGGGGGGTGGTGGACACGGGTCTCCCTAACGTCTGTCGAGCCGCCGGGCGGCGGGCGTCACCGCGGGTTGCCGTGCCCGGGTGACGCCCGCGTACCGGTGGGGGTACCGGATGACCGGTACGGCTCAGCTGATCCCGGCCTCGGCGCAGAGCTTGGTGTACTCGGCGGTGCAGAGCGCCTCCTTGGTGACGAAGCCGTCCGCCACCACGTCCTTGACGTTCTCCTTGAAGATCAGCTTCGGGGTGAGCAGGACGGAGGGCACGTCCCGACCGCTCTCCGGGTCCTTCACCGTCTGGCCGGTCTCCTTGCGCTCGCCCTTGGCCAGCCCGATCGCCAGCTCGGCGGCGGCGTCGGCCTCCTGCTTGATCGCCTTGTAGACGGTCATGCACTGGTCACCGGCGAGGATGTTCTGCAGGCCCTGCACGTCGGCGTCCTGCCCGGTCACCGGGACCTTGCCGTTGAGCTTGTTCTTCTTGAGCACCGAGATGGCCGCGTTGCCGAGGCCGTCGTTCGCCGCGAGCACACCGTCGATCTTGCCGCCGGTCTGGGTCAGCATCTGCTCGAACAGCGTGGCGCCCTGGGCGTTGTCCCAGGCCGGGACGGACTGCTCCGGCCCCTTGACGTACTCACCCGAGTCGAACTTCGGCTTGAGCACCGAGTCGTAGCCGTTCTTGAACAGGGTGGCGTTGTTGTCGGTGGGGGAGCCGTTCAGGTACGCCACCACCGGCTTCTGCACGCCCTTGTCGGTCAGGCACTTCGTCAGGCCCTCGCCCTGGAGCTTGCCGACCACCTCGTTGTCGAAGCTGACGTAGTACTCGGCGCTGCCGCCGAGCGTGAGTCGGTCGTAGTCGATGGTCGCCACACCCTGCGACTTCGCCCTTTCCAGCACGGCCTTGCCGGTGCCGGAGTCCAGGTTGACGATCATCAGAGCGGTCACCCCGCCGGTGATCATCTGGTCGGCGAGGGTCTGGAACTGGTTCTTGTCGTCCTGCGCGTTCTGGATGTCGTAGTCGACGCCGGCCGCCTTGAAGGCCGCCTCCAGGAACTTGCGGTCGGCGTTCTCCCAGCGGCCGGAGGACTTGCTGTCCGGCAGGATCACGCCGATCTTGGGCTTCTTGTCGGAGCCGGCGTCGTTGTCGCTGCCCGAGTCGTCGCCGCAGGCGGCCACGCCGCCGGTGACGAGCAGGCCCACGGTCGCGATGGTGAGGATCCCTCTGCGCATGTGCGAGGTTCCTTTCGGGGTGGGGGTGTGTAGTTTTGTTGTGTCCGGCAACGTATTCCGCGTCACACGTCGAGCGCAAGACCGTCGAGGTCATGGATTTGTTGGCTGCGGTAACAATTCAGCAACGCCGACGAAACGTGCAGGTCGAGCGGCTGTCGGGAGCGCAGGATCAAACGAAGATGATCAACGTCCGGGGTGGCCGGTACGCCGGTGGCGGCCCGCGTACCCCCGCAGCCGTCCGGTGTCGGGCGCGCCGCTCAGGGGGTGGCGATCGGCGCGGTGGTCGCCCCGGTCAGCGCGACCAGGCCCGCCGGGGCGAGCTGGAGTTGGAGCCCGCGTCGCCCGGCCGAGACGTAGATCGTCGGGAAGCCGAGGGCCGAGGCGTCCAGCACCGTGGGCAGCCGTCGACGCTGGCCCAGCGGGCTGATGCCGCCCCGTACGTAACCGGTGGCGCGTTCGGCGAGCGCCCGGTCGGTCAGGACGGCCCGCTTCCCGCCGGCCGCCCCCGCGAGCGCCTTGAGATCCAGCTCCCCGGTGACCGGGACGACCGCCACGGTCAGGGTGCCGTCGACCTCGGTGACCAGGGTCTTGAACACCCGGTCGGCCGGTACGCCGAGCGCCGTGGCGACCTCGGCGCCGTAGTTCGGGGTGTCCGGCGAGACGTCGTACGGGTGCACGCTGTGCCCGACCCCGCGCTTGACCAGCAGCGCCGTCGCCGGTGTTCCCCGTCCCGCCACCGGCTCAACCTAGCCGGTCGGACGGCAGACCAGCACGGTCGGTGCCCCGGCGACCCGGGTGAGCACCACGCTCGCCGCCTGGTCGCCGGCGAGCCGCAGGTCGCGACGGAGCCGCTCCGGTTCCAGCGCCGAGCCGCGTTTGAGGATCTCCACCCGCCCCACCCGGCGGTCGCGCAGCAGGGTACGCAGCCGCTTCAGCGAGAACGGCAGCACGTCGGTGACCTCCAGGCAGCGGGCGAAGGGGGTGACGCCCGGGGTGTCCGCGTACAGGTAGGCGATGCTCGGGTCGGCGAGCGTCGCGTCCAGCGTGGTGGCGAGGTCGGCGACCAGGTGCGCGCGGACCACCGCCGGATCCGGATCGTGCAGGTACCGCCGGACCGGGCCGACCGGCGCCTCGTGCGCGCCCGAGCCGGTGAGCTGGTGCACCCGTCCGGCCCGCAGCACGGTCGCCCGGCGGGGCAGCTCGGCCAGCCGGCCGCACCAGAGCGCCGCCTCCACGAGGTCGCCGTCGACGCTGACCCACTCGGCCTCCGCGCCGGGCGGGATCAGCGCGTGGTCCAGCCCCGGAGCCACCTTCACCACCGTGTGCGGCACCCGGGCGGCGAGCGCGGTCACGAAGTCCCACGGGGGTGAGTACGCCCTCGGGTCGAAGATCCGCCGGCCGGTGCCGGTGCTGCGGCGCGCCGGGTCGCAGAAGACGCCGTCCACCCGGGACACGTCGAACGCGGTCGCGTCGGCGCACTCGACGGTGAACGATCCGGCCAGCCCGGCCGCCTCGGCGTTCGCGGCGGCCAGCCCGGCGGTCAACGGGTCGGCCTCCACCCCGTACACCCGGAGGCCGGCGCGGGCGGCGGCGAGCGCGTCCGCGCCGAGACCGCAGCCCAGGTCGGCGAGGGTGCGCACCCCGGCGGCCCGCAACCGCGCCGCCCGCCGGTCGGCCACCACCCGCCGGGTCGCCTGCTCCAGGCCGGCGCGGGTGAGGAACATCCCGGCCGCCTCCGGACCGAACTTGCCGGTCGCCCGGCGCCGCAGTTCGGCCTGGGTGAGTGCGGCGGCGGCCAGCCCGGCCGGCACGCCGGCCGAGCGGAGCGCGGCGGCCGCGGTCAGCGGGTCGCCGCCGGCCACCCGCGTCGCCGCGGCGAGCGCGGCCGACCCCTCGGGGGTACGCAGGGCGGCGAACTGGTCGAGATCCACCCGGCCCATTCTGGACCGCCGGCACCGACGCCCGTCGACCACCTCGGCCACCGGGGTCCCGCCTGCCCGGCGGGGCCACGCGGTCGGGTCCGGGCCACCCGGCCCGGACCCGACCGGCGGGGTCAGGGCAGTGACCTGAGGAACGGGCCGTGATGCAGGCGGAACTCCCAGGCGTAGAACCGGTCCCAGTTGATCGACCAGGTCATCAGCCCACGGAAGGCCGGGTTGGTCCCGCTGCGCGGTGCGTACGACCCGCAGTTCTGCCCCTTCACCAGGCAGTTCACCGCGGCCTGCACCCCGGCGGGGGCCAGGTAGCCGTTGCCGGCGCTCGGGGACGAGGGCGCGCCGAAGGCCACCTGGTCCTCGCGCAGTGCCGGGAAGACCCGGTCCGGGTTGCCGGCGACCGGGAAGCCGGCCAGCAGCATGTCCGTCATCGCGATGTGGAAGTCCGCGCTGCCCATCGTGTGGTACTGGTTGTCCAGCCCCATGATCGGGCCGGAGTTGTAGTCCTGGACGTGCAGCACGGTGAGGTCGTTGCGCAGCGCGTGGATCACCGGCAGGTACGACCCGGCGCGCGGGTCCTGCCCGCCCCACTGGCCCTGGCCGTAGTACTGGTAGCCGAGCTGGACGAAGAACGTCTCCGGCGCCATGGTGAGCACGAAGTTGGCGCCGTACCGCTGCTTGAGGGTGCGGATCGCGGAGATCAGGTTGACGATCACCGGCGTGGTCGGGTTGCGGAAGTCGGTGTCCCCGGCGTCCAGGTAGAGCGAGTGCCCCTCGAAGTCGATGTCGAGGCCGTTCAGGCCGTACCGGTCGATGATGGCCGACACCGACCGGACGAAGGTGTCCCGGGCGGCGGTGGTGGTGAGCTGGACCTGACCGTTCTGCCCACCGATGGAGAGCAGCACCTTCTTGCCCTGCGCCTGCTTGGCACGGATGGCCGTGACGAACTGGGCCTCGGTCTCCACCCCCGGGCACTCGGCCGCCGGGCAGAGCTGGAAGCGGATGTCGCCCGAGGTCACCGTGGTCGGCTCACCGAAGGCCAGGTTGATGATGTCCCAGTCGGCCGGCACGTCGGCCATCCGCAGGTAGCCCGAGCCGTTGGCGAAGCTGGCGTGCAGGTAACCGATCAGCGCGTGCTTGGGCAGTCCGCCGGGCGGGGGAGTGGTGGGCGGCGGGGTCGTCGGCGGCGGTGTGGTGGGCGGCGGGGTGGTGGGTGGTGGCGTCGTCGGCGGTGCGGTCGTGGGTGGCGGTGTGGTGGGCGGACCGCCGGTGCAGGGCGCGCCGTTGATCGTGCAGTTGGTGGGGGAGCCGGAGCCGGTGACCAGGAAGCCGAAGGACGCCGACGCGCCGGGTGCGACGGTGCCGTTCCACGAACGGTTGGCGAAGGTGTGCCGCCCGCCGGTGCTGGTCAGCGTGGCGTCCCAGTAGGAGCCGAGGGTGGTGCCCGTCGGCAGGGTGAAGGCGACCTGCCAGCTGGTGATGGTGGTCGGGCCGCCGTTGGTGATGGTGTAGCGCCCCTCCCAACCGGTGCCCCAGTCGGCGGTCCTGACGAGGGTGGCGGTCGGGCCGGCGGCCTGTGCCGGTGCGGCGACGACGAGGGTGGTGGCGGTGATGGCGGCGAGGGCCGCGACGGCGGCCAGCAGCGGTCTCGGGACAGGGCGACGCATCCGGACCTCCCGGTAGGAGAGCCGTCGGATCGACGGATGCCTAATTATTAGGATTGTTAACTGTAAAAGTCCAGGTGTGGTGGCGATCGATCCCGTCTCGGGCCGTGGAGCGGGGTGGTCGCGGCGCGGGTGGTCGCCTTTCGGGGGTGACGGCGGGTCCCGATCGACGCGACTCGCCCCGCCGTCGTTGGCACTCTCCTTGACGGAGTGCTAGCGGCGGCCTAATCTGCGATTAGCACTCTCCCATCGAGGGTGCCAGCCTCCGGGTCTCACTCGGAGGTTGAACGCCAGGCGGACCGGCACCCGCGACGACGGCCCCGCCCGGTGGCATGTGGCAGATTGACGCTGGTCGGCCCCGCCGACCGGTAACGAAACCAAGTACCCCAGGAGGGTATGCCCGTGACTACCGCGACCAAGGTTGCGATCAAGCCGCTCGAGGACCGGATCCTGGTCCAGGCGAACGAGGCTGAGACCACCACGGCGTCGGGCATCGTGATCCCCGACACCGCCAAGGAGAAGCCGCAGGAGGGCACCGTCCTCGCTGTCGGCCCGGGCCGCGTCGACGACAAGGGCAACCGGATCCCGGTTGACGTGCAGGTCGGCGACACCGTCCTCTACTCGAAGTACGGCGGCACCGAGGTCAAGTACGCCGGCGAGGAGTACCTGGTGCTCTCCGCCCGCGACGTCCTCGCGGTCATCGAGAAGTAACCAACCGATCAGTGTCGCTGCCCCGGTCCGGCTCGCCGGGCCGGGGCAGCAACGCTTCGAAGGGATATCCATGGCGAAGATCCTGAGCTTCTCGGACGACGCCCGGCACCTGCTCGAGCACGGTGTCAACGCCCTCGCGGACGCGGTCAAGGTCACTCTCGGCCCGCGCGGGCGCAACGTCGTCCTGGACAAGAAATTCGGTGTGCCGACGATCACCAACGATGGGGTCACCATCGCCAAGGAGATCGAGCTCACCAACCCGTACGAGAACCTCGGCGCGCAGCTGGTCAAGGAGGTGGCGACCAAGACCAACGACGTCGCCGGCGACGGGACCACCACCGCCACCGTGCTCGCCCAGGCCATGGTCCGCGAGGGCCTGCGCAACGTGACCGCCGGTACCAACCCGGCCGGCCTCAAGCGCGGCATCGACGCGGCGGCGGCCAAGGTTTCGCAGGCCCTGCTCGACCGGGCCGTCGAGGTGGCCGACAAGAAGTCGATCGCCCACGTGGCGACGATCTCGGCGCAGGACGCCACCATCGGCGAGTTGATCGCCGAGGCGATGGAGAAGGTCGGCCGAGACGGTGTGATCACCGTCGAGGAGGGCTCCGCCCTGCACACCGAGCTGGAGGTGACCGAGGGTCTCCAGTTCGACAAGGGCTTCATCTCGCCGAACTTCGTGACCGACCTGGAGTCGCAGGAATCGGTTCTGGAGAACCCGTACATCCTGATCACCACGCAGAAGATCTCCGCGATCGAGGAGCTGCTGCCGCTGCTGGAGAAGGTCCTCGCCGACAGCCGGCCGCTGCTGATCGTCGCCGAGGACGTCGAGGGCCAGGCGCTCTCCACGCTGGTGGTCAACTCGCTGCGCAAGACCCTGAAGGTCTGCGCGGTGAAGGCCCCGGGCTTCGGTGACCGCCGCAAGGCGATGCTTCAGGACATGGCGATCCAGACCGGCGCCGAGCTGGTCGCGCCGGAGCTGGGCTACAAGCTCGACCAGATCGGGGTGGAGGTGCTCGGCACCGCCCGCCGGGTGGTGGTCGACAAGGAGAACACCACCATCGTCGACGGTGGTGGCCGGGACACCGAGGTCGCCGACCGGGTCGCGCAGATCCGCAAGGAGATCGAGGCCTCGGACTCCGAGTGGGACCGGGAGAAGCTGGCCGAGCGGCTGGCGAAGCTCTCCGGTGGCGTCGCGGTCATCAAGGTGGGCGCGGCGACCGAGGTCGAGATGAAGGAGCGCAAGCACCGCATCGAGGACGCCATCGCGGCGACCAAGGCGGCGGTCGAGGAGGGGACGGTGCCCGGTGGCGGTGCCGCTCTCGCGCAGATCATCCCGACGCTCGACGACGACCTCGGCTTCACCGGTGACGAGAAGGTCGGCGTCTCGATCGTGCGCAAGGCACTGGTCGAGCCGCTGCGCTGGATCGCGCAGAACGCCGGCCACGACGGCTACGTCGTCGTGCAGAAGGTCAGCGGCCTGGAGTGGGGCCACGGCCTCGACGCCGCCGTCGGCCAGTACGTCGACCTGGTCGGCAACGGCATCATCGACCCGGTGAAGGTGACCCGTAACGCGGTCACCAACGCCGCGTCCATCGCCGGCCTGCTGCTCACCACCGAGAGCCTGGTGGTGGAGAAGCCCGCGAAGGCCGAGCCGGCCGCCGGTGGCCACGGGCACTCCCACGGTCACGGCCACGGTCACCAGCACGGCCCGGGCTTCTGAGCCGTCCGCGACACGGTACGACGGGTGCGCCGCTCCCCCGGGGCACCCGTCGGCACCTCGATCCGCAGGGCACGCCGTCCCCGTGACGGCGTGCCCTGCGTCGTTCGTACCCGGGATCCGGGCTGTCCGACGTGGACGTCGTCTGCACCGGAACCTAACCGGCGTCGGCGGTGCCGGCCACCTCCCGCCAGGCCGTCCCGGGGGCGAGCAGGGGCGCCCAGGAGGGGTGGTACCCCGGCGTACGGCGGTCCAGTTCCGCCCGGAGATCGCCGAGGTGCAGGTCGTAGCGGGGGGACGGGTACCACTGCGGCCAGGAGTCGTAGCGTCGCTCGACGGCGTACCCCTGCGGCGTGGTCGTCAGGCGGAGGAAGAACCAGCGACCGCCCTCGGGGTGGGTCTCCGCCGTCCGTAGCGCGCGGGTCAGGCCGGACAGCTCCCGGAACCCCTGCCAGTCGGTCTCTCCGGTGAGGGCGCGCGGCGGCTGTGGCCCCCGCTGCGTGCCGAGGCTGGTGTCCGTGGCCGCCACGAGCAGGGTGCAGCGCCCGTCCCCCGCCGGTGCCTGCGCGCGGACCCACTCCACCAGCGCGTCCAGCTCCGGACAGCGCGCCGGCTCGGGCCGCTGTCGCTCCGGCTCCTCGCGCATGGCGGCCCGGACCAGGTCCTCGTGCCCGTCGACGCTGAGCGTGCGGACCCGGCGGTCCGGGACGGTGGTGCCGGCCGGGACGGCCGGCGGGGTCCGGCCGGGGGTGATCCCGGCGGCGTCCGCGACGGCGAGCGCGGCGGTCAGGTCGACGGCGTGGGCCGGGAGCCGGCCGAGCAGCCCGGCCAGGGCCTCCGCGTCGAGGGCGCGGGCCTCGGCGGCGGCGAGCAGCTGCGCGGCGGACCCGGCGACGTCGTCCCGCTCGGTCGGGTCGTCGCGGTCGTGTCTCCCCCACTCGAAGACCACGTCGACGAGTTCGAGCCGGGCCTGTTCGGAGCCGAGCACCGAACCGGCGGTGGCGGCCAGGCCGTCCGGCAGGTCGTCCGGATACGGCACCCGGGACCAGGCCCCGTCGTCGTACCAGTAGGCGTAGCCGAGTTCGTCGTCGGCCTGCCAGCGGAGCAACTCCGGCCAGGGCAGCCACGCCGGGGCCCCGGCGAGGAGGTCGATCGGGGGCGTGGCGGTCACCGTGTCGCTGTACTCGTGGTCGTAACCGAAGAGCACCGCCCGTCCGCCGTCGACCAGGACCAGACGGGACCGGTTGCCGCCGTGGTCGTCGTGGTGGGCGCCGTCGGCGGCGCACCAGTAGACGTCGTCAACGCCGAGTGCGGTGAGGGCGCTGGCGAACAGGGCCCAGCGGTTCCAGAGCAGGTCGGGTGGGGGAAGATCGGGTGGCATCCCGCCATGCTGCCCGACAGCACGGTGCCGCGCCCCCGGCGGGGGCGCGGCAACGGAGGTCCTGGTCGTGCGTCAGGCGACGCAGTCCTGGTCGTGCGTCAGGCGATGTGGCGCTGGGCGTGCGTCAGGCGACGTGGCGCTGGGCGGGCATCGTCGACTTGTGCGGGCGGCCGAGACGGGCCTCCAGGCGGGCGACGTCCACCCGGCTGCGCCGCCGGTCGGCCAGGTCCTCCCAGCCCACGGCGAGCAGGCGAAGGCGCTCGGACTCGCTGAAGCCGCCCCACACCCCGTACGGCTCGCGGACGGTGAGGGCGTGTGCCGCGCACTCGGCGCGCACCGGGCAGGCCCGGCAGACGGCCTTGGCCTCCGACTCGCGACGGAGCCGGGAGGAACCTCGCTCGCCGTCCGGGTGGAAGAACTGGGCACTGTCGCGGCCCCGACAGGCACCGAGCCGCTGCCAGTCCCAGAGGTCGACGATGGGTCCGGGCAGTCTACGTACGTTCGACATCAGCACCCCTCCTCCCGCGCGGCACCGCCGCGATGGTCCGACAGGCCGTCCCCGAGCGGCGGTCGCGCGAGCACGCCGTGTCCGGCCTGAAGCTCCGATACCCTGCCGTCCGCTCACTCACACGTGTGTGATCGAAAAGTCCCGACGGCTTGCGACAAACACCCCATATGCCGGAAAAGTTCGGAGAATTGCCCGGAACGCCCTCATGATCAGCGCCGCCCGTGGTCTGCTTCCTGACGGAGAGGAGACCCCACTGTGCGTACGGTTCTCGTCTGCGTCCGGACCCCTTTGGCGGCGCAGCACCTGTCTTCCGCAGCGGCCCGGCTCGGCCTGGCCGCCGTCGTCCGTACCGCCGTCTCCGATCCCGAGGTGATGTTGCGCCTGGCCGAGCAACCTCCCGACGTGGTGCTCGCCGACACCGCGCTGACCCGGCCGGACAGCGCCGGATTCGTCCGGCGGGTGCTGGCTCGGGCCCCCCAGGCGGCGGTGCTGCTGCTCGGCGCGGAGGAGTCCGGCGCGGCGGCGGCGAGCATCAGCGCCGGGGCCCGTGGGCTGATCCAGGGCGTCGACCAGGATCTGACCAGCGCGGTCGCCAAGGCACTCCTGCTGCTCACCGCTCCGGGGCGGTCGCCCCGCCGGCGGATCGCCGACCCGGCCCTGGACACCGCTGCCGTCGTCGGCGCGACCGGGCGTCCGGGCGGCCGTGGGCCGGGCGTGACGCCGGCCGAGTGGCCGGGGCAGGAGACCCCGGGCGGCCCGGCGATGGTTCCGGTGCAGCGCGGCGACGACGAGCCGGACGACGGCGCGCAGCCGGAGACCGCCGGGACGACGCAGGAGCGTCGCCGGCCCGAACCGGCCGGACGCGGCCGGGGCGGGATCGGGCTGACCGAGCGGGAACTCCAGGTGCTGCTGGGCATGGCGGAGGGGAAGAGCAACGCCGAGATCGGCCGTGAGCTGTTCGTCTCGGAGGACACCGTCAAGACGCACGCCCGTCGGCTCTTCCGCAAGCTCGGGGCCCGGGACCGGGCGCACGCCGTCGCCGCCGGATTCCGCGCCGGCCTGGTCGCCTGAGTCGACCCGCCTCCCGGGCGGCGGGCGGGTCAGTCGGCGGGGGAGTCGGTGTCGTCCTCGCCGGACTCGGTCAGGGTGTCGTGCACCCCGTCCGCGTAGCCCCGGGCGTAGTCCCAGGTGACGTAGTGGTCGGGATCCGGGTCGTAGGCCGGCTCGTGCACCCGGGGGCGCCCCGAGCTGAGCAGGTGGCGCAGGTTGCCCCGGAGCAGGTCCCAGTCGAAGTAGTGCGGTTCGTGGCAGTCCTCGCACTCGATCACCAACCCGCGGACCCCGATCGGCGCCAGCAGCGCCTGGTAGATCTCCAGGTCCGCCAGATCCTCCAGGACGTCCTGCCGCTCGACGTCGGTCAGCGGTTCCAGCGCGGCGTCGTCACCGGGGTCGTGCAGGCCGGCGGCCGGATCGGCCGGGTCGCCGTTGAACGGGTCGATGGGCTCGTCGTGCACCCCCTCACCGTAGACCCAACGCCCTCCGGCCGCCTGCCCCAGCCCGTCGGTCACCGGCCGCGCCGCCGCCCGGGGCCGCCCAGCTCAGTGGGTACGATGGGGCGACGCGCCCGTGTCCGGCGGCGCGTTCCGGTGCCGCGCACCACCTCACTGAAGCCCGTACGAGCAGCTCAGGGGAGCAATCGTGGATATTTCGCCCAGCACCGATCGTCCGACGGGTGCGGAGCCCGGCGAGCTGGGTGGCCACCTGCCGGAACTGCCCGCCGGCTCGGCGCGGGTGGTGCCGCTCGGTCTCACCTTCGACGACGTGCTGCTCCAGCCGGGCGAGTCGGACGTGGTGCCGAGCCGGGTCAACACGGTCACCCGGCTGACCCGGAACGTCTCGCTCTCCGTGCCGCTGCTCTCCAGCGCGATGGACACGGTGACCGAGGCGCGGATGGCCATCGCCATGGCCCGCCAGGGCGGCATCGGCGTGTTGCACCGCAACCTCTCCCTGGAGGACCAGGCGCTCCAGGTCGACCTGGTCAAGCGCTCCGAGTCCGGCATGATCACCAACCCGGTGACGGCCAGCCCGGAGGACACCCTCCGCGACGTGGACTCGCTCTGCGGGCGGTACCGCATCTCCGGCGTGCCGGTGGTGGACGCCGGCGGCCAGCTCGTCGGCATCGTCACCAACCGGGACATGCGCTTCGTCACCGAGCCGAGCACCCCGGTCCGCGAGATCATGACCCGGACCCCGCTGGTCACCGCCCCGGTCGGGGTCAGCAAGGACGAGGCGCTGGCCCTGCTGCGCCAGCACAAGGTCGAGAAGCTGCCGATCGTCGACGACGCGGGTCGGCTGCGCGGGCTGATCACCGTCAAGGACTTCACCAAGAGCGAGCAGTACCCGAACGCCACCAAGGACGACGCCGGCCGGCTCCGGGTCGCCGCCGCCGTCGGCGTGGGCGAGGACGCGTACAAGCGGGCCCGGACGCTGGTCGACGCGGGCGTGGACGTGCTGATCGTGGACACCGCGCACGGGCACCAGCGGGCCGTGCTGGACATGGTCCGCCAGCTCAAGAAGGACACCGCCGTGGACGTGGTCGGCGGCAACGTGGCCACCTACGCCGGGGCGAAGGCGCTGGTCGACGCGGGTGCCGACGGCGTCAAGGTCGGGGTCGGCCCGGGGGCGATCTGTACCACCCGGATCGTCGCCGGGGTGGGCGTACCGCAGATCACCGCGATCATGGAGGCGGCCCGCGCCGCCCGTCCGGCCGGCGTACCGGTGATCGGCGACGGCGGCATCCAGTACTCCGGCGACATCGCCAAGGCACTGGTCGCCGGGGCCGACACGGTCATGCTCGGCAGCCTGCTGGCCGGCTGTGAGGAGAGCCCCGGCGAACTGCTCTTCATCAACGGCAAGCAGTTCAAGTCGTACCGGGGAATGGGCTCGCTCGGCGCCATGCAGTCGCGGGGCCAGGCCCGTTCCTACTCCAAGGACCGCTACTTCCAGCAGGACGTCCTCGCCGAGGACAAGCTGGTCCCCGAGGGCGTCGAGGGGCAGGTGCCGTACCGCGGCCCGCTCTCCGCGGTGGCCCACCAGCTCATCGGCGGGCTGCGGGCCGCGATGGGGTACGTCGGTGCGGAGAGCATCCCCGAGCTGCACCGCCGTGGACAGCTCATCCGGATCACCGCGGCCGGTCTCAAGGAGAGCCACCCGCACGACATCCAGATGACCGTCGAGGCGCCGAACTACCACACCCGCTGACCATCCCCTGCGACAACTGGAGACCCCCATGCGTGACGTGGTCGAGATCGGGCTGGGCAAGACCGCGCAGCGCGGTTACCACCTGGACGACATCGCCATCGTGCCGAGCCGGCGGACCCGGGACGTCGAAGACGTCTCGACCGCCTGGCAGCTCGACGCGTACCAGTTCGGCATCCCCTGTGTCGCGCACCCGTCCGACGCGACGATGAGTCCGGCCTCGGCTGTCCGGCTCGGTCAGCTCGGCGGCCTGGGCGTGCTCAACGTCGAGGGACTCTGGACCCGGTACGAGAACCCGACCAAGGTGCTGGAGGAGCTGGCCGGGCTCGGCGAGGACGCCCGCGCCACCAAGCGGCTCCAGGAGGTCTACGCCGAGCCGATCCGGCCGGACCTGATCGCCGAGCGGGTCCGGGAGCTGCGGGCCGGGGGCGGCACGGTGGCCGTCCGGGTCTCGCCGCAGCACACCCTGGCCCTGGCCCCGGTGATCCTGGACGCCGGGGTCGACATCCTGGTCATCCAGGGCACCATCGTCTCCGCCGAGCACGTCTCCACCACCGACGAGCCGCTCAACCTCAAGGAGTTCATCGCCGACCTCGACCTGCCGGTGATCGTCGGCGGCTGCACCGACTACAAGACGGCGCTGCACCTCATGCGGACCGGCGCGGCGGGCGTGATCGTCGGCATCGGCGGTGACGGCTGGTCCACCACCGAGTCCGTGCTCGGCATCCGGGTGCCGATGGCCACCGCGATCGCCGACGCGGCGGCGGCCCGTCGGGACTACCTCGACGAGACCGGCGGCCGGTACGTGCACCTGATCGCCGACGGCGACGTGCAGACCTCCGGCGAGATCGCCAAGGCGCTCGGCTGCGGCGCGGACGCGGTGATGCTCGGTGAGCCGCTCTCGCTCTGCGCGGAGGCTCCGGCCGGTGGTGCCTGGTGGCACTCGGCGGCCAGCCACCCGTCGCTGCCCCGGGGTGCGTTCGAGGCCGCGGGCGAGTCGCTCGGCTCGATGGAGCGGCTGCTCTTCGGTCCGGCCGACGAGCCGGACGGCCAGCTCAACCTCTTCGGCGGCCTGCGCCGGGCGATGGCCAAGTGCGGCTACCGCGACCTGAAGGAGTTCCAGAAGGTCGGCCTGGTCCTCGACCGCTGACGCTCAGGCCGGCCCCGCCCCGTACGATCCCCGCCGTGATCATGAAGCACGGGGCGGGTGCCGGCCGCCTGAAGAGACTCGGCGTGCTCGGGCTGGCGCTGACGCTGGCCGTCGTCGGCTGCACCGGCGAGGGCGACGAGCGCTACCGGCCCGGCGCGGCCACCAGCGGGGACACCTACTTCCCGGACCTGGGCAACGGCGGCTACGACGTCACCAGCTACCGGCTCTTCATCGACTACGACGAGGACGAGTTGGTCGGTCAGGCGAGCATCATCGCCACGGCCACCCAGGGGCTCTCCCGGTTCAGCCTGGACCTCGCCGGCCTGTCGGTCGGCACCGTCATCCTGAACGGTCGGCCTACCACGTTCCGACAGAACAGGGCCAAACTCTTCGTCGACGCCGAGAGCGGCCTCGACGAGGGAAAGGACTTCGTGGTCGAGGTGCACTACGGCGGCGTTCCGACGACCGCCAGCCATCCCACCCTCGGGCTCGGGGGCTTCTTCGACGCCGAGGGCCCCGACGCGGTGGCCATGGGCCAGCCCTTCTCGGCCAGCACCTGGTTCCCGGTCAACGACCACCCCTCCGACAAGGCCACCTTCGAGATCCGCGTCGCCGTCCCCGAGGGACTCGCCGCCGTCAGCAACGGCGCGCTCGTCGACGAGTGGACGGAGGACGGCTGGACCGTGCGGGTCTGGTCGGAGCGGTTCCCCATGGCCAGCTACCTCGCCGTCCTGGCCACCGGGAACCTGCGGATCCAGAAGTCCACCCACCGGGGCAAACCGATGGTGACGGCGTACCACGCGGACGTCCCGAAGGGCGGTCCGGCGCAGCGGTCCGTGGCCCGTACCGGCGAGGTGGCGGACTACTTCGCCACCCTCTTCGGCCCCTACCCCTTCGACTCCTACGGCGGCATCGTGGTGTCGGACGACCGGATCAAGTACGCCCTGGAGACCCAGTCCCGTCCGGTGTACGACGCCAGCTCGTTCCGGTCCGGCGAGAACCTCGCCGTCGTCGCGCACGAGGTGGCCCACCAGTGGTTCGGTAACAGCGTCTCGCTGACCCGGTGGAGTGACATGTGGCTGAACGAGGGCTTCGCCACCTACGCCGAGTGGCTCTGGGCGGAGCACGACGGCGGCCCCACCGTCCAGCAGGCCTTCGCGCGCCGGTACGCCGTCACCGACTGGTCGAAGCCGGCCCTGGACCCGGGGCCGGACAACCTCTTCTCCGACGCCGTCTACCAGCGGGGGGCACTCGCCGTGCACGCGTTGCGCCGTACGGTCGGTGACGACGCGTTCTTCACCACCCTGCGGACCTTCCTGACCGAGCACCGGAACGGCAACGCCACCACCGAGGACTTCGTCGCGCTCGCCGAACGGGTCTCCGGGCGGCAGCTCGACGCGCTCTTCGACGCCTGGCTGACCGGCAAGACCGCGCCGAAGGTCCCGTGATCCGTGTGTGATCATCGTAGGGCGGGCGGGTTCCGGCCCTACGATGCTCCGGACCGACGGTGACACCGACGGGCTGTGCGCGGGACAGGCGGCCGACGGCGACTTCTGTGCGGAGGTAGCGATGACACAGGTACGCCGTACGAAGCGCCGCGCCGCACTGCTGCTGGTGGCGGGACTGCTGGCGGCGGGCGGCTGCGAGTCGTCCCCGACCGAGCCGGACGAGGTCCCCCAGCCGTCCGCCTCGTCGCCGAGTGTCCGCAGGTTCGTCCCCGGCACGCCGGGGGTGGGGGACACCTATTTCCCGACCTACGGCAACGGCGGCTACGACGTCCGCGAGTACGCGGTGAAGGTCCGCTACGACCCGGCGCAGGACCGGCTCACCGGCGTCGTCACCGTCCGGGCGACCGCCACCGTGGACCTGTCCCGCCTCAACCTGGACCTGGCCGGGCTGACCGTCCGGGCGGTGAGCGTGGACGGCGCACCGGCCTCGCACGACCACCGGGGTGCCGAACTGGTCATCGCCCCCGCCGCCGGTCTTCCCGCCGGCAACGGCTTCGAGGTCGAGGTCCGCTACGACGGCAAGCCCGAGCCACTGGCGAACGCGGCGCTCGGCGAGGGCGGCTTCATGCACACCTCGGACGGGGCGATCGCCCTCGGCCAGCCGGAGTCGGCGAGCACCTGGTTCCCGGTCAACGACCACCCCTCCGACAAGGCCACGTACGACATCGAGGTCACCGTGCCGGACGGGCTGGTCGCGGTGAGCAACGGCGTGCCGGCCGGCCGCACCAGCGCGGGCGGCTGGACCACCTGGAAGTGGGCCGAACGGACCCCGATGGCGAGCTACTTGAGCACGCTGGTGATCGGGGAGTACCGGATGGAGACCGGCGAGCACAGGGGACGGCCGGTGGTGACGGCGGTGACCACCAAGGTTCCCCGGGGCGCGGCGGACGCGTCGATGGCCCGGACCCTCCAGGTCGCCGACTACCTGGAGAGCCTCTTCGGGCCGTACCCGTTCGGGGCGTACGGCGGGGTGGTGATCTCGGACAGCCGGATCCGCTACGCGCTGGAGACGCAGAGCCGGCCGGTCTACTCCGCCGGGTTCTTCAGCACCGGCGAGAACACCGGGATCGTCGTGCACGAGATCGCGCACCAGTGGTTCGGCAACAGCGTGTCGCTCCAGCGCTGGCGGGACATCTGGCTCAACGAGGGCCTCGCCACCTACGCCGAGTGGCTCTGGGCGGAACACCAGGGCGACGGGACCGCACAGCAGGCGTTCGACGCCGCGTACACCGGCTCCTCGGCCGCGCTGTGGCGCATCCCGCCGGGGAACCCGGGCGCGGACGAGCTGTTCAGCGCATCGGTCTACCAGCGTGGTGCGATGACGGTGCACGCGCTGCGGGTGACCGTCGGCGACGACGCGTTCTTCCGTCTCCTGCGCACCTGGGTCGCCGACAAGCGCGACGGCAACGCCACCACCGACGACTTCGTCGCCCTGGCCGAACAGGTCTCCGGCCGGCAGCTCGACACCCTCTTCGACGCCTGGCTGTTCGGGACGCAGCGTCCGGACCGCCCCCGCTAGCACCGGAGCGAGCGGTACGCGGCGCGGCCGAGGTGCCGCCGCAGCCGTGCGCAGCGTGCGAAATCTGCCCCTGGCGTGAAGTTACCGATGGGTAGATGATGCGTCCATGCGGTACGACGTGCTGGTCGTCGGGTCCGGCTTCGGTGGCAGCGTCACGGCTCTGCGGCTCGCCGAGAAGGGCTGGTCGGTCGGCGTGCTGGAGGCCGGGCGGCGGTTCGCCGACCACGAGTTCCCGGAAACCTCCTGGCGGCTGCGGCGGTTCCTCTGGGCCCCCCGGCTGGGCTGCTACGGCATCCAACGGATCAGCCTGCTCCGCGCGGCCGACCGGAAGGCCGGCGGGGGAGTGCTGGTGCTCTCCGGAGCCGGGGTGGGCGGTGGTTCCCTGGTCTACGCGAACACCCTCTACGAACCCCTGGACGCCTTCTACGACGACCCGCAGTGGCGGGACATCACCGACTGGCGCGCCGAACTGGCCGGCCACTACGACCAGGCGAAGCGGATGCTCGGCGTCACCACGTACCCGGTGGAGACCGGCGCGGACCGGGTGATGCGGGCGGTGGCCGCGCGGATGGGGGTCGGACACACCGTGCACCCGACCCCGGTCGGCGTGCACATCGGCCGCCCCGGCGAACGGGTGGCCGACCCGTACTTCGGCGGGGCCGGCCCGGAACGCACCGGCTGCACCCACTGCGGCTCCTGCATGACCGGTTGCCGGCACGGGGCGAAGAACACCCTGGTCAAGAACTACCTCTGGCTCGCCGAGCGGCTCGGCGCGCGGGTTCACCCGCTGACCACGGTGACCGCGATCCGGCCCGCCCCCGGCGGCGGGTACCGGGTGGAGACCGTCCGCACCGGGTCCTGGCTGCGGAGACGACGCCAGGTCTTCGAGGCCGACCAGGTGGTCCTGGCGGCCGGTGCGCTCGGCACCCAGCGACTGCTGCACGAGATGCGGGCGGCCGGTGCGCTGCCCGGGATCTCGTCCCGCCTCGGCGAGCTGACCCGGACCAATTCCGAGGCGATCCTCGGCGCGGCGGTGCCCCGCCGTCGGGCCCGCGCCGAGGGGCTGGACTTCACCGAGGGGGTGGCGATCACCAGCTCGTTCCACCCGGACCCGCAGACCCACATCGAGCCGGTCCGGTACGGGCGCGGCTCCAACGCGATGGGGCTCTTCCAGTCGCTGCTGGTCGACGGCGGCCCGCGCCGGCTCCGCCGCTGGCTGGGCATCCTGCTCCGGCAGCCGGCTCTGGCGGCCCGGATGCTGTCCGTCCGGGGCTGGTCGGAGCGGACGGTGATCGCGCTGGTCATGCAGTCGGCGGACAACTCGCTGACCACCCGGCTGCGGCGCGGCCCGCTCGGTCGTCGGCTGGTCTCCGGCCCGGGGCACGGCACGCCGAACCCGACCTGGATCCCGGCCGGCAACCAGGCGGCTCGGCTGCTCGCCGAGGAGATCGGCGGGGTGCCGGGCGGGTCGCTGACCGAGCCGTTCGACATCCCGATGACCGCGCACCTCCTCGGCGGCGCGGTGATCGGTGCCGAGCCCGCCGACGGGGTGATCGACCCGTACCACCGGGTCTTCGGCCACCCGGGTCTGCACGTAGTGGACGGTGCGGCAGTTTCGGCGAACCTGGGGGTCAATCCGTCGTTGACCATCGCCGCGCAGGCGGAACGGGCGATGGCGTTCTGGCCGAACCGGGGCGACGCGGACCCGAGACCGCCGCTCGGCGCGCCCTACCGGCGGCTGGAACCGGTGCCGCCCCGACTCCCGGCGGTTCCGGCCGACGCTCCCGGCGCCCTGCGGAGGTGACCAGGCCCGCGGCCGGGGTCAGAGCGGCGGGCGTGGCGGCCCGGGTTCGCGTCGGTCCGTCCAGGCGACCAGCACCGCGTGCGGGAGGGTCAGCGCGGCCAGTACGGCGACCGTCGCGGGCAGCGGGTCCGTTCGGTGGCCGGACCAGGTGACCAGGGCGGTCAGGGCGGCCACGGCGACCACCGTGGGAGCCGCCGCCTGCCGGGCGAAACGGCGCAGCGGCGGGCCGAGCCGTCCGCTCGCCAGGTCGAGCGTGTTCTGCGGATCGTGGCGCAGCAACCGGGCGACATGGCGGCAGGAGTGCCACGCGGCGAAGTACGCCCCGATGGCCACCGGTGGCGGGACGGCGCTGAACAGCCCGACGAGGAGGACGGGCTGGCCGGCGTCGCGGGCGCGCCCGGCGCGGATGTCCCGGATCGCGGTGACCGCGACCGCGCACAGCACGGCGGTCAGCGCCAGCGTCCGTACCTCGACGGTGAGCAGCGCCGGTGCCCCTGGGGCCACCGCCGCCAGCAACGGGTCGACCTGGTCCCGCCACAGCGCCAGCGGGACGACCACCGGCGGTCCCCCGTACGCGAGCACGACCGGCACCCCCGGTCGGATCGGTCGGCGGTCCCGTTCGGCGTGGAACGCCACGTCGGCGGTGCCGAAGTGAACGACCGACACGACGAGGAACCCGACCAGCGCCCAGTCCGGCGCGGCCCGGAAGGCCGCCAGTCCGGCACCGGCGACGGCCGCGTAGACCACCAGCAGCGCCACCCGCGCCGACCACGGTCGGGCGGCTGTCGACAGCCAGGCGGGTACCAGGTGGTCGACTGCGCCGTGGGGGAGCCCGAGGAGCAGTCCGGCGATCAGGAGGGCCGACGAGCGGCCCAGTTGGCCGGCGTGGATCAGCGGTGCCAGCGCCAGTAGGGCGCCGAGCGCGAGTTGCGAGGCGGTCCCGGTGCGCAGCAGCAGCCGGTCCGGATTCCCCGGGCCGCCCGCTGCGCCGGTCGGCCCCGACGGCGGCCGTCGGGCTCGGGTGGGCGCACCGCCGCCGGCCGCCGGCAGTGGCGCGCCAGGCCCGGCGGTCGGTTCAGGCGACGATGAGTCGACCACGGTCGGAGAGGGAACGTAGCCGGCCGAGATCGACGATGCTCCAGCCCACTTTCGACAAGATGGACAGCACGACGAAGAGCAGGCTGGTGGTCGAGGAGCCGATCAGGCCGACACCGGTCGGGCCGATCAACCAGAGCAGGGGATAGCCCACCCAGAGGGCGCTGAGCAGCAGGGCCGCCTCCCGGTACACCTCGACGATCTCCTTCGGCTGGCGACGGACGTGCGCGTGCAGGGGGCCCCAGATCAGGCCGTAGACCGCGAGGAAGGCCAGCACCCCGACCGTGTAGAGGGTGTAGCGGGTGTTGGCGTCCGACGTGAGTTCGGCGGCCAGACCGCTGATGATCACCACCACGGTCGTCCCGATCAGGGCGCTCATCAACCCCCAGCAGCGTCCGGGGAGGGAGTGCGTCGCGGTCAGCGTCAGCGCCACCAGCAACAGGGGCGCGGTGACCACCCAGTCGACGTACCGCGCCCAGTAGAGCAGGTGGCCGGCCACCTCCGTCCGGCCACCGCCCAGGGCCATGACCAGGTACCAGGATCCGGACCAGAGCGGGATCGCGATCGCCACCCGGTACTCGCTCAGTGGCACTCCGCGCGGGTTCGCCCGCCATCGGGCGAAGAGCACCACGCCACCCGCCATGGCGGCGATGTACATCCACAGCCACCACTCGGTCATCCGCTCTCCTCGGCCGGCTTCGGGTGCGTCGCGTCCGCCCGACTGCCCGCTTCCGACGACCCGGTGCGTGCCGTGGCGTTCGGCCCGTAGATCTCACTCGACAGTCAGGGATAAATGGTGTGAATACCGTATATGGTCAAAAGCTCCTCCGTTCGCTCAGTTCTACGAAGTGGAGCGCTATTCCTGCCGAGCGAGCGTCCCTGCCACCACCTCACCCCGCACACCCGCCGGGCAGAGCCGGCCGCCGGTGGGGGCCGAGGTGACTGTCGGTAGGCTTTCTGCGCATGAGCACGCCTCGCCCTGTCCTCGTGGTGGACTTCGGAGCCCAGTACGCCCAGCTCATCGCCCGACGGGTGCGTGAGGCGCGGGTCTACTCCGAGGTCGTGCCGCACTCGATGCCGGTCGCCGAGATGCTGGCCAGGAACCCGGCGGCGATCATCCTGTCCGGTGGTCCGTCGAGCGTCTACGCACCGGGTGCGCCGCAGATCGACGCCGGGCTGTTCACCGCCGAGGTCCCGGTCTTCGGCATCTGCTACGGCTTCCAGGCGATGGCGCAGGCCCTCGGCGGCACCGTCGCCCGTACCGGTAACCGTGAGTACGGCGGGACCCCGTTGCGGCCCCGGGGCGACGCCGGGGTGCTGCTGCGCGAGTTGCCGGCCGAGTTGCCGGTCTGGATGAGCCACGGCGACTGCGTGACCGAGGCCCCCGGCGGCTTCACGGTGACCGCCGAGTCGGCGGGTGCGCCGGTCGCCGCCTTCGAGGACGTGGCCGGCCGGCGGGCCGGTGTGCAGTTCCACCCGGAGGTCGGGCACACCGCGCACGGGCAGGAGATGCTCCAGCGCTTCCTCTACGACATCGCCGGCATCGAGCCGACCTGGACTCCGGCCAACATCATCGAGGAGCAGGTCGAGCGGATCCGCGCCCAGGTCGGCGACAAGGAGGTCATCTGCGGCCTCAGCGGCGGGGTCGACTCGGCGGTCGCCGCCGCCCTGGTGCACCGGGCGGTCGGTGACCAGCTCACCTGCGTCTTCGTCGACCACGGCCTGCTGCGCGCCGGTGAGGCGGAGCAGGTGGAGAAGGACTACGTGGCCGCCACCGGGATCAAGCTGAAGGTGGTCGACGCGCAGGAACGGTTCCTCGACGCGCTGGCCGGGGTGACCGACCCGGAGCAGAAGCGCAAGATCATCGGCCGGGAGTTCATCCGGGTCTTCGAGGCCGCGGCCCGGGAGGTCGCCGCCCACGGCGACGTCGAGTTCCTGGTGCAGGGCACCCTCTACCCGGACGTGGTGGAGTCCGGCGGCGGCACCGGCACCGCCAACATCAAGAGCCACCACAACGTCGGCGGGTTGCCGGAGGACCTGAGGTTCGCCCTGGTGGAGCCGCTGCGCACGCTCTTCAAGGACGAGGTCCGGGCGCTCGGGCTGGAGCTGGGGCTGCCCGAGGCGATGGTCTGGCGGCACCCCTTCCCGGGCCCGGGTCTGGCCATCCGGATCATCGGCGCGGTGGACCGGGAGCGGCTGGACCTGCTCCGCCAGGCCGACCTGATCGCCCGCGAGGAGTTGACCGCCGCCGGCCTGGACCGGGACGTGTGGCAGTTCCCGGTGGTCCTCCTGGCCGACGTGCGCAGCGTGGGGGTGCAGGGTGACGGACGCAGTTACGGACACCCGGTGGTGCTCCGTCCGGTCTCCAGCGAGGACGCGATGACCGCCGACTGGTCCCGGCTGCCGTACGACGTGATCGCCCGGATCTCCACCCGGATCACCAACGAGGTGGCGGAGGTCAACCGGGTGGTGCTGGACGTGACCAGCAAGCCCCCGGGCACCATCGAGTGGGAGTGAGGCGAGCGGGCCGGCCCGGCGGGCGGGGGGTCGACGCCGCCACCCGCCTCACCGGGGCGGCGGACCCTGCGCCGGCTGCGGCCAGGCCGGCGCGTCCGCCGGCTCCTCGGGCATGAGGAACCACATCACCGGGTACGCCAGCAGCGCCGCGCCGGCGGTGAACAGGGTGGCCACCGCGAAGACCACCCGGACCAGGGTCGGGTCGACGTCGAAGTAGCGGCCGAGGCCGCTGGCGACACCGGCCACCATCCGGTCGGTGGTGGGCCTGCGGAGTTGTCGGTACGGGGCCTGGGATGAGGGGCTCGTCCACGTCATGGCTCCACCCTCCCCGGTCGCAGTCCGGTTGCCCTCGGTGAGGGCCCGGATCTATACCCTGATCGATCCCTGAGAGGGAAGTGCTCCGTCAGGAATCTGACTGTTTTTCGATGTCGTACCAGGTCAGGGGGAGAATTCAGCCCCGTGACCACCATGCTGGAGCCGCTCCGCAGGATCGCGGCATACGCAGTCTGTGCCGACTCGGTCGGCCGGGTGTTGCTGGTCCGCGCATCGGAGCGCTCCGGCACCCCCGGCACGTGGTCGCTGCCCGGCGGGGCGGTCGACCACGGCGAGGACCCGAACCACACGGTCGTCCGGGAGACCGCCGCCGAGACCGGGCTCTCCGTCGCCGTCTCCGGCCTCGCGGACGTCCTCGCCGACATGCGGGCGCTGCCCGAACGCGGCATCACCATCCACACCGACCGCCTCATCTACCGGGTCTCGGTCCGGGGCGGAACGCTGACCGACCGGGTCGACCGTCCGACCGACCTGGCCCGCTGGCTCTCCCTCGACGAGGCGTGCGGGCTGCCGCTGCGCGCGTTCACCGCGCGGGCCCTGGGCCTGCCCTCCGGTGCCGCCGACGTGGTGCCGGACGAGGCACCGGAGTTCCCCTCCTTCTACGCGGTGCCCGGCCCGGACGGGCTGCACCGGGCGCAGCGCTTCGCCGCGTACGCGGTGGCCACCGACCCGGAGGGGCGGGTACTGCTCACCCGGGTGGCGGAGGGCTATCCGGGCGCGGGCTGCTGGCACCTGCCCGGCGGGGGCACCGACTACGGCGAGCAGCCCGGTGCGGCGTTGATCCGGGAACTGGTCGAGGAGACCGGTCAGACCGGTCGCCTGGTCGGGCTGCTCGGGGTGGCGAGCCACCGGGACGCCGCCTCGCTCGGCCCCGAGGGCTACCCGATCGACTGGCACGGCGTGCGTGCCTTCTACCGGGTGGTGGTCGACCAGCCGGCCCCGCCCACCGTGGCCGATGTCGGGGGTTCCACCTGCGAGGCCCGCTGGTTCGCCCGGGACGAACTGGAGACCATCCCCGCCGACCGGCTGACCGAGGTGACCGCCGAAGCCGTCCAGGTCGCGCTGAGCTGACCTGTCCCGGCGGCGCCGTCGCGCCCACCCGGGCGGCGGGATCGACGCCGGGGTGTCACCACCTCCCGCGTTCGTGGTGCGTGCCCCGGCGCGGGCACGGCTAACCTCATGATCTGCGGGGTAGGCGTGCGGGGGAGGGGTCGTGGGGAAGCTGGAGCAACGGCGGCGGATCGGGGCGTACGGGCTGCTGACCGGGGCGGACGGCCAGGTGCTGCTGGCCCGGGGTTCCGCGCTGGACGACTTCCCGGGCGTCTGGCAGCTGCCCGGGGGCGGGCTGGAGCACGCCGAGCACCCGGCGGACGCGGTGGTCCGCGAGTTCGCCGAGGAGACGGGGCTCGTGGTCGAGGTCGCCGGGCTGGAGGCGGTGGTGGCCGACGTGATCCGGCTTCCGGACATCGCGCTGGCGTTGCACACCGATCGCATCATCTACCGCGTCAACGGAGTGTCCGGCACACTTCGTCACGAATCAGACGGAACTACCGACCTTGTGGCGTGGATCGCACCGGCGGACGCCGCGGCCCTACCGCTGATGCCGTTCACCGCCGACCTGCTCGGGCTGCCGGTCACCCCGCTCCCCGAGGACGCGCCGCCCGCCGTTGCCCGGGTTCCGTACGAGCCGCCGTCGCCCGACCGGCGGCAGCGTTTCGGCGCGTACGGACTGGTCACCGACCCGGCGGAGCGGGTACTGCTCACCCAGATCTCCGCCGGGTACCCGGGAGCCGGCCGGTGGCACCTGCCGGGCGGCGGGACCGACCACGGTGAGCAGCCGGTCCCCGCGCTGCTTCGGGAGATCGTCGAGGAGTCCGGTCAGCTCGGTCGGGTGACCGCCCTGCTCGACGCGAGCAGTCTGCACAATCCCGCAGCGCTGGGGCCGGAGGGGCGGCCGTTGGACTGGCACGGCGTCCGGGTGCTCTACCGGGTCGTGGTGGAGGCGCCGACCGTGCCCGAGGTGACCGAACTGGCCGGCGGCTCCACCGCGCGGGCCGCCTGGTTCGACCGACGTGACGCCGCCGACCTGCCATTGACCGACATCGCCGTACGGGCTCTCCGGCTGATTGGATAGCCGATCGCTCACCGAGCCGGCATCGACCCGCTCCGGTAGAGTCAGCAGTGGAGATCGGCGGAGAAAAGGACGCTAGCCCGCGATCGGGAATAACCGGGCGATTAACGCGGTTTACGGGAGATAAGTACCGCCGGCAGCTATCGCCAAGTCCCGTACCACTGTGCAATGGTGTACTCCGCTTTGACGGCTGCCGGGCCAGAAGCGGCCCGGCACGAGAGAGCCGGACGCCCGCCCCCGAGGCGGTGAAACCGATCCGGTGATGGAGGAAACGTGCCGAGAGCCCCATGGCGCCGGCGTCGTACGTCTGACAGTCCGCGCCCCGCTGGCCGCCGCTGGGCGGGGCCGCTGCGACGCAGCAGTACGTTCGCCCGCCAGGTGCTGCTGGTCCGGGTGGGACGCCGCGCCGGCGATCCCCGCCACACGACCGACGTGGCCCTGCCCGAGCACCGCTACGCCGACCGGCTGCGCCGGCGGTACGCCTCGGACCGGCTGAACCGGGCCGAGATCGAGGCAGTCATGCCGGTGAGCCCGGCGATCGCTCCGACGACACCGGTGGACGACGCCACGGCGCGGTCGATCCCGCTGCTCCCCGGTGAGCGTACGGTCGCTCGACGGGCGAAGTTCGCTCTGGTCAACGGGTGCACACTGGCCAGCCTCATGCTCGGCATGACCGCGATCTTCCTGGCCATGCAGGGCGAGGTACGCCTCGCGGCGGTGCTCCTGATCGCCTGCGTCGCCTTCGACGGGCTCGACGGTGCGCTGGCCCGCAAGCTCAACGTGGCCAGCCCGTTCGGCGCGCAGATGGACTCGCTGGCCGACATGTGCTCGTTCGGCCTCGCCGCCCCGGTGGTGGTCTACGCCTCGCTGGCCGGCACGCTGCCCACCGCAGCCGCCGCGCTGGCCTGCGCCCTCGTCGCGGCCTGTGCCGCGATCCGGCTGGCCCGGTTCAACGTCTCGCCGAAGGACGGCCGGTTCTTCTGCGGGGTGCCGACCACCATGGCCGCCATGGTGCTGGCGCTCGCCGTGGCCATCGACCTTCCGGTGCCCCCGGTGGTCCAGGTCGCCGGGGTCGCCCTGCTCGCCTTCGCCATGGTCTCCAGCTTCCCGTACGCCAAGCTGGCCCGGCTGATCAAACTGCCGGCGTGGCTGTGGCTGGCCCCCGTGATCGGCGCACTGGTCGACCCGCGGCTCACCTTCGCCCTGGTCGTGCTCGCCTACCTGGCCAGCGGGCCGCTGCTCTGGCTGCACCAGCGCCGGACCGCCTGACGAACCGACGGAAAGGGGGTGCCGCGACGTCGCGGCACCCCCTTTCCGCGTGCTCAGCCTCCCGTTCCTGCGCCGCCCGCGGGCTCAGTGCCAGCGGGCGATCACCGAGGAGCCGCCGATCACCTTGTCGCCCGGTCCCACCAGCGGCTCGGCCGCGTCGGCCGGCAGGTAGACGTCGGTCCGCGAGCCGAACCGGATCAGCCCGAAGCGCTCGCCCCGGGCCAGCAGCGAGCCGACCGGGGCACGCTGCACGATGCGCCGGGCGATCAGGCCGGTACGCTGCGCGACCACCACCGTGCCGTGCTCGGTGTCCAGCACCGTGTACGCCGCGACGTTGTGCTCGGCCTCCGGCTTCATCGCGTTGGCGAAGCCGCCGTCGGCGACGAAGTAGTCGACCACCTTGCCGGCCACCGGGGACCGGTTGACGTGCACGTCGAGCACGGACAGGAAGACCGCGACCCGCAGCCACTCGCCCGCCCCGAACCGCTCGTCGTGCAGCCGCTGGACGGAGAGCACCCGGCCGTCGGCGGCGGCGACCACCGCCGACGGGTCCTCCGGGACGTCCCGTTCGGGGTCCCGGAAGAACGCCGCCACCGGGGCGGCGGCGAGCGCCGGCACCAGCCACAGCTTCGACGTCGGGCGGGCCACCCGGGTCAGCGCGGCCAGCCCCAGGGCGATGCCCGCGGCGGCCACCCCGTTGGAGTCGATGTGCATGTCGCGGGTCAACGGCACGCTCGACGGCCGGTACGCCGGGGCGAGCCGGGCCGCCGCCGCCGCGCTGACCGGGGTGAACCGGAGGCGGTGCACCCGGACCGGCGGCTGGTTGCGCAGTACCAGGTCCACCCCGACGCCGTGCAGCGCGCCCTGCCGGTCGAGTTCGGCCGTCGCACCCGCGCTGCGGCCCGGCCCGGCCGGCGTCGCCACGCTCAGCACACCGCCCTCGGTGAGGTACTTGGTGAGGCCGTCCAGCGTCGCGCGGGCCTCCTCGGCGGTGCCGGCGAGCGCCTCGCCGACGATCATGATGTCGGCGGCGTCCGCCTCGGCCAGGGTGTCGACGACCCGGACCCGGTCGGCGACCCAGCTGCCCAGCGTCGCCACGTGCCGGCGCAGCTCGGCGCCGCTGGTCGACCCGGCCGGCACCACGGTGAGGTGGTCCCCGGGCAGCAGCGCCTCGATCGCCACGGCGAGCACCGGGGCGTCCGGGGCCGCGCCGACCAGCAGGGCGGCCTTGCGGTCGTCGCACCGGGCGAGTTCGGCGGCGAGGGTACGCGCGGCGCGCTCGCCGATGCGAACCTCACCGAACCGGGCAAGGCTGCGCACGGCGGGGGACTCAGTCATGTCGGACGGGCTCCTAGCAGCATCGGGACGGAAATCGCAACGGAGGGGCCGTGGCGGCGCGGACGAGGCGTGCCGGCGGCGGGAGCGAGGTCTCCACAGCCAGCATAGGCCGCCCGCGCCGGCCCTCGCACCGGCGCGGGCGACGCTCCGGCCATCCCGGCGCGGTCAGCCGATGCCGTCCGGCCGGCGGGTCCGGTCAGCGTCGGCTGTCCGGCCGTCCGGCGGCCGGTCCGGGGCGACGAGCCCGCCGGGCGGGCCGGGCTCGCCGGGTACCCCCGTGGGCGGGCCCCCGATCGCCGCCACCGGGAGGGCCGGGACCGGCCCGCCCGGCGGAGTGCCCGGGGGAGCAGCGGCCGGCCCGGCGTCCGCCGACGACCGGGCCGCGCGGAGTGCGCCCAGCAGACCCAGCACGCCGACCAGGACGAGCGCGCCGGCCAGGAACCAGCCGATCGGCACCACCAGGCCGAGCAGTTGCGCCAGCAGCCACCAGGCCGAGGCGGCCAGGAAGAGCAGCCCGAAGGTCAGGGACAGCAGGTCGGTCCGATGCGCTCTCACCGGGTCACCTCCAACGCGCCGGCGTTGACTTGGATGAACAACCGCAGCGTGCCGCCGCCCGCACCGTCGGCGCCCAGGTCGGTGGACTCGCGTACCTGTCGGTCCAGGCCGCCGGAGCGGACTCCGAAGATGACCGCGTCACCGGCGTGCACCTCGGCGTGGGTGATCACGTCGACGTTCGGCGGCACCAGCACCGTCGCGTCCCCGAACGAGATGATGACGGTGGTCCGGGTGTCCCGCTGGCCGAAGTCCACCCCGCGCAGGTCCAGCACCGCGTCACCGAAGGTGTTCTCGTACCGGGGGGCGAGGTCCTCGTAGCTGGTCGGGGTCCAGCTCACGTTCCCGTTCATGGTGCGCCACTCGGCGAACGACTCGGCCGCGGTGACGAAGCCGAGCGCCGCCGAGGTCACCAGCCCCAGTGCGATCAACCAGCGGGCCCGGCCGAACCAGGCACCCACCACCAGCCCGAGCCCGATGGTGGCCAGGGTCGCCGCGAAGTACGCCGACGCGCTGACCCGGACCACCCCGACCAGGTCGAGGACCGCGACCATCCCGCAGGCGAGGAAGACCAGCGAGAAGGTCACCGCGCCGAGCGGTGAGCGCTCCCGGGGAGGCTTCGGCGCCCGGCGTGGCGGGGGCTGCGCGGGGGGTGGGGGGCTGGACCTGGCGTAGGGGCCGTGCGGGGCGAAGGGCGGGCGGTACCCGGGCGGGGCGGTCGCCATGGCGACCGGGGGCAGCGGCCCGACCGGGGGCAACGGCAGCGGGCCGGCCAGCGGCTCCGGGAGCGGCCACGGCGGTGCCTCGGGGAACACCGGCCGGGAGGCGGGCGGCCACGGTGCGTCGAGGGCCGGCGTGGGCACCGGTGCCTCCGGGCGGGTCGCCGGGGGCGGGATCCGGTCCGGGGCGGGGTGGGCCACCGGGGGTAACGGCCCTGACGGTGCCGTCGTCGGCCCGACGGGCGACGGGGTGCGGCCGGAACGGTCGCGGGCGGGGTGGTCCCGGTTGAGCAGCAGCGCCCCGCCGATCAGGATCGCCGCGCCGAGCAGCACGGCCCGGAAGGCGTCGGTCACGATGTAGCCGAAGCTCACCGCGACCAGGATGCTCAGCACGATCACCGTGATCGGGGACATGCTCGACCGGCCCCGCCCCAGCATCGACTCCACGGGGGAGGCGCTGTCCCCCTCGCCGGGGATGATCAGCCACGCCGAGACGTAGATCAGGATTCCGACGCCGCCGAAGAAGCCGAGCACCGCGAGGAGCACCCGCCACAGCACCGGGTCGGTGTTGGTGGCCCGCCCGACGGCCGCACAGACCCCGGCCAGGTAACGCCCCTGGCGGGGGCGGACCAGGCCGTACCGTGAGGTGAAGCCCACCCCGCCGGGGACGGTCTCCGGCGCGTACCCCGCCGGGGGTGGCCCGGCGTCCGGCGGCGCGGACGTCGCGCTCCCGCTCCCGTCCGGCGGCGGCGGTACGCCCGGGTGGGTCGCCTCCGGGCGGGGCGACCGGGCGGATTCCTCGGTCATACCGGTAGATCCTGCTAGGTGTCGGGACGGGTCGTCGTCGGGACCCACCCTGAGCGCACCCTGAGATCCGGCGCTCCGGAAACTCGGGGGCGTCCCCGTGGCCCCGTGACCGTGGCCCGTGTGACGATCAGTGACGGCGCCGCAGCGAACCGACCGGCGCCGGCCGTCGCGATCAGGGAGCCCGCGATCAGTACCGTGACCCAGCCGCCTCGTCTCTACCGGGCCCGCGAGCACCGGATGGCCGTGGGCGTGGCCGCCGGCATCGCCGAACACATCGGCGTCTCGGTGGTCCGGGTGCGGATCGCCTTCATGGTGCTGCTCGGCCTCAGCGGGCTCGGCCTGCTCCTCTACGCCGCCTTCTGGGCGGTGGTCCCGGTGCGGCCGGGGGACACCGCCAGGCCGCCCCGACGGGACATCGCGCAACTGCTGCCGTTCGTGGTGATCGGGCTGGCCGTGCTGCTGGTGCAGATGCGGCTCTTCGACTCGGTCGGGGTCGCCGGCACGGCCGGTTGGCTGGTCGCCATCATCGCGGTCGGCGCGGGCGTGATCTGGCACCAGTCCCCGGAACGCCGTGAACAGGCCAACGGTGCCCTGACGCTGCCCTGGCTGAGCGCGGTGGTCGAGGAGACCGACCGGCGGGCGTTCGTGCTCCGTTTCGTCGGCGGCGGGGTGCTGGTCGCGGTCGGCATCATCGGCGTCGCGGCGGTCTACTCGCCGGTGCAGAACGTCGATGCCGTGATCAACGGGGTGATCTTCGCGCTGGTCGGGCTGGCCGGGGTCGGGGTGGTGGCCGCGCCCCTGCTCTGGCGGACGTTCAACCAGCTCCGCTCGGAGCGGGAGGGGCGGATCCGGGAACAGGAACGCGCCGAGCTGGCCGCCATGATCCACGACCAGGTCCTGCACACCCTCGCCCTGATCCAGCGCAACGCCGCCGACGTCAAGACGGTGCAACGACTCGCCCGGGGGCAGGAGCGGACGCTGCGCAGCTGGCTCTACAAGCCGACCGCCTCACCCACCGAGCGCTTCGCGGCGGCGCTGGAACAGGCGGCGGCCGAGGTGGAGGACACCTTCGCGATCACGGTGGAGGCGGTGGTGGTGGGCGACCGGGAGACCGACGAACGGGTGGGCGCGCTGGTCGCCGCCGCCCGGGAGGCGATGGTGAACGCGGCCAAGCACGCCCGGGTGCAGACCGTCTCGCTCTACGCCGAGGTGGAGCCGGACCAGGTCAGCGTCTTCGTCCGGGACCGGGGTGTCGGGTTCGACCGGGAGACGGTGGATGATCACCGGCACGGGGTACGGGGTTCCATCATCGGGCGGATGAAACGGCACGGCGGGCGGGCGGAGATCCGTTCCGGGCCCGGAGAGGGGACCGAGGTCCGGTTGATCCTGCCGGTCTCGGGTAACGGTGCCACGGCGGAGAGGGACAGGTGACCATGTCCGAGCAGGTCGAACAGACGGGCGTCCGGGACGGGCGGCTGCGGGTCTTCCTCGTCGACGACCACGCGATGTTCCGCGCCGGCGTCCGGGCCGAGTTGGGCGCGCACGTCGAGGTGGTCGGGGAGGCGAGCACGGTCGCCGAGGCGGTCGCCCGGATCGCGGCGGCCCGTCCCGACGTGGTGCTGCTGGACGTGCACATGCCCGACGGCGGCGGTCGGGCCGTACTGGAGGCGGTGCGCCGTTCCCACCCGCAGGTGCGGTTCCTCGCGTTGAGCGTCTCGGACGCCGCCGAGGACGTGATCGGCCTGATCCGGGCCGGTGCCCGGGGCTACGTGACCAAGACCATCTCCCCGGACGAACTGGCCGCGGCGATCCGCCGGGTGGCCGACGGCGACGCGGTGTTCTCGCCCCGGCTGGCCGGGTTCGTGCTGGACGCCTTCGCCGCCCGGCCGGACACCCCGGTCGCCGACCCGGAGCTGGACCAGCTGACCAACCGCGAACGCGAGGTGCTGCGGCTGCTGGCCCGGGGGTACGCGTACAAGGAGATCGCCAAGGAGCTGTACATCTCCATCAAGACGGTGGAGACGCACGTGTCGAACGTGCTGCGCAAGCTCCAGATGTCCAACCGTTACGAGCTGTCCCGTTGGGCGGCCGACCGCCGGCTGGTGTGACCGACCCGGCCGTCCGGCACGGGCGAAGGGGCGAACGCCGTCGATCGGGCGACGAACGGTTCCGCAGGTCGGACGATCAGCGGCGCGTCCCGGTCCGTCGCGGCACCCGGCTACCCTCGTCCGAGCAGGTGCGGAGGGTGCCCGCACAGCCGAAGCCGCCCTCATCCTGACGGGTGGAAACAGTGCGCTTCTGCGGCACTGCGGAGAGTGACTATCCTCACGTGGAGGGGCCCGTGGATCTCGCTGTTGTCTGTGATGACCCCTGCTGAGCAGCGCTGGGGAACCGGTCAAGTGGTGATGACCGATGCGGATCAGGGCTCGCCCCGGGCCGATGTCGGCACCGTCCCGGCCGGGTATCGGCTTGATAACACCGCTTTCCGCTGTGCCGCATGTGGTGTCACAGTGGCAACCACCTCACACCCCCTCGTGAGCCGAGCGCCCTGAGGAGGCACTCCCATGCGCGGGAAATTCCTGAAGGTGGCGGTCGCGGCGACCGCCACCGCCATGTTGGCCACCGCATGCAGCGGTGGCAGCGACGACGATTCGTCGGAGTCGGGCAGCAGCGGCGGTGAGCTCCGCGTCTACGCGTCGGAGCCCGCGTTCCTGCTGCCGTCCGCTGCGGACGACGAGCCGTCGCTGTACGTGATCCGTCAGCTCTACCGTGGTCTGGTCAAGTACAACGCCGAGAGCGGTGCCCCGGAGAACGACCTGGCCGAGTCGGTCGAGTCCCAGGACCAGAAGCTCTGGACGATCAAGATCAAGGACGGCTACACCTTCGACAACGGTGAGAAGGTCAACGCCGACGCCTTCATCCGCTCGTGGAACTTCGCGGCGTACGGGCCGAACGCCCAGAACAACGCGTACTTCATGAAGCGGATCGCCGGCATCAAGGACGTCTCGTCCACCGACCCCGACGGCGAGGGCCCGCAGAAGGCCCCGGAGCCGAAGGCCAAGGAGCTCTCCGGTCTGAAGAAGGTCGACGACCTGACCTTCACCGTCGAGCTGAGCGAGCCCTTCTCCGGCTTCCCGACCACGATCGGCTACCCGGGCTTCTTCCCGATGGCCGAGGCGTGCATCGCGGACAAGGACAAGTGCAACGAGACGCCGATCGGCAACGGCCCTTACAAGATCGAGGGCAGCTGGCAGCACAACGTCGGCATCACCGTCGTCCGCAGCGACAGCTGGAAGGGCGACCCGGGCAAGCCGGACAAGATCAACTACCGGATCTTCGCCGACGTGGACGCCGGCTACGCCGCCTTCCAGGCCGGTGAGCTCGAGGTGATGTACACCCTGCCGCCGGCGCGCTACAAGGAGGCCAAGGCCACCTACGGCGACCGCCTCTACGAGCAGCCGAGCGACAGCTTCACCTACGTCGGCATGCCGACCTACAACCCGAACTTCAAGGACAAGCGGATCCGTCAGGCCATCTCGATGGTCATCGACCGCCAGTCGATCATCGACGCCGTCTTCAACGGCCGGTTCACCCCGGCGAGCGGCTACGTCGCGCCGTCCTTCGAGGGCGCCCGCGAGAACGTCTGCCAGTACTGCAAGAAGGACGTCGAGAAGGCCAAGCAGCTCCTCGCCGAGGCGGGTGGCTGGAAGGGTGGCAAGCTCACCCTGTGGGCCAACGCCGGCGCCGGCCACGACGCCTGGCTCCAGGCCGTCGGTGACCAGGTCAAGGCCGCCCTCGGCATCGACTACGAGCTGAAGGTCAACCTGCAGTTCGCCGAGTACCTCGAGACCGCGGACAACAAGAAGTTCACCGGCCCGTTCCGCCTCGGCTGGAGTGCTGACTACCCGTTCCTGGAGAGCTACCTCGCCCCGCTCTACAGCACCGGCGCGGACAGCAACAACTCCGCCTACGCGAACCCCGAGTTCGACGCCCTGCTCGCGCAGGGTGACGCCGCCAACTCCATCCAGGAGGCGATCCCCTTCTACCAGAAGGCGGAGGACCTGATCGTCGAGGACCTGCCGGTCATCCCGATGTGGTGGGGCAAGGTGGGCGCTGTCTACAGCGACAAGGTCGACAAGTTCGTCTGGAACGCCGTCGCCGACGCTGACTACGGCCAGACCACGCTGAAGCAGAACTGAGCTTCGCTTCCCTGATCTAGCCGTAAGACACGACGTGGCGGCAACGGTCTCCCTACGAGGGAGGGCGTTGCCGCCACGTCAGCGCCGAGAGGAGAAACAGACATGGGGCGCTACGTCGTTCGACGGTTGCTCCAGTTCATACCCACCGTGCTGGGCACCATGTTCCTGCTGCACTACCTCACCTCGCTGGCGGTCCAGTTCAGCGGGAACCCGGTCCGGGCGCTCTTCGGCGACCGGACGCCGCCGGAGTCGGTCCTGAACGCACTGACCGAGCGGCTCGGCTACGACGACCCGTGTCTGGACCAGCGGGGCAACTGGTGCATCAAACTGTTCGGCGAGCGGATGGAGAACATCTTCCTCCACTTCGACTTCGGGATTAACCTCCGTCAGCGCGAGGTGACCGAACTGGTCGCCGACGCCGTGCCGTTCACCCTGAAGCTCGTCGTCATCGCCATCGTCTTCGAGGCCGTCGTCGGCATCATCGCCGGTGTGCTGGCCGGTCTGCGCGGCGGAAGCTTCACCGACTACCTGGTCAAGATCTCCACGGTCTTCCTGATCTCGGTGCCGATCTTCGTGCTGGGCGTCCTGGTCCGCGAGTACGTCGGCGTCAAGTTCGGCAACACACTGCGGGACCAGAGCTGGGTACCCGAGGTGATCGCCAACGGCGTGTTCAGTCCCGGCTTCAAGCCCGACTACCCCTGGGCCAGTCTGGTCATCCCCGGTCTGGTGCTCGGCGCGATCTCGCTGGCCACCACGGCGCGGCTGACCCGGACCAGCATCATGGAGAACGTCCGGGCCGACTACGTCCGGACCGCCAAGGCCAAGGGCCTGACCAACAAGCGGGTCATCGGCGTACACACGCTGCGCAACTCGCTCATCCCCGTGATCACCTACCTCGGTGTCGACATCGGCGGCCTGCTCGGCGGCGCGGTGGTCACCGAGACGATCTTCAACGTCCCGGGCATCGGCCGGCTGGTCACCCAGGCCGCCCGGACCGGCGAGTCGTCGGTGGTGGTCGGCGTGGTCACCATGCTCGCCCTGGTCTTCCTGATCGCCAACCTGCTGGTCGACGTCCTCTACGCCGTCCTCGACCCGAGGATCCGGTATGAGTGACCGGCGGCAGGACACGCAGCGGACCCATCCGGTCCGGTCGGACGGCAGGTCGAAGCGAAACGAGGTGTGCAGATGAGCGACCTGAGCAGCGCCGGCACCGCCATGAGCGGTGACTCCTCGGCCGTCACGGCGGTGGCCGGCGCGCCGACGCCGGACAAGGACGGCAAGGAGCGCAGCGCGAGCCTCTGGGCCGACGCCCGGCGGCAACTGTTCCGGGATCCGATCTTCATGATCGCGGCGCTCTACGTCCTCGTGGTCGGTTCCATGGCGCTCTTCCCGAAGCTGTGGACCAGCCAGGACCCGCGGGACTGCGACACCGCCCGGTCCCGGGTCTCCCCGAGCGGCGACCACCCGTTCGGCTTCGACATCCTCGGCTGCGACTACTACTCGCACGCCATCTACGGGGCCCGGCCCTCGATGCAGATCGCGGTCTACGCCACCCTCGGCATCGTGCTGATCGGTGGCACCTTCGGCCTGCTCGCCGGCTACTACGGCGGCTGGGTCGACGCGGTCATCTCCCGGGTGATGGACATCTTCTTCTCGCTGCCGTTCCTGCTCGGCGCGATCGTGTTCCTCACGGTGATCAAGCGGCAGAACGTCTGGACGCTGACGCTGGTGCTGGTGGTGCTCGGGTGGCCGACCATCGCCCGGATCATCCGGGGCAGCGTGATCTCGTCGAAGGACCTGGACTACGTACACGCGGCGAAGGCGGTGGGGGCCACCAACGGGCGACTGATGTTCCGGCACATCCTGCCGAACGCCGTCGCGCCGATGATGGTCTACGCCACGATCGTGCTCGGCTCGTTCGTCGCCGCCGAGGCCACCCTGACCTTCCTCGGTGTCGGCCTCCAGCCGCCCGCGCAGTCGTGGGGCATCATGATCAACGCCCACCAGGTCTACTTCCTGGAGGATCCGTGGCTGCTGCTCTTCCCCTGTGGGCTGCTGGTCGGCACGGTGCTGTCCTTCATCCTCATGGGTGACGCCCTGCGTGACGCCCTCGACCCGAAGTTCCGGTGAGCAGCATGAGTTCTGACGTCAACGTCAAGATGGACGCTCTGCCCGGCCTCGACCCGAACGCGCTGCCGTTGCAGGTCAAGAACCTCCAGGTCGAGTTCCGGACCCGCAACGGCATCGCCAAGGCGGTCAACGGGGTCAGCTTCGACGTGGCCCCCGGCGAGACCCGGGCGATCCTCGGCGAGTCCGGCTGCGGCAAGAGCGTGACCGCCCAGGCGATCATGGGCATCCTGGACACCCCGCCCGGCTTCATCACCGGGGGCGAGATCCTCTACCGCGGCGTGGACCTGCTCAAGCTCCCCGAGGAGCAGCGGCGCAAGGTCCGGGCCAACAAGATCGCCATGATCTTCCAGGACGCGCTCTCCGCGCTGAACCCGGTCTTCACCGTCGGGTTCCAGCTCGGCGAGCTGTACCGCAAGCACCGGGGGATGTCCCGCAAGGACGCCAAGGCGCGCGCGGTCGAACTGCTCGACCTGGTCAAGATCCCGGCGGCGAACCAGCGGGTGAACGACTACCCGCACCAGTTCTCCGGCGGAATGCGGCAGCGCGTCATGATCGCCATGGCGCTGGCCCTCGACCCCGAGGTGCTGATCGCCGACGAGCCGACCACGGCGCTCGACGTGACCGTGCAGGCTCAGATCATGGCGCTGCTGGCCGAACTCCAGCAGGAGCGGAACATGGGCCTGGTGCTCATCACTCACGACATGGGCGTGGTGGCCGACGTGGCGGACCGGATCTCGGTCATGTACGCCGGCCGGGTGATCGAGGAGGCCGGGGTCAACGAGATCTACGCCAGCCCGGCCCACCCGTACACCAAGGGCCTGCTGGAGTCGATCCCCCGGCTCGACCTCAAGGGCCAGGAACTCAGCGCCATCAAGGGCCTGCCGCCGATGCTGACGAACATCCCGCCGGGGTGCTCGTTCAACCCGCGGTGCCGGTACGCGCAGGAGGTCTGCCGGAAGGACCCCGCGCCGCCGCTGTACACGGTGTCGTCGGACCGGACGGCCGCCTGCCACTTCTGGAAGGAGGTCAAGGGCGATGAGTGACCTCGTGCTCGAAACCCGCGACCTGGTCAAGCACTTCCCGCTGACCAAGGGCATCGTCTTCAAGAAGCAGACCGGTGCGGTCCGCGCGGTCGACGGGATCAACATCGAACTGCGTCGGGGCGAGACCCTGGGCATCGTCGGCGAGTCCGGCTGCGGCAAGTCGACGCTGGCCCGGCTCCTGGTCGGACTGGAGACGCCCACCTCGGGTGACCTCTTCGTCCAGGGCCGGAACATGTCCAAGATGGGAGCGACGGAGCGGCGACGCGGCCGGCGCAACATCCAGCTCGTCATGCAGGACCCGTACACCTCGCTGAACCCCCGGATGACCGTCGGCGACATCGTCGGCGAGCCGTTCGAGGTGCACCCGGACGTGCTGCCGAAGGCGAAGCGGCGGGCGCGGGTCCAGGAGCTGATCGACCTGGTCGGACTCAACCCCGACCACATCAACCGGTACCCGCACCAGTTCTCCGGCGGCCAGCGGCAGCGCATCGGCATCGCTCGGGCGCTGGCGCTCAACCCGGAGATCATCCTCTGCGACGAGCCGGTCTCGGCGCTGGACGTGTCGATCCAGGCCCAGGTGGTCAACCTGTTGGAGAAGCTCCAGGACGAACTGGGGCTGTCGTACATCTTCATCGCGCACGACCTGTCGGTGGTCCGGCACATCGCCGACCGGGTCGCGGTGATGTACCTCGGCAAGATCGTCGAGATCGGCACCGAGGACGAGATCTACGAGAACCCGACCCACCCGTACACCCAGGCGCTGCTCTCGGCGGTGCCGGTCCCCGACCCGAAGCTCCGTGGGCTGCGGGACCAGATCGTCCTGACCGGCGACGTGCCGTCGCCGGCCAACCCTCCGTCGGGCTGCCGGTTCCGTACCCGGTGCTGGAAGGCGCAGGACATCTGCGCCGAGCAGGTGCCGGCCCTGGAGGCACGTGAACACTCCGCTCACCCGAGCGCCTGCCACTTCGCCGAGCCCCGCGACGTGGTGCACGCGGTCGAGTAGCACACAGGCGCCGCTGATCCGGCCACCCGTACCGGGCCAGCGGTGAAAGGAAGTGCCTCCTCAGTATCCGGGGCGTCGGTCATCCGACCGGCGCCCCGGATCTGTGTCGACCGGCAGCCGGTCGGCAGCGTCCCCGGTCGGCGGTGGGGCGGTCGTCGCCGGGGGCCGACCGGTCGCCGGCGGCTGCCCGTGTCGACTGCTCCGGGGCGCGCGTTCCGGCGACGGGACGCGAGGTACCCAGCCGGTCAGAGCGGCCCGCGGCCGGCGCGGAGCAACAGGAGGGCGAGTTGGACGCCGTCGGCCCCCAGCGCCGTCCGGAACCGTTCCAGGATCGCCTGCTCCCGGGAGAGCACCAGACGGGTTCCGCCGGAGGCGATCCGGGTCCGGCCGACCTGCTGCGACAGGCCGGCGCGCTCCTGCCACAGGTCGATCAGCCGTTGGTCGATCTCGTCGATCCGCTCCCGGATGGCGACGATCCGAGCCGCCGCGTCCGGCTCCTGCGTGCCGGTCTGCGCCTCGCTCGGGCCCTCCTGGTCACCCGGACCCGTCGTCCCGGCCGACTCGCCGTTCTGCTCCACCACGTCTGTCATCATCGGGTACCTCTCGCACGATGGTGCCCGGTGCCCGGATCCCGGGACGACGATGCCCCGGGACTCCAGGAGCCCGGGGCATTCGTAGGTCTGATCGATCAGGCGCGACCTGCGGCTGCCGGACTCCCGGAGCCGTAGTAAAAGGAGAAGCGCTGACCGAACACGCCGTCGAGTATGCCCACCCGGCGGCGCGGGGCGCAAGCGTTCCGCAATTCGGCCGTACCGCCCGACCGGGGCCTCCGCGTCGGGTCGGCCGGGGGGACCGGCCCGCGGCGGGCCCGGGACCGGGGTGGACGCGACCAGCCAGGAGGCCCGACGCGCCGAGCAGCAGTACCCGCCCACCGGACGCACCGCGGACGGAAGTGTCGGCCGGTCGGCATAGACTCGCCCTGCGATGCATGCTCTCTTCGAAATCCCGCCGTCCCAGTCCGCGCCGGAGTCCCCGTCCGCCGTGCCCTCCCGCGCGAGCGCCGGACCGGCCCGCTCCGATCCGGAGAGCCTGCTCGCCGGCCTCAACGGCCCGCAGCGGGAGGCGGTCACCCACGCCGGGTCACCGCTGCTGATCGTGGCCGGCGCCGGCTCGGGCAAGACCCGGGTGCTGACCAACCGGATCGCCCACCTGCTCGCCGCGCGGGACGTGCACCCCGGCGAGATCATCGCGATCACCTTCACCAACAAGGCCGCCGGGGAGATGAAGGAGCGGGTGACCGCCCTGGTCGGCGGGCGCGCCCGGCTGATGTGGGTGTCGACGTTCCACTCCGCCTGCGTGCGGATCCTCCGCGCCGAGCACGAGCACGCCGGGCTGAAGTCGACCTTCTCCATCTACGACGCCGACGACTCCCGCCGGCTGATGCAGCTCGTCGCCCGCGAGCTGGATCTCGACCCGAAGCGGTACCCGGCCCGGGGGCTGGCCGCCCAGGTCTCCAACCTGAAGAACGAACTGGTCGACCCGGAGGCGTTCGCCGACCGGGCCAAGGGCCCGAACGAGCGGGCCCTCGCCGAGGCGTACACGCTCTACCAGCGGCGGCTGCGGGAGGCGCACGCGCTGGACTTCGACGACCTGATCATGACGACGGTGCACCTGTTCCAGTCGCACCCGCACGTCGCGGAGAGCTACCGCCGCCGGTTCCGGCACGTGCTGGTCGACGAGTACCAGGACACCAACCACGCCCAGTACGTGCTGATCAAGGAACTGGTCTCCGGCACCGAGGGGATCGAGCCCGCCGAACTGTGCGTGGTCGGCGACGCCGACCAGTCGATCTACGCGTTCCGGGGCGCGACGATCCGCAACATCCTGGAGTTCGAGCGGGACTTCACCGACGCCCGGACGATCCTGCTGGAGCAGAACTACCGTTCCACCCAGACCATCCTCAGCGCGGCCAACGCGGTCATCGACCGGAACACCTCCCGTAAGCCGAAGCGGCTCTGGAGCGACGCCGGGGCCGGTGAGCAGATCGTCGGGTACGTCGCCGACACCGAGCACGCCGAGGCGGACTGGGTGGCCCGCGAGATCGACCGGCTGGTCGACGCGGACGAGACCCGCCCCGGTGACGTGGCGGTCTTCTACCGCACCAACGCGCAGTCGCGGGTCTTCGAGGAGGTCTTCATCCGGGTCGGCCTGCCGTACAAGGTCGTCGGTGGGGTGCGCTTCTACGAGCGCAAGGAGGTCCGCGACGCGTTGGCCTACCTGCGCGCGGTGGCCAACCCCGACGACACGGTCAGCATCCGCCGGATCCTGAACACCCCCCGCCGGGGCATCGGCGACCGGGCCGAGGCCTGCCTGGAGGCGCTCGCCGCGCGGGACCGGATCTCCTTCGGGGCCGCGCTGCGGAAGGCGAAGGACGCGCCGGGGATCTCCACCCGGGCGGCGAACGCGATCACCGAGTTCGCCGCCCTGCTCGACGGGGTGCGCGAGCTGGCCGCCACCGGCACCCCGGAGGAGGCGCTGGAGGCGCTGCTGACCCGCTCGGGCTATCTGGCCGAGCTGGAGGAGAGCCTGGACCCGCAGGACGCCGGCCGGGTGGACAACCTCCAGGAGCTGGTCAGCGTGGCCCGGGAGTACACCGAGCGGGTCGAGGCGCTCGGCGCGGACGGGGAGCGGGCCACCGTGGCCGGCTTCCTGGAGCAGGTCGCGCTGGTCGCCGACGCCGACCAGATCCCCAGCGACGACCCGGACCATCAGGGCGTGGTGACCCTGATGACCCTGCACACCGCCAAGGGCCTCGAGTTCCCGGTGGTCTTCCTCACCGGCCTGGAGGACGGCGTCTTCCCGCACCTGCGTTCGCTCGGCGACACCCGCGAGCTGGAGGAGGAGCGGCGGCTCGCGTACGTCGGCATCACCCGGGCCCGGCAGCGTCTCTACCTCTCCCGGGCGGTGACCCGCACGGCCTGGGGGCAACCGGCCTACAACCCGCCGTCGCGTTTCGTGGAGGAACTGCCGACCGAACTGCTCCGCTGGGAGCGGACCGAGGGCTCGTACACCTCCTGGGCCGGCGGGGGCGGCGGTGTCGGCGGCCGGGCGGGCGGCGGTGACCGGTCCGGTGTCGGCCGGGGCGGTGGGTTCACCGGCGGTACGCCGCGCGCGGCCCAGCTCGCCAAGCGGCTCGGGGTGGACGGCAGTCGGCTCGCCACCGCCAGCGAGCTACCCCAGGCTCCGAAGGTGGCGGTCGGTGACCGGGTCAACCACCAGCGCTACGGGCTGGGTCGGGTGACCGCGGTCGAGGGGCACGGGCCGGGCGCGCGGGCGCAGATCGACTTCGGCGACCAGAAACTGTGGCTGGTGCTCCGGCACGCTCCGATCGAGAAGATCTGAGCCCGCCCCGGGTGCCGTGATCCGACCGGCACCCGGGGCGGACATCTCAGCAGCCCAGGTCGACGCCGCGGGCCCGCATGAACGGGGCCGGGTCGATCTGGTTCCACATGCCACCCTGGTGCACCTCGAAGTGCAGGTGCGGCCCGGTCGAGTCGCCGGTGGAGCCCTCCCGGCCGATGGTGGTGCCGGCGCCGACCTTCCCGCCGACGGACACCGTCGTCGAGTTCAGGTGGGCGTAGTGGGTCAGGTAGCCGTTGCCGTGGTCGACGACGACCGAGATGCCGTAGCCGTCACCGACGTCGCCGGCCTTGGTCACCGTCCCGGCGGCGACGGCCCGGACCGGCGTACCGGCCGGCAGGGCCAGGTCGATGCCGGCGTGCAGGGTGCCCCAGCGGGGCCCGTAGCAGGACGTGACCGCCGCCCCGGGCATCGGGTTGACCCAGGCCGCCTTCGGCTTGGCGGTGGCCTTGCGGGTGGGCTTCGGGGCGCTGGTGGCCTTCCGGGTGGCCTTGGGCTTCGGGGGAGTGCTGGGGCTCGGGCTGGCCGAGGAGGGGCTCGGGGCCGGGCTGGTCGCGGTCGCCGAGGGAACGACCGGTGGCCGGTCCGCGCGGTCGGCCCGGCTGGCGGCCTCGGCGCGGTCCTCCGCGTCCAGGGCGACCGGGGCGGGGGCGGGGGAGTCGTCGGAGCCGGTGGCGATCACGGTGGCGCCGGTGAGGCCGAGGCCGACCAGGGCCGCCGCACCCGCCACGAGGTACCGGGTCCGGAGCCGGTGCCGCCACGGGCGGTCGGCGGCGGGTTCGGCGGACCGGGCACGGGTGTTCTGGTTCTGGCTGAAGCTGTCTTCCTGCACGGTGACCTTCAAGTCGTGAGGGCTACGGGACCCGGAAATCCTCGGCCTCCCCGTCGGCGGCGGTGGCCCGGGGTTCGACCGCGACCCGGGGCGGGAACACCGTCCGTGCCCGGCTATGTCCTCGTCAGGTGCGGTCCGTCCCGATAATTGATCATGTCGTGTAGTGGGGCCGGTCACACCTGCCCGAGTGACGCAGCACACTTTGGTGGCCGTCGGGGCACAGAAAACCGCCCGGATCGTTCGATCCGGGCGGTGATCGGTCGTTGCGGTCCGTCAGGACGCGGTCACGTCGCTGTAGATTGCCTCGACTTGCAGCTTGATGTCCACTCCGCGGTCCTGGAGCCACGGCACCGGGTCGAGCGGCTGGCCCTTGACGTGGACCTCGACGTGCAGGTGGGAGCCGTAGGAGTGGCCGGTGTTGCCGACCAGTCCGAGCTGGTGGCCCGCCTTGACCTGCTGGCCCTCCTTCACGCTGAGCTGGGAGGAGTGGCCGTAGATCGCCTCGCTGCCGTCGGCGTGCCGGACGATCACCGTGTAGCCGTACCCGCCGAACCAGCCGGCCTTGGTGACCGTGCCGTCGTGGATGGAGACGTACGGGGTGCCCTCCGGGGCGACCAGGTCGACGCCGGTGTGCAGCTCGCCCCCGCGCATGCCGTACGGGGTGGTGAACTCGTAGCCCTGAAGGGGCAGCAGCCAGACCTCGGGCTCGGCGGCCTCGTCGCCGGCCATCCGGATGGTGTCCCGGCTGGCGCGCTCGGCGTCGTCGGCCCGGTCGGCGAGTTCCTGGCTGGTGACCGACGCCTGGCGCAGTTCGTCGAGGACCGAGGGGTTGACGCCCTTGGCGTCGGGCATCGCGCCGGCGCCGAGAGCGACGAATCCCGCGCCGACGAAGGCGGTGGTGACGACGGCGGCGTAGCGGCTGCGGGGCGGTGTGGGTACACGGCGGCGGCCGCGATATCTATCGGGCTCATCCAACAGCTGCTGGCGCACGCACACCCTCCGTTGTCGGGTTTCCGATGCGGCTTCGTCGGGTTCGTGACGCTCAGATGAACTCCGGCTGGCCGCGTCGTCACCCGTCCGTGGACCTGATGACAACCGTGGACACGGTAGCCAACCCCCGGACGCCCCACAAGCCGGAGCGCCAAGTCAGTGTTTTATTTTGTCCGGTTGAGGGATGAGTTGGAGGGATTCGTTACCTTTGCTATTCGCCCTCGTTACCGCCTTTTCGTTGCTCTGCGTCATCACTACGCTGCGCATGTCCGACTCACGTGAGGCATGCCACCCGTCGATGGATCACGGCCGGATTTCCCGCCCGGGGTCCGTCGGTTACCGTTCGTTCAGGTGATCTGCTGCCGAGCCTGTGGAAACCGCTGAGCCTGTGAGAGGTGTGCGCTGATGAGCTCTCGTATTCGGGTCGTCGTCGCCAAGCCGGGCCTGGACGGGCACGACCGGGGCGCCAAGGTGGTAGCGCGGGCCCTGCGCGACGCCGGTATGGAGGTCATCTACACCGGGCTGCACCAGACGCCGGAACAGATCGTGGAGACGGCGATCCAGGAGGACGCCGACGCCGTCGGGCTCTCCGTGCTCTCCGGCGCGCACATGACGCTCTTCCGCCGGGTGCTGGAACTGCTCACCGAGCGGGACGCCCGGGACATCGTCGTCTTCGGTGGGGGCATCATCCCCGAGGCCGACCTCCCCGAGCTGGAGCAGCTCGGCGTGGCCAAGATCTTCACCCCGGGAGCCACCACCCAGGCGATCGTCGAGTGGGTGCGGGACAACGTCGCCCAGCCGGTCGGCTGACCCGGGCGGCACCGGCGGCCCCGAGGGCCGCACCGGCAGGAGCACCGGCCGACGGCGGGGCGGTCCGGCCGGTGCGGATACGCAATGGTGCGGACAGACGGGGGGAGGGACCGGACGCACCCCTCACACGTCCGGCCCCTCTATGCACGATGCCCCGCCGCCACCCCTCGACCGACAGGGCATCGGCCGTCTCCCGTCTTCGCGCTGACCAGCGCTCCGACACTTCTCTCAACGACCCCTCACACCAGGGGTTACGCCCCGTGGCGGCAACTTTTGGCCGGCGCCCCGCCCTGCCCGGCCAAGCCCGGCGGGCCGGCGCCCCGCCCCGCCCGGCCAAGCCCGGCGTTCCGTACCTCGCTGTGCGTTTCCGCACACCACGCACCCGCTCGGTTGCCGGCGGTGGCCTTCTCGTTAGGCTGCCGCAAACGGCCTGTCATTTCTGACGGCAGGCGTCAAGCTTTTTCCAACGCTGGTGGCGGCGCGACGGCGCGCCGCGGAGACGGGACGGGACGCGCAATCGTGGACCTGTACGAGTACCAGGGGCGGGACCTGTTCGAGCGGCACGGTCTGCCCGTGCTCGCCGGCGGCGTCGCCACGACCCCGGAGGAGGCACGCGCGATCGCCGAGCGTCTTGGCGGCCGGGTGGTCGTCAAGGCCCAGGTGAAGGTCGGTGGCCGAGGCAAGGCCGGCGGCGTCAAGCTGGCCGAGGGTACGGACGAGACGGTGGCCCGCGCCACCGACATCCTCGGCATGGACATCAAGGGTCACACGGTCCACAAGGTCATGATCACGGTGACCGCGGACATCGCCGAGGAGTACTACTTCTCGTACCTGCTCGACCGCGCGAACCGCACCTTCCTGTGCATCGCCAGCGTGGCCGGCGGCATGGACATCGAGCAGGTCGCCGCCGAAACCCCGGACAAGGTCGTCAAGGCCCCGATCGACGCCAACACCGGGGTCGACGAGGCCAAGGCGCGGGAGATCGTGGCCGCTGCCGGTTTCCCGGCCGAGATCGCCGACCAGATCGTCGCGATCGCCGTCCGGCTCTGGCAGACGTTCGTCGCCGAGGACGCCACCCTGGTCGAGGTGAACCCGCTGGCCCGCACGGCCGACGGCGAGGTGCTGCTGCTCGACGCCAAGGTGACCCTGGACGAGAACGCCGGTTTCCGGCACCCGGACCACGAGGCACTGGTCGACCAGGCCGCGGTGGACCCGCTGGAGCAGCGTGCCAAGGAGAAGGACCTCAACTACGTCAAGCTCGACGGCGAGGTCGGCATCATCGGCAACGGCGCGGGTCTGGTCATGTCGACCCTCGACGTGGTCGCCTACGCCGGTGAGCGGCACGGCAACGTCAAGCCGGCGAACTTCCTCGACATCGGCGGCGGCGCCAGCGCCGCGGTGATGGCGAACGGGCTGGAGATCGTCCTGTCCGACCCGTCGGTCAAGAGCGTCTTCGTGAACGTCTTCGGCGGCATCACCGCCTGCGACGAGGTCGCCAACGGCATCATCCAGGCCCTCGCCCTGCTCGAGCAGCGCGGTGAGCAGGTCGACAAGCCGCTCGTGGTCCGCCTCGACGGCAACAACGCGGAGGCCGGTCGGGCGATCCTCGACGGCGCGAAGAACCCGCTCGTCGAGCGGGTCGACACCATGGACGGCGCGGCCGAGCGGGCCGCCGAGCTGGCGGCTGCGGGGGTCTGACAATGGCTATCTGGCTGACCAAGGAATCGAAGGTCATCGTCCAGGGGATGACCGGGTCCGAGGGCTCGAAGCACACCCGGCGGATGCTCGCCGCCGGCACCAACGTCGTCGGCGGCGTCAACCCGCGCAAGGCCGGGCAGACCGTCGACTTCGATGGCACCGAGCTGCCGGTCTTCGCCAACGTGGCGGACGCCATGGCGCAGACCGGCGCCGACGTCACGGTGATCTTCGTGCCGCCGCAGTTCACCAAGGGCGCGGTGGTCGAGGCGATCGACGCCGGCATCCCGCTGGCCGTGGTGATCACCGAGGGCGTCCCGGTGCACGACACCGCCGCCTTCTGGGCGTACAACGTGGCCCAGGGGGAGCGGACCCGGATCATCGGCCCGAACTGCCCCGGTATCGCCTCGCCGGGGGCGTCCAACGCCGGCATCATCCCGGCCGACATCACCGGCTCCGGCCGGATCGGCCTGGTCAGCAAGAGCGGCACGCTGACCTACCAGATGATGTACGAGCTGCGCGACATCGGCTTCTCGACCTGCGTCGGCATCGGTGGCGACCCGATCATCGGCACCACCCACATCGACGCGCTGGCCGCCTTCGAGGCCGACCCGGACACCGACGCCATCGTGATGATCGGTGAGATCGGCGGCGACGCCGAGGAGCGGGCCGCCGAGTTCATCAAGGCGAACGTGACCAAGCCGGTGGTCGGCTACATCGCCGGCTTCACCGCCCCGCCCGGCAAGACCATGGGGCACGCCGGTGCGATCATCTCCGGCTCGGCGGGCACCGCCGAGGCGAAGCAGGAGGCGCTGGAGGCGGTCGGTGTCAAGGTCGGCAAGACGCCGACCGAGACCGCCAAGCTGATGCGGGAGATCATGTCCGCCGGCTGAGCCGGGAACACGCACGCGAGGGGGACGGCCGTACGGTCGTCCCCCTCCTGCGTCGCGGGCGATGCCGGGTCCGGCCGCCGTGCTCCCGGGTCGGACCCACCGGGGCGTCCGCCGGTGATGCCCCGGTTCTCAGGCGTTGGTTCTCAGGCGTTGCCGATCGGGTAGTTCCCGGTGGCCCGCAGGACCGCGCTGCCGATGATGTTGATCACCCCGAAGGCGATGGCCAGCCAGCCCAGCACCGGCGACTGCCCGTGCCGCCGGGCGTCCCGGATCGACAGGTACCCGAAGACGATCCCCAGGATGCCGCAGCACAGCAGGCCGACGACGATACCGAGCACCCCCCAGAGCATGGTTCGGTCCTTGCCGGCGGCTGACGACGGGGGCGGGGGGTAGGGAGCGGACACGGCTTCCTCCGGACGGTCGGGGCCACGACCGCGCAAGGCCGCGCCTGCGCCGAGGTTAGACCGGGTGTACCGTCCCGGGCGGAAGGATCACCGAACTCACCCGGATCCGCCGGGTTATCGGACTGCCCCCGCTCGTCCGGCGTGCCAGAGTAGAACCCGATGACCTCCATCACCCCTGATCAACCCCGCCGTCCCGCTGGCGTCGATCCCGACGACCGGCCGACCGGTCGTGCCGGCCCGGTTTCCCGGCCGCGTCCCCGGCGTCCCGGACCACCCCACCGGACGGACGGCCGCCGACGGCGTGCGCCGCTCGCCGTCGCCGCCGTGGTGGCCGCCGGCTGGGCCGCGCTCACCTCGTACCTGCCGGTCGCCGTGGTGCTCGGGTCGATCCAGCTCAGCGAGGACGCCGCGTCGGTGACCGGTGCGCTCCGGACCGGCCTGGCCGGCTGGCTGCTCGGCCACGGGGTGCCGCTCGACAGCGACGCCGGCCCGCTCGGGCTCACCCCGCTGGCCCTGACCGCCCTGGTCGTCTGGCGGTTGACCCGGGCCGGGGTGCACACCACCCGGGCGCTGGGCGCGCGGGGCAGCGGGGAGGTCCGTCCGGCACTCGTCGCGGCGGGCGCGGTGGGTCTCGGGTACGCGCTGCTCGGTGTGCTCGCCGCCGTCGGCGCCGACACCGACGGGATGCGGCTCTCCCCCCTGCGGGCCGGGGTGAACCTCGCTCTCGTCGGTATGGCCGCTGCCCTGGTGGGCGCGCTGCGCACCACCGGCGCACCCGCCGTGCTGCTCCGGCGGGTGCCCACCGCGCTGCACGACGGCGTCCGCACCGGCCTGGTCGCCGGGCTGCTGTTGGCCGGGGCGGGCGCGGGGGCCGCCGGGCTGGCCGTCGCCACCGGTGGCGGCGACGCCGCCGACATGATCGGCGCCTACCGGACGGGGGTGGCCGGACAGGCCGGGATCACCGTGGTGAGCCTCGCCTACACGCCGAACGCCGCGATCTGGGCGACCAGCTACCTGCTCGGTCCCGGGTTCGCGGTGGGCACCGACACGGCGGTACGCACCAGCGAGGTCTCCGTCGGCGCGCTGCCGGCCGTACCGCTGCTCGCCGGGCTGCCGCGCGGGCCGGTGGACGGGGTCGGCGCGCTGCTACTCGCGGTGCCGCTCCTGATCGGGATGGCGGCCGGCTGGCTGCTCGCCCGTCGCCTGCTCCGGTCGGCCGCCGACGACCGGACCCCCCTGGCCTGGGGCTCGCTGCTCGGCACGGCGGCGCTCGCCGGGCCGGTGGCCGGTCTGCTGGTGGGCGCGGCGGCGGCGCTCTCCGGCGGTTCGCTCGGCGGCGGACGGCTCGCCGAGGTGGGCCCGGTCGCCTGGCAGGTGGCCGCCGTGGCCACCGCGGTCGTGACGGTCGGCGCCCTGCTCGGCGCTGCCGCCACCCGCGCCTTCACCCGCCCGCCCACGCTCCGCCCCTGACTCCCCGACCTCCGCCGCCGGCCGGTCGACGGGTTCTGCGTGTCCGGTCGGACGGCGGCGGGGCGCCCGGAGTGTTCCGGACGCCCCGCCGCAGGCCGCTGGTCGCGGGTCAGGACAGGTTCAGCGAGTTCAGGTTCAGTGCGGCCCCGAGGATCGCGTTGACGAGGCCGAGGACGATGCCCACCGCGCCGGTGATCAGGGCGGTCGTCGCCTGGCTCTTGTTGCTGGCCAGCCCCTGAGCCGCCTTCTTCTGACCCAGCACACCCAGCACCACGGCGGCGATGCCGAGGATGATGCCGAGGAACGCGCAGCAGATCGCGAAGACGATCGAGGTGATACCGACGATCATCCCGATCAGGCCGAGGTTGTTGTTCTGCGGCGCCACACCGTACTGGCCGTACTGCCCGCCCGGGTAGCCCGGTGCCGCCCCGTACGGCTGCTGCTGGGCGTACGGGTCCCCGTACGGCTGGCCGGAGGTCGGCTGCCCGTACGGCTGACCCGAGGCCGGTTGCCCGTAGGCCGGCTGGCCGGAGGTCGGCTGCCCGTAGGTCGGCTGCCCGTACGGTTGACCCGAGGTCGGCGGCTGCCCGTACGGCTGACCCGAGGTCGGCGGCTGGCCGTACGGGTCGTGCGACGGCTGACCGTACGGGTCGTGCGACGGCTGGCCGTACGACGGCTGCGACGGCTGGGCGTACGGGTCGGAGTACTGCGGCGAGGTCGGATCCGACGGCGGCTGCTGGCCGTACGGGTCCTGGCCGGGGTTGTCGGGCTGCACGGGCTGCTCTCCTTGCTGGTGTGGCGTGGCGAGGATCAGACGGTTGTGTCGGCGCTCATCAGCGACCCGAGACCACCCAGCAGGCAGCAGACCAGGGCGATGGCGTACCAGGCGAGGCCGACGATGAGGGCCCACTTCGACCACTTCTTGCTCTCCGCCGCGGCGGCCTGGGCCGCGGCGTAGTTGCCCTGCTGCACCAAGGGGTTCACCTTGGAGGCGTTGATCAGCGCAGGGATGGCGAGCGGCCAGAAGAGGAAGATGGCCACGATCGACATGGTCATGTTGTTGTCGATCTGCTGCGGCGGCTGCTGGGGGTATCCGGGGTGCATGGGGTGAACTCCTTGATCGGGTGACCGCGAACCGGGTGCCCGTGGCTCGGGCAGGCCGTTCGCGCGTCGAGTATCGAGCGGGGGCAGAGTACCTGTTCGGGGCGACGTCCGGGGTGACCGGCGGGGCGTGGTCCCACGGTGAGGACCGGCTGGTGGAGGGTCCGGCCAGCGGAAGAGGGCCGTCACCGGCCCGATAGGGTGACCCGGTGACCGAGCCCGCGTCCGTCGCCCGCATCGTCGTCCTCGTCTCCGGTTCCGGCAGCAACCTCCAGGCACTGCTGGACGCCGGCGCGGACCCGGCGTACGGGGCCCGGGTGGTCGCGGTCGGCGCCGACCGGGACGGCATCGCCGGACTGGACCGGGCCGCCGCCGCCGGCGTGCCGACCTTCGTGGAGCGGGTGAAGGACCACCCCACCCGCGAGGAGTGGGACCGGGCGCTCACCGCCCGGGTCGCCGGGTACCAGCCGGACCTGGTCGTCTCCGCCGGTTTCCTGAAGCTCGTCGGCCCGCACTTCCTGGCCGCCTTCCCCGACCGCTACCTCAACACCCACAACACCCTGTTGCCGGCCTTCCCCGGCATCCACGGGCCCCGGGACGCCCTCGCCTACGGCGTGAAGATCACCGGCGCGACGCTCTTCTTCGTCGACGCGGGCATGGACACCGGCCCGATCGTCGCCCAGGTGGCGGTGCCGGTGCGCGACGACGACGACGAGGAGACGCTCACCGAGCGCATCAAGGTGGCCGAGCGGCGGCAGCTCGTCGAGCAGGTCGGCCGCCTGGTCCGCGAAGGTTGGACGATCACCGGAAGAAAGGTCACTGGTCGAGTGAGTTCCCCCGAGGACGGGCGCCGGCCGATCCGGCGGGCGCTGGTCAGCGTCTACGACAAGAGCGGGCTCGTCGAGCTGGCCCGAGCCCTGCACGCCGCCGGTGTCGAGATCGTCTCGACCGGCAGCACCGCGTCGACGATCGCCGGCGCCGGGGTACCGGTGACCGCCGTCGAGACGGTGACCGGGTTCCCGGAGATCCTCGACGGCCGGGTCAAGACCCTGCACCCGAAGATCCACGGCGGTCTCCTGGCCGACCTGCGGAAGGACTCGCACACCGCGCAGCTCGACGCGCACGGCATCGCCGGCATCGACCTGCTGGTTTCCAACCTGTACCCGTTCCAGGCCACGGTCGCCTCCGGCGCGGGTGTCGACGAGTGCGTCGAGCAGATCGACATCGGCGGGCCGGCGATGGTCCGGGCCGCCGCCAAGAACCACGCCTCGGTCGCCGTGGTGACCGACCCGACGGCGTACCCGGGGGTGCTGGCCGCCCTCGACGGGGGCGGCTTCACGCTGGCGCAGCGCCGCGCGCTCGCTGCCCGCGCCTTCGCCGACATCGCCGAGTACGACATCGCGGTGGCGAACTGGTGCGCGGCCCAGCTCGACCCGGAGCAGGCGGACTGGCCCGTCTTCGCCGGCCTGGGACTGCGCGCCCGGCGGGCGCTGCGCTACGGCGAGAACCCGCACCAGCAGGCCGCCCTCTACACCGACCCGGACGCCCCGGTCGGGCTGGCCCAGGCCGAGCAGCTGCACGGCAAGGAGATGTCGTACAACAACTACGTCGACGCGGACGCCGCCTGGCGGGCGGCGAACGACTTCGCCGACCAGCCGGCCGTGGCGATCATCAAGCACGCCAACCCGTGCGGCATCGCGGTCGGCGCGGACGTGGCCGACGCGCACCGCCGGGCGCACGCCTGCGACCCGGTCTCCGCGTACGGCGGGGTGATCGCGGTCAACCGGACGGTCACCGTCGAGCTGGCCAAGCAGGTCGCCGAGATCTTTACCGAGGTCCTGGTGGCGCCGGAGTTCGAGGCGGACGCGGTCGAGGTGCTCCGGGCCAGGAAGAACCTGCGCCTGCTGCGCGCCCCGGCCTGGGCCCCGCCGCCGGCCGAGTGGCGTCAGGTCGGCGGTGGGGTGCTGGTGCAGCTGGCCGACCGGGTGGACGCCCCCGGCGACGATCCGGCCGCCTGGCGGCTGGTGGCCGGCGAACCGGCCGACGGCGATCTGCTGCGGGACCTGGCCTTCGCCTGGCGGGCGGTCCGCTCGGTCAAGAGCAACGCCATCCTGCTGGCCGCCGACGGTGCGACCGTCGGGGTCGGCATGGGCCAGGTCAACCGGGTCGACTCGGCCCACCTGGCGGTGAACCGGGCCGGGGCCGACCGGGCGCGGGGCTCGGTCGCCGCCTCGGACGCGTTCTTCCCGTTCGCCGACGGGCTCAGGGTGCTGATCGACGCGGGCGTCCGCGCCGTCGTGCAGCCGGGCGGTTCGATCCGGGACGACGAGGTGATCGCCGCCGCCGCCGAGGCCGGCGTCACCATGTACCTCACCGGCACCCGGCACTTCTTCCACTGATTCCCCTGGTCGTTCCGCCCGCGGCGGCGCGCCCTCCGGGTGCCTGCCGGGGTCTGCTGCTACCGGATTCTGCGGAGCAGCAGACCCCGGCAGCCCACCGACCCCCGCCCGTCGGAGCGGGCAGCGGGGGCGTTCCGGCCCGCAGCGGGGTGCCGGGGGACAGGGCGCGGGTCGGCGGAACGGCGGGCGCCGGACGTGAGACGATCGGGGAGTGACGGCGACGATCCTGGACGGCAAGGCGACCGCGGCGGAGATCAAGGACGAGCTGCGGGTGCGGGTCAAGGCACTGGCGGAGCGCGGGATCATCCCGGGACTGGGCACGGTCCTGGTCGGCGCCGATCCGGGCTCCCAGGCGTACGTCAACGGCAAGCACCGGGACTGCGCGGAGGTCGGCATCGCCTCGATCCGGCGCGAGTTGCCGGCCGACGCCACCCAGGAGCAGGTGGACGCGGTGCTGGCCGAGTTGAACGCGGACCCGGCGTGCCACGGCTACATCGTCCAGTTGCCGCTGCCGCCCCACCTGGACACCCAGCGCGCGCTGGAGATGATCGACCCCCAGAAGGACGCCGACGGCCTGCACCCGGTCAACCTCGGCCGGCTGGTGCTCGGCTACGACGGGCCGCTGCCCTGCACGCCGCGCGGCATCGTGGAGCTGCTGCGGCGGCACGAGGTGCCGCTGCGCGGGGCGAACGTCGCCGTGGTCGGCCGGGGCAACACGGTCGGCCGCCCGCTCGGCCTGCTGCTCACCCGGCGCAGCGAGAACGCGACCGTGACCCTCTGCCACACCGGCACCCTGGACCTGACCGCGCACACCCGGGCCGCCGACATCGTGATCGTGGCCGCCGGGGTTCCCGGTCTGCTCACCGGCGACATGGTCCGGCCGGGGGCGGTGGTGGTCGACGTCGGCATCACCCGGGTGATCGGCGCGGACGGCAAGGGCCGCTACACCGGTGACGTCGATCCCGAGGTCGCCGAGACGGCCGGTGCCGTGGTCCCGATGCCCGGTGGGGTCGGGCCGATGACCCGGGCGATGCTGCTGACCAACGTGGTCGAGCGGGCCGAGCGGGAGATGCCGACTACGTCATAACCGTCCGACCCGGCCGGTCCGGTGCCACGATGGCTGATACGGTCCGGAAAACCGACTGGTAGCAGGGGAGTGGGACGACCATGGGTAAGAAGGTCACTGTCGTCGGGGCCGGCTTCTACGGCTCCACCACCGCACAGCGCCTGGCCGAGTACGACATCTTCGACACCGTCGTGATCACCGACATCGTCGAGGGGAAGCCGGCCGGCCTCGCCCTCGACCTCAACCAGTCGCGGGCGGTGGAGGGCTTCGAAACCAAGATCGTCGGTGCCACCACCGGCCCCAACGGCGAGGGCTACGAGGCGATCGAGGGCTCGGACGTCGTCGTGATCACCGCCGGTCTGCCCCGTAAGCCGGGCATGAGCCGGATGGACCTGCTGGAGACCAACGCCAAGATCGTCCGTCAGGTCTCGGAGAACGTCGCCCGCTTCGCCCCGAACGCCGTGGTCATCGTCGTCTCCAACCCGCTCGACGAGATGACCGCGCTGGCCCAGATCGCCACCGGGTTCCCCAAGCACCGGGTACTGGGCCAGGCCGGCATGCTCGACACCGCCCGGTTCAGCAACTTCGTCGCCGAGGCGCTCGGCGTACCGGTGAAGTCGGTGAAGACCCTCACCCTGGGCTCGCACGGCGACACCATGGTTCCGGTGCCGTCCCGCAGCAGCGTCGACGGCAAGCCGCTGCGCGACGTGCTGCCGGCCGAGCAGATCGAGGAACTGGTCGTCAAGACCCGCAACGGCGGCGCCGAGGTGGTCGCCCTGCTCAAGACCGGGTCGGCCTACTACGCCCCGTCCGCTGCCGCCGCCCGGATGGCCAAGGCGGTCGCCGAGGACTCCGGCGAGGTCATGCCGGTCTGCGCCTGGGTCGACGGCGAGTACGGCATCTCCGGCGTCTACCTGGGCGTCGAGGCCGAGCTGGGTGCCGAGGGCGTGAAGCGGGTCGTCACCACCGAGCTGGACGACGACGAGCTGGCCAGCCTGAAGGAGGCCGCCGAGGCGGTCCGGGCCAAGCAGGCCGACGTCGCCAACATGTGACCTCTGACGCACCGGTCGACGCGTCGATCCTCCGGTCCGCCGTGGTGAGCCGATCTCCGATCGCCACGGTGGACCGGAGGATCGTTGCTCTTCCGGGGGAGGTGGAGGGCCAGCTGCGAGGAGCCGGGCAACTTCCAGTACGCTCGTACTGCTTGAGCACGTGTCCCCCGAGAGGAGCGCCGGCCGATGGCGAAGATCAAGGTAAACAACCCGGTCGTAGAGCTCGACGGCGACGAGATGACCCGGATCATCTGGAAGCAGATCCGGGAGCAGCTGATCCTGCCCTACCTCGACGTCGACCTGCACTACTACGACCTCTCGATCCAGTACCGCGACGAGACCGACGACCAGGTCACCGTTGACGCCGCCAACGCCATCAAGGAGCACGGCGTCGGTGTCAAGTGCGCCACCATCACCCCGGACGAGGCCCGGGTCGAGGAGTTCGGCCTCAAGAAGATGTGGCGCTCGCCGAACGGCACCATCCGGAACATCCTCGGCGGCGTCGTCTTCCGTGAGCCGATCATCATGTCCAACGTGCCGCGACTGGTGCCGGGCTGGACCAAGCCGATCATCATCGGCCGGCACGCCCACGGCGACCAGTACAAGGCCAGCGACTTCGTCGTCCCCGGGCCGGGCACGGTGACCATCACCTACACCCCGACCGACGGCGGTGCCCCGGTCGAGATGGAGGTCGCCAACTTCACCGGCGGCGGCGTCGCGATGGGTATGTACAACTACGACGAGTCGATCCGGGACTTCGCCCGCGCCTCGATGCGCTACGGCCTCGACCGGGGCTACCCGGTCTACCTGTCGACCAAGAACACCATCCTCAAGGCGTACGACGGTCGGTTCAAGGACATCTTCGCCGAGGTCTTCGAGAGCGAGTTCAAGGCCGAGTTCGACGCCGCCGGCATCAGCTACGAGCACCGGCTCATCGACGACATGGTCGCCGCCGCGCTCAAGTGGGAGGGTGGCTTCGTCTGGGCCTGCAAGAACTACGACGGTGACGTGCAGTCCGACACCGTGGCCCAGGGCTTCGGTTCGCTCGGCCTGATGACCTCGGTGCTGATGACCCCGGACGGCCGGACCGTCGAGGCGGAGGCCGCCCACGGCACCGTCACCCGGCACTACCGGCAGTGGCAGAAGGGCGAGAAGACCTCGACCAACCCGATCGCCTCCATCTACGCCTGGACCCGGGGTCTGGCCCACCGGGGCAAGCTGGACAACACCCCGGCGGTCACCGAGTTCGCCAACACCCTGGAGCAGGTCATCATCGACACCGTCGAGAGCGGCCAGATGACCAAGGACCTCGCGCTGCTCATCGGTCGGGACGCCCCGTGGCTGACCACCGACGAGTTCATGAACGTCCTGGACGAGAACCTGGCGCGCAAGCTGGCCTGACCGTTCCCGTCCGTCCCGGAGCCCGTCGGCCACCGCCGGCGGGCTCCGTCACGTCCCGCACGCCCCGGGGCCGCCGGGGAGGGCGCGTCACCGGACGAGGCGTCCGGTCGTTGACAGGGTGGACGTGATGCCAGTCGCGTCCAGGAAGGTTGACCACGGTCGCATGCGACACGTGTGCGCCGACCAGCCAGCCTTCCCGGCTGTCGTGCGCAGCCAGCCGTCCCTTCCCAGCGGGGGGCCCTGTCCCGGGCCCCCCGCGCCCTGTCCCGCCCCGTCGTCGACGTGGCCGGTGGCTCAGACCTCGCGGAGCAACTGGGCGGCGCGCTCCGGGGCGACGTCGCTGATGAACACGCCCATCCCCGACTCCGTGCCGGCGAGGTACTTCAGCTTGTCCGCCGCCCGCCGGATGCTGAACAGTTGCAGGTGCAGATGGGCCAGGTCGCGGTCGACGCGGACCGGGGCCTGGTGCCAGGCCGCGATGTACGGCATCGGCATGTCGAACAGCCCGTCGAAGCGGCGCAGCACGTCCAGGTAGAGCGGACCGAAGGCGTCCCGCTCCGCGTCGCCGAGCGCCGGGATGTCCGGCACCGGTCGGTTCGGGGCCAGCTGCACCTCGAAGGGCCAGCGCGCCGCCGCCGGGACGTACGCCGTCCAGTGCTCGTTCTCCGCCACCACCCGCTCCCCGGCGGCCCGCTCGGCGGCGAGCACGTCGGCGTAGAGGTTGCCGCCGGTGCGCTCGGCGTGCCGGCGCGCGGCGGCCAGCATCGTCCGGGTCCGGGGCGTGACGAACGGGAAGGCGTAGACCTGGCCGTGCGGGTGGTGCAGGGTCACCCCGATCTCCACGCCCCGGTTCTCGAAACAGAAGACCTGTTCGACCCCGGGCAGCTCGGCGAGAGCGGTGGTCCGGTCGGCGAGCGCGTCGAGGACGGTCCGTACCCGGGCGGGTGGCAGGTCGACGAACGCGGCGTGGTGGTCGTCGGTGAAGCAGACCACCTCGCAGCGGCCCAGCCCCGGCCGGATCTCGGTGAACGGGGTGATGCCCGGCGGCTCGTCGGCGATCCGCTGGCTGAGCGCGGGGAAGCGGTTCTCGAAGACCACCACGTCGTACCCGGAGGCCGGGATCTCGCTGAGCCGGTCGCCCCGGGAGGGGCAGAGCGGGCACTGGTCGGCCGGGGGGAGGAAGGTGCGCGCCTGCCGGTGCACGGCGACCGCCACCCACTCGTCGAGCAGCGGGTCGTAGCGGAGCTGCGAGGCGGGTGGCGGCGGAGGCAGTTCCCGCCGGTCCGGTTCGTCGCGGACGACGTCGTCCCGCTCGTCGAAGTAGATCAGCTCGCGGCCGTCGGCCAGCGTGGTGACCGTACGCTTCATGCCGGTGCCCCTTCCGTCGTCGGGCGTCCACCCGTCGTGGACCGGTCGACGACCTTCAGCTCCGTGACGTGCTCGCCGAGCACCCGGCGACCCTCCTCGGGCAGCCGGTCGTCGACGACCACCACGTCCGCGCAGCCCAGCTCGCCGATCGAGCAGAGGCCGACCAGCCCCCACTTGGTGTGGTCGGCGAGCACCACCAGTCGGTCGGCGGAGGCCATCAGCGCCTGGTTGGTCTCCGCCTCCATCAGGTTCGGTGTGGTGAAGCCGGCCCGCTCGCTGATCCCGTGCACCCCGAGGAAGAGCACGTCCAGGTGCAGGGAACGGATCGCCGCGACGGCCAGCGGCCCGACCAGCGCGTCCGAGGGCGTCCGTACGCCGCCGGTGAGGATCACCGTCTGGTCCGGCCGTCCGCCGGTGTGGAAGACCTCGGCCACCGGCAACGAGTTGGTCACCACGGTCAGCCCCGGCACGTCGACCAGGCGACGGGCCAGCGCGGCGGTGGTCGTGCCGGCGGAGAGGGCGACCGCCGCGCCGGGGCGGACCAGCCGTGCGGCGTGCGCGGCGATGAGCGCCTTCTCGGCCGGCTGGCGCACCGACTTGGCGTCGAAGCCGGGTTCGTCGGCCGCCGAGGGATCGGCCACCGTCGCCCCGCCGTGCACCTTGGCGAGCAGGCCCGCTGCGGCGAGCGCGTCGAGGTCGCGGCGGATCGTCATGTCGGAGACGCCGAACTCGGCGGCCAGCTCGCTGACCCGGACGCCACCGGTCGCCCGGACCCGTTCCAGGATCGCCGCTTGCCGCTGCCGCGCCAGCATCTCCAGCCTCCGTCCCGTACCGTCCGACGTTCTCGAACGTGTTCCAACAAAGATGAACACTAGCGCGACGAGTGCACACGCGAAAGAGACGGTGAGCCCGCAGGCCTGCGGGGACGGGCGTTCGCCGACGGGTGTGCCGGACGGCCCCGCGCCGGCCGCCCCGGAGCGGACGGACGGCGGGTCGGAGCGGCGGCGGGCCGGGTCAGGCCGGGTTGAGGCGGGGCTCGATCCAGCCGACCTCGGTCAGCAGGTGCAGCACCCGCTGCACCGCCTCCTCGATCGAGATGTCCGAGGTGTCCACCACCAGGTCCGCGTCGGTCGGCTCCTCGTACGGGTCGTCGATGCCGGTCATCCCGGTGAGCAGCCCCGCGCGGGCGCGGGCGTAGAGGCCCTTGCGGTCCCGCTGCTCGCAGACCTCCAGCGGGGTGGCGACGTGGACCAGCACGAAACCCGCCCCGGCCGCCTCCGCCATCTCCCGCGCGGTCGACCGGGCCTGGGCGTACGGGGCGATCGGGCAGCAGATCGCCACCCCCCGGTGCCGGGCGATCTCGGCGGCCACCCAGCCGATCCGCCGCACGTTGAGATCCCGGTCGGCGCGGCTGAACGTCAGCCCGGCGGAGAGTTCCCGGCGCACCACGTCCCCGTCGAGCAGGGTGATCGTCCGGTCCCCGGCCTCCCGCAGCGCGTCGGCGAGCCCACTGGCGATCGTCGACTTGCCGGACCCGGAGAGCCCGGTCAGGAAGACCACCAGGCCCCGGTGCCGCAGCGGCGGCCGGGCGCGGGCCAGCTCCTTCGCCACCGCCGGCGGGGTGTGCCACTCCGGCAGCGGGAAGCCCCGGTCGAGGTGGTCGTCGATCTCGTCCTGCCGGAAGGCGAGCCGTCGGTTGCGCGGCGGGATGTCGTCCCGCCAGCGCCACTGCCCGTCCCGGTTGTCGTAGGCCAGCTCCCGGGGCACCAGCACCCGCAGTCCGGCACCGGAGAGCGTCTCCTCGGTGGAGAGCAGGTGCGTCACGCCGTAGGCGGCGGAGACCCGGGCCCGCAGCAGCGCGTCGCTGATCTCGTCCCGTCGCCGGGCCAACGGCACCGTGATCAGGGTCGCCGGGGGCATCCGGTCCCGGGCGGCGAAGACCGCGCGGACCAGCGCCTCGGGCGGCAGGCCGCCGGTGGCGCCCTCACCCACCGGGATCATCAGCAGCAGGTGCGCGCCGAGCGTCCGGGCGGCGTGCGCGATCTGGGCGAGTTGCGGCCGGTGCAGCGGCCGGTCGGCGATCACCCCGAGCACCCGTCCCGGGGGCAGCACCGCCCGGACCTCCTCCGGGGTGCGCCGCAACCGCTGGAACGGGGCGTGACCACCGTCGCCGATCCGTTGCACCGGGCCACCCAGCCCGGCACTGCCGTCCCGGCCGGACCAGACGTCCCGCACGTCGAGCGCGGCGAGCGGGGCACCCTCGCCGTCGGTGAGCACCAGCACCCGGCCCGCCGGGTCGTCGAGCCGCAGCCCCTCGGCCACCGCCGCGGGCACCTGGAGGGTGACCGGCACCGGCCAGGACGTCCCGTCGGCGAGCCGGCCCCGGCGACTGAGCGAGGTCAGATCGGCCCGCGTCATGAACCCGGTCAGTGGCGCGTACGCCCCGCTGAGCAGCAGTTCCAGGTCGGCGAGCTCGCCCGGACGCGGTGTGAACACCGGCGCGTCCCGGAGCACGTCGTCGGGCAGCACCCAGCCGTTGCTCATCACACCCCCCACTCCCTGACCGGCACACAGTTTCGCAGCCGACCGGCGATCGGTCGAGAGCGCCACCCCACGATCACGCCCGCCCGGCCGTCGTCCGGCGCGCCACACCGCCGTCGACGTACCGTGGTGTCGACCGCTCGCCCGGGAGAGCGACGCTGGTCAACACGGTGTCGCCGGTTCGCGGGCGGCGCGGACGCGTCCCCCGTCCCGTCCCGTCGTCGGACCGACGACCTCCGGCCGGCGCCACCGTCGGGAACCCGTCACCCCGGTGGGCGCGCGCCGCCCGGCGTCCGGTCCGCCCGGTCCGCCGGGCCGGTCCGCGCTCCCGAGCCCGAACGCGAACGCGACGGCGTGTTCCACCCTCCGTACCCTGCGTGACCTGGTCGGACGCGCGTCGGCACCCCCTAGTGGAGCGGACGACGCAGGATCAGGGGCGGACCTGATGTTGCGGCGTGCGCCGGCTCCCTAGGCTGAGCGGCGTGACACTGCTCGCGACCGAGTCGCTGACCAAGACCTACGGTGGACGGGTCACGGCGCTGGCCGACCTGACCGTCGCGGTCGAACCGGGAATCGTCGGGCTGGTCGGTGCCAACGGCGCCGGCAAGTCCACCCTCATCAAGATCCTGCTGGGCCTGCTCGCCCCGACCAGCGGTACCGTCCGGGTGCTCGGCCTCGACCCGACCGCCGATCCGGCCGCCGTCCGCGCCCGGGTCGGCTACATGCCCGAGCACGACTGCCTCCCGCCGGACCTCTCCGCCGCCGAGTTCGTCACCCACCTCGGCCGGATCAGCGGGTTGCCCCGCACCGTCGCCCGGGAACGCGCCTCCGAGGCGCTGCGCCACGTCGGCCTCTACGAGGAGCGGTACCGGCCGGTCGGCGGTTACTCCACCGGCATGAAGCAGCGGGTCAAACTGGCCCAGGCGCTGGTGCACGACCCGGACCTGCTCCTGCTCGACGAGCCGACCAACGGCCTCGACCCGGCCGGTCGGGACGCCATGCTCACCCTGGTCCAGCGGATCGGCACCGAGTTCGGCATCTCCGTGGTGGTCTGCTCGCACCTGCTCGGCGAGGTCGAGCGGATCTGCGACACCCTGGTCGCCATCGACGGCGGGCGGCTGCTGCGCGCCGACCGGATCTCCGCGATGACCTCCGCCACCGACATCCTCGCCGTCGAGGTCAGCGAGGGCACGGACGAACTGGCCGCCCGTCTCGCCGCGCTCGACCTGCCGGTGGGCCGGGACGGCCGGATGCTGCTCGTGCCGCTGGCCGACGAGGGGACCTACGACCTGATCCTCGGCGCGGTCGCCGAGCTGGACCTGCCGCTGCACCGGCTCGACCAGCGCCGGCACCGGGTGGCCGAACTCTTCGCACTGAGGGAGCCGACCAATGCCTGAGCCGACCGGGGTCATCCACGACATCGGCTACCAGCGCTACACCGGGCCCCGTCTCGGCCGCCGGCAGGTCTTCGGCGCGCTCTACGGGCACGGGCTGCGGACGGCGTTCGGCCTCGGCCGCAGCGCCAAGGCCAAGATCTTCCCGTGGCTGATCGTGGCGATCGTCGTCGTGGTCGCCGCCGGGGCAACCGCGGTGCGGACCCAGATCGGCGAGGTGGTGCTGACCTACGCGCAGTTCGCCGACGCGATGAGCTGGCTGGTGATCTTCTTCGTCGCGGTGGTCGCGCCCGAACTGGTCTCCCGTGACCTGCGCAGCGGCGTGCTCCCGCTCTACTTCTCCCGGCCGCTGCCCCGCTCCGACTACCCGTTGGCCAAGCTCGCCGCCCTGGTCACCGCCCTCTGGCTGTTGCTCGGCGCGCCACAGCTGCTGATGTTCATCGGCGCGGCGTTCACCACCGGCAAGGGCTGGCGGGGTGCCTGGGACGAACTGCTCGACCTGCTGCCGGGGCTGCTCTACGCCGGACTGTGGGCGGTCGTCTTCGCCTCGATCGGGCTGCTGGTCGCCTCGCTCACCGGCAAGCGGGCGTTCGCCGCCGGTGGGGTGGTCGCGGTGTTCCTGATGACCACCCCGATCGTCGGCACGCTCCAGGTGATGCCGTCGCAGACGGTCAACGAACTGGCCCTGCTCGGTTCCCCGTCCACCATGGTGCAGGCGATCGGCGGTTGGGCCCTCGGTGACCTGCTGGTGACCGAGAACGGTGGAGCCAGTTACCAGATCGGCGGGTTCGGCCCGCTCTACGCCGTGGCCGCCGTCCTCCTGGTGGCCGGCGCCGTCGCGCTGCTGCTCGCCCGATACCGGAAGGTCGCCTCCGCATGAGTGAACTGACCCTGGCCGGCGTCTCCCGCTGGTACGGCAACGTGGTGGCGGTCAACGACGTCACCATGTCCCTGGGCCCGGGGGTGACCGGTCTGCTCGGTCCGAACGGGGCCGGCAAGACCACCCTGCTGCACATGATGGCCGGCTTCCTGGCCCCCTCCCGGGGCGCGGTCGCCCTCGACGGCGAGCCGACCTGGCGCAACCCCGACGTCTACCGGCGGCTCGGCCTGGTCAGCGAGCGCGAGGCGGTGCAGACCTTCCTCACCGCGTACGAGTTCGTGCTGGCCAGTGCGAAGCTGCACCGGCTGCCCGACCCGGCGGAGGCGGCCCGCCGCGCGATCAACCTGGTCGAGCTGGAGAGCGCGCAGGACCGCCGGATCGGCACCTACTCCAAGGGCATGCGGCAGCGGGCCCGGGTGGCCGCGGCGCTGGTGCACGACCCGCAGGTGCTCCTGCTCGACGAGCCGTTCAACGGCATGGACCCCCGCCAGCGGCTGCACATGATGCAGCTGCTGCACGGCCTCGGTGACGCCGGTCGGACCATCCTGTTCAGCTCGCACATCCTGGAGGAGGTCGAGCAGGTCTCCGGCACCGTGCAGGTGATGGTCGCCGGACGCCTGGCCGCCTCCGGCGACTTCCGCACCATCCGTCGGCTGATGACCAACCGGCCGCACGTCTTCGCCGTCCAGTCCACCGACGACCGGGCGCTGGCCGTGGCGCTGATGGCCGAGCCGTCGGTCAGCGGGGTCGAGCTGGACCGGGCCGGACTGACCGTACGGGCCGGCGACTACGGGGCGTTCACCCGGGCGCTGCCCCGGATCGCGCTCGACCGGGGGATCCGGGTACGGCGGCTGCTGCCCGAGGACGAGTCCCTGGAGAGCGTCTTCTCCTACCTGGTGGAGGCGTGACGGTGCGCGCAGGTCCCGCAGTCCCGTACGAGAGAAGCACAGCGGTGCGGTCGACGAACGTCCGGGCGCAGCGAGTTGGTCCCCCCGTCCCGTCCGAAAGAGGCTGACATGTCGACCGTCACCTGGATCACCGCGCGCGGCCTCTTCGGCCGTCGCCGGTCCCTGATGCTCGTCCCGCTGCCGTTGATCCTGGTCGCGTTGGCGGTGCTCTCCCGGGCGCTCGGCGTCGACCCCGGCCAGTGGGCGCCGCCGGTGCTGGTCGGGCTCGGCCTGGCGGTGGTGCTGCCGGTCGTCGCCCTGATCATCGGTACCGGTGTGCTCGGCGCCGAGATCGACGACGGCACCGTGGTGCACATCCTGACCAAGCCGCTGCCCCGTTGGCAGATCGTGCTGCCGAAGCTCGGGGTGGCGGCCGGCGTCACCGCGGTCTCCTGTGCCGTGCCGCTGTACGTCGCGGGCGTGCTCGCCCACTCGGTCCGCTTCGGACTGGCCCTGGCGCTCGCGTCGGCGATCGGCGCGCTGGCGTACTCGGCCCTGTTCGTGGCGCTCAGCCTGGTCACCCGGCGGCCGGTGCTGCTCGGCCTGGTCTACGTGCTGATCTGGGAGGGGCTGCTGGGCAACTTCGTCAGCGGCACCAAGGTGCTCTCCATCCAGCAGTACGTGATCGCGCTCGCCGACCGGATCGCCCCCACCGAGCTGCTCTCGACCACGGTCACCGTGCCGGTGTCGGCGGTGATGACCACGCTGGCCGTCCTCGGCTTCACCGCGCTGGCGGTGAACCGGCTCCGCTCCTTCAGCGTCGCCGGCGAAACCAGCTGAGGTGGTGGCAGCGCCCCCTCCCACCGGGCGGTGGGAGGGGGCGCTGCTCATCGAGCAGGGGTGACAGGGAATTTCCGCCGGTCACCCCTGCTACCACCACACCCCGGTGCCCTCAGAAGGCGCAGGCGATGACGAGTTCCGTGGTGCGGTCGGGGACCGGGTCGAGGGTGGTGATCCGGCCGGCGGCGCGCAGGTCGTCGGCGACCAGGGCGAGCTGGTCCAGGACGGCGGCCGGGGCGAGCGCCTCGGCCAGCGGCACCTCGGTCCGCATGGAGAGCTTCCGCTCCGACTTGGCCCGCCGTACCTGGCTCAACGCGTCCCCGGCCAACCGCAGCAGCGCCGGGTCACCGGTGCCCCGGACCGCCCGCTGGACCTCGTACGTGGTGGGCCAGGGCGCACGGTGCACCGAGCCGTACCGCCACCACGACCAGACCTCCTCGGTCACGTACGGCAGCACCGGGGCGAAGAGGCGCAACTGCGCCGACAGCGCGGTGGCGAGCGCCGCGCGGGCCGAGTCCGCCCCCGGCCCGGTGCCGTAGGCGCGCTCCTTGACCAGCTCGATGTAGTCGTCGCAGAACCGCCAGAAGAACGCCTCGGTCGCCTGGAGGGCGGCCGTGTGGTCGTACCCGTCGAAGGCGGCGGTGGCCGTGGCGACCACCTCGGAGAGTTCGGCGAGCATGGCGGTGTCCAGCGGCGCCGTGGCCGGGGCGCGCAACGCGTCGGCGGCGCCCAGCCCCAGGGCGAACCTCGACGCGTTGAGCAGCTTGGTGGCCAGCCGTCGGCCGATCCGGATCTGGGCCGGGTCGAAGGCCAGGTCCGTGCCGGGCCTGCCGCTGGCCGCCCAGTACCGCACCGCGTCCGAGCCGTGCTCGGTCAGCAGCGCCATCGGGGTCACCACGTTCCCCTTGGACTTGGACATCTTCTTCCGGTCCGGGTCCAGGATCCAGCCGGAGAGGACGGTGTCCCGCCAGGGCAGCACGCCGTGTTCCAGGTGCGCGCGGACCACCGTGGCGAAGAGCCAGGTCCGGATGATCTCCTGTCCCTGCGGGCGCAGGTCCATCGGGAAGACCCGGGCGAACAGGTCCGGGTCGGTCTCCCAGCCGCCGACGATCTGCGGGGTCAACGACGAGGTGGCCCAGGTGTCCAGGACGTCCGGATCTCCGATGAAACCGCCCGGTTTTCCGCGTTGCCGCTCGTCGAAGCCGGGGGGCGGATCGCTGGACGGGTCGACCGGCAGCGCGGACTCGTCCGGTGTGAGAGGCTGGGACCAGACCGGCTCGCCAGCGTCGTCGAGCCGGTACCACACCGGCACCGGCACGCCGAAGAACCGCTGCCGGCTCACCAGCCAGTCGCCGGTCAGGCCGCCCACCCAGTGCTCGTAGCGGTGGCGCATGTGCCCCGGCACCCAGGTCAGTTCCGCACCCCGGTCGAGCAGCGCCGCGCGCAGCTCCGCGTCCCGGCCGCCGTTGCGCAGGTACCACTGCCGGGTGGAGACGATCTCCAACGGCCGGTCGCCGCGCTCGTAGAACTTCACCGGGTGGGTGATCGGACGTGGCTCGCCGACCAGGTCGCCCGCGTCGGCCAGCAGCCCGACCAGGGTGCGCCGGGCGGCGGCGACGGTCTGCCCGGCCAGCGTCGCGTAGCGCTCGGCCGGCACCCCGTCCGGCGGTTCCGGCAGCAGCCGCCCGTCCCGGCCGACCACCACCCGGGTGTCCAGGTCCAGGTCCCGCCACCAGGTCACGTCGGTCAGGTCGCCGAAGGTGCAGACCATCGCGATGCCGGTGCCCTTGGCCGGGTCCGCCAGCGGGTGCGCGCGCACCGGCACCGTCACCCCGAAGACCGGGGTACGCACCGCGCCGCCGACCAGGTCGGCGTAGCGCTCGTCGTCCGGGTGGCAGACCAGTGCCACACAGGCGGGCAGCAGCTCCGGCCGGGTGGTGTCGATCAGCACCTCCCGCCCGTCCGGTCCGTGGAACCGCAGCCGGTGGTACGCGCCGGGGCGTTCCCGGTCCTCCAGCTCCGCCTGGGCCACGGCGGTGGCGAAGCCGACGTCCCAGAGCGTCGGGGCCTCCGCCTGGTACGCCTCCCCGCGCGCCAGGTTGCGCAGGAACGCCCGCTGCGAGGCGGCCCGCGCCACCCGCCCGATCGTGGTGTACGTCAGCGACCAGTCCACCGACAGCCCGAGTCGCCGCCACAGCGCCTCGAAGACCTGCTCGTCGGCGGCGGTCAGGCGCTCGCACAGCTCGACGAAGTTACGCCGGGAGATCGGCTTCGGGTCCCGGCGGGCCGCCTCGTCGACCGGGGCGTCCGGGGCCGTCCAGTCCGGGTCGTACGGCAGCGACGGGTCGCAGCGCACCCCGTACACGTTCTGCACCCGACGCTCGGTCGGCAGGCCGTTGTCGTCCCAGCCCATCGGGTAGAAGACCGCCTTGCCGCGCATCCGCTGGAAGCGGGCCACCGTGTCGGTGTGCGTGTACGAGAAGACGTGGCCCATGTGCAGCTCGCCGGATACGGTCGGCGGCGGGGTGTCGATCGCGTATACGTCCGCCCGCTCCCTGCTGCGGTCGAACGCGTACGTGCCCTCCTCCTGCCAGCGTCGCGCCCAGGTCTCCTCGATGCCGTCCAGGGTCGGACGGTCGGGGACCCCGGCGCGAGCGGTCCTCGCCGTATCAGTCATCGGTCGATCGTAGAGCCGGCCCGGCCCCGCCCGCCGGGAGTAATTCGGCCGCCACGGACGGGGTTCCCGGTGGTCGGCCTGTGGCAGCATCGACGCCCGGCGACGTATGCCGCTGTCGCCGGACGGACGACGGCGGCGGGGCCGCCGGCAGGGGAGGGGGCGGGCGTGCGGGCCGACCGGGTGACCGGAGCACCGGGAGGCGGGTCGTCGCCGGCCGGGGGGCGACCCGGGCCGGCCGGTGTGCTCGGGGCGGTGGCCGCGTTCGCCGTGGGGGCGCTCGCCGGGGCCGCGTTGCCGGCGCTGACCATGCTCACCGGTCACACCGACCTGACGCCGTTCGTGCCGGTGCGCGCCGGGGTGCTCGCCCCGCTGGTGCTGGCCCTCGCCGTGGTGGCCGGCGGTCTGCCGTACCGGATCGGCGGTTGGCCGGTCGCGCTCGTCGGGTTGCTGCTCGCCGCGGTCGCCGACCTGGTCGCCGCCGGTGGCCCGCCGCCCACGACCGCGGTCGCCGCCGGGCACGTGCCGGCCTTCCTGGTCGGGGCGCTGGGGGTCGGCCTGGCTCTCGGCGGTGTGCTGCTGGTGGCCGGCGGTGCGGCCCGCGCGGTGCGGGTACCGGTGGCGGTCGGGCTCGCCGCCGGCCTGGTCGGTCAGCCCGCGTACGGCGTGCTGCTCCGGGCGGTCCTGCCGGTGCCGGGCCGGGTGCGGCCCGACCAGATCCTGCTCTGGTCGGCCGTGGCGCTGGTCGTCGCCGCGCTGCTGGTCACCGGGCGGCCCGACGCTCCCCGGCCGGTCGGTGGATCGCCGCGCTGGAGCCCGGTGCTGGTGGTGGCGGCCGTCGGGCTGCTCGTCGTGGCGGGGTTCGCGGTGCGTTGGGCGGTGGTCCGGGCCCGGCTCCGGCCGGCACCGGGCCCGGAGGAGGCCGCCCTGGCCGCCGCCCGGCTGCTGGTCGTGCCCCTCACGGTGGTCGCCGGCCTGCTCCTGCTCGGGTACGCGCTCCACGCGCTCGGTGTGGTCGGCGCGCGCTGGGTGGTGCTCGCGGTCGCGGCCGGCCCGGTGGCCGCGAGCGGCGCCGGCCTCACCGGCGTCGGCACGCCGGGGGTGGCGGTCCCGGCCGCGCTGACCGGGCTCGCCGCGGTGGCGGGCGGTGCGGCGCTGACCCGGTACGCCGAACGGATCATGCCCTGGGACGCCCTCGGGATCGGGCTGGCCGCGATGGCGCTGCCGCTGGCCACCCCGGCGCTCCGCCCGGACCTGCCGGCGGCGGCGGGAGCCGGCGCGCTGCTCACCGCCCTCGGCCTCGGCCTGGCGCTCGGCTCCGGCCTCACCCTCGTCGCCACCCGCGAACCCGGTCCGGCCCCGTCGCCCGGAGCGGTGTCCGGTGCCGACGCGGACCGGGGGTGGCGCAGCGCCACGCTGCTGGTCGGGGTGGCCGCCTGGGCGCTCGCCGCGCAGGCGGCCACCCCGCTGGCGGTCCGGGCGCAGGTCGCGCCGTCCGGACCGGTTCCGCCGCTCACCCTCGCACTGCTCACCGTCGCCGCCGCCGTGCTGCTCGCGCTGCTGTTCGGGTTCGGCCTGCTGGTCGACCGCCGGGCTGCCCCGGGCGAACCGGTCGGGGTGCGGCGTACGTCCTGACCCGTTCAGGTCAGCGAGTCACGCCACTGGCGGTGCAGTCGGGCGTACCGCCCGTCGGCGGCGACCAGCCGGTCGGGCGGGCCGTCCTCGACGATCCGGCCCCGCTCCAGCACCAGCACCCGGTCGGCGATCCGCACCGTGGAGAGCCGGTGCGCGATCACCAGCGCGGTCCGGTCGCGCAGGACGGTGTCGAGCGCGTGCTGCACCACCCGTTCGGTGGGCATGTCCAGGCACGAGGTCGCCTCGTCCAGGATCAGCACCACCGGATCGGCCAGGAGGGCCCGCGCGAACGCGACGAGCTGCCGTTGCCCGGCGGAGAGCCGACCGCCCCGCCGGTGCACCTCGGTGGCGTACCCGTGGGGGAGCGCGGTGATGAAGTCGTGCGCCCCGACCGCCCGTGCCGCCGCCCGCACCGCCGCCTCGTCCGCGTCCGGACGGCCGAACCGGATGTTCTCCGCCACCGTGCCACTGAAGAGGTGGTTCTCCTGGGTGACCAGGACCACCGACCGGCGCAGTTCGGCGTCGGCCGCCTCCCGCAGGTCCACTCCGTCCAGGCTGACCGAGCCGGCGTCCGGATCGTGGAACCGGGCCAGCAGCTTCGCCACCGTGGACTTGCCCGCCCCGGTCGCACCGACCAGGGCGACGGTCTGCCCGGGTGGCACCTCCAGGTCGAAGTCGGTGAGGATCGGCGCTTCCGGCCGGTAGCCGAAGGTCACCGAGCGGAACCGCACCGCGCCCCGGACCCCGCCGGCCGGCAGCGGTCGGGGACGGGTCGGCTCCGCCACCTCGGGCAGCTCGTCGAGCACCTCGGCGACCTTCTCCAGTCCCGCCGAGGCGGACTGCAACGTGTTGTAGAACTGGCTCAGCTCCTGCATCGGATCGAAGAACCGGCGCAGGTAGAGCAGGAACGCGGCGAGGACGCCGAGGTCGAGCCGGTCGTCGAGCACCCGCCAGCCGCCGTAGGTCAGCACCCCCGCCACGGTGACGTTGCCGACCAGCTTGATGCCCGGCGAGTACACGGCGATCAACTGGAACGCGTGCACGCTGGAGCGCCGGTAGTCGTCGTTCACCGCCTCGAAGATGCGCTGGTTGCGGGCCTCCCGCCGGTACGCCTGCACGGCCCGGATCCCGCGCAGCGACTCCACCAGGTGCACGATCACCAGTGCCACCGACTCCCGGGTGCGCCGGTAGGCGGTGGCCGAGGCCCGGGCGAACCACCGGGACAACCAGAACAGCAGGGGGAAGGCGAACAGGGTCACCACGGCCAGCGGCGGGTCCAGCCAGAGCAGCACGACGGCCACCGACAGGACCGAGAGCACGGCGAGCACCAGGCTGTCCACGCCCCCGTCGAGCAGCTCCGCGATCGAGTCCAGGTCGCTGGTGAGCCGGGAGACCATCCGTCCCGAGGTGTACCGCTCGTGGAAGGCCACCGGCAGGCGCAGGAAGTGCCCGTACACCCGTTGGCGGAGGTCGAGCAGGACGGCCTGGCCGATCCGCGCGGAGAGGATGAGGAAGCCGCGCTTGCTCAGGTACTCGACGGTGGCGGCACCGGCGAAGGCCGCCGCGACGGCGACCAGCGGACCGGGCTCGCCGGCGCGCAGCGGCGCGATCGCGTGGTCGATGCCGTACATGACCAGGAAGGGGCCCGCCAACCCGGCGGCGTTCTGGGTCAGCAGCAGCGAGCCGGTCAGCGCGAGCCGGCCCCGGTGCGGTCGTAGCAGGTCCGCCAGGAGGGCCCGGCTCCGGGCGCGCAACCGGGCGACCGCCGCTGGACCGTCCTCCTCGGCCCGGCCCGGGTCGGCGTCCGGCTCGGCGCCGTGTCCCCGCCACCGGCGAAGGTCCACCGGTCCCGCGCCGCCGGTCCGCTGCGTGCCGACCGTCCGCCCGGTTGCGGTGGTCGGCGCCGTGCCGGCCGGTCGGTCCGGCCCGGCGGGTTCCGGTGCCGTCACGTGGGCACCGCCCGGTCCGACGGCTCCGGCCCGGCCGCGAGGCCGACCAGCCCGCCGCCGGCCACCACGACGGGCGGTCCCGTTGGCGCCGCCGGTTCCGGGCAGAGCAGCGCGCGGTACGCCGGCTCGGTGGCGAGCAGTTCGGCGTGGGTGCCGACGGCGGCGATCCGGCCCCGGTCGAGCAGGGCCACCCGGTCGGCCAGGGCGACCGTCGAGGGGCGGTGCGCCACCAGGAGGGCCGTGCTGTCCCGCAGCACCCGCCGCAGCGCCTGCTCGACCAGGGCCTCGGTGTGCACGTCCAGGGCGGAGAGCGGGTCGTCCAGCACCAGCACGGCCGGGTGACCGAGCACCGCCCGCGCCAGGGCGAGCCGTTGCCGCTGCCCGCCGGAGAGGGACAGCCCCTGCTCACCGACCCGGGTGGCGAGCCCCCACGGCAGGTCGTACGCGAAGTCGGCCTGCGCCAGCGCGAGCGCCGCGTGCACCTCCTCCTCGTCGGCGTCGGGACAGCCGAGGGTGAGGTTCTCCCAGACCGACATGCTGAACAGGGCCGGTTCCTCGAAGGCCACCCCGACCAACCGGCGGAGCGCGGAGAGCCGCAGGTCGCGCAGGTCGTGACCGTCCAGGGTGATCCGTCCCGCGCTCACCTCGCGCAGCCGGGGGACGAGGGAGAGCAACGTGCTCTTGCCCGAGCCGGTCGCGCCGACCAGGGCGAGCGTCTCGCCCGGCTCGACGGTCAGGTCGACGTCCCGTAGCACCGGTACGGCGCCGCCCGGGTAACCGAAACCCACCCGCTCGAAGCGCAGCCGCCCGCGTACCTCGCCGTGGGCCGGCGCCACCGCGTGGGGACGATCGGTGATCGCCGGTGCGGTGTCCAGCACCTCCTGGATCCGGTCGGCGGCGGTCGCCGCCTCCTGGCCGTTGGCGATGATCCAACCCAGCGAGTTCACCGGCCAGATCAGCATCAGTTGCAGGCTGACGAAGGCGACCAGCTCGCCGACGGTGAGCGTGCCCCGCGCGGCGGCGGCCACCCCGGTCACCAGCACCACGCCGAGGGTCAGGTTCGGCACCAGGTCGAACAGGGCCGAGGTGCGGGCCAGCAGCTGGTTCTTGCCGACGGCGGTGTCGTGCAGGGCACGCGCGCCGCCCCCGAACCGGGCGGCCAGCTCCGGCCCCCGCCCGAACGCGCGGGCCGTCCGGATCCCCTGCGCGGTCTCCTCGACCAGCGTCGCGACGTCCCCCTGCTGCTCGCGCATCCGGCGGGCAGCGGCATGGTACGCCCGCGCGAACCGGCGGCTGATCAGGAACAGCGGCACGGCACTCGCCGCGACCAGCAGCCCGAGCGGCGGGTGCAGCCGGACCAGCAGCACCACCACGGCCAGGTAGGTCACCAGGTTGAGGACCAGGAAGAGCAGCCCGAAGGAGAGGAAACGGCGGATCATCGACAGGTCGCCGGTGGCGCGGGCGATGAGCTGACCGGACTGCCACCGGTCGTGGAAGCTGGCCGGCAGGCGTTGCAGGTGGGCGTAGAGGTCGGCCCGGATCGCCGCCTCCATCCCCACCGACGAGGAGGTCTGCGTCCACCGTCGGACGAAGATCAACACCGCCTCGACCAGGCCGAGCAGCAGGACCAGGCCGCCGAGCTGCACGAGCCCGGCCGGATCGCGCCGGGCCAGCGGGCCGTCCACCACCCGCTGGACCAGCAGCGGCACGGCGAGGCCGGCCGCGGTGGCCGTCAGCCCCGCGACCAGCAGCCAGCAGAACTCGATGGCGTGCGGGCGCAGGTAACCGCGCAGCCGCCACAGGTTGTGCATGCTCCCCCTGGTGGCGGGAACGCGGTCACCGTCCGCAGCCACCCCCTGACGGTATCGGTAAACGTGACTCCCGTGACGGTCAACTTGCCGTCAGACGCCGCTCGTGTCCGAGAAGCCACTTCTTCACGTCGAGCCCCCACCGGAAGCCGCCCAGGGTCCCGTCGGTGCGCAGCACCCGGTGGCAGGGGACGAAGAGGGCGGCCGCGTTGCGCGCGCAGGCCGCCGCCGCCGCGCGGACCGCCGCCGGACGGCCGGCGAGCGCCGCATAGGCGGTGTAGGTGACCGGGTCGCCCGGCTTGACGTCGCGCAGCACCTGCCAGGCGTGCGCCAGGAAGACGCCGTCGGTGTGCTGCTCGACCGGTACCGCGTCGATCGCGGCGAGGTCACCGTCGAGGTAGGCGGTCACGGCGGTGGTCACCGACCCCAGCTCGGGCCGGGTGCGCAGGGTGCCGCGCAGCGTCGGGTGGACCAGGCCGAGCAGCCCGTCCGCGTCGGTGGTGAACCCGGCCGCCCGGACCACCCCGTCGGGCGTGGCCAGGACGCTGAACGGTCCGGCCGGCGTGTCCACCGTGCTGCTGTCGATCGTGTTCGTTCCGGTCATGCTGCTGCTCTCCAGAGTCGGATCACCGCGTACGAGCGCCAGGGACGCCAGCGTTCGGCGTACGCGTCGAGGGTCTTCGGGTCGTCGGGCAGGCCGAGGGCGCGGGCGCCCCGGCGGACGGCGAGGTCGGTGGGGAGGAAGACGTCCGGGTCGCCGAGTCCGCGCATGGCGACGTAACCGGCGGTCCAGGGGCCGATCCCCGGCAACGTCAGCAGCTGCCGGCGGGTCTGGGCCCACTCCCCGTCCAGGGACAGTTCCCCGTCGGCCACCGCCCGCGCGAGCGCCCGGATCGCCTCCCGTCGCCCCACCGGCCCCCGGAACCCCCCGTCCGGCACTCCCGCCACCTCCCGGGCCTCCGGAAAACCTCGCAGCCCCGGCTCGCCGTCGGGTCGGTCGCGGAGGTGCCGGTGCGCCCCGGGAGCGACCTCGCCGTCGTGATCGGCGGCGTCCGCCGACGGGTGGGCCGGGCAGTGGGCGAGCAGGAGGGCGAGCAGGGGACGGGCGCTACGGAGGGAGACCTGCTGGGTGAGGACGGCGCGCACGGCCGCCTCGAAGGGATGGTCCGGGGTGCGGGGGAGTCGGACGCCGGGCTCCGCCGCGACCGGTCCGGCCAGGGCCGGGTCCGCTGCCAGGGTGGCGTCGACCGCCACCGGGTCGGCGTCCAGGTCCAGCAGGCGGCGGCACCGGGCCACCGCAGGGGCCAGGTCACGCAGGTCGGCCAGGCGGAGGGTGGCCGAGACGTACCCGGCCGCCGGGGTCAGCGCCACCTCGCCGGGCCCGTGCGGCAGGGACAACCCCCGGTGGTACGTCCCGTCGCGTACCTCCTCGACGCCGGGGACGGCCCGCACCGCCAGGAACTCCAGCAGGGAACCGGCGTGCAGCGGCGGCCGGTACGCCAGCCGCACCGTGATGGTGCCCGCGCCACCGGCCACCGGTCCCCGCCCCCGGGCGGCGCGCAGTTCGGACGGGGCGAGCGCGAAGACCTCCCGTACCGTGTCGTTGAACTGCCGGACGCTGCCGAAGCCGGCGGCGAAGGCGACCTCGGCCATGCCCAGGCCGGTCGTCTCGATCAGCACCCGGGCGGTCTGCGCGCGTTGCGCACGGGCCAGGGCGAGCGGGCCGGCGCCCAGTTCGGCGCGGAGCATCCGGTGCAGGTGCCGTTCGGTGTAGCCGAGCCGGGTGGCCAGCCCCGGCACGCCGTCCCGGTCGACCACCCCGTCGGCGATCAGCCGCATCGCCCGCCCCACCACGTCGGCCCGGACGTTCCACTCCGGCGAGCCGGGCGCGGCGTCCGGCCGGCACCGCCGACAGGCGCGCAGCCCGGCACCCTGCGCGGCGGCGGCGGACGGGAAGAACCGGACGTTCTCCCGTTTCGGCGTCATCGCCGGGCAGGACGGCCGGCAGTAGATCCCGGTCGAGGTCACGCCGGTGTAGAACCAGCCGTCGAACCGCTGGTCCCGGCTGTCGACCGCGCGGTAGCACCGCTCGAAGTCCAACTCCACGCACCGATCCTGCCCTGCCGGCCGACCCGACGGCTCGCGGAAATCGGACCTCGCCCGCGGTAGGCGTGGCAGGGGTGCCCGGTTACCACTTTTTGTCCGGCGGGGAGCCCCGGCAACCACTTCCGGCCCGCTCGCGACGAAAGTGTCGGAGGGGGCGGGTACCGTCCGGTGCCAACTCAAGAAGGGGTGCGTCGATGGGGAGCGTGGCCGGGCCGGGACGGGTGGAGGCGCGGTCGGCGCGTCCCGGGCTCGATCGGGCGGTGGTGCAGGGGTTCTACGACCGGATGCGCGCGGTCGCCCCGGCGGCCGTCGGGGCGATCGAGCGGGACCGCGCCGACGACCCGGGCCGGGCGTTCGCCGACACGGCGTGCGGGCGGCTCGTCCGGTCGCTCGACGACGCCGGGCTACGGGCGCTGGGCATGTGGGCGCACCACTGGTGCCTGCGGTTCTACGACGACGACATCCGGGTCGGTCGGCGGTTGGTCGGGGTGATCGCCGGTCGCGCCGGGCTCGGCTGGACGGCCGACGAGGTGCGCTGGATGCTCGGCGAGTCGTACGCCGCCCCGCCCGCCGCCGGTGACCGGTTCACCCTGCCCGGGGCCGCCGCCGCGGAGGTGGACGAGTTCGCCCTGTCCGGGGCCGCCGTCGAGCCGGACGACACCGATCGCCCGGGGCCGGTGGCGCGGTGGTCGGCGACGGTCGGCGGCGGTGCGGCAGGATGAACGGGTCCCGGTAACCCGGATCGGAAGGGGCGCCCGTGCCCGCCAGCGAACCCACCATCCTCGCCACCAGCATCGGTTTCTTCAGCCGCCGCCGCGGCCCCTGGGACTGGCGGCCGGGGCCGGTCTTCGACCTCGCCGCCGAGCTGGCCCAGGCCGGCCCGGAACCGAGGATGTGCTTCCTCGGGCAGGCCGAGGGGGACCAACCGACCACGTTGACCGCCCTCTACGGGGCGTTCGCCGGCACCCGGTTCCGCCTGTCCCACCTCAACCTCTTCCCGATGCCCACCGTCGAGGACGTCCGCGCCCACCTGCTCGCCCAGGACGTGATCTGGGTCGGTGGCGGCAGTGTCGCCAACCTGCTCGCCGTTTGGCGGGTGCACGGGCTCGACGAGATCCTGCGCGAGTGCTGGGCGGCCGGGGTGGTGCTGGGCGGGGTCTCCGCCGGTTCGATCTGCTGGCACGTCGGCGGGGCCACCGACAGCTACGGGCCGACGCTGCGCCCGTTCACCGCCGGGCTGGGCTTCCTCCCGTACGGCAACGGGGTGCACTACAACAGCGAGGAGCAGCGCCGGCCGCTGATGCACCGGCTGGTCGCCGACGGCACGTTGCCCACCGCCCACTGCACCGACGACGGGGTCGGGCTGGTCTACCGGGGGACGACGCTGGTCGAGGCGGTCGCCGACCGCGAGGGGGTCGCCGCGTACGAGGTGAGCCGCAACGCCGACGGCACGGTCACCGAGACGCCGATCACCCCTCGTCTGCTCGGCTGAGTCCCCGTCCCTGGCGGGACCGGCGCAGGGCGTCGAAGACCTGGGCCAGTTCGGCGGCGTCCTCCCCGGCGTGGTGGGTGTGCGGCAGGTGGGTCAGCCCCAGCTCCCGCTTGGCCGTGCTCTTGTGGCTGCGCGACCACTCCCGGCCGGTCAGCCCCATGTAGTAGCTGCGCAGGTCCACGCCGGAGCCGGTCGCCCCGAACGGGCTGCGGCCGAGGAACCGGACGAAGTACCAGTGCACGAACATGCCGTCCCAGACCGCCGGGGCGGCGAGGAAGACCGGCCGGCCGATCCGGCGCAGTCCGTCCAGCCAGCGGGCGGCGGCGGCCATCGCGACGGCCGGGGCGGGCGCCTCCCGTAGCAGTCGCTCCCGGTCCAGGCCGGACACGGCGAGCGCCTCCGGGACGTACTCGTCGGAGATCGGCCTCAGCTCGCTGTAGAAGGTCAGGCCGGGATGGCCGGCGACGGCCATGCCCAGCGAGATCATGCTGTAGGGGCCGGGGATCGGCCCGTCGGCCTCCACGTCCACCGCCACGTACAGCTCGGGCAGTCCCGTCTGGTTCCGCGGTGCCATGGTGCCTCCCCGTCGGTCGTCAGCAGGGCAGGCTAGCAACGCGGTGCCGTCCCGGACGCGGATTTTCCGCCCGCGTCGGAGCCCGCCCGGCGCGAGCGGGGCGGGGACAGCGGCGTAAGCTGGCTCGTCGTGAGTCTGACCATCGGGATCGTCGGCCTGCCCAACGTCGGCAAGAGCACCCTGTTCAACGCGCTGACCAAGAACGACGTGCTGGCGGCGAACTACCCGTTCGCCACGATCGAGCCGAACGTCGGCGTGGTCGGCCTGCCCGACGAGCGGCTGGGCAAGCTGGCCGAGATCTTCGACTCGCAGAAGGTGCTCCCCGCGCCGGTGTCGTTCGTCGACATCGCCGGCCTGGTCCGGGGCGCCTCCAAGGGACAGGGCCGGGGCAACGCGTTCCTGGCGAACATCCGGGACGCCTCGGCGATCTGCCAGGTGGTGCGGGCCTTCTCCGACCCGAACGTGGTGCACGTCGACGGCAAGGTCTCGCCGGCCGACGACATCGAGACGATCAACACCGAGCTGATCCTCGCCGACCTCCAGACCCTCGACAAGGCGCTGCCCCGGCTGGAGAAGGAGGCCAAGCTCCGCAAGGACCGGGCCGCCGCCGTCACCGCCGCCAAGCAGGCGGTCGAGGTCCTCGACGGCGGTACGACGCTCTACGCGGGCGCGAAGGACGCCGGTATCGAGCTGGAGCACCTGCGCGAGCTGCACCTGCTCACCATCAAGCCGTTCATCTACGTCTTCAACGTCGACGAGGACGAGCTGGCCAACGCGGGGTTCCTGGACGAGCTGCGGGCCCTGGTCGCCCCCGCCGAGGCGGTCTTCATGGACGCCAAGATCGAGTCGGAGCTGGTGGACCTGCCCGAGGAGGAGGCCCGTGAGCTGCTGGAGTCGATCGGCCAGTCCGAGCCGGGCCTCGACCAGCTGGTCCGGGTCGGCTTCCGCACGCTCGGGCTCCAGACGTACCTGACGGCCGGGCCGAAGGAGGCGCGGGCCTGGACGATCCCGGTCGGCGCGACCGCGCCGGAGGCCGCCGGGGTGATCCACTCCGACTTCCAGCGCGGTTTCATCAAGGCCGAGGTGGTCTCCTTCGGCGACCTGGTCGCGGCCGGATCGATGGCGGCGGCGAAGGCGGCGGGCAAGGTCCGCATCGAGGGCAAGGAGTACGTCATGCAGGACGGCGACGTGGTGGAGTTCCGCTTCAACGTGTAGCCGCGCTCTTCGCAACTCCCCGTCGAGACCTCGCCCGGTACGTGGGCGGGAACTCGCACGCTTGCCAACCGCGGCGACGTGGTACCGGCGGATCGAGCCGACGCGTTCGCGATCGCAGCGGAGTTCCTCAGCGGTGGCTTCGACGCTGTCCGTCAGTGCCCGTGGGCAGGGGGCCCGCGACTCCGGTGGTGCGGCACCCGATGATCGACGTCCGGGGCAGCCGCCCCCAGCTGGTCGTTCGTGCCGGAACGCGGTCGAGTTCCGGTTCGATGTCTGGTTCCGTGCTGTCCGACTCGTCGCCTACCGGGGCCCGACCTGTTCGGGCCACGCGACTTGACAGGCAAGTGGGCGCTTGCCTATAACTGTCTCCATGGACGCGGACGGCGACCTGTTCAAGGCGGTCGGTGACGCGACGCGACGCATCATCCTGGACGAGCTGGTCGACCGGGACGGCCAGACCCTGTTCGAGATCTGCGGTCGGTTGACCATGAAGCACGGCCTGACCTCGTCGCGTCAGGCCATCTCGCAGCACCTCGCGGTGCTCGAACAGGCCGGCCTGGTGCACACCCGGCGGCAGGGCCGGTTCAAGTTCCACCACCTCGACACGAGCCCGCTGCGCGCGATCGTCGAGCGGTGGCCCATCGACCGAGAGGAACCGAACTCGTGATCCGCATCAACCTCACCAGCGTCTTCGTCGACGACCAGGCCAAGGCGCTGGCCTTCTACACCGAGAAGCTCGGGTTCATCAAGAAGACCGACGTGCCCGCCGGCGGGGCCCGCTGGCTCACCGTGGTCTCCCCGGCCGACCCGGACGGCGTCGAGCTGCTGCTGGAGCCGACCGGCCACCCGGCGGCGGGTCCGTTCAAGAACGCCCTGGTCGCCGACGGCATCCCGTTCACCCAGTTCGCCGTGGACGACGTGTACGCCGAGGTCGAGCGGCTCAAGGGGCTGGGCGTCGAGTTCACCCAGGAGGCGACCGACCTGGGGCCGGTGGTCACCGCCGTCCTCGACGACACCTGCGGCAACCTCATCCAGATCGCCACCATGAAGCAGTAGTCGGTCAGCCCGCCGCCGGCCGGCCCGAGTCGCCGCGCCGGGACGTCGGCGCTCGTCAGGTAGGGCTGGGCATACCCCGGAAGTGGATCCAGCCGGCTGGGTCGGTCGGAACACCGTGCATAGCGTGACGTCATGACCTCGAACGAACCCCTCCACCTACCGGCGGCGCTACGACGGCGCGGCTATCTGCTCTCGTGGTGGCCCTGGCGGGCGCTGGCGTACGCCGTCACCACCGTGCCGGTCGCGGGCCTGCTGGCCTTCGGGCTGCTCGTCGTCGTGGCGCCCTCGGTGGCCGTGGTCAACGCGGCGCGGCAGGGCCGACCGATCGAGCTGCCGATCGTCGTGTTCCTCACCCTGGCCGGGCTGGTCATGCTGGCCCTGGCCCCGCTGGTGAGTGCCCCGGTGGCCGCGTTCGAGCGGTGGCGGCTCGGCGTCGTCGACCAGCGTCCGTTCCCCGGTCGGCGGCTGCCGCTGCCCGACCCTTTCCTCCGGAGCCTGGCGGAGCGCTACACCAGTGCGGCGGCGTGGCGGGAGGTGGCGTACACCTTCTGGCTGGGCGGTGTGGTGCCGGTCGCGTACGGGACGCTCACGGTGCTGGGCCTGATCGACCTGATGCTGATCGTCAGCCCCTGGCTGCTCGGCGACGCCGGCGAGGTCATCATGCTCTGGACCACGGTCGACACGCCCCGCCAGGCGGTGCCCTACGCGATCGGGGCGCTCCTCGTCCTCCCCGTGCTGTGGTACCTGTGCGGACTGCTCGTCGCGGTCCAGGCCGTCGTGGCCCGGTGGCTGCTCGGCGGGCCGTCCGCCGACCCGGTGGCACTGCGCGAGGTGACCCGATCCCGGGCCCGGCTGGTCGACGCGTACGAGGCGGAACGTCGCCGGATCGAGCGCGACGTGCACGACGGTGCCCAGGCCCGCCTGACCAGCCTCACCGTCCAGCTCGGTCTGGCCCGGCTGGACGTGCCCGACGACTCTCCCGCCGCCGCCCCGTTGGCCGTCGCGCACGAGCAGGCCAAGGACCTGATGGGCACCCTCCGGCAGATCGTGCAGGGCATCCGCCCGCAGAACCTCACCGAACTCGGCCTGGCCGGTGCCGTCCGGGAGCTGGCCGGCGAGGCGACCATCGCGGTCGCGGTACGCGCCGACCTGGACCGGCCGGTGCCGGAACTGGTGGAGACCACCGCCTACTTCGTGGTCTCCGAGGCGCTGAACAACGTCGCCCGGCACGCTCGGGCCAGCCGGGCCGAGGTACGGCTCGCCCAGACCGACCACCACCTCGTCGTCGAGGTCACCGACGACGGCCACGGCGGTGCCGAACCGGCCCGGGGCACGGGGCTGACCGGCCTCGCCGACCGGGTGGCCGCCGTCGACGGGCGGTTGCTGCTGTCCAGCCCGACCGGCGGGCCTACCCTCGTCCGGGTGGAACTGCCGTGCCGCCCGTGACCCGCGTCGTGCTGGCCGAGGACGAGGTCCTCCTGCGGGAGGGTCTCGTCGCCCTGCTGACCAGGTTCGACTTCGAGGTGGTCGCGGCCGTCGGGTCGGCCCCGGCGCTGCGGGACGCGGTCGGCGCGTACCAGCCGGACCTGCTCGTCACGGACATCCGCATGCCGCCGGACCACCGGGACGACGGGCTGCGCGCGGCGGTCGCCCTGCGCGCGGGACGGCCCCGGCTCGCGGTCGTGGTGTTGAGCCAGTACGTGCAGACCGAGTACGCCTCCGCGCTGCTCGACAGTGGCGACGGCCGGCGCGTCGGGTACCTGCTGAAGGACCGGATCGCGGACGTGGCCGAGTTCGCCGCCACGCTGCGTCGGGTGGTCGGCGGCGGCACGGCCATCGACCCCGACGTGGTCCGCCACCTTCTGCACCGCCCCCGGGACCCGCTCGCCGCCCTGACCGGCCGGGAACGTGAGGTCCTCGCGGCGATCGCCGAGGGCCACTCCAACGCGGCGATCGCGGCGCGGCTGCACGTCACCGAGGCGGCGGTCGGCAAGCACGTCGGGAACATCCTGGCCAAGCTCGACCTGCCGCCCAGCGACGACACCAACCGTCGGGTGCTGGCCGTCCTGGCCTACCTGCGCACCAACCCGTCCTGAGCTGCTCCCGGCCCGCCCGATCTGCTCCCGTCCTGCCTGAGCCGCTCCCGGTCGGCACGTCGTACGGCTCGCCTACGCTCCCCACCATGATCACGGACCTGCCCCGGCTGCTCGACGCCCTGCCCGCCGGAACGCTGCCCCCCGGCCGCCTCGTCACCCCCGAGGACGGCGGGCCGCCGCCGTACTGGTTGAGCGACGGCCCGGCCGAGCCGGGACGCTGGGCGTCGCTGCGGGCGCGGCATCAGGAGACCGGACTGTGGCCGCTGGTGCTGAGCGGGTTGCGGAGCGAGGAGAACCGTCCGTGGGTCGACGGGGAGGTGTGCCCGGCGCGGATGTCGTCGCCGGACCGTCACGACCCGGCGGAGCTGCTCGCCCGGTGGTGGGGTGGACACGGGGAGAACCCGGACGGCACCGAGGCCCTGGCTCCGCTCGGTGTGCGGTGGCCCGGCCCCGCCGACCCCGGCCAGCCGGCCGGCGCACCCGGGGAGTTCGCCGACGAGTACGTCGACTTCCTGGAGGACGGCCAGGCCCGACTGGGACTGGTGCCGGCTGCCCGGGGCGCGGACACGCTGGCCGTGACGGGCTGGACCGGCCCGGCGAACTTCACCAACGACTCGGGGGAGTTGGCGGCGGTCGTCCGGAGCTGGGAGGAGCGCTTCGGGGCCCGGGTGGTCGGCCTCGGCTTCGACATCCTCCACCTCAGCGTCGCCGCCCCGCCGACCTCGTCCGAGCACGCCCTGCGGGTCGCCGCCGAGCACTTCGCCTTCTGCCCGGACAACGTCTGGCAGGGCAGTGGGACGCTGGCCGCCTACGCCGAGCAGATCGTCGGCCTGAACTGCTGGTCGTTCTGGTGGGACTGACCCGGCGTTCTGCCGGCTCTCCGGCCGGGCGCGCGGGTGGCCGACGGAGAGAATGACACGCCGTTCGTGACCGGCCCGTCAATATGTCACCCCCTGCGGATTGTTCGACCGGAATTGGTCGCGCCCGGATTTCCGCGCCACGGTGGAATCGCGTCGGCGCAATAATCCGAACAGCGCGGTCGGTCGCATTTCCGCCCTGCACGACGAGCTTCCGGGACGGGGTGCACGCACGTACGACCAACCTTAGTGATTCGTGAGCCGGCGGTCAGAGAACTGTCCCCTCGTCACGGGAGTTGGCATGACCACGAAGTGTTTCACCTGGACCCGCACCCTCAATCGAGGGGCGACCGGAAACGACGTGAAACAGCTACAGATCCGTATCGCCGGTTGGGTCGGCTACGGCGAGACCCTCGCGATCGACGGCGACTTCGGCCCGGCCACCGGTGCCGCCGTCAAGCGTTTCAAGGCCGGTTACCGCATGTCGGAGACATCGGAAACCGCCGGGTCGCCGGTCTTCAACCTGATCTACTCGCTCCAGAACGACGACTGCACACCGCAGCACTTCAGGTACCCGGAATTCGACGGCGGTTGCGGTCAGTCGGGCTTCTCCGGTGGTGCGGCCAGTACCGCCACCGTGCGGGACAACCTGTTACGGGTGATGTGGCAACTGGAGGCGTTGCGGCACAAACTCGGCGACCGCCCGATCGTCATCTCCTCCGGATTCCGCAGCATCTCCTGTAACACCCGGGTCGGTGGGGTGTCCGGGAGCCTGCACACGTACGGCACGGCCGCCGACCTCGGCACGTCGAGTCGGCCGAGCCTCTGCGAGATGTGGCGGATGGCCCGCTACTGCGGATTCAAGGAAATTCTCGGACCGGGCTACCCCGACCATGACGACCACGTCCACGTCGGCAACAAGTCCACCCAGTTCTGGCGCGCCGCGGACTGCTGACCGCCTCGGTCCTGCTGCACGACAGGAGGCGCGACGGCCCTCGGGCCGGTCAGCTCGGGTCGGGGCGATTCCGCGATCTCGGAGCCGGGGCCGAGGTGCGCAGGTCCCGCACCAGTTGAGGGGCGCGCCACTGGCCCACGGTGGTGAACCACCGACTCAGGGGGTAGGCGAGGCGAACGACAAAGTAGTTCAGGTATTCCACCACCGCGAAGAGCCACACCGCCACCACCAGCAGGGCGGTGCCGGCCTGGTCGGGCCACCACACCAGGATCCCGACCAGGCCGGCGCCCAGGAGAACGGCGTCGGCGATCCGGAACACCCGGTAGACACCGGCGACGGCGACCGGCATCGGTGCCCGCTCGACCCAGGAGCGGGCCGCCAGCCAGTAGACCCCGGCCTGCACCAGGACCACGAGCAGCGGAACCAGTGCCGACCACAGGGCTGCCGAATCGTCAGGCCCGGCAAGGCGAGGCATCACGAGGGCGACGGCGACCACGGCGAACGAGGCTGCGGCGGCAAGCTCTCCCGTCCCGAGCTTCAGGTACCTGCCTCGCAACTTCCCACGTCGTTCGGTCGACACCCCGTCACCCTATCCAGGGCCTGTCGCAACGGCTCGTCGGCAGCGTGGCCAGGCTCGACGTAGCGACCAGGCCCGGTGCGCCGGCCCGAGGGAGGTGCGTGGGTCAGGGACGGATCAGCTCGGTCTGGTCGCCGGGCAGGACCCTGACGTCGCCGTCCGGGCTCCGGATCTCGATCACGGGTACGCCCTCATCCAGGTCCATCTCGCGTCGCTCCCGGTTCGACGGCATCCGGGCGATTGCCGAGCTGCCGGACGTCAGCTCGAATTGTTCGCGCTGTGGCGCTTCCCGTACCCAGGTGCCACGGCCTCGGCTGGTTCTGAGCAGGCCCTCGGACCGGAGAAGCGCCACCGCCATGCGGACGCTTTCCCTGCCGATCTCGTGCTCCTGGCTGAGTTGCAGCTCGCTCGGGAGCGTCGCCCCGGGAGTGAACTCCCCGCTTTCGATCTTCGCGCGCAGCAGGTCGGCGAGCTGGATGTAGATCGGCGTGTGCGAGCGGGGATCGATCCTCATACCCCTGAAGCCTCATCGCCCTGGGGGGACGTGGGAATGCGCCCCTGTCCGGACAACAAACATCCCCCTGCCCCACGGGGCTTGTGCGCTTGTCCGAATGTTTGTAGTCTCGCAGTCACGGCTCGTGTCCGGGTGTGAACGGCTGATCGCAGGTGTGTCGTTCAGCCTGTCGAGTTACTGGTCGGCCCTGCTGTCGTGGTGCTGCTGCTCTGAGCTGCGACGGCAGGGCGGGGTGGTCCGCCCGTGCGCGGCGGGCGGGCGGGCCGCCCCTTCCAGGTCGGGTGACGGAGAGTGGCAGAGAGGCGGAGCGGGCATGCGGTTCTTCTCCCGGCGGGCCGGTGACAACCGGAGGCCGGTCGACGGTGGCGGTCGGCAACGGACCGGCGGCAGCCACCGGCCGGGCAGCGGTGACCCGGGGACGACGCGCCCGGCCGAGCCGGGCGTCTACCGGTCCCGGGCGTATGCCCCGCTGCGGTCCTGGCAGGTGCGGCGGCGACGGTTCCGCAGCGTCGGCCTGTTCCGGCGTGGGTTGGACCCGGCGGACGTGCAGGAGTTCCTGGACCGGGTCGCCGACGACCTGACCGACCTCTACGACGAGCTGAACCAGAGCCGGGAGGAGACCGGCCGCATCAAGGATGCGCTGCGGCGCTGGCAGTCCGAGTACGCGCCCCGGGTCAACGAGCGGGCGTACCGGTGAGGCGCGGCCGGGAGCGGTTCGTGATCCACCTGCCGGTGGTCGCCGGTGACCTGACCGGCGCGGTACGGCTGGCCCGGGTGGTGGCGCGGTGGGCGAGCATCCTGCCCTGCGCCGACCCGGGGGAGGCCACCGTGTCGTACGAGGACGAGCAGGGCGTCCACCATCGGGTCTTCTGCGACACCCGGCTGCCCGGCGGACAGCGCTGCCTGCTCCGGGCCGGCCACGACGGCCCGTGCACCCGCCGGTTGCTCCGGTAGCCCGGCCGCGCGGTTGCCCCGTCTGCGGGCAGCTCCACAGCACGCTCTGCACCTATGGATGCTCCGGCAACCGGCCGGCGGGGGAGCGGTCACGGCCCGGCCGTCGACCGGCCGTCGGGCTCAGCCGGCGAGCAGGGCGTCGTCGACGCCGGTCTCACGGCGGCCCAGGTGGGCCGGGTCGCGGCCGGAGAGGATGTCCAGCACGGCCTTGACGGCGGCACCGTGCTCACGGCTGGAGCTGATCCGCCAGGTCCGCTCGTACGCGCGGGCGGTGTCGTCACCGACCCCGTTGGCCTCGACGCCGAGCCGCCGGCACACCGTCACCGCACGCGGCAGGTGGAAGGACTGGGTCACCAGGGTCGCCCGGTCCACCCCGAAGATCCGCTTGGCGCGGGCGCACGAGTCGTAGGTGTCCAGGCCGGCATGGTCGCGTACCACCTTGTTCTCCGGTACGCCCCGCTCGACCAGCCAGTGCCGCATCGCGGTCGGCTCGTCGTACCCGGGATCGACGTTGTCGCCGGAGACCAGGATCGCGCCGACCTTGCCGGTGGCGTAGAGCTGCCGGGCGATCTCCAGGCGGGCGGCGAGGAACGGCGACGGCGTGCCGTCCGGCTGGACCTTGGTCCCCAGCACCAGGGCGACCGGTGCCGCCGGCACGGTGGCCGTGGTGAAGAGCCGTCCCTGTGCGCCCTGCCGGATCCAGTTCACGCTGGCCAGCGTGCCGACGGTCAGCAGCAGCGCGCCGACGACCCCCAGACCGACCGCGAGCCGCAGCCAGCGCGGTACGGCCCGGACCACCGCGCGCCACGTCCCGATCATCGTCGTCAGCCCTCGCCGCATGTGATCCAGTATTCCAGCGCCCGACGACGCCCGGTCGTGCCGAGGGGACGGCTCCGGACGGGGTCAGGAGATGTAGTGCAGGATCACGTTGTGGACGTGGTGGGCCTTGTCCGAGCCCCGGAACTCGACCTCGTAGGTGTGCGTGCCGACGTGGATCGCGATCGCCCCGGTGGAGAAGAACTGCCCGCCCCAGGACTTGTTGCTGACCACGCTGACGCTGGTGATCTTCGAGTACGGGATGCTGGTGATCGCGAACTTCTTGCCGACGAAGGACTGGTCCTGGATGATCACCCGCCGGTCGGTGAGGCCGATGAAGCCGGTGCCGGTGCCGATGGCGTCGTAGACGGCGATGATCTGCTCGCCCTGGAGCAGGCCACTGGAGATCTGGTTGTACTGCTCTTTGCGGTCGTACGTCGCGTTCGCCATGATTCCCACGGTAGGTGGGGTGTGCCAGCTTGCCCACCGCTGCTCAGTCGCCGTCCGACGGGGCAGCGTCGTCCGACGGAGGGCAGCAGAGGAGGGCCCCGCCGGTCGACCACGGGGGGTGTGGTCGGCCGACGAGGCCCTACGCCGCCAGGGGGTCGGCGGCTGACATGGGTGCTTTCCATCCGTTGTGAGAAGGTTGTCTGCTCGTGCGAGGATCTGGTACCCAGGGCTGTCCCGGCGAAACACTTGTCGCTCGGCAATCTTCTTCCGGGTGGACAGGCAGGCGGAGGGCGCTGCTGTCGGAAATCGGGCCGGCGCGGGCGGCTCGCCACCGCCTACTCTGACGACAGCGATCCCCGGCTGCGAAGGGAACACGGATGGATACGATCTGGACTCTCGCGGTGGTGGTCGTCGGTGCCTTCGCCGCGCTGTGGATCCTGGCCGGCGCTGGTCTGCTGGTCGAAGGAGTGCTCCGGCGGGATCCGACCGCCCGCCGGCGGGGGTGGCTCTACCTGGGCTCGGGTGTGGGCCTGCTGCCGTTCGCTCTGACCGGGCTGCCGTTCGCTTCGCTCGGGCTGCCGGACGAGATAGTGCTGTTCGTCCTGCCCGGTCTCGCGGTCTCCGCTGTCGGCAACTGGCTGCTCTCGCGGGTGGACAAGCGGCGCCGCCAGGGCGAGGCGGCAGCGACGGGGCGTACCGTCAGGGGCTCGTGACCGCGCGGTAGGCGTCCTCGATCCGCGCGGCCAGCAGGACCTCGCCCTCGGTCAGCGGCTCGTCGCCCCGGTGCCCGACGCGGATCTGGGTGCGGTCGGCGAAGCGGCTGATCTCGGGACGCAGGTGCAGGGCGTCGGCCACGACCTTGACCCGCTCGGTCAGCGCCGCGTGTTGCGAGTCGTCGATCACGAGGGTCCGCTCGATCTGCTCACCCTCCCGGGTCCACCCGGAGAGCAGGGCGAGGGCGTCACTGAGGTAGTCGCGCTTGGTTCGACTGCGGAACAGCGCGCGCATCACCGCACCTCCCAGGCGTCGTTGCCGGCTCGTGGCCAAATCGTCGCCGTCCTGTGTCCCGTTGGTGGTCCTAGTTTGTCGGCAGGCGGGAGGTGTGTCCACGCCCACACTTCCCTCTCTTGCTGGCCTAGCGGCTGACGACGCTACCCAAACCGCCGATTGATCTGGCACGCTGGTCAGCCGTGCGGACCGAACGGATTAGTGGTGGCGGGCAGGCCGAAGGCCGGGACGTGAAGGTGGTCGTCGGCGCGGCCATCGTCGCGGGCGGGCGGGTGCTGGCCTGTGCGCGCTCCGCCCCGCCGGAGGTCGCCGGCCGGTGGGAGTTCCCCGGCGGCAAGGTCGAGCCAGGGGAGACCGAAATCGCCGCCCTGGTCCGCGAGTGCGCCGAGGAACTCGCCGTACGCGTCGAGGTCGGTGACCGGGTCGGGCGGGACGTCCGGATGGCGCACGGCCGCTCCGTGCTCCGGGTGTACGCGGCCCGCCTGCTCGGCGACGACCAGCCGCGGGCGCTGGAGCACGCCGAGCTGCGGTGGCTCTCGGTCGACGAACTCGACACGGTCGACTGGCTTCCCGCCGACGTCCCCATCGTGGCCGCGCTCCGTCCCCTCCTCGATCCACTCCGTTCCGCCGGTCCGGCGGCGTCACCCGGCGACTGATCCACCCTTCTTGCCGGAACCGCCGTCCGACCAGGTGCGGGGCGAAACGGAAGCGGGGGGTCGTGCGGCGCAAGCCGCAGACCCCCCGTTGCCGTTCGCTCAGTGCTGTTTCTTGTCGTCCTGCTCCGGGTGGGCGTAGTTCAGGTGCTCGGCGGGGAGCGGGAACGTCACGTCGTCACCGAAGGGCGACGGCGCGGCCGGCCGGTCGAAGGTGAGCTCGCTCAGCGGCAGTCGGCCGCGCTGGTCGACGGCCGGGGCGGTCGGGTGCGGCACCTCGCGGTTCCAGTTGAGCCCGCGCTGCGCCTGCGTCTCGGCGGCCGGGTCGTGCGATCCGCCCCGGTGCGAGTGGACGCCACCGAGACCGTGGTGCACGCCCGGCTGGTTCTTGGCGCTGGCCTCGACAGACTCGTTCTGACCCCGACGGAAGATCTTGCTACCAAGCCACACCAGGGGATCATACTTCCGATCGACGACCCGTTCCTTCATCGGAATGATCCCGTTGTCGGTGATCTTGATGTGCTCGGGGCACACCTCGGTGCAGCACTTGGTGATGTTGCAGAAGCCCAGACCCTGCTCGGCCTGCGCGTACTCCTTGCGGTCGGTCTTGGTGTCGAGCGGGTGCATGTCCAGCTCGGCGGCCCGGATGAAGTAGCGCGGACCGGCGAAGGCCTGCTTGTTCTCCTCGTGGTCGCGGATCACGTGGCAGACCGTCTGGCACAGGAAGCACTCGATGCACTTGCGGAACTCCTGCGAGCGCTCCACGTCGACCTGCTGCATCCGGTAGTCGCCCGGTGCCACGTCCTCCGGCGGCGCGAAGGCCGGGGTCTCCCGCGCCTTCTCGTAGTTGAACGAGACGTCGGTGACCAGGTCCCGGATCACCGGGAAGGTGCGCAGCGGGGTGACCGTGACCGTCTCGTTCTCCTCGAAGGTCGACATCCGGGTCATGCAGCCCAGCCGCGGCTTGCCGTTGATCTCCATCGAGCAGGACCCGCACTTGCCGGCCTTGCAGTTCCACCGGCAGGCCAGGTCCGGCGCGTCGGTGGCCTGGAGGCGGTGGATCACGTCGAGGACGACCTCGCCCTCGTTGACCTCGATGGTGTAGTCCTGGAGGTCGCCACCGTCCTCGTCACCCCGCCAGATGCGGAATTGGCGCTTCGAGCCCACTTACTTCGCCTCCTCGGCGTGCGCGTCGGCGACGAGGGCGTCGAAATCGGCCAGCTCCTCGTCGGTCAGGTACTTCGCCAGCTCGGCCCGGTCGAAGAGGCTGATCAGCTCGGCGCGCATCTTCGGCAGCGGCTTGTGCTCCAGGCGTACGGTGTCGCCGTCGAGCGAGCAGACCAGGTTCACCCGGCGCCACGTCGGGTCCATCCCCGGGAAGTCCTCCCGGGTGTGGCCACCGCGCGACTCCTGCCGCTCCAGCGCGGCCTTCGCGGTGCACTCCGAGACGACCAGCATGTTGCGCAGGTCCAGGGCCAGGTGCCAGCCCGGGTTGTAGCGCCGGCCCCCCGCCGCGCTGACCTTCGCCACCCGCTCGCGCAGCTCGGCGAGGCGGACCAGCGCGTCGGCCAGCTCACCCTCACGCCGGATGATGCCGACCAGGTCGCCCATCACCGCCTGGAGGTCCTGCTGGAGGGTGTACGGGTTCTCGCCGGTGTCCCGCTGGAGCGGGGCGAGTGCGGTCTCCACCGCGGCCTCGACCGCGTCCACCGACACCTTGGGGCGGGAGGAGAGCTGGTCGGCGTAGGTGGCCGCGTGCCCGCCGGCCCGCTTGCCGAAGACCAGCAGGTCGGAGAGGGAGTTGCCGCCGAGCCGGTTCGAGCCGTGCATGCCGCCGGAGACCTCACCCGCGGCGAACAGCCCCCGCACGTTGCCGGCGGCGGCCCCGCTGTCCGGGTCGACCTCGACGCCACCCATCACGTAGTGACAGGTCGGCCCGACCTCCATCGGCTCCTTGGTGATGTCGACGTCGGCCAGCTCCTTGAACTGGTGGTACATCGACGGGAGGCGACGGCGGATCTCCTCGGCCGGCAGCCGGGAGGCGATGTCCAGGTAGACGCCACCGGCGGGCGTACCGCGACCGGCCTTGACCTCGCTGTTGATCGCGCGGGCGACCTCGTCGCGGGGGAGCAGCTCCGGGGGCCGCCGGTTGTTGTCCGGGTCCTTGTACCAGCGGTCCGCCTCGGCCTCGTTGTCCGCGTACTGCTTGCGGAACACGTCCGGCACGTAGTCGAACATGAAGCGCTTGCCCTCGGAGTTCTTGAGGACGCCGCCGTCACCCCGGACCGACTCGGTGACCAGGATGCCCTTGACCGAGACCGGCCAGACCATGCCGGTCGGGTGGAACTGGAGGAACTCCATGTTGATCAGGCTCGCCCCGGAGCGCAGCGCCAGCGCGTGCCCGTCCCCGGTGTACTCCCAGGAGTTCGAGGTGACCTTGTAGGACCGGCCGACGCCGCCGGTGGCGAGCACCACGGCCGGGGCCTCGAAGAGGACGAACTCGCCGGACTCCCGGTAGTACCCGAAGGCACCGGCGATCCGGTCACCGTCGAGCAGCAGCTCGGTGATCGTGGTCTCCGCGAAGACCCTGATCCGCGCGTCGTAGCTGCCGAACTCCTTCTTGTCCTCCTGCTGGAGGGAGACGATCTTCTGCTGGAGGGTCCGGATCATCTCCAGGCCGGTCCGGTCCCCGACGTGCGCCAGTCGGGGGTACTCGTGCCCGCCGAAGTTGCGCTGCGAGATCCTGCCGTCCTTGGTGCGGTCGAAGAGCGCACCGTAGGTCTCCAGCTCCCAGATCCGCTGCGGCGACTCCTTCGCGTGCAGCTCGGCCATCCGGAAGTTGTTGAGGAACTTGCCACCGCGCATGGTGTCGCGGAAGTGCACCTGCCAGTTGTCCCGGCTGTTCACGTTCCCCATGGCGGCGGCGGCGCCGCCCTCGGCCATGACCGTGTGCGCCTTGCCGAAGAGCGACTTCGAGATGATCGCGGTCTTCTTGCCGGCCAGGCGAGCCTCGATCGCCGCCCGGAGACCGGCGCCACCGGCCCCGATCACGACGACGTCGTAGTGGTGTCGTTCGATTCGCGTAGTCATCAGTGTCCGGGCCCTTTAGTTGATGAACCGCAGGTCGCTGAACCAGCCGGCGGCCAGCGCCATCACGTAGAAGTCGGTGAGCGCCAGGGTGCCGAGGGTGATCCAGGCGAGCTGCATGTGGCGGACGTTCAGCCACGACACGCCCGTCCAGGCGCGGTAGCGAAGCGGGTTCTTCGAGAAGTGCTTCAGCCGCCCGCCGATGATGTGCCGGCAGGAGTGGCAGGAGATCGTGTACGCCCACAGCATGATCACGTTGACCAGCAGGATGACGTTGCCCAGCCCGAAGCCGAAGCCCTTCGGCGAGTGGAAGGCGAGAACCGCGTCCCAGGTGTTGATCAGGGAGATGATCGCGGCGGCGTAGAAGGCGTACCGGTGCAGGTTCTGCCCGAGCAGCGGGAAGCGGGTCTCACCCGAGTAGGTCTTGTGCCCGTCCGGCACGGCGCAGGCCGGCGGCGACAGCCAGAACGACCGGTAGTACGCCTTGCGGTAGTAGTAGCAGGTCAGCCGGAACAACAGCAGGAACGGCAGGGTCATCGCGGCGTCCGGGATGATCCACCAGCCGGGCAGGAACTGCCCGAAGTGGGAGGCCTCGGTCACGCACCGATCGGTCACGCACGGCGAGTAGAACGGGGTCAGGTAGTGGTAGTCGTCGACCCAGTACCACTTGTGCATGAAGACCCGGACCGTCGCGTACGTGACCCACGCGCCGAGGCCGATGACCGTGATCAGCGGCGCCAACCACCAGCGGTCGGTACGCAACGTCTTCGCCGCGATGGCGGCGCGCGCTCGCGCACCCCGCGGCTTCGTTGCCGTTGAAGTCATTCCAGTCGTCTCCCTGACGGGGCCCTCGCGGGCACGGATCGGTTCCGGCCGGGCACGCGAGCCGGCGCACCGCCCTCGCAGCCACGTCCCCCTGCGCACACCCACCACCGCGCCGGGGCGTACCGACGCAGCTAAGTGACACACGTTACGCCGCTCAGTGCGAGCCGTTCGCGCAGGGAGTGTCGCTTGTATGAGACCGGTTTGAAAGCTGTGGCGCTCCGATCGCTGTCCGATGTTAAGAACCTCACGTCCAGGGAGGATGCGGGCCCACCGGATCAACGATTCGGTATCGGAGGTGTCACCCCGAGGCGCCGCCGGTGAAGTTCCACCCGGCCAGCCGTAGCGGGGGTGCGCTCCACCAGACACCGGCGGTCCGGTCCGGCTGGCGGACGGCGACCCGGCCCGTCCCGAGCACCGCGCCGGGTGCGAGCGCCCGTGGGTACGCCTGGGTGAAACGCAGGTTCCGGACCGCGCGGGTGACCACGCCGTCCTCGATCAGCCAGACCCCGTTGCGGGTCAGCCCGGTCACCGTCAACGCCTTCGGGTCGAGCACCCGGGTGTACCAGAGGTCGCTGACCAGCAGCCCCCGCCCGACGCCCGCCACCAGGGCGGCGGTGTCCGGGTCGGCCACCGGTCCGGCCACCGGGCCCGCCGCCGGTGCCGGTCCCCCGTCGGGCACCAGCCGGATGGTGTGCGGAAACGGGCCGAAGGTGGGCGATTCGAGAGAACCGTGCCCGGTCGAGGTGGCACCGGTGACGGCGGCGGTACGCCGGTCGTGGGTCACCGCCTCGGTCGTGCCGGCGGTCACCAGGGGCAGCGGCCGGCGGGCGGTGCCCTCGGTGTCCACCGGCAGCCCGGAGGCGGCCAGTGGGTCGTCGACCAGGGTCACCGCCCGGTCGAACTGGGCCGTCCCCGGCTCGGCGAAGGACTTCCGCTCGGCGTGCGCCTTGCCGTTGAAGCCGTACATGGCGAGGTTCGCGAGCAGGTCGGCGACGGCAGCCGGCTCGAAGACCACCTCGTACCGCCCCGGCGGCAGTTCGACCGGGTCGACGCCGGAGCGGGCCTTGCCCGCCGCCCGCGCGCCGAGGGCCGCGCCGTCCAGCTCACCCAGGCGGTCGGCGGCGAGCCGGGCCACCCCGTCCACCCCGCCGACCCGCGCGATGCCGTCCATCGCCGCCTCGGCCATCCGCCCTGAGGCGGTGTGCCCGGCGGTGTTGGCGAACGCGGCGACCTGGTGCGAGGTACGGCAGTAGCCGGCCGTCTCCAGGCCGCCGGCCGCGTCGACGAACGCACGGACCCGGGCGGCCCGCTCGTCGGGTTCCGCGTACGCGGTGGCCTCGTCCGGCGCCGGGGCGGCCGGCGTCGGAGCGGCCGGGGCCAGGCCCGGCCAGCCCGGGTCGGGCGGGCAGAGCCGGGCCGCGACCAGGGTCCGTTCGACCAGCTCCCGGAGGCCGTCCGGGCTGGTCAGGCTGCCGCTGCCGGTGGCGGTACGCCCGTCGGCGTGCAGCCGCAGCCGGATCGACACCGTCGACTCGGCGATGTTCTGGTGGATGAACGAGTTGGCGAACCGGGTCAGCGCCGCGTCCGACCGGGTCACCGTCACCTCGGCCTGCGCGCCGGCCCCGGCGAGCCGGCCCACCAGCTCCACCACCTGCCCGGCGATCTCCGTCTCGCTCACGCTGCGGCCCTTCTGCTCACGACTGCGGGACTCGTTCGCTGCGCTCGCTCGTTCCTCGCGCTCACGCGCGAACTCCCACCCGGACGTTGCGGAAGCGGGCCGGGGCGGCCGGGTGGCCGGTGTGCCCGACCTGGCCCGGCTGGCCCTTGCCGCAGTTGGGCGTCCCCCAGGGGACGATCTCGGAGGAGAGCATGTCCATCGAGCGCCAGAAGACCGGCCCGATCCCGGTGTAGGTCGGGTTGCGCAGCATCCGGCCGCGCCGCCCCTTCTTGATCTCCCACCCGATCTCGCAGCCGAACTGGAAGTTGAGCCGCTTGTCGTCGATGGACCAGGAACGGTTGATGTCCATCAGCACCCCGTCGTCGGTGGCCTCGACGATCTCCTCCAGGGTGTGCGGCCCGGGTTCGAGGCCGACGTTGGTCATCCGCACCATTGGCAGTCGGGCCCAACCGTCGGCGCGGACGCTGCCGCCGTAGCCCAGACCGGCGACGGCGGCCGAGTCCCGGCCGGCCAGCACCCCCACCCAGCGGCCGGCGCGGACCGCGTCCCGGCGGACCGCCGGGGAGCCCTCGTCGTCGAAGCCGAAACTGCCCAGCGCGCCCGGGATGGTCGGGTCGATGGTGACGTTCATCAGCTCGGAGCCGTAGCGCAGCGAGCCGAGCTGGCGCAGGTCCAGCCAGGAGGTGCCGGCGAACGCGGCCTCCCAGCCGAGGATCCGGTCCAGCTCGATGGCGTGCCCGACCGACTCGTGGATCTGCAACGCGAGCTGCTCGCCGCCGAGGATCAGGTCGGTCTCCTCGGCCGGGCAGAGCGGGGCGGTGAGCAACGCCCGGGACTCCTCGGCCATCCGGGCGGCGTTGCCGACGAGGTCGAGTGCGTCGACCAGCTCCCAGCCGGTGGTGCCGTACTGGCCCCGGTAGCTGGGCCAGGACCGGCGCTGGGTCTCGCCGTCGCCGATCGAGGTGGCCGAGATGCCCGCCCCGCACTCACGGATGTGCTGGTCGATCCGGTGCCCCTCGCTGGAGACGAACCACTTGCCGGTGTCCCAGACCTGGTAGAGCCCCTCGGCCAGATCCGCCCCGTGGTCGGCCATCGTCGCGGTCGCGGCGACCAGCAGGTCGCCCTTGCTGCTCAGCGGCACGTCGAGCGGATCGACCTCGCAGGGGGAGGCCCAGGAGGCGGTGGTGGGCGTCGACGGCACCATCTCGACCGGTGGGCCGGCCACCCGGGCGCTCGCCGCGGCGATCCGCGCGGCGCGGTGGCCGGCGTCGCGCGCGGCGGCGTCGGCCAGGTCGGGTACGGCATAGAAACCCCAGCTCGACCCGACCAGGGCGCGCACCCCGAGCCCGAGGTCGGAATCCTGGGTCAGCTGCTCGATCTCGCCGTTGCGGGCCGACATGGACTCGTAGCGGCGGTGCATCACCCGGACGTCGGCGTACCGCGCACCGGCGTCCAGCGCGGCCTGCACGGCGAGGGCTGCCGCGTCGAACTCGGTCATGCTCCGACCCTAGGCGAGCCCCCCGACAGTTGTCAGTCCAGCAACCGCTCCGGTCGGATGACCGCGTGCACCGGCTCCGTCAGCTCCAGCAAACCACCCGGAGCGGCGGACGAGTGCTCCGCGTGGTGGCCGTCCTGTCGCCGGTACAGGTGGACCGCGAGGCTTTTCTGCTCGACCAGCAGGTACCACTCGATCCCGGCAGCCGCGTGGTAGTGCATCTTCAGCACCTTGTCCGTGGCGGCGTTGCCGGGCGAGATGATCTCGCAGACCAGTCGCACGTCACCCGCAGCCACGTAGGGATCGTTGAGGTCGATCGGATCGGTGACGACGAGGTCCGGGATCGTGATGCGGTCCGGTCGGAGCCGGACGTTCACCCCTTCGAGTACGCGCAGCCCGGCCTTGCGGACCGGCCCGCGCAGGACGGCGCGGAGTTCACCGGAAATGTTCTGGTGTTGGGGGGTGGGGGCTGGGGTCACGTGGAGGCTCCCGTCGAAGAGTTCGACGCGCTGGGACGTCTCCCCGAGGGCGAGGTACTCCTCCTCCGTCCACGGTCCGTCGTGGCCGAACACCGCTGCGGTCATGGTCACCTCCACCTCGGGGCGCGGGAATTCTCTCGCCGGCGGGCCGTCCCATCGTCGCACCCCGGGTGCGACCAGCGGAGCTTCCCGGCCGCGCCCCGCCAGGGGCGATGAACGCGGTGATGCGGACTCGTTACGGGTTCGGCGGCTGACAGGAGCCTGGTTGTAGCTTATTTTCACCCTCTGGGAACCGCTGCAAGTTCTCTTCGTCAACCAGGGGGGCGGTCGGCCGTGAAGAGACCCGAGTCGATGCCGGCCGAGGAGCCGGGCGACCGTAGTGCCGCGCCCGCGCAGCGTACCGCGAGCGGACCTTACCTGCGGGTCACCGACCTGCGGGTGCGCTTCGACACCGAGGACGGCGTGGTGCGGGCGGTCGACGGGGTGTCGTTCGCGGTGGAACGCGGTCGGACCCTGGGCATCGTGGGCGAGTCCGGCTCGGGCAAGAGCGTGACGTCGCTGGCCGTCCTGGGCCTGCACGACCCGCGCCGGACCACCGTCTCCGGGGAGATCGAGGTGGGTGGGCGGCAGGTGGTGGGGCTGCCCGAGGCGGAGGCCCGCCGGCTGCGCGGCCGGGACGTCGCGATGATCTTCCAGGACCCGCTGTCGGCGCTGCACCCGTTCTACCCGGTCGGCCGGCAGATCGCGGAGGCGTACCGGGTGCACCATCCGAAGGCGGGACGCCGTGCGGCGTGGACCCGGGCGGTGGAGATGCTGGACCGGGTGGGGATCCCCCAGCCGGGGCGACGGGCCGAGCAGTACCCGCACGAGTTCTCCGGCGGCATGCGGCAACGGGCCATGATCGCGATGGCCCTGGTCAACGACCCGCAGCTGCTGATCGCGGACGAGCCGACCACGGCCCTGGACGTGACGGTGCAGGCGCAGATCCTGGACCTGCTGGCCGATCTCCAGCAGGAGTTCGGCTCGGCGATCGTGTTGATCACCCACGATCTCGGCGTGGTCAGTCAGGTGGCGGACGAGGTGCTGGTGATGTACGGGGGCCGGGCGGTGGAGTACGGCAGCATGAGCGAGGTGCTCCGGTCACCGGCGCACCCGTACACCTGGGGGCTGCTCGGCAGCGTGCCGTCGTTGCACGGGGACGCCGACGCGGACCTGCGACCGATCGCCGGCAACCCGCCCAGCCTGATCGACCTGCCGCCCGGGTGTGCCTTCCATCCCCGGTGCCGCTGGGCGGACCGGACCGACGGCCGGTCCCGGACGCAGGTGCCGGAGCTGGTGCCGGTGGACGACTCGGGGCACCGGGTGGCGTGCCACCTGTCGGCGACCGAGCGGGCGCGGATCTGGGCCGACGAGGCCGAGCGGGTGGGGGTGGCCCGGTGAGCGCCCCGACGACCGGCCCGGTGGAGCCGCTGCTGCGCGTGCGTGGGCTGACCAAGCACTTCCCGGTGCGGGAGGGACTGCGCCGCTCGGGGCTGGTGCGGGCGGTCGACGGCGTGGACTTCGACGTCGAGGCGGGTCAGACCGTGGGCCTGGTGGGGGAGTCCGGCTGCGGCAAGACCACCACCGGCCGGATGCTGGTGCGCCTGATGGAGCCCACCGCCGGCAGCGTCACCTTCGCCGGCCGGGAGATCACCCGGGCCCGGGGCCGGGAGCTGCGCCGGCTGCGGCAGGACCTACAGATCATCTTCCAGGACCCGTACGCGTCGTTGAACCCCCGGCACACGGTGGGGCGGATCGTGGCGATGCCGCTGGAGGTCAACGGGATCGACCCGCCCGGCGGCGTCCGGAACCGGGTGCGGGAGCTGCTGGAGCTGGTCGGGTTGAACCCGGAGCACTACAACCGGTACCCGCACGAGTTCTCCGGCGGCCAGCGGCAGCGCATCGGCATCGCCCGCGCGCTCGCCCTGGAGCCGAAGCTGATCGTGGCCGACGAACCGGTCTCGGCGCTGGACGTCTCGATCCAGGCGCAGGTGGTGAACCTGCTGCGCCGGCTGCAACGCGACCTGGGGCTGGCGTTCGTGTTCATCGCTCACGACCTGGCGGTGGTGCGGCACTTCAGCCAGCGGGTCGCGGTGATGTACCTGGGCACGATCGTGGAGATCGGCGACCGGAACGACATCTACCAGCGCCCGCAGCACCCGTACACCCGGGCGTTGCTGTCGGCGGTGCCGGACGTGTCCGGCCGGGGGGCGGAGGGGCGGATCCGGCTCGTCGGGGACGTCCCCACGCCGCTGGACCCGCCGTCGGGCTGCCGGTTCCGGACCCGCTGCTGGAAGGCGACCGACCGGTGCGCCACGGAGACCCCCGCCCTCGAACCGAGGGAGGGCGGCCGGCAGGCCACCGCCTGCCACTACCCCGAGACCGGGCCGCTGGCGTCGACCGGTGACGTGGTGGCCGTACCGAATGAGGTGTCGCGATGAGCCTGTCCCCGGTGGAGGGCGAGGTCCGGGCGGAGATCGCCCCGGCGACCGACGGCGACGGCGGCGCGAAGCGCGAGGTCGTCGGTCGGTCCCCCGGCCAGCTCGCCTGGGCGCGGCTGCGCCGCGACCGCACGGCGGTGGTCAGCGCGGTGGTGCTGATCGTGCTGATGGCGATCGCGCTCGCCGCCCCGTTGATCGCCAGGCTGTACGGCGTCGGCCCGAACGAGCAGTTCCAGGAGCTGCTGGACGGCAACGGCATGCCGCTGGGCTACGTCGGCGGGGTCAGCGGCGACCACTGGTTCGGGCTGGAGCCCCGGCTCGGCCGGGACATCTTCATCCGGATGGTGTACGGGCTGCGCACCTCGCTGTTCATCGCGTTCGCCGCCGCGGTGGTGACCACGGTGATCGGCGTGATCACCGGCATCCTCGCCGGTTACCTGGGCGGGATGGTCGACACGGTGATCAGCTGGATCACCGACGTGGCGCTGGCCCTGCCGTTCCTGATCTTCGCGCTGGCCGTGGTGCCGACCGTGGCGCTGCGCTTCTACGGGGCGCGCGAGGAGGTGCCGGCCTGGTTCCAGGTGGCCGTGCTGATCGGCGTCTTCGCCGCGTTCAGCTGGACGAGCACCGCCCGGCTGGTCCGGGGTCAGGTGATCTCGCTGCGTGAGCGGGAGTTCGTGGAGGCGGCCCGGGCCAGCGGCGCGGGACTGGGGCACATCATGTTCCGGCAGCTCCTGCCGAACCTCTGGGCGCCGATCCTGGTGGCGTTCTCGCTGGCCGTGCCGCAGTACATCACCGGCGAGGCGGCGCTGTCGTTCCTCGGCATCGGCATCCTCGAACCCACCGCCGACTTCGGTCGGATGATCTTCCAGAGCATCCCGTACCTCCAGACCGACCCGGCCTACGTCTTCTTCCCGGGCATCACGATCTTCGCGCTGGTGCTCGCGTTCAACCTGTTCGGTGACTCGCTGCGCGACGCGCTCGACCCGAAGTCGTCCCGGTAGGGGGCCTGATTCTCATGACGCGATTCCTGGTTCGGCGGTTGCTCAGCGCCGTCCTCACCCTCTTCGCGGTGAGCGTGCTCAGCTTCCTGATGTTCTTCGCGCTGCCCCGGGACCCGGTCAGCGGCATGTGCCCGAAGAACTGCAACGCCGAACGGCTCGAACGGGTCCGCGACGAGCTGGGCCTCAACGACCCGCTGGTGCAGCAGTACGCGAACTACATGAAGGGCATCGTCGCCGGGCGGGACCTGGGCAGCTCCCAGGGCGGCCGGTGCGACGCCCCGTGCCTCGGCTGGTCGTACGTGAACAACGAGGCGGTCACCGACACCCTGACCCGGGTGCTGCCGGTGACGCTGAGCATCGTGTTCCCGGCGGCGATCCTCTGGCTGGTGGTCGGGGTCGGCCTGGGCATGGTCTCCGCGCTGCGCCGGGGCACCTGGCTGGACAAGGTGGCGATCGGCTTCTCGCTGGCCGGCGCGTCGTTCCAGCTCTACTTCGTCGGCGCGGTGCTGCTGCTGATCTTCACGTACCAGTTGCGGATAACCCCGGTGCCGGGGTACACGTCGATATTCGACGATCCCCTGAAGTGGGCCAGCGGGCTGGTGCTCGCCTGGGTGTCGCTGGCCTTCCTCTTCTCCGCGATCTACGCCCGGCTCTCCCGGGCCCAGATGCTGGAGACGCTCTCCGAGGACTTCGTCCGCACCGCGCGGGCCAAGGGCCTGCCGAAACGCACCGTGTACGGGCGGCACGCGCTGCGCGCGGCGATCACCCCGGTGGTGACCATCGCCGGGCTGGACGTCGGTGCGGCGCTGGGCGGCACGGTGATCACCGAGACGACCTTCGGCATCCAGGGGCTCGGGCGGACCGCGATCGACGCCGTACGCTCCGGCGACCTGCCCACGATCATGGCCACGGTGCTGATCTCGGCGGTCTTCATCGTGCTGGCGAACGTCATCGTCGACCTGCTCTACGCGACCATCGACCCCCGGGTGCGGTTGCGGTGACCGGACGCGACGGCCGCTGCGGCGGCGGTTGCGATCAGGCATCGACCACGTTCCACCCGTGGAAGAGTATCCATCGATTCTGTTACACCACTCGTAGATTTCTTACCGGCAGGGGAGGAGGGCGCGACATGCGCCTGAAGAGGGCAGCCGCCGCAGGCGGAGCGCTCGCACTGCTCGCGGCCATGGCGGCGTGCAGCGAGAACAAGGGCACCGAGGGCACCGTCGACTCCGACCGGGTGCAGAGCGGCTCGATCGCCACCGACCCCAAGGAGTCGATGGGACCGGCCGCCGAGGTGCCGGGCGCGGCGAAGGGCGGGACCTTCCGGGTGATCCGGGAGACCAAGATCTCGCACATGGACCCGCAGCGGGTCTACTCGTTCGCCGGTCTGATGAACGCGCCGCTCTACAGCCGTTCCCTGACCACGTTCAAGGACGACGGCTCGGGCAAGGTCACCCTGGTCGGCGACCTCGCCGAGACGCCGGGCAAGGACGTGAACTCCGACTGCAAGGTCTGGGAGTTCACGATCAAGGACGGGGTGAAGTTCGAGGACGGCACCCCGATCACCTCGAAGGAGATCGCCTACGGCATCGCCCGCTCCTTCGACCCCGACCTGACCGGCGGCCCGACCTACCTCCAGGAGTGGCTCGCCGACACCCCGCAGTACGACACCAAGTGGGACTTCAAGGCCAACAAGACCTCGCTGCCGCCCGGTCTGACCGCGCCGGACGCGAAGACCCTGCGCTTCGAGTTCGCCAAGGCGCACTGCGACCTGCCGTTCGCCGCGTCGCTGCCCTACACGGCTCCGCTGAAGCCGGAGAAGGACACCGGGGTCAACCTGGACAACCAGCCCTTCTCCTCCGGGCCGTACAAGATCACCAAGCACACCGCCGGCGTCGAGGTGGTGCTGGAGCGCAACGAGCACTGGGACCCGAACACCGACCCGGTGCGGCACGCGTACCCGGACCGGATCGTCTGGAGCTTCGGTCCGGACCCGGAGGCGGGCGCCAACCGGGTGATCGCCGACAACGGTGACGACCAGGCGGCGCTGGGTTGGAACGGTGTGCCCGCCGCGCTGGTCGCGCGGGTCACCGGCGACGCCGCCCTCAAGCCGCGCACCGTGCAGGGCCCGACCCCGAGCCTGTGGCGGCTCACCATCAACACCAGCCGGGTCACCGACCTCTCGGTCCGCCAGGCGCTCAACCACGCGATCGACCGGGACGGCTTCATCAAGGCGTACGGCGGCGAGGCGTCCGCCCGCCCGGTGACCACCCTGCTGCCGCCGTCGACGATCGGCTACCAGAAGCACGACGTCTACCCGGCCGGGCCGAACGGCGACGTGGCCAAGGCCAAGGAACTGCTCGCCGGCAAGACCCCGGAGCTGGTGCTCGGCATCAGCGACGACTCCACCGAACTGGCCACCCAGCTCAAGGGCAACCTGGAGAAGGCCGGCTTCAAGATCACGGTGAAGACCATCCCGACCGACGCCAAGCTCGACGAGGTCGGCAAGAAGGGCAACCCGTGGGACATCTGGATCGACCAGTGGGCCGCCGACTGGCCGAGCGGCGCGGCGATCCTGCCGGTGCTCTTCGACGGTCGCACCATCAAGGCCGAGAACAACAGCAACACGTCGTACGTCAACAACGACGCGATCAACGCTGAGTTCGACCGGGTGCTCGCGATGCCCGTGGCCGAGCAGGGCTCGGAGTGGGCCAAGCTGGACGAGCGGATCATGAAGGAGCTGGCGCCGGCCGTGCCGCTGTTCGTGGAGAACGGCTTCTACGTCCACGGCTCCAAGGCCGGCGGTGTCTTCATCTCCAGCATCTTCGGCTACCCGTCGCTGGTGAACGTGCACGTCAAGCAGTGACCTACCGACCCCCACCGGGGTGGTAGCGGGGGTCCCCTGTTCGCGCTTTCCGCCGAGCAGGGGACCCCTGCTCACAGGTGGGTACGGAGGAAGTCCAGTTCCAGCCGGAGCAGCCGTTCGGCGGTGCCGCCGGCCGCCATGTGGGTCGCCCCGGTCAACGGCAGCACCGCGTGCGGCCGGCCGGTGGCCAACAGCGCCGCCGAGAGGCGCAGCGTGTGCGCGGCCACCACGTTGTCGTCCGCCAGCCCGTGCACCAGCAGCAACGGCCGCCGGTCGTCGGCCCGGAGGGTCGGCTCGGCGGCCAGCTCGACCAGGTTGTGGTGGCTGTAGACGTCCGTCCCCTCGTCCGGCGGGCCGAGGTACCGCTCGGCGTACGCGGTGTCGTAGAGCGCCCAGTCGGTCACCGGTGCCCCGGCGATGCCGCAGCGGAACCGCTCCGGGTGCCGCAGCACCGCCAACGCCGCGAGCCAGCCCCCGAACGACCAGCCGCGCACGGCGACCCGCCCCAGATCGAGATCGGGGTGTTTGCCGGCCAACGCGGTCAGCGCGTCGAGCTGGTCGGCGAGGACCACGTCCGCCACCCGCCGGTGGATCACCTTCTCGAACGAGGGCGAGACGCCCGGCGTTCCCCGGTTGTCCACGGTGACCACCGCGAAGCCCGCGTCCGCCCACCACTGCCGTTCCAGCCAGGCCCCCCGGGCGGCCACCACCTCCTGATGCCCCGGGCCGCCGTAGACGTCCAGCAGCACCGGCAGTCGCCGTCCGGCGACGTGGTTGGCCGGGTAGAGGACCGCGGCGGGCAGCTGCCGGTCGGTCACCCGTTCCAGGGCCGGCCGGGGCGCGTACGGCGGATGGGCGGCGTGCGAGTGCAACGTGGCGATTTCCTCGTCGCCCCGGCGCACCGACCAGCGCACCCCCGGATGGTCCAGCGAGGCGTACCCGACCACCAGCACGTCCCCGCCGACGGCGGCGGTGTGCCACCCCTCGTCCTGGGTCAGCCGGCGGGCGTCCACCCCGCCGCCGATCACCGTCCGGACCCGGAACAGGTGCCGCTGGCTCGGTTCGCCGTCGCTCGCCTCGACCACCAGGTCGGCCGGGGCGCTGCCGGCGGTGAGCCGGCCGACCACCCGGCGGACGTAGAGCGAGGGCGGGGTGAGCAGGGTGCCGTCGGCGAAGAGGCACCGGGCGTCGTACCCGTCGTGGGCGAGTTCGCCGCCGACCAGCACCCGGCCGTCCGGCAGGTGCGCGGGGGTGCCCGGGACCGGGTCCACCCAGCGCGGGTCGGCCAGTTCGGCGTGCACCTGCGTCTCCCCGGTGCGCGGGTCGATCGCCAGCACCAGGCCGTGCTGCTGCGACCGGCGCAACACGGTGATCAGTGGTCCACCCTCGACCCAGTCGACCGCGGCCAGGTACGGGTAGGTCTCCCGGTCCCAGTGCACGTCGACCCAGCCGTCGTCGAGGTCGAGCAGGTGCAGGCTCACCTCCGCGTTCGGGCCACCGGCCACCGGGTACGCGACGGTCGTCGGCGGGTACGCCGGGTCGGCCGGGTCGTGCAGGTGCCAGCGGGTCAACCGGGACTCGTCGACCCGCGCGGCCAGGATGGAGCGGCCGTCCGGTGCCCACCAGTACCCCCGGAACCGGTGGAACTCCTCGGCGGCGACGTGCTCGGCCAGCCCCCAGGTCACCCCGGAGTCCTCACCGGCCAGCATGGTGTCCGTCCCGTCCGGCTCGATCACCCGCAGCTCGCCCCGGCGGGTGGCGGCCCCGACGTCGGAGACGTACGCCAGCCGCTGCCCCGTCGGATCCGGGCGTGGGTCGATCGCCGGCCCGGCGGTGGTCACCTCGACCACGTCGCCGTGCACCAGGTCGGCCCGGAACAGCCGGCCGGCGAGGGAGAACACGGCCACCCGGGCGGCCGGGTCGGTCGCGTACGAACCGATGCCCCCGGTGCTCAGCCGCAGCCGTTCGCGCAGCGCCCGTTCCGCCGGCGGCAGATCGTCGGCGGCGTCGTCACCGAGCAGCGCGACCGGCTCGGCCACCAGCCGCTCCTCGCCGGAGGCGACGTCGAGCAGCCAGAGCGCGTCGACCGGGTCCTGCGGGCCGCCCGAGCGCAGGAAGACCACCCGCGATCCGTCGTCGGCCACGGTGACGGCGCGCGGCGCCCCGCGACTGAACCGTCGGGTACGGGCGGCCAGCTCCGGATAGTCCACACGGCCGATCGTAGAGGCGTCCCGGAGGCGATGTGGCCGACCTGCTCGGACCCGTCGGAGTCGACGCCGACCCGCCGCAGCGGAGCCGCCACGACCTGCGGGCGGGGGCCCGCCGCCGACCTGCGGGTGAGGAGCCGTCGCCGACCCGTCCGGTACGCGTCGGAGCCGACGGCGACCGCCGCGACGGCTAGAGTGACCGGCGTGACGACGCTGCCCGACCGCCGGCTCCTGCTGGTGCACGCCCACCCCGACGACGAGTCGATCGGCACCGGGTCGACGATGGCGCACTACGCCGCGACCGGTGCCCACGTCACGCTGGTGACCTGCACCCTCGGTGAGGAGGGCGAGATCCACGTGCCGGAGTTGGCCGGGCTCGCCGCCGCCGAGGCCGACCAGCTCGGCGGGTACCGGATCGCGGAACTCTCCGCCGCCTGCGCGGCGCTCGGCGTCACCGACCACCGTTTCCTCGGCGGCGCGGGCCGCTACCGTGACTCCGGCATGATGGGGCTGGCCACCAACGAGCACCCCCGCGCCTTCTGGCAGGCCGACCTGGACGAGGCCGCCGGGTACCTGGTGGAGGTCATCCGGGAGGTACGCCCCCAGATCCTCGTCACCTACGACGAGAACGGCTTCTACGGGCACCCCGACCACATCCAGGCGCACCGGGTGGCGATGCGCGCCGTGGAGCTGGCCCGGGCCGAGGGGCTCGCCCCCGCCAAGGTCTACTGGACGGCGATGCCGATCAGCGTGCTGGAAGCCGGTCTGACCCATTTCGCCGACTCCTCGGACAACCCCTTCGCCGACGTCACCGACCTCTCCGAGCTGCCCTTCGGCACCCCCGACAAGGACATCGCGGCGCGGATCGACGCCACCGACCAGCACGCCGCCAAGGAGGCGGCCATGCGGGCGCACGCCACCCAGATCCCGGAGAACTCCTGGCTGTACTCCATCGCCGGCAACTTCGGCAGCGAGTTCATGGGCGTGGAGTACTTCTTCCTCGCCGTCGGCGAGAAGGGGCCGGGCAACGGCCCGTACGGCTGGGAGGACGACCTCTTCGCCGGACTGGACACGACGACACCGCAGGACGCCGCCGCGTCGGCCGGTCTCCGGTGACCCTGTCCGCCGCGTCGATGTCGGTCACCCCGGAGCCGGAGCAGGTCGAGCCGCCGTCGTCGCCCGGACCGGCGCTGCGGGTGCTCGACCTGGTGCTCCGGGTGGCCGGCGGTGCGCTCGCCGTCTTCGGTGGCGTGCTGACCGCGGTGGTGGAGCTGGTGCTCGCCGGGGTCCGGGTGGGCGGGTACCTGATCGGCGTGTCGGTGCCGGTGGTGATCGTGGCGAACCTCGTGCTGGGGTGGTTCGCCCACGCCACCGTGGGACGGCGTTGGGCGGTCGTGCTGCCGGCGGTGCCCTGGTTCACGATGATGGTCGTGGCGGCGGGTCGCACGGACGAGGGGGACGTGCTCCTCTCCGGGGACAACTGGGTCGGTCTGGCGATGATCGTGGCGGGCGCGATGACGTTCGCCGTGCTGGGGTTCCGGCTGATGCTGGCCCCGCCGACCCGGACGGAGACGTGACGCCGCCCCCGCCCGGGTGGTAGATATTCCTGCCAGGAAGCCCGCCGCCAGGGCGGGCGGTACGGCGGGAGACGTGCATGAGGAACCGGTGGCGGTCGGTCGGCGTGCTGGCGGGCGCGCTGTTCGCGGTGAACGTGGTCGCCCGGCTGGTGACCCGGTTCGCCTTCGACGAGGATCCGGTCGCCGCCGACCGGGTCTCGCTGGCCATGTTCCTGGTGATCGGGGCGGTCCTGGCGACCGTCACCTTCCGGTGGGCCCGGCGCAGCGCGGTGGCCCGCTGGGGTGGCGACCTCGCCACCGCTGTCGGGATCGCGATGCTGGCGACCGTCCTGGTCGGCCCGTTGCTCGTCGGCAACAACCCGTTCGCCGGTGGTGGCGTCACCTTCTTCGCCCAGCTCGGGCTCTACCTGCTGGCCACCGGGGCCGGCGTGTTGACCGGCTACCTGATCGCCACGGCGCTCGGCGTCGACCACCAGTCCCAGCTGCTCAAGCGGTACGCCGAGGTGAAGAGCGCCAAGCCGCGCCGGCCGGCCCGCCACTGACCGGGGGCGGCGCGGGCAGCGTCAGGCGGGGGCGACCCGGGTCAGGTAGGTGTGGTGGGTGGTGAAGCCGAGGCTCCGGTAGAGGGTGACGGCCGGGGTGTTGCGTTGCTCCACCTGGAGGAAGACGTCCGTCGCGCCCGAGTCGGCGCCCCAGTCGGCGAGCGCCCGGAGCACCCGCCGGGCCAGCCCCCGGCCCCGGAATCCGGGCACCACCTCGATCATGCTCAGGCCCAGCCAGCGGCCCTCCCCGGTGACCGTCCCCCGGGCGACCGCGGCCAGCGTGCCGTCGACGTGCAGGTGGGCGAAGCGGAGCCGGTCCACGGCGGTGAGCACGTGGCGCGCGGCGTCGGGGAGGCCGCCCTTGCGCCCGGCGGCGACCGCGAGCCACTCCGCCGACGGGGCGGTCGCCAGCTCCGTTCCGGGGGCGGCGACCGGGAGCCGGGCGAGCAGCCGGTCCAGGGGCACGGTCTGCACCAGCGTGAGCGGTCGGGCCGTCCAGCCGCGGGCGTCCAGCTCCGCCCCCACCGGGGTGGCCAGCGGCAGCGGGGTGTTGACCATCGCGGGCTGTCCCTGGTCGGCGTACCAGCGCTCGACGGCGTCGACGGCGGCCGGCAACGGCCGGTCCGGGTCGCCGACCGGCAGTGCCGTGTTGGCGCGTCCGGTCCAGCCCTCGGCGCTGCGCAGCAGCCAGTCGCCGAGGCGTCCGCGCACCGGGGCGGGCCACGCCTGGTCGGCGGCGAGTTCCAGGGCGATCACCGCGGCTGCGGTCGGCCGGCGGGCCGCCGGTACCCGTTTCGCCCGGTGCACCTCGTCGCGGGGAACCTGGACCCGCCCCTGGTCGGTCGCCAGAGTGATGTGGGTCTCATTCAATTCGACCAATTCGCCGAGCGCGTCGGAGAAGAGCGGGCGGCCCTCACGAATCCCCACAATCCGACGGACCACGATCCGATGTCCCACATCCTGCTGTCGGAGCACGATCGACCTCCTCCCCGGCGAGATACTAGGCTCTTACCGTCGCGGCGGATCGCGACGCGTCTTGCGGAGGAGAAGACCGGTGACCTACATCATCGCCGAACCGTGCGTGGATGTACTCGACAAGGCATGCATCGAGGAGTGCCCGGTCGACTGCATCTACGAGGGCAACCGAATGCTCTACATCCACCCCGACGAGTGTGTCGACTGCGGTGCCTGTGAGCCGGTCTGCCCGGTCGAGGCGATCTTCTACGAGGACGACGTCCCGGAGAACTGGAAGGACTACACCTCGGCGAACTACGAGTTCTTCGAGGACCTCGGTTCCCCGGGCGGTGCCTCCAAGATCGGCAAGATCGAGAAGGACACCCCGTTCGTGGCCGCCCAGCCGCCGCGCGGAGAGGGCCACTGAACCGGCCCGCGCCGGTCTCGTCGCGGCTGCCCGAGTTCACCTGGGACACCCTGGACGCCGCGGCCACCCTGGCCGCGGCGCATCCGGATGGGATGATCAACCTCTCCATCGGCACCCCGGTCGACCCGGTGCCCGAGGTGATCCGTCGGGCCCTGGCGGACGCGTCCGACGCGCCCGGATACCCGCTCACCGCGGGTACGCCCGCCCTGCGCGCCGCCATCGCGGCCTGGGTGGGGCGCACCTGCCGGGCAGCCGACGGGTTCGGTGTGCTGCCGACGATCGGTTCCAAGGAACTGGTCGCCTGGCTGCCGACCCTGCTCGGCATCGGCCCGGGTGACGTCGTCGTGGTGCCGTCGGTCTGTTACCCCACCTACTCCGACGGCGTCCGGCTGGCCGGTGCGACCGAGGTACGGACCGACTCCCTGACCGCGGTCGGGCCGACCTCGCGGGTCCGCCTCGTCTGGGTGAACTCGCCGGCCAACCCGACCGGTCGGGTGCTGCCCGCCGCGCACCTGCGCAAGGTGGTCGAGTGGGCGCGTGAGCGGGGCGCGGTGGTGGCCAGCGACGAGTGCTACCTGCCGCTCGGCTGGTCCGCCGACGCCGAGCCGGTGTCGGTGCTCTCGCCCGAGGTCTGCGGGGGCTCCCACGAGGGCGTCCTCGCCGTGCACTCGCTCTCCAAGCGGTCGAACCTCGCCGGGTACCGGGCCGGGCTGGTCGCCGGGGACCCGGCCCTGGTCGCCGAGCTGCTCAAGGTCCGGAAGCACGCCGGCATGATCGTGCCGGCACCGGTGCAGGCGGCGATGGTGGCCGCGCTGACCGACGACCGGCACGCCGACGAGCAGCGGGAACGCTACCGCGCCCGGCGGGAGGCGCTGCTCGCCGCGTTCACCGGGGCGGGGTTCACCGTCGAACACTCCGAGGCGGGTCTCTACCTCTGGCTCAGCCGGGGTGGGGAGGAGTGCTGGCAGACCGTCGACTGGCTGGCCCGCCGGGGCATCCTGGCCGCCGCGGGGGCGCTCTACGGGCCCGCCGGCAGTCACCACGTCCGGATCGCGTTCACCGCCTCCGACGCACAGGTCGCCGCCGTTCCCGGCCGGCTCGCCCAGGCGTAGGGCCGGATACCGCCGGTCGGGCCACCCCGGTCGCCCGGCGGCGCCGAGCGGGGGTCCGGCACCCGTGGTCGGGTCCGGCACCGAGCCTGGTCCGGCACCGAGCCTGGTCCGGCACCGAGCCTGGTCCGGCACCGAGCCTGGTCCGGCACCGAGCCTGGTCCGGCACCGTGGCCTGGTCCGGCACCGTGGCCGGCCGATATCCTCGGCCGGGTCAGCCAGGACCCGCACCGAGCGGAACCCGAGGTACGCAGATGGTGGCAAGCCCCGGCGCGCGGCCCCGGGTCGCGGTGGTCGGCACCGGTCTGATCGGTGGGTCGATCCTGCTCGGGCTGCACCGGGCCGGTCTCGACGTCACCGGCTGGGATCCCGACCCGGCGACCCGGCAGGTGGTCCGCGACGCCGGCGTGACCTGCCCCGACGAGCTGACCGGCGCGGTGGGCGACCGCACGGTGGTCTTCCTCTGCGGCCCGCTGCCCACCCTGCCGGAGACGTTGCGCACCGTCGCCGGGGCGACCGGTGACGACTGCGTCCTCACCGACGTGGGGAGCGCCAAGGGCGCGGTGGCGGGGTTCGCCGCCGCGCACGGGCTGACCGACCGGTTCGTGCCGGGTCACCCGATGGCCGGCACCGACCGGGCCGGCATCCGCGCGGCCGTACCGGACCTGTTCGACGGCGCCGCCTGGGTGCTCTGTCCCGCCCCGGACGGCCTGCCCGCGTTCCGTCGGCTCGCCACGTTGCTGGTGACCGTCTTCGGGGCCCGGGTGGTGCCGATGGCCCCGGACGAGCACGACGCGGTGGTGGCGCTCGCCTCGCACGTGCCGCACCTGCTGGCCGGGGCACTGGCCGGGGCGGCCGGCCGGTCCGCGCTGCGGGACGCCGTGCTGGCCCTGGCGGCCGGGAGCTTCCGGGACGGCACCCGGGTGGCCGGCACCCCGCCCGAGCGGACGGCGAACATGCTCCTCGGCAACCGGGACCACGTCCTGCGGGAACTGGCCGCCGTCCGGGCCTTCCTGGACGAGCTGGCCGCCGCGCTCGCCGATGCCGACGCCGACGCGCTCACCGCCGGTCACCGGGAGGCCCGCGCCACCCGGACGTCCCTGTTCGACCGTCCGTTCACCGCCTCCCGGCACGACTTCCCGGTGACCGCCGGAGAAGAGGGCGCCCCGGGCCGGCCGGGTGCCGACGAAGCCGCCGGTGAGCTGCGGTTCCTGCTCGCCCTCGGGGCCGCCGGGGGATACCTGGGCGACTGCCGGTCCACCGGGGCGGGCGTGCGGTACACCGCGCACCGGCCGGCGGGGTCGCCGCCGCGCGGTTAGGGTGGGCACATGGTGGACGGACCGGTGGTGACGGTACGCGGCGAGGCATACCGGGAGGTGGCGCCCGAGGTCGCCCGCTTCACGGTGACCGCGATGGCCCGTGACAAGGACCGTGAGGTGACCCTGACCCGGCTGGCCGAGCGGGCCGCCGCGATCCGGGTGCTGCTCGACGGCCACGGTCCGGCGGTGGACCGCCGGGAAACCGGTGAGCTGCGGGTCCGTCCCGAGTCGAAGCGCTCCGGCGAGCGGGTGATCGCCTACCACGGCAGCGTCACCACGACGGTCACGGTCACCGACTTCGCCGCCCTCGGTGAACTGATGCTCCGCCTGGCCGACCAGGACCAGGTCTCCGTCGCCGGCCCGTGGTGGTCGTTGCGGCCGGACAGCCCGGTGCACCGGGAGGCGCGGCGGGCCGCGATCACCGAGGCACTGCGCCGGGCCCGGGAGTACGCCGAGGCGCTCGGCGCCCAGGTGACCGGCCTGATCGAACTCTCCGACTCCGGGATGGCCGCCCAGCCGATGACGTTCCGGGCGGCCGGCTTCACCGGCGTCGCCGAGGCGGGTGGCAGCCCCGAAATCGACCTCGACCCGCAGCAGCAGACCGTACAGGCCGCCGTCGAGGCACGGTTCGCGATCAGCGAGCCGGTCCTGGACTGATGCCCGGACAGCCCGCGCCCGACCCGGTTCCGGCTCGGGAGTGCCCGGTCGACGAGCTGGTCGCGCGGGCCCGGGAGCTGGCCGCCGCCGGCCCGCGACAGCTGCTCGGCATCGCCGGCGCTCCCGGTGTGGGAAAGTCCACCCTCGCCGAGCGCATCGTCGCCGGGGTCGGCCCGACCGCCCGGTTGGTGCCGATGGACGGCTTCCACCTGGCGCAGGCGGAACTACACCGCCTCGGCCTGGCCGACCGCAAGGGCGCGGTGGACACCTTCGACGCGTACGGCTACGCGGCGCTCCTGCGCCGACTGCACCGGCTGGAGCCGGTCACCGTCTACGCGCCGGCCTTCCACCGGGACATCGAGGAGCCGGTCGCCGGGTCGATCGCCGTGCCGCCCTGGGTGACCCTGGTGGTGACCGAGGGCAACTACCTCCTCCTCCCCGACGATCCGTGGGACGAGGTCCGCACCCTGCTGCACGACGCCTGGTTCCTCGACCTCGACGCGGAACTGCGGCTGCGCCGGCTCACCGACCGGCATGTCGCGTACGGCCGGTCGCCGGCCGAGGCGGACCGCTGGGCGCGCGGGTCCGACGAGGCCAACGCGGCCCTGGTGGCCGGCACCGCGCACCGGGCGGACCTGGTGCTCCGGCTAGCCGACCCCCTCCCGGGGTGACGGGACGGCCCCGCGCAGCAGGCCGGCGACGCGATCCCGTTCGACGAGGAACTCCGGGCACTCCGGGTACCCGCCGTGGCTGCGGATCGGCGGGTCGACGACCTCTCCGCCGGTCGGGTGCAGCCCCGCCGGGTCCCGCACGCTGACCTGCCGGTGGGCGGCGGGCACCGGCCAGCCCAACGGGTCGGTCTCCCGCCAGAAGTTCGTCCAGCCGGCCCGGCCGTGCCGGTCGGTGAGCGCCTCGGCCAGCACCGGCAACCGGTGGGGACCGAAGTACGCCGGGAAGACCCGCCCGTAGAGCCGGGTCAGCTGACAGCCGTACGAGAAGAACCGGACCCGGCGCCGCCAGCGGGCCGGCAGTTGCAGGAGCACGGCCGCGCAGATCACCGCGCCCTGGCTGTGTCCGGAGAGGATGATGCCCGCCACCCGGCGCGGATCGTCCCCGGGCAGGGCCAGCAGACCGGCGGTACGGGTCTGCAACTCCGGTACGGCCCGTTCGGCGTAGCTGGGCGGGGCGAACGGGTGGGCGGCCCGGGGCCAGAACGTGCCGACGTCCCAGATCACGCCGACCGACCGCCGGACCGTGTCGTTGCGGTAGACCAGCAGGCCGAGCGTGGCGACCTGCACCGGCAGCCAGCCGAGGAGCCAGTCCCCGGTGCCGGCCGCCCCGTCGACCAGTGCCGCCCAGCCGCTGCCCGACCTGCCGTGCGGGCGTGACCCGGAGAGCGCGGCGACGCAGCCGAGCGCGGCCAGCACCAGCAGTGCCGCGCCACTGCGCCCGGCGAGCGGGATCGCGTGTTCGCCGACCAGCCGGTGCAGGGCGCGGAAGGTGCTCACGTCCCGGCAGCGGCGCAGGTCGTGGGCGGAGAACCGGCGGTCGGGCGTGCTGAGGCGCTGGTACTCCTGCCGGCGCAGCCGGGCGAAGATCAGCCCGGCGTGGACGGCGGTGCCGAGGACGACCAGCAGGGAGCCGCCGAACACCAGTCCGGCCCAGGTCACCGGCACCGGCGGGACGACGGCGACCCGGTCGGCGGGGTTCAGCCGGTTGCCGACCCAGTAGACCGCGCCGGTGCAGTACGCGACGGCCAGCAGCCAGCCGAGTCCGGCGATCAGCATCGGGCCCCGGCCGCCCCAGGCCACCCCGTTGTGCTCCGTTGCCGGCGGATCTGCCGGGGCGGCGCGGGGGAGGAGGAGCCCGGCCCCGGCCGCCGCGACCGCCGGACCCACCAGCATCCACGGGTCGAGCCCTTCCGGTGGGGCGGGCGTGCCGGGCAGCCAGCCGGAGATCCAGGCGGCCCCGGCCATCAGGGCGAGCCCCGCGCCGGCCGGGGCGGCGAGCGCCCGCCGTCCCGAGCGGGCCACCGCGCCGATCGCGACCAGGAGGAACAGCTGCCCGACGCCCCAGCCGCCGATCAGTTCGTCGTAGCCGGGCAGCGAGAGGTCGGCCCGGCAGCCGGGTGCGCCGGGTGTGGCGGCGCAGCCCTGCGGGGGACGCAGCTCGGCGAGCGGGACGCCGGCCGGGCCGTCGGGCAGGAGCAGGAGCGCGACGGTGCCGGCCAGCCCGCCCAGCGTGCTGACCACGACCAGGGCGCTGTACGGCCCGAGGGGGGTCCGTCCGCCGCGCCGGGTGAGGTAGGGCAGGCCGAGGGCCACCACGGCCACCGCCACCGGGAGCACCAGCAGGACCACGGTGAGTGCGGCGAGGACGGCCCGTGGTCCCCCGGGCGGGTCCATGACCAGTACCGCGCCGAGCGGCACCGCCGCCGCGACGACCGTGCCGGTGCAGAGGTGCAGCACGGCGGCCCGGCGCAGCTGTCCCTCGCCGCACCAGAAGGTGGGGTCCTGCAACGGGTTGACCATCGGCACGCCGACCGGCGGGACGACACCCGGCCCGACCGGCATCTCCGCCTCGTACTGGTAGGTGCGCCAGCTCAGCAGACCCACCAGGGCGATCAGGGCGAGTGGCACCAGCAGTCCGACGGCGAGCGCGTGCGCGTCCTGGCTCCACCAGCCCTGGCCGAGGAACTCCCAGGGACCGGGCAGCCGGCGCAGGCAGCTCCGGTCCACGCACTGCCAGCCGATCAGGTCGACCCCGATGCCGGTGGCGGCGAGGACCAGGGTGCCGGTCAGGCTGAGGCAGAACAGCCGGATCAGCCAGCCGGCGATGCCGGCGCGGCCGGACCACCGTTCCCGGTCCGGGTCGGCGGGAATCTCCGGCCGGGCGTGCAGGGCGACGTTGGCGAGGGTGAACGGCAGCAGCATCGTCCAGAGTGCCCGTTCGACGTCCCGCGCGGTCCGCGCGCCCGAGGTCAACCGCCCCCAGCTGTACGCCTCCACGGTGACCGGTTCGTCCGGGTCGGAACCGGGGTGGCGGTAGAAGCCGGTGACCTCGTCCCCGGCGACGAGCCAGGGCTGCGGCGTCGCCCCGCCCGGCTCGGGCAGCAGGCCCAGCAGCTCGCCCGGCGGCGTGTTCGACACGCCGTGCACGCGTAGTTCGAGCACTCGACCGGCCATGGCCCACCTCCCGGTGACCGCCTCACTACTCAGAGTGCTCCTATTGGGCGGGGCGGGGCCAGTATTTCTGGCTGTTTTTGCAGCTCAGGCCGGATATCTCGAAGGTCAGCTCAGAGTGCGGACCGGGCGGGCGGGGTTACCGACCGCCACCACGTTCGGCGGGAGATCCCGGGTGACCACCGCGCCGGCGCCCACCACCGTGTTGTCGCCCACGGTCACCCCGGCCAGCACGATCGCACCGCCCCCGAGCCAGACGTTGTCGCCGATGGTGATCGGTCGGGCGGCCTCCCACTTGTCGCGGCGAGGCTCCGGGTCGACCGGGTGGGTGGCGGTGAGCAGTTGCACGTTCGGTCCGATCTGCGCGTCCGCGCCGATGGTGATCGGCGCGACGTCCAGGAAGACCGCGTTGAAGTTGACGAACCCGCGCGGTCCGATGGTGATCCGGGAGCCGTAGTCGCAGTGGAACGGCGGCCGGACCCAGGTGCCCTCACCGACCTCGCCGAGCAGCTCACGAAGGGCGGCGAGCCGCCCCTCGGGGTCGTCCGCCCGGCTGCCGTTGAACCGCTCCATCAGCAGGGCCGCCCGGTCCAGCTCGGCGAGGATCTCGGGGTCGTCCGCCCGGTACAGCTCACCGGCGAGCATGCGTTCTCTCATCGACGTCACGGGTCGAGCATGCCGCAGCGGTGGCCGGCAGGCGAGGAGGAGCGCGTCCGGTTGCCGCGTTTCTGGTCGGATCGCGGACACTTTGGGGGTATCTGCTGTGGCAGCGTGGTGGCGGGTCCGTCGATGTCACCGACGTCGATGAGAAGACTCCCTGAGGAGGTCGCGTGCCACGAACAGGGAAAAACGTCGCTGTCGCACTGCTCCTGGGGGTGCTGCTCGGCACGGCTCCGGCCGTACCGACCACGTCGTCCGCGGTCGCTCACCGCCCGGCCGCGCCACCCCCGACCGTCCCGGCGGCGGCCCCGGACGCCGGGCGTCCGGCCACCGTCACGCTGCTCACCGGCGACCGGGTCACGGTCACCGGGGGCACCGCGCTCAGCGTCCGTCCGGGGCCCGGACGGGCCGACATGACCTTCGTGACCCAGCGGACCGGGGACCGACTCACCGTCCTTCCCCGGGACGCGGTGGAACTGGTCCGGTCCGGTCGGGTGGACCAGCGGCTCTTCGACGTGACCGGACTGCTCGCCGCCGGGTACGACGACGCACGGCGGGACACCCTGCCGCTGCTGGTCCGGTACCGGGACGGGGCGGACCGGAAGGACCTTCCCACCGTCGCCGGCACCCGGATCGCCCGGGACCTGCCGGCCATCGGCGGCGCGGCGGTCGAGGCCCGGAAGGGCCGGGCCACCGCCCTGTGGACGGCGCTCACCACCGGTTCGACCGACGCCCGGCTCGACCCGGCGGGCGGCGTCGACCGGATCTGGCTGGACGGTCGACGTCGGGTCAGCCTGGATCACAGCGTGGCGCAGATCGGCGCCCCGCAGGCGCACCGCGCCGGCTGGACCGGCCGGGGCGTCCGGGTGGCGGTGCTCGACACCGGCGTCGACGCCACCCATCCGGACCTGGCCGGACGGGTCGCGGAGAGCCGCAACTTCGCCGAGACCGCCGACCCGGACGACACCGTCGGGCACGGTACCCACGTGGCGGCCATCATCGCCGGCGGCGAGGCCACCAGCCGGTACCGGGGGGTCGCGCCGGACGCGACGCTGCTCTCCGGCAAGGTGTGCGAGAGCGATTCCTGCACCGAGTCGGCGATCCTGGCCGGTATGCAGTGGGCCACGGTGGACCAGCGGGCCGCGGTGGTCAACGTGAGCCTGGGCGGGCAGGACACCCCGGAGGTCGACCCGCTGGAGGAGGCGGTCGGGAAGCTCACCGCGCAGACCGGCGCGCTCTTCGTGATCTCCGCCGGCAACGAGGGCTCGGAGGCGTCGGTGGCCTCGCCGGGAAGCGCGGAGGCGGCGTTGACCGTCGGCGCAGTGGACCGGGCGGACGACCTCGCGCGGTTCTCCAGCCAGGGCCCGCTCCCGTCGGACGAGGGGATCAAGCCCGACATCACCGCGCCGGGCGTCGACATCGTCGCGGCGCGGTCCGCGAAGGGGCGGATCGGCGACCCGGTCGGGGACCGTCACGTGCGCCTCTCCGGCACCTCGATGTCCGCCCCGCACGTGGCCGGCGCGGCGGCGCTCCTGGCCCAGCAGCGACCCGAGGCGGACGCGGGTGAGCTCAAGGCCCTGCTGATGGCCTCGGCACGGGCACATCCGGAGCAGACGGTCTTCCAGCAGGGCGCGGGGCGGGTCGACGTGGCCGCCGCCGTCGACCAGCGGATCACCAGCAACCCGCCCAGCGTCTCGTTCGGCCGCACCCGGTGGCCGCACCACGACGACGCCCCGGTCCACCGGCCGGTGACGTACCGCAACTCGGGCGACCGCCCGGTGACCCTCCAACTGGCCACGGAGGTCACCGGCCCCGACGGCGCGCCCGCGCCGGCCGGCATGTTCCGCCTCGCTCCGGACCGGGTCACCGTTCCGGCCGGTGGGCGGGTGGAGGTGGCGGTCAGCGCCGACACGAGCGTGGCCGGTCCGGACGGGTACTACACCGGCCGGCTCGTGGCCCGATCCGAGGCGGGAACGGTGGCGACCCCGCTGGCCGTGCACCGGGAGGTGGAGAGCTACCAGCTGACCGTCGAGTTCCTCGACCGGACCGGCGCACGGACGAGCGACCACATGACCCAGCTCTACGGTCTGGACCAGCGGTACGCGCAGGAGGTCTCCGGTCCCGACGGGGTGGCCACCCTCCGGGTCCCCACCGGCCGCTACGGACTGGCCAGTGCCATCTTCGGCACCGACCCGACCGGCTTCACGCTGCTCGCCCAGCCGGAACTGACCCTGGACCGGGACACCCGGATCACCGTCGACGCCCGACGGAGCGGGCCGGTCCGGATGACCGTGCCCGAGGTGTCCGCCGTGCCGGCGATGGCGGACGTCGTCGTCCACCTCACCGCCGAGCCGGGCGACTACAGCTTCGGCGTGTCGGGCAACGACTTCACCGGTGTCCGGAGCGGCCGGATCGGCGGCGGCACCCCGGCGGCGGGGTTCGTCAGCTCGATCTCCAGCCAGTGGCTCCACGGCGAGGCGGACGTCAGCCCGTACCTGTACGCGCTGAGCGAGACGTTCGACGGCACCGTACCGACCGGGTTCGTCCGGGACTACCGTCGGCGGGACCTGGCGGCCGTCCACCAACGGTTCCACGGCAGCCCCGGGGTGGCGGCGGACCGGACGGTCTTCCCCCGGCCGGAGGGGATCAGCTTCACCGCGGCGATCGTGCTGCCGACGACCCTGCCGGGCAGCCGGGTCGAGTACCTCAACGCCGCCGCCGGCCTGCGCTGGTCGTCGACCCTGGAGACGGGGGAACGCCCCGACGACGGTTGGCTGGAGGGCCGCACCGTGCTCATCTCCGAGCCGGTCGCCCACCGGCCCGGCCGCCCCTACCGGGACGAGTGGAACGGGGCGCCGTTCGGGCCGGGCCTGGCCGCGCCGGGCACGGGCGTCGTCCGGTACGGCGACACCCTCGTCGTCGACATCCCGCTGCACAACGACGCGCGTGGCCACACCGGGTACTCGGCCGCCGACGCGCAACGGACGGTCCTGTACCGCGACGGTCAGCCGGTCGGGGAGAGCCCGTACGCCGGATCCGGGGCCTTCGTCGTCCCGCCCGAGCCCGCCGAGTACCGGGTGGAGGTCTTCGCGGCCCGGGGCTTCACCGACCAGAGCACCGAGGTGGCCGGGAGTTGGACGTTCCGTTCCGGGCACGTTCCCGGTGACACCCCGGTCGGGCAGCCGCTGATGGCGGTCCGCTTCGCGCCGGCCCTGGCCGACGGCGGCACCGCCCCGGCCGGGCAGGTCCGGACGATCCCGGTGACGGTCGAACGGCCGCCGGGCACACCGGCGGCCACGGTGACCGCGCTCACCGTGGACGTCTCGTACGACGGGGGAGCCAGGTGGCAGCCGACGCGGTTGCGGAAGCAGGGGGCCGGCTGGGTGGCAGTCGTCCGGCACCCGTCCGGGCCGGGCTGGGTCTCGCTGCGGGCCAGCGCCACCGGCAGCGACGGCAGCGTGGTGACCCAGCGGATCATCCAGGCGTACCGGCTGGGCTGAGCGGTCCCGCCCCGGTCCGGGCAGACGCACGGGCCGGGGCGGGCCGGTTCAGTCGTTGGCGTGCAGGGCGGCGTTCAGGGTGATGCCCTGGCCGGTACGCGGCCGGGCCTCCAGCGCGCCGGTGACCGAGTTGCGCAGGAACAGCAGCCCGTCCACGCCGGAGAGCTCGCGGGCCTTGACCACCCGACCGTCCGGCAGCGTGATCTTCGCCGCGGCGGTGACGTAGCAGCCGGCCTCGACCACGCAGTCGTCCCCGAGGGAGATGCCGACCCCGGCGTTCGCCCCGATCAGGCTCCGCTCGCCGATGCTGATCCGGTCGGTGCCGCCGCCGGAGAGGGTGCCCATGATCGACGCGCCGCCGCCGATGTCGGAGCCGTCGCCGACCACGACACCCTGGACGATCCGCCCCTCCACCATCGAGGTGCCGAGCGTCCCGGCGTTGAAGTTGACGAAGCCCTCGTGCATGACCGTGGTGCCGGCGGCGAGGTGCGCGCCGAGCCGGACCCGGTCGGCGTCGGCGATGCGCACCCCGGACGGCAGCACGTAGTCGGTCATCCGGGGGAACTTGTCCACCCCGTACACGGCCAGGTGGCGGCCGGCGGCCCGCTCGATCACCCGCAGCTCGTCCACCCGGTCCGGCGGGCACGGCCCGGCCGACGTCCAGGCTACGTTCGGCAGCTTGCCGAAGATGCCGTCCAGGTTGAGGCCGTTCGGCCGGACCAGGCGGTGGGAGAGCAGGTGCAGCCGCAGGTAGGCGTCGGCGGTGTCCTTGATCGGGTCGTCCAGCGAGCCGAGCACGGTGACCACCTCGACGGTGCGCAGGCCCGGCAGGGCGCGCGCGCCGATCGCACCCGGCGGCAGGTCCAGCACGTCCGCCTTCTCCTCGCCCGGGACCAGGGGAAGCTCGCCGAGCCCGAGCTTGCCGGTCGGGTACCAGGTGTCGAGAACCTGGTCGTCGGCGGTGACGGTGGCCACGCCGATGCCCCAGGCAGACTGTGCGGACGTCACTGTTGCACCCTCCGTTCGCGGCCGGCGGGCAGGCACGCTCTGCCGGCTCCTACCGCCCTGACGGTACCGTGCGAACCATGGAGAACCCGCTGACCCCCGAGGTCCTCGCCGATCCGGTCGCGTTGACCCGTGCCCTGGTGGACATCGAGTCCGTGTCCCTGAACGAGAAGGCGATCGCCGACTGTGTCGAGCAGGTGCTGCGGGCGGTGCCGCACCTGACCACCCACCGGTACGGCAACACGGTGATGGCCCGGACCGAACTGGGGCGCGCGCAGCGGGTGGTGCTCGCCGGGCACCTGGACACCGTGCCGCTGAACGGGAACTTCCCGTCCAGCATGCGCGGCGACCTGATGTACGGCTGCGGCACCTCCGACATGAAGTCCGGCGTGGCGTACGCGCTGCACCTGGCGGTGACCCTGCCCGACCCCCGGTACGACGTCACGTACTTCTTCTACGAGGGGGAGGAGATCGAGCAGAAGTACAACGGCCTGCACCTGGTCGCCGAGGCGCACCCGGAGTGGCTCCGGGCGGACTTCGCCGTGCTGCTCGAACCGACCTACGGCATCGTGGAGGCGGGCTGCCAGGGCACCATGCGGGCGATCGTCACCACGCACGGCGAGCGGGCCCACTCGGCCCGGTCCTGGCACGGCGTGAACGCGATCCACGGGGCCGGCGAGGTGCTGCGTCGGCTGGCCGGGTACGAGGCCCGCCAGGTCACCATCGACGGCTGCGCGTACCGGGAGGGGATGAACGCCGTCCGGATCTCCGGCGGGGTGGCCGGCAACGTCGTCCCGGACCGGTGCGACATCGAGGTCAACTACCGGTTCGCCCCGGACCGGGACCCGGCGGCGGCCGAGGCGCACCTGCGCGAGGTCCTCGACGGCTTCGAGGTGACCGTCACCGACATGGCCGCCGGGGCGACGCCGGGACTGGACGCGCCGGCGGCGCAGGAGTTCCTGGCCGCGGTCGGCGCGGCACCGATCGGCAAGCTGGGCTGGACGGACGTGGCCCGGTTCTCCGCGATGGGCATCCCGGCGCTGAACTTCGGCCCCGGCGACCCGAACCTGGCGCACCACCGGGACGAGCACGTCGAGATCTCCAAGATCCGCGACGGAGCGGCGACCCTGCACCGCTGGCTGGCACCGGCCTGATCCACCACCGGCCCCACCCGGCGGGGTGACCAGGAACCGACCTGGTCACCCCGGTCGGTCGCCGGTCGCGCGCGGTGACCCCCCGGTCCGCGCGGACGGCGTCCGGTCGGTCAGCCGTTGCTCAGCGCGGTGTCGACCTCCACCCGCGCCTCGGCCTCACCGGTCGGCTCGACGGTCTGCATCTGACGCGCTCGGCGACGCTCGGCCACCACGTCCCGGATCCGTCGCTGCATCTGCCGCCGGATCCGGATCCTCTCGTTGTTGCTGATCACGCTGCTCCTCCCCCGAAGGCGCGCCGGGGGCGTCCCCCACGTGTGAATAGTAGGACGCTCGGGCGACCGAATAAGTTCCCTTCGGATGTCGGAAGAGCGTCGTACCCGCCGTCGCGGGCGACCGCGAGTCGACGGTCGACCCTCCCGACCTGCGGCGCGGCACTCCACTACGGTGGCTTTCATGAGCCAGAGCAACGGACGGGACACCGATCACGGGCCGACCGAGGTACGCCACCGGGGAGCGGTGACGCTGCGCCGTCGGGCGCTGCCGACCAGCACCGCCGACGAGCGACTGCTCGACTCGCGGGGCCGGGCCGACTGGAAGACCAGGGACGCCTGGCGGGCGCTGCGGATCCTCTCCGAGTTCGTCGAGGGCTTCGACACGCTGGCCGACCTGCCGCCGGCGGTGAGCGTCTTCGGCTCGGCCCGCAGCAAGCCGGACAGCCCCGAGTGCCAGCTGGCCGAGCAGCTCGGCGCGGCGCTGTCCCGGGCCGGTTACGCGGTCATCACCGGGGGCGGCCCCGGGGTGATGGAGGCGGCGAACCGGGGGGCCAGCGAGGCCGGTGGCCTCTCCGTCGGCTTGGGCATCGAGCTTCCCTTCGAGCAGGGGCTCAACGACTGGGTCGACCTGGCCATCGACTTCCGGTACTTCTTCGCCCGCAAGACGATGTTCGTCAAGTACGCCCAGGCGTTCGTCGTCCTGCCCGGTGGCTTCGGCACCATGGACGAGCTCTTCGAGGCGTTGACCCTGGTGCAGACCGGCAAGGTGACCCGGTTCCCGGTGGTGCTGATGGGCACGGACTACTGGCGGGGGCTGCTCGACTGGCTGCGCGACACCATGGCCGCCGACGGCAAGATCGGTCCGGTGGACCTGGAACTCATCTGTCTCACCGACGACGTGGACGCGGCCGTACGGCACATCGTCGAGGCCGAGGCGCACCTCTCCGCCGAGCAGGAGGCGACCCGCGAGGCGGCGGTCGCCCAGACCGCCGCCGCCCGGCAGGCCGCGGCCGACGAGGGTCGGAAGGGCTGATCCGGTGGCCGCGATCGGGGTTTTCTGCGCCTCCTCCCGCACCCTCGACCAGCGCTGGCTGGACCTCGCCTTCGACACCGGGGCGGAGCTGGCCCGGCGGGGGCACACGCTGGTCAGTGGGGGCGGCTGTGTCGGCATGATGGGCGCGCTGGCCGACGGCGCGCGGTCCGGGGGCGGGCGGACCGTCGGGGTGATCCCGCAGGCACTGGTCGACCTGGAGGTCGCCGACCTGGCCTCCGACGAACTGCTGGTCACCGACTCGATGGCCAGCCGCAAGACGGTGATGATCGAACGTTCGGACGCCTTCCTCACCCTGCCCGGTGGGCTGGGCACGCTGGACGAGCTGTTCGAGGTGTGGACCACGGCGACCCTGGCGATGCACGACAAGCCGATGGTGCTGCTGGACGCGGAGAGCTTCTACCGTCCCCTGCTCGACTGGCTCACCACCCTCACCGACCAGCACTTCGTCAAGCCCGCCGGCGAGGCCCTCCTCCTGGTCGCGCGGACCCTGGGCGAAGCCCTGGACACCATCGACTCCCGCCTCCCCGTGACCCGCCGGCCGGTCTGACCGCCCCGCCGGCTCCCGGCGGCCGGCGCCGGCCGACCGGTCCGATGGGGCGGACGGGGGGTGTGGTGGGGACGGGGTGTCGGGGGCGCGTGGTGTGATGGGGCGATGCAGACGTACCGGTTGGTGCGCCGCTCCGAAGGGCTGACCTGGACAGACGGCGGGCTGACCTCGCCAGACGGTCCGGCCCCGGTGCCGGCGGGGTGGCGGGGGGACGCCCGGCAGGCGGAGGTGGTCGCCCACACCGACGGGCCGATGCTGGTCCTCGGCGGGCCCGGCACCGGCAAGACGAGCACCCTGGTCGAGGCGGTCGCGGCGCGGGTCGCCGAGGGCGTCGACCCGGAGCGGGTGCTGGTGCTCACCTTCGGGCGGCGGGCGGCCACCGCGCTGCGCCACCGGATCGAGGCCCGCGTGGCCGTCGGCAACCGCGTGGTCCGGGAACCGCTGGTGCGGACCTTCCCGGCGTACGCCTTCGGCCTGCTGCGCCGGGCCGCCGCCGAGCGCGGTGAGCCCTCCCCCCGGCTGCTCACCGGCCCAGAACAGGACCTGATCATCCGGGAGCTGCTCGACATCGTGGGGGAGAGCCCCGAGGACGACCCGGTGGGCTGGCCGGAGGACCTGCGTCCCGCGCTGCGCACCCGGGCCTTCGCCGGCCAGCTGCGCGACCTGCTGATGCGGGCCGCCGAACGCGGGGTGGGGCCGGTCGAGCTGACCCGGCTGGGGGAGCGGCTGGGCCGCGCCGACTGGCCGGCCGCCGCGCGCTTCCTCCGGGAGTACGTCTCCGTGCTCGCGCTCCGCGACGTCAGCAACCGGGGATCGGTCGCGTACGACCCGGCCGAACTGGTCCGGGCCGCCACCGGACTGCTGCTCGACGACCCGGAGCTGCTGGCGGCGGAGCGCCGCCGGCTGGCCCACGTCTACGTCGACGAACTGGCCGACACCGACCCGGCCCAGCTGGACCTGCTCGCCGTGGTGGCCGGGGGCGGCTCGTCCCTGGTCGCCTTCGGTGACCCGGACTCCTCCACGTACGCCTTCCGGGGCGCCGACCCGTCCGGGGTGGCGGCGTTCCCGCACCGGTTCCGGACCGCCTCCGGGGCACCGGCGGCGCGGGTGGTGCTCACCACCTCGTACCGGGCGGGGCCGGAACTGCTGGCCGCGGCGGGGCGGCTGGCCCGGCGACTGCGCGGCCCGGTCACGCACCGGCGGCTGGAACCGGTCCCCGACGCGCCGCCCGGCGTGGTCGAGGTCCGCACCTTCCGTTCCGCGACCAGCGAGTCGGCGTACCTGGCCCACGCGCTGCGCGCGGCGCACCTGCTCGACGGGGTGCCCTGGTCCCGGATGGCGGTGCTGGTCCGGTCGACCACCCTCCAGCTGCCCACCCTGCGTCGGGCGCTGCACACCGCCGGGGTGCCGACCGTCGTGCACGGCGAGGACCTGCCGCTGCACCTGCAACCGGCGGTGGCCCCGCTGCTGCTCCTGCTCCGCTGTGCCCTGGAACCGGAGCGGCTGGACGAGGAGGCGGCCGTCGCGCTGCTGCACTCCCCGCTCGGTGGGGCCGATCCGCTGGCCGAACGGCGGCTGCGCCAGGGCCTGCGGGCGCTCGCGCTGGCCACCGGGGACCGCCGGCCCTCCGGTGACCTGGTCGTCGAGGCGTTGCGCGAGCCGGACACGCTGGCCGGCATCGAGCGGCGCTGGGCCGAGCCGGCGCAGACCGTGGCCCGGCTGCTCGCCACCGCCCGCGGGACGGCGGCCCGGCCGGAGGCCACCGTCGAGGACGTGCTCTGGACGGTCTGGGCGGCCAGCGGCCTGGCCGAGCGCTGGTCGGCGGCGATCCAGGGGCGGGCCGACAGCGGAGAGGGGGAGACCGCCCGGCGCTGGCGGGCCGACGCCGCCGACCGGGACCTGGACGCCGTGCTGGTGCTCTTCGACGCGGCGGCCCGCTTCGTCGACCGGCTGCCCGGCGCCCGGACCGAGGTCTTCCTCGACCACGTGCTCGGGCAGGACCTGCCCGCCGACACGATCGCCCCGACCGCCGACCGGGGGGACGCCGTCCGGCTGCTCACCGCGCATGCCGCCAAGGGGCTGGAGTGGGACGTGGTGGCGGTCGCGGGGGTGCAGGAGGGGATCTGGCCGGATCTGCGGCTGCGCGGCAGCCTGCTCGGCTCCGAGCGGCTGGTGGACGTGCTCGCCGGCCGGGGAGAGGGCGCGGGCAGCGCCGCCGTGCTGGCCGGGCAGACCTCCGCGCTGCTCGACGAGGAGCGCCGGCTCTTCTACGTGGCGGTCACCCGGGCCCGGCGCCGGCTGCTGGTCAGCGCGGTCTCCTCCGCCTCGGTGGGAGGTGACGACCACGAGGAGCAGCCGAGCCGGTTCCTGTACGAGGTCGCCGCCGCCGAGCCGCCGGGCGGGAACGGCGCCCCGGGGCGCGGTCCGGTGCCGCCGCCGGGGGACGGTGGCGGGCGGGACGGCGTGGCCCCGACGGACGGGGACGCTGCGACCCCGGGCGGCGTCGAGCCGGCCGTCGGGGGCGGACCGGCCGCTGAGGGCGGACCGGCCGTCGGCGGCGGGGGGCCGGACGGCGGTGGCGCCCGCCCGGACGGGGGCGGGCCGGTCGTCGCGGGCGCGGACGGGGCGAGCCCGACGGCCGTCGGGGAACGGGCCGGGGAACTGCCGGTCGGCCGGCCGCCCCGGGCGCTCACCCTGCCCGCCCTGGTCGCGGAGCTGCGTACCGCGGTGGCCGACCCGACGGCACCGGTGGCCCGGCGGCGCGCCGCGGCGGCCGAACTGGCCCGGCTCGCCGCCGCCGGGGTGCCCGGCGCGCACCCGGACGACTGGTGGGGGCTGCGGGGGCTCTCCGACGACCGGCCGCTGGTCGACGACGGCGAGCCGGTGCGGGTCACCCCGTCGGCCGTGGAGAGCGCGTTGCGGTGCAGCCTGCGCTGGCTGCTGGAACGGCACGGCGGCAGCGCGCCGCCGAGCACCGCGCAGAGCGTCGGCAACCTGGTGCACGCCGCCGCGATGCTCGCCGAGAACGCCACCGTCGACCGCTCCACCCTGCTGGAGTACGTCACCGCGCGGTTCGACGCCATCGAGCTGGCCGCCCGCTGGATGGCCGGCCCCGAACAGGCCCGCGCCGAGGCCATGGTGGACAAGCTGCTCCGCTGGCTGGCCGTGAACCCGCGTCGGCTGCTCGCCATCGAGCACGAGTTCGCCGTCCGGCTGGACGACCCGCACCGTCCGGTCGACCTGGTCGGCCGGGTGGACCGGCTGGAGATCGACGCGGACGGCCGGCTGGTGGTGGTCGACCTGAAGACCGGCCGGTCCACCGCCGTCGGCGCGGAGCTGGCCGAACATCCACAGCTCGGGGCGTACCAGGCGGCGGTGGAGGCGGGGGCGTTCGCCGAGTACGGCGAGGAGTCCGGCGGCGCGGCCCTGGTGCAGCTCGGCACCGGATCGAAGGAGGCGCGGGAACAGGGGCAGGCCCCGGCCGACCGGGGGCCGGAAGCCGGCTGGGCGACCGCGCTGGTCCGGCGGACCGCCGATACGATGGCCGCCGCCACCTTCGCCGCCGTCGCCAACTCGAAGTGCCGGGCCTGCCCGGTACGCACGAGCTGCCCGGTCTCCGGCAAGGGGCGTCAGGTCGTCGAACCACCGACCACCCGGGCACCGGAGATTCCGTGAGTGCGAGGAGTGAGCTTGCGAGCCCCGCAGTCGCGAACCGAGATGGCACCGTGAGTGCGAGGAGTGAGCTTGCGAGCCCCGCAGTCACGAACCGAGATGGCACCGTGAGTGCGAGGAGTGAGCTTGCGAGCCCCGCAGTCGCGAACTGAGGTCGCACCGTGACCCAGCCTGCGCTCTTCGGTACCGGCCCCGCGCCGTCGCCGCGCGTGGCCGACGCCGGCCCCCGGTACACCCCGGTGGAGCTGGCCCGGCTGCTGCGCCTGCCGGCACCGACCCGGGAGCAGGCGGCGATCATCGCCGCGCCGGTGGAGCCGCTGCTGGTGGTCGCCGGGGCGGGGTCCGGCAAGACCGAGACGATGGCCGCCCGGGTGGTCTGGCTGGTGGCCAACTGGTACGTCCGGCCGGAGCAGATCCTCGGGCTCACCTTCACCCGCAAGGCCGCCGGTGAGCTGGCGCACCGGGTGCGGACCCGGCTCGACCAGCTGATCCGCCGACTCGGCCGGCAGGGGCGCGACCCGCTCGACGACCCGCTGGCCGGTGAGCCGACGGTGGCCACCTACCACTCGTACGCGGCCCGGATCGTCACCGAGCACGGGCTGCGCTCCGGCTACGAACCCTCCACCCGGCTGCTCACCGAGGCGTCCCGCTGGCAGTTGGTGGACCTGTTGGTGCGCAACCACGACGGGGACCTCTCCGAACTCCAGCGCACCCCGAGCACGGTCACCGACGCGGTGCTGGCGCTCGCCGCCGAGCTGGACGAGCACCTCATCGAGCCGGACGAGCTGGCCGCCTGGACCGGCCGGTTCTTCGCCGAGGTCCAGTCCCGTCCCGGCAAGGTCTACGCCGACGTGCGCAAGGCGCTCGGCGTGCAGCAGAACCGGCTGCGACTGCTGCCGCTCGTGCGGGCGTACGCCGAACGCAAGGCGGACTTCGAGGCGATGGACTTCGCCGACCAGTTGGCCCGCGCCGCCCGGGTGGCCCGCGACCACCCGGAGGTCGGCCGGGTCGAACGGGACCGGTTCCGGGTGGTGCTCCTCGACGAGTACCAGGACACCAGCCACGCGCAGGTGGTGCTGCTGCACTCGCTCTTCGGCGGCGGCCACCCGGTCACCGCGGTCGGCGACCCGTGCCAGTCCATCTACGGCTGGCGCGGGGCGAGCGCCGGCACCCTGGAGCGGTTCCCGACCGGGTTCACCCGCGCCGACGGGGAGCCGGCGCGGGTGCTCGGGCTGACCACCAGCTGGCGGAACCGCCCCGAGATCCTCGGCGTGGCCAACGCGTTCGCCACCCCGCTGCGGGCTTCCGGGGCGCGGGTGCCGGAGCTGCGTGCGGCGTCGACCGTCGCCGACCCGATCCCGCACCGCACCCCCCGGGGTACGGCCGGGGGGACGGTGCACTGCGCGCTGCTGTCCACGTACGCCGAGGAGGCCGGGTGGATCGCGGACAGCGTCCTCGCCGCCTGGCGCGGCGCGGCCCGGATGCCGGGCGCGTTGCCCGAGCACATCCCGGTGCCCCGGCGTCCCACCACGGCCGTGCTGGTCCGGGTGCGCAGCCAGATCCCGGCGATCGAGTCGGCGCTGCGCGACCGGGGACTGCCGGTCGAGGTGGTCGGGCTGGGCGGGCTGCTGGACACCCCGGAGGTCCGGGACGTGGTCTGCACGCTGCGGGTGCTCGCCGACCCGACCGACGGGGCGGCGCTGCTGCGGCTGCTCACCGGGGCCCGCTGGCGGATCGGCCCCCGGGACCTGGTGGCCCTGCACCGGCGGGCCCGGCAGATCGCCGCCGCCCGGCGGGACCTGGCCGGCGGGGCGTCCGTGCCGGGCGGGGTGGACGTGCTCGACGAGGCGACCCTGGTCGAGGCGCTGGCGGACCTCGGCCCGGCGCAGGCGTACTCGGCGGAGGGGTACGCGCGGCTCAAGGCGTACGCCCGGGAGCTGGCCCTGCTCCGTTACCGGCTGGACCAGTCCCTGCCGGAGCTGGTCGCGGACGTGGAACGGACCACCGGCCTGGACGTGGAGGTCGCGGTCCGGGCCGGGCGGGACGGGGCCGGCGACGCCGGTCTGGCGCGGGGACACCTGGACGCCCTCGGTGACGTGGCCGCCCGGTTCAGCGGGGAGACGCCGGGGGCGACCCTCGCCGGCTTCCTGGCCTTCCTGACCGCCGCCGAGGACGAGGAGCGGGGGCTCACCCCCGGTGAGGTCGAGGTGGTGGAGGGTGCGGTGCAGGTGCTCACCGCGCACGCCGCCAAGGGGCTGGAGTGGGACGTGGTGGCGGTCGCCGGGCTGACCCGGGGCGCCTGGCCGGGGCAGGTCCGCAGCTCCGACCACTACCTGGGCGGGCTGGGCGTGCTGCCGTTCCCGCTGCGCGGGGACGCCGACGGCCTGCCCGACCTGGCCCTGGCCGAGGCGGCCGACCAGCGGGCGGTGGCCCGGGCGCTGGCCGACTTCACCGACGCCTGGCGGGCGCACGACGAGCGGGAGGAGCGGCGGCTGGCCTACGTGGCGGTGACCCGGCCGCGTCGGCTGCTGCTCTGCTCCGGCTACTGGTGGGGGGAGGGGACGAAGCGTTCCCGGGGCCCCTCGGTCTTCCTGCGGGAGGTGCACGACGCCTGCCTGGACGCCCGGGACGGGCACGTGGTCGACGTCTGGGCGCCCGAGCCGGCCGGGGACGCGGTGAACCCGACCACCGAGGTGGTGCTCCGCGCCGAGTGGCCGGCCGACCCGCTGGGGGCCCGCCGTCCGGTGCTCGCCGAGGCGGCGGCCCTGGTCCGGGGGGTGCTGGCCGGCGACGGCCCGGCGGACGGCCCGGACGCGGCAGCCCGGGGAACGGACGGGGCAGCCCGGGGAGCGGGGGAGCCGACGGACGATCCGGCGGACGGGTCGGCCGGGGCGGACGATCCGGAGGCGACCCGCTGGCGGCGGGAGGCCGACCTGTTGCTGGCCGAGCGGGCCGAGGCGCTGCGCGCGGCCGGGACGGTCGAGGTGCCGTTGCCGGAGCACCTGTCGGTGTCCCAGCTCGTCGCGTTGCGCCAGGACCCGGAGGCGCTGGCCCGTACGCTGCGCCGTCCGCTGCCCACCCCACCCAACCCGTACGCCCGCCGGGGCACCGCCTTCCACACCTGGCTGGAGCAGCGGTTCGGGATCGACCGGCTGCTCGACGTGGACGAGTTGCCCGGCGCGGCGGACGCCGACGCCGCCCCGGAGGCCGAGCTGCTCGCCCTCCAGGAGCGTTTCCTGGCCAGCGAGTGGGCCGACCGGGTACCGCTGGAGGTGGAGGTGCCGTTCGCCACGGTCATCGCCGGAGTGGTGGTCCGGGGCCGGATGGACGCGGTCTTCACCCGCCCCGGCGGCCGGTACGACGTGGTCGACTGGAAGACCGGGCGACAGCCGGCCGGGGCGGCGGCCGAGGCGGCGGCGGTGCAGCTGGCGGTCTACCGGCTGGCCTGGGCGGACCTGGCCGGCGTACCGGTGGACCAGGTGGGCGCGGCGTTCCACTACGTCCGCGACGGGGTGACCGTCCGCCCGGCTGACCTGCTGGACGCGGCGGGGCTGGCCGCCCTGGTGGCCGGGGCCACGGAGGTGGACGGCACCGGGTCGGAGAAACCTAGTGCCGTCGAGCCGGATCCGTGATAGCTTGGGGTCGTTGCAGTTTTGGTTACCAGAGACTCTGTGTGCGCCTGGTGAATTGTGGCCCCAGGCGCTCTTTGTTGTGTCCGGAGTTCTCCGGGCGGGGCGACCAGCAGCGACAAGCGAGCCGTGCAAGCGGCGCGCTACTCATCGAGTCCGCAACAGGTGCGGGCACGACGTTCCGTCAAGGAGACGAAACACATGGCAATTGGTACCGTCAAGTGGTTCAACGCTGACAAGGGCTTCGGCTTCATCACCCCGGATGGCGGGGGTCCCGACGTCTTCGCCCACTTCTCGGCGATCCAGTCCTCCGGCTACCGGAGCCTGGACGAGAACCAGCGGGTCGAGTTCGAGGTGACCCAGGGTCAGAAGGGCCCGCAGGCGGAGAACATCCGCCCGCTCTGATCCTCCGGGATCCCAGCGACACCCACCGCGTCCTCCGGGTGCGGTGACGCGACCGGTCCGCAGCGCATCGCGCGGACCGGTCGCGTACCCCTTCGGTTCGTGCTTGTGACCACCGCTGCGCGCCCTCACCACCGGCCGCCGGTGACAGCGCCGCCCGCCGGCGCCCTCCCTCGACACGTGCCGCGTCGAGGAAGGCTTTTCCATGACCACTGTCATTCCGTCGTTCGCCGACGTCGGCCTCCGGCCGGAACTGCTCGCCGAACTCTCCGTGCAGGGCATCGACCGGCCGTTCCCGATCCAGGCCGCCACCCTGCCGGACTCGCTCGCCGGCCGGGACGTGCTCGGCCGGGGGCGTACCGGCTCCGGCAAGACGCTCGCCTTCGGGCTGCCGACGCTGCACCGTACCGCCGGCCACCGGGCCCGCCCCGGTCGGCCGAAGGCGCTCGTGCTGGTGCCCACCCGCGAGCTGGCCCAGCAGGTCACCACCGCGCTCACGCCGTACGCGAAGGCCCTCGGGCTGCGCTGCGTCACCGTGGTCGGCGGGCTCTCCCTGCAACGTCAGGCGGACGCCCTGCGGGCCGGGGCCGAACTGGTCGTGGCCACCCCGGGTCGGCTGCACGACCTGATCGACCGCGGTGACGCCCGGCTCAACGAGGTGCAGATCACCGTCCTCGACGAGGCCGACCGGATGGCCGACATGGGCTTCCTGCCGCAGGTCACCAAGCTGCTGGAGCAGGTCGCCCCGGACGGCCAGCGGATGCTCTTCTCCGCCACCCTCGACGGGGGCGTGGACCGGCTGGTCCGCCGCTTCCTGACCAACCCGGTCTCCCACTCGGTCGACCCGGGCACCGCCACGGTGACCGCGATGACCCACCACGTGCTGCACGTCGACGCGGACGACAAGCCCGGCACGCTGGCCCAGATCGCCGCCCGTGAGGGCCGCACCATCATGTTCATGGGTACGAAGCACCGCGCCGACCGGCTGGCCCGGCAACTGCTCGCCCGGGGGGTACGCGCGGCCGCGCTGCACGGGGGCAAGTCGCAGCCGCAGCGCACCCGGATCCTGGAGCAGTTCAAGACCGGGGCGGTCACCGCGCTGATCGCCACCGACGTGGCCGCCCGGGGGATCCACGTGGACGGGCTCGACCTGGTGGTGAACGTGGACCCGCCGACCGAGGCGAAGGACTACCTGCACCGGGGCGGGCGTACCGCGCGGGCCGGGGAGTCCGGCACCGTGGTCACCCTGGTCCTGCCGGAGCAGCGCCGCGACGTCGTCAAGTTGATGAGCGTGGCCGGCATCAAGCCGCACGTGGTCGCGGTGCGTCCCGGCGACGAGGCGCTGGTCCGGGTGACCGGCGCCCGCGAGCCCTCCGGTGTCCCGGTCACCATCCCGGTGCCGTCCGCCGCCACCCGGGCCCCCGCCCCGGCGACCCGGCCCGCCGGTGGCTCGGGACCCGGTACGGCGGAGGTCAAGGCCCCGACCGGCGGGCGCAGCCCGCACCGGTCCTCGGGCCGGTCCCGCCGCGCCCGCCGTCCCCGCGCGTCCTGAGCACCGTTTCACCGCAGACCGGCCGTAGAGCCTCGCGGCACCGGCCCTGCGGGGCCGGTGCCGACGGGATCGGCGTTGGCGGGAACCCGGGCCGGATGTCTCGGCTCGGTCACCGTCGTTCGCGCCACCGCCCCGATGTCGGAGCCGGACGGTAGTTTCCTCCCTGTCGGCCGTCGCACTGCGTCGCTGAGTCGGGGATCAGCGACGGGAACGTCGGGTGGTCGACAGCACCGATCGGCCGGGGGGCCGATGGTGAGGTCCGGGGGAGTGGGTCGGTGGGGACCGACCCGCGTCGGATACGGGCTGATGGGGATCGGCCCGCGTCAGGAGGGGTGACGATGGGGGTCCACGCCGGGGCGGTGCGCGAACTGCTGGTGGTGCTCGTGGTGGCCGGAGTGGGCCTGCTGCTCGCGCTGCTGGCGGCGTTCGGCCCCTGGCATCCCGGGGTGGGCGACCGGCACCCGGCCGTGGTGGTGGAGTTGCACAGCCCGGTCCGCCCGGTGGGTACGGGGGGCGTCGCCGACAACGCCGGCTGACCGGGTCACGCCGGGCGACCGGACCGGCTGCCCGGCATCACCCGGGAGAACTGGCCGGCTGCCCGGCGTCGTCGCCCAGGAGAAATGGCCGGCTGCCCGGCGTCACCCAGGAGAACTGGCCGGCGACGGCCGCCCCTGGCTTCACCGGTGGGCCGGGTCGGCGGTGCGGTGTTCGGGGGTGAGCAGGTCGGCGAGGGAGGTTCGGTCGACGACCTGCTCGACTGCCCCGTGCACGGCGAGCCAGACGTCCCGGAGCCCGACGGCCACCCCCTGATAGCCGGCGCTTTCGGCGGGCAGGCCGCGCACGCTGGTCAGGGTGCCGCCGACGGCACGCAGCACGTCCCCGACGGTGATCCGGTCGGCGGGACGACCCAGGCTGTAACCGCCCTCCGTGCCGCGGTGACTGACCAGCAGTTCGGCCCGGCGCAGGTCGAGCAGGATTCCGTGCAGCACGCTGAGCGGGATCTGCTGGACCTCCGCCAGGACGGCGGCCTTGACCAGCTCGCCGCCGCCGAGATCGGCGATGGCGAGCACGGCGCGGAGGGCGTAGTCGGCGCGGGCGGAGACGTGCATGGGGTCAGGCACCCGCCTGGTCGAGGACGCCCCACCGGCGTCGGATCGCGGTGTCCGCCGCGCCGAACGCCGCGTCGACCACCAGTCCCACCACCAGGATCACGATCATCGTGGCGAGCAGCCAGGGCGCGTCGGAGAGTTCGCGGGAGTAGGTGAGCTGTGCGCCCAGCGAGGTGGTGGAGATGCCCACCACGATCAGCTCACCGGCCATCAGGCTGCGCCAGGAGAAGGCCCAGCCCTGCTTGAGCCCGGCGACGATGGCGGGCAGTGCGGCCGGCGCGATCACGTACCGGTAGAGGTTGAGCCCTCGCGCGCCGATGTTGCGTCCGGCGCGCACCAGCAGCGGTGGCACGTAGTCGACCCCGGCGATCACGCCGTTGGCGATCGACGGGGCGGCACCGAGCACCACCACGAAGAAGATCGCCTTCTCGCTCAGCTCGAACAAAAGGATGGCCAGCGGGAACCAGGCGATCGAGGGCATGGTCTGCAATGCCGTGATCATCGAGCCGATGGCGGCGCGGAGTACCCGGAAACGGGCCACCGCCAGGCCGACCAGCAGGCCCACCGCGACGGAGAAGACGTACCCGACGGCGGCCCGGCGCAGCGTGGTGGCCATGCCGTCCCAGAGCTGCGGGCCGCTGACCTGGCGGAGCAGCTCCTGTCCGACGGTGACCGGTCCGGGCAGGGAGTACTCCGGCTTCCAACCGGTCCAGACCACCACCTGCCACGTCCCGATCGCGATCACGAGCGCCGCAAGTTTCGGCCAGGTGGCGGACCAGGTCCGGCTGACCCGGGAGGGGACCTTCTCCTGCCCGGCGATCTCCAGGGCGTCCAGTCCGGAGATCTCCGCGTCGGTACGCGAACTGCTGGTGAGGGTGTCACCGGCCATGGCGTCCCACCTCCTCACGGAGTCGGTCGGTGACCTCGGCGGCGATCGAGGCGACCTCGGGGGAGTCGATGCGTCGGGGGCGGGGCACCTCGACCCGGGTGGACCAGATGATCCGGCCCGGCCGGCTGGAGAGCAGGATGATCCGGTCGGCGAGCCGGGCCGCCTCCCGGACGTTGTGGGTCACGAAGAGCACGGTGAGCCGGCGCTCGGACCAGATCCGCTCCAACTCGTCGTGCAGGATGTCCCGGGTCATCGCGTCGAGTGCGCCGAACGGCTCGTCCATCAGCAGCACCGGGGTCTCCAGGGCCAGGGTGCGGGCCAGCGCGACCCGCTGCCGCATACCGCCGGAGAGCTCGTGCGGACGCTTGCGGCCGAAGTCGGCGAGGTGCACGGTACGCAGCAGCTCGGCGACCCGCTCCCGACGCTGGGCCCGGGGCAGCCGGCGCAGCTTCAGCGGGACCTCGACGTTGCCCTCGACGGTCAGCCAGGGGAAGAGGGCGGACTCCTGGAACATCAGCCCCGGGTTGACCCCGGGGCCCAGGGCGATCTCCCCGCCGCTGATCCGGTCGAGGCCGGCGACCAGGTTGAGCAGGGTGCTCTTGCCGCAGCCGGACGCGCCGACGAGGCAGACGAACTCGCCCGGCTCCACGTCGAGGGTGACCCCGTCCAGGGCGAGGACGGCCCCGTCCCCGCGTCCGTACACCTTGGTGACGCCGCGCAGCGCGACCGCACCGGTCGCGCTGCGCGGCGTCGTCGTGGTCGACGTCACGGCTGGGCTACCTCGGGCTTGCCCTGGGTCTTGAGCACCTCGTTGAGGTACGTCAGGTCGTAGAGCCCGTCCAGGCTGACCGGCTGGGTCAGCCCGACCGCGACGGCGTGGTCCAGCCCGGTCTTCAGGGAGGAGGGGATCGGGTCGTTGGTGAACTCCAAGGTCGGCCAGGCCTGCTTGATCAGCTTGAGGTCCAGCGGCTTGCCGGTGATCCTGCCGATGTGGTCGGAGATGGCCTGCTGGGCCTCGTCCGGCTTGGTGTTGACGAACTCGTTCGCCGCCACCTGCGCCTCGACCAGCTTCTTCACCACGTCCGGGTGGGCCTTGAGGAACGTGGTACTGACGATCAGGTTGGTGATGACGAACTTCCGGTCCGGCCAGAGGTCCCGCTCGTCGAGGAGCACCGTGCCACCGGCGTTGACCAGCCGGGAGACGAACGGCTCGGGCACCCAGGCGCCGTCGATCGCACCGCTGTTGAAGGTTTCGACGGTCTGCGCGTTCTCCTGTGGAACGATCTTGACGTCGCCGCCACCCTCCTTGGTGGTCGTGATGCCCTTCTCCTTGAGCCAGAAGCGCAGCGCGACGTCCTGGGTGTTGCCGAGCTGCGGGGTGGCGATCTTCTTGCCCCGGAGCTGCTCGACCGAGGTGATCCCGGGCTTGACGACCAGCGCGACCCCGCCGGAGGCCGCGCCGGAGATCACCCGGACCGCCTCGCCCTTGCTCTTCGAGTAGGCGTTGACCGTCGGGTTGGGACCGATGTACGTCGCGTCCAGCGCGCCGGAGAAGACCGCCTCGATGGCGGCCGGGCCGGCGTTGAAGGTCTTGGGGTCCAGCTTGACGTCGGTGCCGAGCGTGTCGGCGAAGATCCCCTTCTCGACGCCGACGACCGCCGGAGCGTGCGTGATGTTGGGGAAGTAGCCGAGGCGAAGCGTCGTCGCCCCGGAGGAGCCACCGGCCGCGCCCGCGTCGTCCTCGCCGCCGCACGCGGCCAGGGCCGCCAGGCCGACGAGCGCTACGGCCGCCAGGGACAACGTCCGGCGGTGGGGGTGCCGTCTCATCCTGCTTGTCCAATCCTCAATATTCCTACTTTCTCGGTGGGAATAGTGGCTTGGGGTGGGCGCGGCGTCAACCGCCGACCGGATCGCGGGAAAGCGACGTCGAGGCTATCCCGCTTTTCCTATCGCTTTGCTAGGTTAAGCGCGCGCGGGTCGCCCCGGCGGGCGGCGGTTCCGCCGGGGGTGACGACCGCCATGACGACGAGGGGGCGCGGCGCGATGACCTTCCACTGGTTCCTGCCCACCTCCGGCGACGGCCACCAGGTCGGTGCCGCCACCGTCAGCGCCGGCGCGGCCCGGCACGAACGCGCCGCCACCGTCGACTACCTCAGCGCGGTCGGGCGGGCCGCCGAGCAGGCCGGCTTCGCCGCCGTCCTCACCCCGGTCGGCTCCGGCTGCCCCGATCCGTGGATCGTCTGCGCCGCCGTCGCCCGGCACACCGAACGGATCGGCCTGCTGGTCGCCGTCCGGGCCGGGTTCGCCCTGCCGACGCTGATCGCCCAGCAGGCCGAGGCGTTCCAGGCGATCTCCGGTGGGCGGCTGGCGCTCAACATCGTCACCGGGGGCGACCCCGCCGAGCAGCGGGCCTACGGTGACTTCCTCGACCACGACGCGCGCTACGCGCGGACCGACGAGTTCGTCGACGTGCTCCGCCGTTCCTGGGCGGGGGCGCCGTTCGACTTCACCGGCGCGCACTACCGGGTGGCCGGCGGCGGGCTGGCCACCCCGTTGGCCGACCCGCCACCGGTCTACTTCGGCGGGGCCTCGCCGGCGGCCGAGGCGGTCGCCGCCCGGCGCGCCGACACGTACCTGATGTGGGGCGAGCCGCCGGCGGCGATCGGGGACCGGGTGACCCGGATCCGCCGCCTCGCCGCGGAACAGGGCCGCACCCTGCGCACCGGGATCCGGCTGCACGTCATCGCCCGGCCCACCGCGACCGAGGCGTGGGCCGAGGCGGACCGACTACTGACCGGGATGAACCCGGAGCGGATCGCCGCCGCCCAGGCCCGGTTCGCCCGGATGGACTCGGTGGGCCAGGCCCGGATGACCGCGCTCAACGGCGGCAGCGCCGACGGCCTCACCGTCGCGCCGAACCTCTGGGCCGGCATCGGTCTGGTCCGCGAGGGCGCGGGCACCGCGCTGGTGGGCAGCTACGCCGAGGTCGCGGCCCGGATCGACGAGTACGCCACGCTCGGCGTCGACGAGTTCATCCTCTCCGGCTGGCCGCACCTGGAGGAGGCCCGCCGGGTCGGCGACGAGGTGCTGCCACGGGTGTCGCACCCGGGCGCGTTCCCGGTCACCGACGGCGGGTCCGGGCGGACACCGGTATCGACGCGCTAGGGTCGACGCGTGGCGGCGCGGAGATCCAGAATTCCAGCGACGAAGTACCCGGTGGAGCGGTTCACCCTCGACAACGGAGTGCGGGTGGTGCTCAGCCCCGACCGCAGTGCCCCGGTGGTCGGGGTCGCCGTCGTCTACGACGTCGGCATCCGGTCCGAGCCGGAGGGGCGTACCGGCTTCGCCCACCTCTTCGAGCACCTGATGTTCCAGGGCTCGGAGAACCTGGAGAAGCTGGCCCACTTCCGGCACGTGCAGGGGGCCGGGGGCACCTTCAACGGCTCCACCCACCTCGACTACACCGACTACTACGAGTACCTCCCGGCCAACGCGCTGGAACGCGCGCTCTTCCTGGAGGCCGACCGGTTGCGCGGCCCCCGGCTGACCGAGGAGAACCTCCGTAACCAGGTCGACGTGGTCAAGGAGGAGATCCGGGTCAACGTGCTCAACCGGCCGTACGGCGGCTTCCCCTGGCTGACCCTGTCGCCGGTGGTCTTCGACACCTTCCCCAACGCGCACGACGGGTACGGCTCCTTCGACGACCTCGAGTCGGCCACCGTCGACGAGGCGGTCGACTTCTTCCACCGCTTCTACGCCAGCGGCAACACCGTCCTGGCGGTCAGCGGAGACCTCGACGTGGCCGAGGCCACCGCGCTGGTCGAGCGGCACTTCGGCGACGTGCCGGCCCGGCCCGCACCGGAGCGTCCCGACTTCGGCGAACCCGACCTGACCACGGAGCGCCGCGCCTCGTACACCGACAAGCTGGCCCCCATGCCGGCGGTGGCGAGCGCCTGGCGGGTGCCCGACCCGCTCACCGACCTCACCGGCTACCTGGCGTACGTGGTGCTCGCCGAGGTGCTCACCGACGGCGACGCGTCCCGGCTGGTCGAGCGGCTGGTGCAGCGGGACCGGACGGTCACCAGCATCGGCGGGTACCTCGGCTTCATGGGCGACCCGTTCGACGTCCGCGACCCCACCGTCCTGCTGCTCCAGCACCACCTGCCGCCCGGCGGCGACGTGGACCGGGTGCTGGGCACCGTCGACGAGGAACTGGACCGGCTCGCCGCCGACGGGCTCACCGAGGGCGAACTGGCCCGGACCCAGGCCCGGATGGCCACCCACCTGCTGCGCGACACCGACGCGGTGCTCGGCCGGGCGCTGCGGATGGCGGTGCTGGAACAGCAGCGCGGTGAACCGGGCCTGCTCAACGACCTGCCCCGGCTGGTCGGCGAGGTCACCGAGGAACAGGTCCGCGCCGCCGCCGCCATGTTGCGACCCGAGCGCCGTGCGTCGATCGAGGTCATTCCCGGAGGTGCCCGGTGACGACGCAGACCCCCACCACGGCCCGGTCGCTGCCGCCGCTCGGCCCCGTGCGCCGGCTGAAACTGCCCCGTCAGACCGAGCGGACGCTCGCCAACGGGCTCACCGTGATCGTCGTGCGCCGGCCGGCGGTGCCCCTGGTCGAGCTGCGGCTCGGGGTGCCGTTCGGCCGGGCCCACCTGGCCCGGGGCACCCTGCTCGCGCAGTCCCTGCTGGCCGGCACCGAGCGGATGTCCAGCAACCGGATCGCCGCCGAGTTGCAGGCGGTCGGTGGTGGGTTCTCCGCCGGCGTCGACCCGGACCGGCTGATGGTCTCCGGGGTCGGCCTGGTCACCGGCCTGGACCGGATGCTGGAGATCCTCGCCGACGTGTTGACCGGAGCGACGTACCCGGCCGACGAGGTGGCCACCGAGCGGGCGCACACGGTCGACCGGATCGAGATGGCGCAGAGCCAGCCGACGCACCTGGCCCGGGTGGCGCTGCTGCGGCGGATCTACGGCCGCCACCCGTACGCGGTGCAGACCCCCGGGCCGGAGCAGGTCCGCGCGGTCCGGCCGGCGGCGCTGCGCACGCTGCACGCCGAGCGGGTCCACCCCGCCGGCGCGGTGCTGGTGCTGGTCGGGGACGTGCAGCCGGAACGGACGCTGGACGCCGTGGAACGGGCGCTGGGCGGTTGGCGGGGGGACGGCCGTCCGGTGGAGCTGCCGCCGACGCCGCCGCTGGAACCCGGACCGCTCCGCCTCGTCGACCGGCCCGCCTCGGTGCAGTCGTCGCTGCGCGTCGCGCTGCCGGCGGTCGGGCGTACCCATCCGGACCACGCCGCCCTGCAACTGGCGAACCTGGTCTTCGGCGGCTACTTCTCGTCCCGCTGGGTGGAGAACATCCGGGAGGACAAGGGCTACACCTACGGCCCGCACTCGGTGGTGGAGCACTCGGCCGCCGGCTCGGTACTGGTCGCCGGGGCCGAGGTGGCCACCGAGGTGACCGGCGCGGCGCTGCTGGAGACTCTCTACGAGCTGGGCCGGCTGGCCTCGCTGCCGCCCGGGGAGGACGAGCTGGAACAGGCCCGGCGGTACGCGCTGGGCAGCCTCCAGCTCGGCATGGCCACCCAGGCCGGTCTCGCCTCGCTGACCAGCGCGTACGCCAACAGCGGGCTGCGGCTGGACTTCCTCGCCGAACATGCCGCGCGGCTGGCGAAGGCGACCGTCGACGACGTCGCCGAGGCAGCGGCCCGCTATCTCGCCCCGGCCGGGGCGGTCACCGTCGTGCTCGGGGACGCCGAGCGGATCGCGCCGGGGCTGGCGGTGCTCGGGCCGGTGGAGACGGAACCCGTGTCGACATGACCCCTACCGGTGCCGCCGGGCCAGAGGTGCCGGCCGGGAGCGGGCCGGTGTTGCCACCGCTGGCCCGGACCGTCCTCGACCGGGCGGCACACCGGCGTACCGACCCGGCCTGGCTGGCCGGGGCGTGGCAGCGGGGCCGGGTGCTGGTGGTGGACACCGCCGCCGGTGGCCGGACCCTGGTCACCGGGGACGGCGTTCCGCCGGCGCTGCGGCTGCTCGACCCCGGGCAGGCGCCGGACGCGCCGCCGATGTTCCTCGGTGTCGGTGCCGACGGGGTGCCGCTCTTCGCGGTGGACGCGGCCCTGCCCACGGTCCCGGGCACCCGGGCGGCGTCCTTGCGGGAGGTCGGGCACCTGCTCGACGACCGGGACGCCGGCCTGTTCATCACCGCGGTCGCATTGGCCAACTGGCACCTGCGGCACGGCTTCTCGGCGGCCACCGGCGAGCCGACCGTCCCGGACGAGGGCGGCTGGTCGCGGGTGGACCCGCACGGCGACCGGATCTGGCCCCGGACCGACCCGGCGATGATCGTGCTGGTGCACGACGGGGTGCCCGGTCCGGACGGCCGCTGCCTGCTCGGCAACAACGCGACCTGGCCGGCGAGCCCGCGCGGGCGCCGCTTCTCCTGCCTTGCCGGCTACGTCGAACCGGGTGAGTCGGCGGAGGCCGCCGTCGCCCGCGAGGTCACCGAGGAGGTCGGGCTCACCGTCTCCGGGATCCGGTACGCCGGCAGCCAGCCCTGGCCGTTCCCCGGTTCGCTGATGTTGGGCTTCCTGGCCACCGCCGACCCGGCGCAGCCGCTTCGCCTCGACCCGGCCGAGATCGCGGACGCCCGCTGGTTCTGCCGGTGGCAGATCACCGAGGCGGTCGCCGGTGGGGCGGTGGACGCCGGGGACGGCGCCCGTCTGGTGTTGCCGCCGCCGCTGTCGATCGCGCACTTCCTGCTCGAACGGTGGCTGACGGACGTGGAGCCCGGTCTCGGTCCGTGACCGCCGTTGCCGCGACGGTCACGGACCGAGAACCGGCACCGCCGGGGTCGTGGAGGCGTGGAGCACGGCGGGGGAGCGCCGGTTGCGACCGCGACGGGCGTCGGTGTGGTCTAGGAGGTGGTGCGGCCCCGACGGGCGGAGCGGGTGCGGGGTTGGCTGACCCGCAGCACCTTGACCCGTTGCCGGCCGGCGCGGACCCGCCCCACCGCCGCGAGGGCCCGTGCCAGTTCCAGGGCGGCGTCCCGGTCGTCGGCGTGCAGGACCTGCCGGCGGGGCTCGGGCGCGATGGTCTCGTCGCGGAGTCGGCCACCGGCCGACCAGACGGCGGCGAGGTCGGCGTCGTCTGCGGTACGGATGTCGGTGCGAACGATCAAGAACCGCATGGGTGTCTCCCGATGCACTGCCGGATGACGAGGTGCGGGCGGGTACGTGTGTGCCTGGGCGGTGCCCGGGGCGCGACGGTGTCGCCGGAGCCGGCGGCCGGTGGGGAGGCCGGGGCCGGTGGTCCGACCGTGAGGTGGAACTTTCACGTGAACTCTCGCCGTCATGTTACGCCGAGGTTTCCCGCCGGCAAGGGAAACGCGGCGGTCGATGCGGGTACCGACTGATCGGTGGATGTCCACACCGACTCCCGGCCGGTCCGGTACGGACGACGGGGCCGCCGGTCCATGACGGACATCGGCGGCCCCGTGACCGGGCGGTCGGACTCAGCGTCCGTCGAACTCCCTGTTGCGGGTGCCAGTGAGGAAGTCCCGCCACTGCTCCCGGCGGAACAGCAGCACCGGGCCGCTGCGGTCCTTGCTGTCCCGCAGGGCCACCGCCGCGGCCGGGCCGGCCGGCAACGGGGCGACCTCGACGCAGTTCGAGGTCTGGCTGCGTGTGCTGGTACGCCACGCGGCGTGGGTCAGCTCGACGGTGCCGGCGGTGTCGGGGATCTGGTTCATGGTTCGGCTCCTGCTCTGTTCTCCGATGGGCCCGAGTGCTGGGCCGGCTCCGGCACAGCGGACCCGCCTCACCGCTCCGTCAGTCGCTCGGAGATGCCGCGGCGTTGGGCCGGCGCCGCCGGCGACCCGTACGTCGCCTTGGGTGCTGCTGCCGTCTCGGCCGCCTCGATCAGCCAGGTGAGGGAGTCCGATGGGGAGCGCGCCGCCGCGCCCAGCCACTCGAAGACCATTTTATAGCGATTCAAGGCATTTGCGTCGTGTGACACGACGTCCGTGAACCCACCTTCGATCGCCAGCGTCTCCGGGTCCGCCGGATCCGGGAAGCGGTACAGCGAGAACGCGGTCGGCGGGAGGTACCAGTCGCCGATGGTGGCGTCGCGCGGCAGCACCTGGATCGTCACGTTGGGCAGCCCGGCCAGCTCGCAGAGCTGGACCAACTGCTCCCGGATCACCTCCGGCGGCCCGGCCCGCCGGCCCAGCGCCCCCTCCTCCAGCACCGCCGTGTAGCGGGGCGCGTGGGCCGGTTGCAGCAGTGCCTGCCGGGCCAGGCGGGCGCTCACCTCGGTCTCGACGGCCTGCGGGTCGGTGTCCTCCTCGGCCAGTCGCGCCGAGACGATCCGCACCCGGGCGTACGCGGCGGTCTGCAGCAGGCCCGGCACCAGGACCGGGTTGTACTCGCGGATCTCGGCGCAGCCCGCCTCCAGTTCCGCGTAGCTGCGTTGGTGCTCGGTCATCGCCCCGTACGACTTGAGCCAGGCCCGGATGTCCCCCGCCTCCCGGGTGATGGCGGTCAGTTCGGTGCTGGTCGCGTCGTCCGCGCCGTAGAGGTCGAGCAGGGCGCGGATGTCCCGCGGGTCCGGGCGGCTGCGTCCGTTCTCGAGGCGGGAGAGCTTGGACGCCGAGGCCCAGCCGATCCGCTCGATGACCTGTTCCCCGGTGAGGCCGGACGCCTCGCGCAGGCTGCGAAGTTCGGTGCCGAGCCGGCGTCGCCGCAGGATCGGGCTGGGTACGGCAGGAGGCACATCGACCTCTTCTCCGTCGGGCCGTCGCGGACGCGACGGTAACTGTATGAAACTGGCCCCCCACGGCCAGTATGTACGGCCCGACCCGCGCCCGACGTCCCGTGACGGGCGTGTCTCGAAAAGGAGGACGTCGGTACCACTCCGCCCGCCCCTCGCGACCCGGTCCCGGATCCCCTGACCGGCCCCCTCCCCCGCGGAAGGATCCCGATGCACACCGTCCTGCGCCGCCCCGACTTCCGACTGCTCTTCGGCGCGCTGCTGGCCAGCATGACCGCCGAGTCGATCCTGCTGCTCGCCCTGGCCATCTGGGTGAAGGACCTGACCGGGTCCGACCGGATGGCCGCTGCGGTGATCTTCGCGGTGGTCACGCCGAGGATCCTCGCGCCGCTGGTCGGCTGGATCGTCGACCGGTACCGCCGCCGGCCCTTCTTCCTCACCGCGAACCTGGTTACCGCCGCGCTGCTCACCCCGTTGCTGACCGTCCGGGACCCCGGGGACGTGTGGATCGTCTACCTGGTCGGTGCGCTCTACGGCCTGTCGTCGATCTCGCTCGGCGCGGCGCTCAGCGGTCTGCTGCGCACCCTGCTCCCGCTCGAACTGCTGGCCGAGGCGAACGCGGCCCTCCAGACCGTACGTCAGGGCCTGCGGCTGGGCGGCCCGCTGGTGGGGGCGGCGCTCTACGCGGTGGCGGGCGGCCCGGCCCTCGCCGTCGTCGGCGTCACGGGGTTCGTCACCGCCGCCGCCGTGGTGGGGCTGCTCCGGGTGGCCGAGCCCGCCCGACCGCGTCGGCTGGCGTGCGGCCGGACCGAACTGGGGGCCGGACTGCGCCATCTCGGCACCGAGCCGGCGCTGCGCCGGGCCCTGCTCGGGTACGGGGTGGCCTCGCTGGTGATCGGGTTCAGCGAGGCGCTGCTCTTCGCCTACGTCGAGCAGGGGCTGGGGCGGTCACCCGCCTTCGTGGGCGTCCTGTTCAGCGTGCAGGGCGTCGGCGGCCTGGTCGGCGCGTTGCTCTCCCCGGCCGTGGTGCGCCGCTTCGGCGAGATCGGCTCGCTCGCCGCCGGCGTGGCCCTCTTCGGGACGGCGGCGCTGATCCTGACGTACCCGGGTCTCTGGCTCGCCGTCGCGGCCCTGCTGCTGGCCGGGACGTCCCTGCCGCTGAGCGCGGTCGGGCTGCACACGCTGGTGCAGCGACGGACCGAACCCGGACTGCTCGGTCGGGCCACCGCCGCGACGGACGCGCTGGTCAGCGGCCCGCAGGCGATCTCCATCGGGACCGGGGCGCTGCTGGTGGCGGTGCTCGACTACCGGTTGCTGTTCGCCCTCGTGGGCGTGGTGATGCTGGCCGCCGGGGCGTACCTCTGGCGGGCGCGACGCTTCGCCACGGTCGCGGGCCCCCGCCCGGTCGTGCCCGCCCCGCGCCGTCCCCGGCCCGAGCCGCGTCGCTCGCCGTCGGCCCCACGGGTGGATCACGGGGTGGTCGCCTCGACCCGGCGGGAGGGGTGACGGGAACGGGCTCGACGCCGGCGGCGCGGGACGGCCGGTGGGCCGCCCCGCGCCGGCGTGCTCAGGCGTCGGCCAGGCTGGCGAGGTGCTGCTTGACCTGGTTGATCGAGGGGTTGGTCAGCGCCGAACCGTCGGCGAAGCGGAGCGTCGGCACCGTCTGGTTGCCGCCGTTGACCTTCATCACGAACTCGGCCGCCGCCGGATCCTGCTCGATGTCCACCACCTGGTACGCGATGCCCTCCCGGTCGAGCTGCGACTTCAGCCGGTGGCAGTAGCCGCACCACGGCGTGGAATACATCGTCAACATGGGTCAGAACCTCCGTCGGTCCGGGGTCGGGCGGCTTCGCCCGCCAGGGTATCGGCTGTAACGTCCAACGGGGCTGGGATGATTCCTCGGGTGGCGGTGCACTCAGCGGCGGAACAGGTGCTGGCCGGGCTCGACCCGGAGCAGCGGACGGCGGTGACCGCGCCCGCCGGTCCGGTCTGCGTGCTGGCCGGCGCGGGCACCGGGAAGACCCGCGCGGTCACCTCCCGGATCGCGTACCGGACGCTGAGCGGGCAGATCTCGTCCCGGCACGTGCTCGCGGTGACCTTCACCGCGCGGGCCGCCGCCGAGATGCGCGCCCGGCTGACCGCGTTGGGCGTCGGCGGGGTGCAGGCGCGCACCTTCCACGCCGCCGCGTTGCGCCAGATGCGCTACTTCGCCCCCCGGTTGCTCCGCGGCCGGGAACTGCCCGAGCTGCTGGACAGCAAGGTACGGCTGGTCACCCTGGCCGCCGCCCGGGTCGGGTTGCGCACCGACCGGGCCGCCGCCCGGGACCTGGCCGGTGAGCTCGAGTGGGCCAAGTCGTCCCTGGTCGAGCCGGGGGAGTACGTGGTCGCCGCGGCCAAGGCACAGCGGGACACCCCGCACGAGCCGGCGCGGGTCGCCGAGGTCTTCGCCACGTACGAGACGGTCAAGCGGGCCGCCGGGGTGATCGACTTCGAGGATCTGCTCCGCGCCGCCGTCTGGGGCATCGAGGAGCATCCGGACGTCGCCGAACAGGTCCGGGCCCAGTACCGGCACTTCGTGGTCGACGAGTACCAGGACGTCAACCCGTTGCAGCAGCGGCTGCTGGAGGCGTGGCTCGGCGGCCGGGACGACCTCACCGTGGTCGGTGACGCCAGCCAGACCATCTACTCGTTCACCGGCGCCACCTCGGCACACCTGGTGGACTTCCCCCGGCGCCACCGGGGGGCGGTGGTGGTCCGGCTGGTCCGCGACTACCGCTCCACCCCGCAGGTGGTGGGGCTGGCCAACGCGGTGATCGCCCAGGCCCGCGGCACCGAGGCCCGGCTCCGGCTGGAGCTGGTCGGGCAGCGCCCCACCGGACCGGAGCCGGACTTGCGGATCTTCACCGACGAGCCGGCCGAGGCGACGGCGGTCGCCGCCCGCTGTCGGCAGCTCGTCGCCGCCGGCACGCCGGCCCGGGAGATCGCCGTGCTGTTCCGCACCAACGCGCAGTCCGAGGCGTACGAGAAGGCGCTCACCGAGGCCGGGGTCCCGTACGTGGTGCAGGGGGCGGAACGTTTCTTCGAGCGGGTCGAGGTGCGGCAGGCGATGGTGGCGCTGCGCGCCGCCGTCCGCTCCATCCCGGGCGAGACCCCGCTGCCGGCCGCCGTGGTCGAGGCGCTCGCCGCGGTCGGGTGGGCCCCGGACGCGCCCCCGGCCGGCGGCGCGGCGCGGGAACGCTGGGAGGCGCTGGCCGCCCTGGTCCAGCTCGCCGAGGAGTACGCGGCCACCCCGCCGGTGCTCCCGATCGGCGAGGGCGCGGTGGTCGAACGGCCGGTCACCCTCGCCACCTTCACCGAGGAACTGCAACGGCGGGCCGCCCAGCAGCACGTCCCCACCGTCGACGGGGTGACCCTGGCCTCCCTGCACTCCGCCAAGGGGCTGGAGTGGGACGCGGTCTTCCTGGTCGGGCTGGTCGAGGGCACCCTGCCGACCGGGTACGCCAAGACCGCCGAGCAGGTCGAGGAGGAGCGGCGGCTGCTGTACGTCGGGATCACCCGGGCCCGGCAGTGGCTCTGGCTGTCGTACGCCTCGGCCCGTTCGCCCGGCGGGCGGAACCGGCGCCCCTCGCGTTTCCTGCCGCAGCTCGACCGCTCCGGCGGCGCCGAGCGGGCCGGCACGGGCCCGGCCCGGCGCGTCGAGCGTCGTCGCAACCAGGTGATCTCCTGCCGGATCTGCGGGGCGACCCTGCTCGCCGGCGGTGACCGCAAGCTCGGCCGCTGCCCGACCTGCCCCTCCGACGTGGACGAGGAGCTGCTGGAACGGCTCCAGGACTGGCGGCAGCGGGTGGCCGGCGCGCAACGGGTGCCGGCGTACGTCGTCTTCACCGACGCGACCCTGACCGCGCTGGCCGAACGGCGACCGGGCCGCCCCGAAGAGTTGATCGCCATCGCCGGAATCGGCCCCCGCAAACTGGGCCTCTACGGCGAATCCGTGCTGGCCCTGGTGGATGGTGCGACGGTCGACGCGGTCTGCCCGAAAGAAAGTTTGGAAAACCCGTCGTAATTCGTTTGCCCTCGCGCCGGGAGGCGGCATAGCCTCAGAACACACCTCGCGGGTGGCTCATCGTGGCTGCTCACGAGGGGCGAGACCGTCGATCAACGAGCGAACGTCAGAGGAGGAGGTGGCACCGATGGAGAGCTTCGTCTACGAGCGTCCGACGGCGCTGTCTGCTGCCGTCGCTCCGCTGTCGGCTGCCCGGATCGCCCTGACCATCGGGCTCCCGGTTCCGCACGCGCACCAGACCCAGGATCAGGCCGAGCTGCTCCTGACCGTCGCGCCGACCGGAATCGACGGGACCAATGGGTTCACGGGCAAGGGTGCCCCGGTCGCCATGAAGCGGCGGCTGGACGTCCGCGGTGTTCCACCTCGAGGGAGACCGGTCTGATTCGTCAGACCACCGGCTCACCTCGAGGCCGCGGAACCCGCTACCGGGATCCGCGGCCTCAGTTTTTTGCCCCGCCGAAGTACGTCGGAAATGCGATCCACGAGATCGAAGTGAGAGAGAGGTGACCGGGCGATGAGTCTGGCGTTGGCCCCCCTCGACGTGAGCGTCGAGCTGGAGGCGAATCTGCCCTGCCGGAAGTTCGACCCCGACCTGTGGTTCTCCGACTCGCCCGCCGAGCTGGAACTCGCCAAGTCGCTCTGCGGGGACTGCCCGCTGCGCGTCGAGTGCCTCGCCGGTGCGGTCGAGCGGGCCGAGCCCTGGGGTGTCTGGGGCGGCGAGATCTTCGAGCGTGGCGCGGTCGTCCCGCGCAAGCGGCCCCGGGGCCGCCCGCGCAAGGAGGACGTCGCCCGGGACGCCGCGCTCCGGGTCGAGGCCGAGGCGCGACTGGCGGCCAGTGGGCTGACCACGTCCCGCAACACGGTCCGGCTGGCGGCCTGACATGAACCCGATCCGCGCTCGTGCCGGTGCCGCACCGGCAGTCAGCGAACCGAACAACCCGCACGTCCTGAACGGAGTCACCGAGATGCAACTACTCCACGAAGCGTTGTCCAGGGCCCGAATGCGTCGGCCTCAGGCCGGTCGTACCACCACGCGCACTGAGGCAGCCCGATCCGCCCGTACCGTCGCCATGGCCAGCCGTCAGCGGTCGGCCCGCGAGTTGGGCGTTCTGTAACCACACCGAACCACGGGGGGCGGGGTGGGGCCGCCCCGGCGTACCCGTACGCGATCACCTACGACTCGACCGAGACGCCGACCGGTGCGTCCGCCGACATCGGCCCGGACAAGGAGCGCCGCCAGG